>NC_011047.1 GCF_000026205.1 Candidatus Phytoplasma mali | reverse complement strand
ATATATATATAACTTAGACCATGGCGCGCACATCGTTATTAAGCTTCTCAAAAGAAAAACAAAAGAGGGAGGGCTCTGCTTGGGTTTTCGAAAAGCGGGGCGCACCTCCCTTTATTATTTAGTTTACAAAAAAAATAGCAAAATAATCTCATTAATCTTTTTTTTAAATCATTATATATATAAAGAAATTGCAAGATAATTTTTAAATATTATATATATTATTAACATAAATAAATAACTAATTATAATTATTTTTTTTAAGTAAATAATATTTATTTATCTATTTTTAAAAAAAATATGTTAAAATATAATAAATTATTTATTTAAAATATTTTTTAAAAAAATATGTTAAAATATAATTGAAAGCATAAAGATAAGTATAAAAAAAATAAGATTATCATTATTTTTATGCCTTAAATAAAATATTTTATCAATAAAAATTAGAAAGAAAAAAATTGAAAAAAAAATAAATTTAAAAAAAATAAAAAAATAAATAAAAATTACTACTATTTATTTTTATTTAACATAATTTGTATATTATTAATTTTTTTTATCTTAAATTCAATAAATAAAACAGAAAAAAAAGAAATAAATGAAATAATTGATTTAAAAGAAAATGATTCAGAAAATTATAATGATTTACAAACTAAAATTGATAATTTAAATAAAAATTTAAGTCTAAAAGAACAAGAAAAAGAACAACAAATAACCAAATCAGAGCAAGATAAAAAAGATTTACAAACTAAAATTGATAATTTAAATCAAAATTTAAGTCTAAAAGAACAAGAAAAAGAACAACAAATAACCAAATCAGAGCAAGATAAAAAAGATTTACAAACTAAAATTGATAATTTAAATCAAAATTTAAGCCTAAAAGAACAAGAAAAAGAACAACAAATAAAAATTTTAGAACAAGATAAAAAAGATTTACAAACTAAAATAAATAATTTAAATATTGAAAAAGAACAACAAATAACTAATTCAGAACAAGATAAAAAAGATTTACAAGCTAAAATTGATAATTTAAATCAAAATTTAAGTCTAAAAGAACAAGAAAAAACCACACAAATAAAAATTTTAGAACAAGATAAAAAAGATTTACAAGCTAAAATAAATAATTTAAATATTGAAAAAGAACAACAAATAACCAAATCAGAACAAGATAAAAAAGATTTACAAGCTAAAATTGATAATTTAAATCAAGAATTACAAAACTTACAATTAAAAGCTACAGAAATGATAACCCAAACACAAACATATAATAACGAATTACAAACTAAAATAGATATTTTAACTCAAGAAAAAGAACAATTATTAAAAAATTTAAATGAAATACAAAAAAATTCTAGTAATAATGAATCATCACCTTACAATTTACAACAATCAATAGAAAACTTTGTAAAATCAACAACAAATCAGTTTTAATAATAAATTTAAAACTTACTAAAATAATTATTAATTATTATTCTTTATTTATGAAAAATAAAATATATTTTACTCAAAAAGAGAAAAAAGTTTAAAAAAGGGATTATAATAATAATGATAGTTTTAAAAAAACATATAATTTTATATAAAAAGTATCTATTATTTGTTTCTATCAATTTTAAAAATAATAATCATAGTATAAATATAAATAATTTTTAAAACTAACTTAAAATATATAAAAAATAATATAAATAAATTCATTATTATATTATTTTTTATCTAAATAATGGAAATTTTTAAAATAAAATAAAATTCTTAAACAAACTAATAAATTAAATGAGTTAGTAGTCAAATTGGGAAATAAATTTAACAACATAATAATCAAAAAAATAGAATATTTATTTTGTAAATTTAATTTTTCTTTAATAGTATCAAAATATAAATAATAACCATTAAAAGTTTTAGAAATAGTTTGAAAAACAATCATTAATAATAAAAATAAAAATATTTTATAACGTTTATCGAAATTATTAATATTTTTATTATTTGAAAAAGATAAAAATAAATAAGAAAAACAAGGAATAAAAAAATTTGTTAAAGAATTTAAAAATATCCACTGAAATTGAGAAAAATCACTTTTATAACCAAATGTCGCAAATAATTGATAAGAACCGGGTAAAATGTTAACAAAAAAACAAATCATAGAATAAATAATTATACCTAAAAAACTATATCTAAATTCTAAAATAATTACCATCAACATTAAAGGTATACCTGAAATTATAAAAAATTTAATATGAAAAAATGGTACCATAATGTTAGATAAAAATATGTGTTTTGAAAATATTTCTAAAACAAAAGATGAAGTTATTAAAAGAGAAACTATGATTATTTTACGTAAATTTATTAATTTCATTTTCAAAATAAATTTTATTATAACCCCCCAATATTTCTAATATATATATACATATATATATAAATAAAAATTAATTATTAATAACTCCAAATTCTTCATTCTTTTTATATAAAAATTCTTTCCCTTTTAAAGTTACAAATATATAATTACCTTTAAATCTAATATATTTTTTTTCAAATAAAAAATTAAGACATTTTTTATAAAAATTTAAAGACCACTTTAAATCTAAGGGAATTATTTCAGTATCGATTTTTTTTTGTTTTTTATTATGATTTTGAATATGCATTAATAAACTAATTGAAAAAAAAATCTTTTTTTGAAAACGATATTTAAATATTTTAGAAATAATTCCGTTGTTAGGTGCAAAAAAAAGCACTAATAAGAACAAAACTAAAGTAATGAAGGATGTTAAACCAGATAATGGTAAATCTGTTAAAATAGATAAACAATAACCAATATGAGCACTTAAAAAAGCTAATAATATTGATAATAAAACGCTATGAAATAAATTTTTAGCAAATAAAAGAGCAGTTGCAGCTGGTCCTATCATTAAAGCAATTACCAAAATAGAACCAACAGCATCAAAAGAAACTACCGTTGTTAAAGAAACCAAAGTAATTAAAGCATAATTAATTAAACCTACAGAAAAACCTAAAGAAGATGCCAAAGCTTTATCAAAACTTGCAATTTTTAATTCTTTATAAAAAACTAATACAAAAATAATATTTAAAAATAAAACTACTAAAATATTAAAAATCCTTGGTAAAGTTACTAAATTAGGGTCGCCTAGAAGTGCGGCATCAACATCCACATGCGCTTCTTTAATTCCAGTGATATTAAGGCCGATAATAATAACCGCAATAGAAAATAAAAAAGAAAAAGCAATTCCAATTGAAGCATCTTCATTAACTTTTTTATTACTACTCAATAACTCTGATAAATAAGCAGTCAAAAGGCCTGTCAATGTGGCTCCTATAATAAGTAACGGCGAAGATAAATCCTTTGTATATAA
The DNA here is from genome assembly GCF_000026205.1 of Candidatus Phytoplasma mali. Taxonomy (GTDB): domain Bacteria; phylum Bacillota_I; class Bacilli_A; order Acholeplasmatales; family Acholeplasmataceae; genus Phytoplasma; species Phytoplasma mali. The sequence continues at coordinate 598,590 of NC_011047.1, read as the reverse complement.
AACCGACCCAACAATTCCCAATAAAACACTATGACTAATTGCATCCACTAACATAGATTTTTTTTTCAAAATTAAAAAACTACCTAAAATAGAACAAGCAATAGAAGTGGAAACAATAGCAAAATAAGGATATATCAGTATTATATTAAACATATTTTTTTATATTCTCCCTTCTATTAATTCTTTGACTAATTTTTTTCCTTTAATACTAAAATGAATTTTGTTTTCTTTTAAAATTAAATAACCTTGCTCAAAAAATAAAGGATTAATTTTTTCAATATTTAAATTATTTAAATCATTTTTATTTGTATAAAAATGAATTAATTTTTTAAAAATAATAATCTTCTTTTTATAATGGTAATGTCTGTAATTGTTTTTAATAATACCATTTTGAGGAGCTAAAAGTAAAGATAAAAAAACAAAAATACTTAAAATTAAAGTAATAGCAGGTCCGGTTGGTATAGTGGATTCATTAATTTTAAAAGAACTAATTAAAACACCTAAAATACTGGCAATAATAGAACAAAAACCAGCAATTAAAAAATTTAAAGATAAGCGATTACTCCAATTTCTAGCAATTAATCCGGGAGCAATAATTAAAGAACTAATTAAAATTACTCCTACAATTTGTAAACCAATAATTACTACCAAAATAGTTAAAGAATTGATTATAAAATTCATTATTTTGGGTTTAATTCCTATTATTGTAGCATATTCTTCATTAAAAATAAATAATTTAAGTTCTTTCCAAAAAAGAGTAATAATAAAAAATACTACTATAAAAATAATTATAATTATTTTAAGTTGTTGATGTGATATTGAGGCTGCTTGACCTAAAAAAAACTTATCTAAACGAGAAATTTTAGTATCAGGAGCGTGAATTTGAGCATATGATAAAAGTACCTTACCTAAACCAAAAAAAGAAGATAAAAGTAAAGTTAAAATAGCGTCATATTTAATTTTTTTGGTATACTTTTTAATTATTTCGATCAAAAATAAAACTAAAAAAGAAGCAATAAAGGCACCTAAAAATAAATATTTATCATCAAATTCATTTGTAATTAAATAAACTATGACAATTCCAGGAATACAGGAATGCGATAAAGCATCACCAACTAAAGCTTGCTTTTTTAAAACTAAAAATACCCCTAAAAAACCAGCAGTTATAGCCAAACAAGAAGTTCCTAAAAGTATTTTTAATATATATATCCATCCATCATCTATAGAATTCATTTCATAAACCTACTTCAGTTACTTTTCTTTGAAATTTATTATCAGCATAAGTTTTTTTAATATTTTCTTCGTTAAAATTTTCAGCAATAGTTCCACTAGCTATTTTTTGTAAATTAATTAAAGTTACATGATCAAAATAAACAGGGACTGTATCTAAATCATGATGAACTACAATTAATGTTTTCCCTTGTTTTTGAAGAGACTTTAAAACTTCAATAATAGATTTTTCTGTTTTAATATCTACACCTTGAAAAGGTTCATCCATTAAATAAATATCACCTTCTTGTGCTAAAGCTCGAGCTAAAAATATTCTTTGCTGTTGACCACCTGAAAGTTCAGATATTTGACGATCTTTTAAAGTAGTCATTGAAACTTTTTCCAGACAATCTAAAGCAATGGCTTTATCTTTTTTACCAGGTCTTTGGAACCACCCTAAATGGCCATAACGCCCCATTAAAACAACATCTAAGACAGTTGTGGGAAAATTCCAATCTACCGAATTTCTTTGTGGAACATAAGAAATTTTTTTATAAACTTGTTTATAAGATTGACCGTTGAATAATATCTTTCCCGATATTTTAGGAATTATATTTAACATAGTTTTCAATAAAGTTGATTTTCCAGCACCATTTGGCCCTATAATAGCCATTAAAACACCTTGTGGTACTTCTAAATCAATATCCCATAAAACTGGTTTTGATTCATAAGCAACAGTTAAATCTTTAATATCAATGAAATTTTGTTTCATATTGATTAATTTTTCCTTTCTTATAAAAAAATATTATATTTTTACAATAAATTTTCATTTTTTGCTTAAATATTTGAAAATAATATTTATATTATGTTGAAATGTTTCTATGTAATCATTTTTATCATTTAAAGAATCTGAATATAAAAGATTTTCTTTATCGTCTGTAGTGGGATGGACTATTTTAACCCATTCTAATGATGATTCTTTGAGAGATTTAATAGTATTTTCAGGAACAGAACTTTCAGTAAAAATAGCTTTAACACTATTAGCTTTAATAATAGGAATCAATTCTAAAATCCGACCCGAGCTAACTTCATCTTGAGTAGAAATTCCTTGTATAGGTTCTAATTTAAATATTTTTTTATTTTCTGTTTGTATTTTTGATCCACCATCTTGTATTTTATTTAAAAAATCACATAAATAAGAAAAGGCATCATGAGCTGTAATTAAATAAACTTCTGATTGACCAAAATTTGTGTCAGTAATTTGTTGAATAATATCTTCTTTTAATTTTTTTAATTTTTCATAATAAATATTAAAATTACGATCTATTTGAACTTCAATTTTTGATTTATCTTGAGGTTTAATAATTTTTTTAATTTCTTTTTTTAAACCTTCGCAAACTATTTGCCATAAATCAACATTAAACCAAATATGCGGATCAGGATAGTCACTTTTACCACGTATTATGTCCTGATTATTGTTAGATGTTAAATATTCACCTGCTGAAAAAAACTCACATGCATGATTTTCACTTTGACATAAAGTTTGAAAAGCTTTTTGCATTTGCGCTTCTAAATGAAGACCATTAGTAACCATTAAATCAGCACTTATAATATGCCTTAAATCACTTGGTTTAGCTTGATAATTATGTGGATCAACTCCAGTTGTCATTAAAGTTTTAACCTCAAAATAATCATCATTTGTTTCATTTAATTTAATCCCTTGGGTTAACTGTTGAGATAAATTACCTAACATAGTAGTAGTAGCAACTATCTTTTTAGAAGATTTAAAATCATCAGCCTTCAAAATCTTTAAAAAAGTTAAAATACTTAAAAATACCAATAAAAAAGTACTTAATAATAAAATGCTAATGAAGTAAATTTTTTTTTTTTTTAATTCCATTTGATTATTACCAATTCCTCCTTTTTATATTTTATTTTTTATCAATTGAAAATAATGAAAAAAATTTAAAATAAATTTTTATTTTTATTAGGTTTTAATTTTAAAATTATCATATAATTTCAAATATTTTAAATTTTTATATTTAATTATTCTAAACTCATTTCAAATAATGACAATTAATATCAATAAAAAAATAAAAATTTGAAATAAAAATCATCAAAGTGTAATTAAATTTTAAATATAATGAAAAAAATAAATATTATCTAATATTATTATTATAACTGATATTTAATGTAACTAGTATTTAAAAAAATAATTAAAATATATTTTTTTTCGTAAAATTAAATTTTTTTAATTAAATAATTTCAAACACATTATATAACAATATTAATCAATATTTCAATGTTTAAATTTTTTATTTAATTTAATTTTTATATAAAAAATCGATACTTATTGAAGTTTTTTTATTTTTTAATGATGGAATTTTATTTTAAGATTACAAAAAATTAAAAAAACAATGGAGAATTAATTATTATATTAATTTCAATTTTTTTAAAAATAAAATAATTATTGATAACTGATATTTAAAAAATAAAGATCAATTAATAAATTTTATAATTGTATTTTTTTATTCTTTCAATAAGGATAGTTGAAAAAAAATAAAGCCAAATTTTCTAGATAATCAACCTATCACAAACATTTTTATTATTATCAAAAATGAAATATAAATAAAAAATTAATCAAAAACACGTCATTAAACAAAAATACAATACCCTTTTATAAGAGTATTAATTATTAAAGAAATTTATTTATTTTTTTACATATAAAAAAAATCAAATTTTATTTAAAAACTTAGATTTTTTTTATATGTAATTGAATTTTATACCATATTTTCTTAAATGATAAAATATTATAAAAGAGTGAGAAACTTCAAAAAATTGGTATATTTATAAAGATTTAAACTTTGTCATATAAAATTAACATTTCCAAAAATCTGATCTTAGATAATAAATTTTTTATGCTAATTTTCTTTCATAATTTTTATAATGATATTTATATATTTTTAATATATATATATATTTGGTAAACGTTTAAATATAATTTCTGTGCACCTTTTTTTCCTACATGAGGATGATATATTCCAGGATTTTTATAGCATAATCACAAATTTTTAAGTGTAAAACAAAATGTTCTAATAAATTGCCATAAAATAAATTATAAGATTTTTGATATTCGAAAAAAACTTTTTCAACATATTGGGAATTTCGATAAACTTCTCGCTTCGTATTCAAATATATGATGAATATCTAAACCTTCATGAGAACTTTTAATGATAGAATTATCTTCTTCAAAATCATGATCTAAAAAATAATCACCTTTCTACTTGGCCATATTTGTGTGGTAAAAAACACAGTTGGATCATATGCGGTGGACCAGAAAATGGAACCACTAAAAACACAAAAATAAAATAAAAAATCGTTTATTAAATTTAATTGAATAATCACTAAAAAAAATATTTTGTCAAATTTTTTATTAAAGAATTTTTTAAGTTTAAAAATTAGTGATAATAGGTTATTTAAAAAAAATGACTCTCATTTCGAGAGCCATCCAGAGAGGATCCATTTAAATATTTTTTTTATTAATATTTTTAATATTTTTTTGATTGATTTTGGTTTTGGATTTTTTTCTTTTAATTTTTCATAATACCTTATACTAATCGGAAAATAATTATGAGAATTAATCGTTTTATTAAAATCATTTTCTAAAAAACGGAAAACCCCTAATAATTGAAATAATTTTACATAGTAACACCAAAAACTGGCGTACAATTCACAAACATAATATATTATCAATATACAAAACATAATAACTAAAAAATAAATTAATATATGCATAATTTGATTATAAATCGAGGTTTTATATATAGAAGGATCACGAAGAAAAACTGGAATTAACCATATTATAATTGTAACTAAAACAGTCCAAAATTTTAATTGAGATAATTTTCTTAAAAAATAATTTTTTCCCCAAGGTAATTCTGTACCATATGTATCTAATTTATAAAATTTGTTCCCTCTCCCTTTGCTAGGAACATCTGGCAACGATTCATAAAAATCAATATTATTTAAGGTTTTGGCTTTATTAGGATCTTTATAAATAAATATTGTTCCTCGTATTATTTTAAAACAAATATAAGAATATACTCCTATTAGTATAAAGCATGAAATAAAAATAAAAATCCCAAATATTATTTTGTTTTTCATAAAATCAACATGACTGCTTTTTAATTCTAGTAAAGTAATAAACAACATCGAACTTAAAATTAAAAAAGCGATGATATCTTTAATTATTTGTTTGTATTGAATAATAATAACCTCCCTTCTTTATATATTTTTTATAATTCAAAAATATTTTTTTAAAATAAGAAACGGAAACCTTTAGTAAGAGTGTCATAAACACCGTAACCAATATCTTGAACTGTATTAACGGTTGCACCAACACCTTTAATGACTGAAACGGTGCCTCTACCAATATTATCTGCGAAATCTAAAGGATCTTTTACTTTTTTATAATTATCTTGATTAAAAAGGTTTTTACCTACCTCTTTAAAAACGTTAACTGGATAATTATTTGCTTTATTTATAGTTTTACTAAATTCAAAAAATCCTCTGGCTAAATCACGAGCTACTGGAACATCGTCCACGAAATCGGTCACATTCATTATAACATCTTCAAAATTGCTAATATATGAACTGGCAATTTCTAAAGCGGCAGGATTATTTTTTTCGAAAATATCAACTACTAAATCTGCTAATTTTTCACTTACAACCCCAGCAGCACCAGTAATTAAAAAATTACCGAAAGATAACTTATTAATAGTTTTTTTAGATACTTTTTCAGCAATCTTTTTCATAATTTTTTCAATAGTTATTTTTTTGTTTTTAATATTTTTAACACTTGGCACTTTATCTGACGCTTTATCTATTATAGCGGAAGCAAATTTTACTGCAAGATTACCTTTAGCATGTCTTGCTTTTGAAATATCATGATGTTGTAATACATTCACATCTTCTCTTATTTTCCAAAAACAATACATATGGGGTGAACCATTACCTAACCATCTTAAATCCACAAAATCATAATTGCGATCTCTTTTATTTCTAGTACCACCATCAAAATAAACAGCTAGAATGTCTTCTTCATCCTTAATAGACCAATAAATAGACCCTTCTTTTGTAGCATTATATGATGAAATATTGCTGACAGAACCATTAAAATTAGGATTAATATGGGTTTTAATCTAATTTAGAACTGTATTTTCATCAGCATCAGATTCTAACATGACGTGAATAATTTCTGTTTGTCTAATAGTTCTTTCGGAAAATTCATTCTCACGCAACCCAAAAATTTGATTATTAAAAACCAATAATAAAAAAATAGTGATTCATAAAATAATTTTTTGAAAAAAAAGCAAATTTATTTTTTAACATCATATAATGAATATAAAACCTCAAATTATTTTTTTATATTTCATAAAACTATGTAAATAATTAAAATAAAATTTAATAAATAATATAATTTAGATAGTAAATTCCTTCTTAATTGTTTGATAGTTTAAAATTATATGATATAATTCCAATTTAAAAGTTATCCATTTTTTGTGTTCATTTTTTGGTTCCTTGTTATCATTTGTGAGAGAAAAATAGAACCGTTAGAAGTACCAAAAGAAAAAATTATTTATTAAATTTAACTATATGATAAACAAAAAAAATATTTTGTCAAATTTTTTAAAAATAATTTAGTTTTAATAAAAATTTGAAAAAATATTTTTTTTTAGTTATTATTCAATTAAATTTAATAAACAATTTTTTTTATTTATTTTTGTGTTTTTTAGTAGTTCCATTTTTTTGGTCCACTGCAATATGTTAATAATAATATTGTCTCGATATCTGTTAATTTTTCATTATCTTGATATTTATTTAAAATTTTTTGAATATCTTCGAAATGTTTTTGTAAATTATACAATCTTTGATAAATAAATAAGATTAATAACATCAATTTTATCAAAGTTATTAATCTTATTTCCTCAAGTAATATCAAAAAATCAAAAATTATCTATTATTTAAAATATCCGTTAAATTTTTTTAAAGTTCCAAATATTATTTGCGTTCTCTAAATAGTCCTGCATAATACATTAATTCTAAAATACGAATAAAAATATAAATAAGGGTGATTTGAAAACCTAAAGCCACTTGCCATTCGTATTCTTTGGAAATATTCTGTTGAATAATTTGTTCGGCATATTTAAAATCCATCGCTAAACTCAAAGTACCGATTATAATAGCAAAAATAGAAACGAATGCACCTAAAAATGGGTTCATTTGCTTAATACTATAACCACTGTAAACCCTAGAAAAAAGGATTATTAAGTCGAATAGAACAATCATAAACATCGATATCATAATAAAAATAACAAACTTTTTAGTAACTTTAATAATATTATTGTAAAAAGCTAAATTCATTAATATAAAAAGAATTGAAACACTTAGAAGATCGATAGCTACCAACATTAAAACATTATCATAAACGATATTTAATAAACAAAATAAAACACCAAAAAACATGCCTTCAAAAATAGAATATGTCATCGCTACATATTTAACCATTTGAACAGGCAAAAACCTAGAACCTATAATTAATATAAAAGAAATGATTGGTAAAACAAACAAAATTAAAATAATAGAAACTTTACGATCATTTAACGCAGTTATTTTAGCAGGTTGCACAGTTAAACCACCATTAAAAAGAAAAAAAGTAATGATAGTTGTTGCAATAGTAACTAATAAAAGCGTGATAGTTTTTAAAGCAATACTTTTTCTCGAAACATTATTTTTAGATATGGAAATACTTTTTTTTGTATTAACACTATTTAAAACATCATTTAAAATTATGTTTTTATTCATTTTAAAACTCCTTTTAAAATTATTTTTTATGATTTATTAAGATTAAATTTTTTTTAATTTTTAAAATTATATTATTTGATTTTTTAGTTTATATTTATTTATAAAAATTATATATATTATACATAAAAAAATTAAATTTTAATTTAGATAATATTAATATAAGAATTATTTTTTTGATTTTGGCTAAAAAAATATAAATATATAAAATAAACAATATAATAAGATTATTTATTTAAAACAATATCTTTTTTAATCCTCCTATTTTTTATGTTTAATTTAATTATATTTTTGATGATACATCATTATATCTGATATCTAATCAATTTGTGTTGTTATTACTATTAAATCATTTTTATTGAAATAATAAAAAATATAATTATTACTATAATTATAACAATTTATTAATAAATTGTTAATTTGTTTGATTTAAATATTAAACAATATAATTGCTTTATTTTTAAAAAAATTAAAAATTAATATTTTTTTTAAATTTATTTATCACTATTGATAATTTTTTTAATAAATTTATATACAAATATTATAAAATTTAAAAATAAAATAATACCAATGAAAAATTTCACTAAAGTTAGTTTATCACTGAATAAATCTTGAAATTTTTTCAATACTTGATTCAATATCGTATCATTAGTAGTTTTATCTCTCATATTTTCAATGGGTTGTTCATTAAATGTTGAAGTATGTTGTTGATCATTTCCATAAATTAAATATTGAAGTTCATTAAATACCTCTCGACCATAATCATTAATCATTTTTTTTCTAAAATCATTTTCATTATTTATAGAAATATTATAAGGATATTTTTCTTTTATTATTTTTTGATTTTCCTGATTATTTCTTTGACTACTAACAATACTAACTGTTTTTAACGTTGAACCTTCCCATAAAACTTCACTTGGTTTTGTTAAATAATATAATTCTAATTCATTATTAGGTTGTTTAAATTTAATTATCAAAATTGGTTTTCTTATATTATCTCCTTTTAAAAAAACTTGCAGAAAAATACTAGTAGGTTTAAATTCATGAAATTTTTTCGTTTCCAAATATTTCAAAGGTTTAGAAAAAATTAACTCTTTATCATCTGTTAAATCAGTATATTTTAAATCGATTAATTTAAGTTCTTCTTGAGCTTTAATAAATTGATTAAAAACCAATATTAACGCTAAAAATATCAATAAAAAAAACTTAACAAATAATTTAACTCGGATCATTTAACATATCTTTTCCCTTTCTAAAACAAAAAAAATTTAATATTAATCATAGAAAAAAATATTTTAAAACTACTCAATAAAAACTTTTTTATAATGATTTATAAAACATTTAAATTAATTTATAAATAATTAATGTCAAAATCATAAAAATAGTCAGACCTAATAAAAATTTCACTAAAATTTGATAATCACCAAAAAAATCAGAAAACTTAAAATTAATTAAGTTTTGCTCGAATTTTCAATTTTATCTAAAATTGCGGTATCTTTAGAAACTACCATTGAATAAGCAGTTTTTAAATCTGATATTTGAATTTTATCGCGTAATTTTGGTTTTCTATAATTTTCTGAAATTTTAGGGTCAACAATTTTACGATTTTTAGCAAAAATATTGACAGCTGTTTTTAAAATATTTTCTAAAGTACGATTTGATTTTAAAAAACTATTTTCACCTTGATAATCATCTAAAGCCACATTAATTACTTTGAATAAATAATTTTTCGCTTCATCACTATAAGGATTTTTACGACGATTAATCATAAATTTTAAGAATTCCTCACGTTCTTTACGCTCAAATGGTTTTACTTCAATGTTATAAGTGAAACGTGATTTAATTGCTTCTTCTAATTGGTCAATATGATTTGTGGCCCCAATTACGAAAACTGGTTTATTAGGATTATTATCAATTGAAGTCATTTCAGTTTTAAAAGCATTCACAACATTAGCAACTTCAGCATTAGCTTCAAGATTGTTAATATTAACGAAAATGGTTTCACATTCATCTAAGAAAATGATGGCACCACCTTTTTGTTCAGCTAATTCACGAGCTTTATCAAATAAATCTTTTACCATTTGTGTAGCAATTCCGCGATATTTTTGGGAGAACATTGAACTTGGAACTTCGAAAAAAGGTAATTTAATTTCTTTAGCTACAGCTCTGGCTAAGGTAGTTTTACCTGTACCAGGACAACCATAGAGTAAAATTCCTAAAGGCGGCTCAACATCACCAATATTTTCATAATTAGTTTTATTACGCATATAATCAATAAAACCATCAACTGCCACTTTTTCTTCTTTAAAACCGATTAATTTATCAAATGGTAAAAATTTAGTGGTATCTGCGGGTTGAAATTGTAATCTATCTTCTTCATTTGATTCTTCTGGAGAATTGGGTGGATTACTTTTTACATTTTTTGAATTTGAATTAATTTTTTCACTGGAATTAGTTTCTAACTTTTCATTCGAATGGAAGCCGGAGTGTTCAGTATTTATTTTTGATAATTTTTCTTCTATCGAAACAATTCTCTGATCAAATTTTTTCGATTCCTTGGACATCATGGTCATATAAACCCAAATTATAATTAACAATAAAAATAAAACTAATAAAAATAATTTCATTACAATTAATTTTGAAGATTTTAAAACGGTTGGTGAATTTGATTTATTAAATTCTTTTTCAAATTCTAAATTATTTTTTTCAATTGACATTGATTTCAATTCCTTTTTTTACTAATTATTTATTTAACATTTTTATTATTTTGGATTATCTTTAGAATTTTTTAAAATCTAAAATTTTTTTAAAAATTAAATAATTTAACTTATTATTTCACCATTTTGGCAATTTTTTTTAATTTCAAAAATATTTATTGTTAGAAAGTTATTAATAATATGAATTTTTTTATTTTATGATTAATAATGATTTTATTTTTTTAATATTTAATTTTAAATATACAAATTATGTATATAATATTATTAAGATACTTAAATTTAAATAAAAAAAACATTAAAAGAAAGAATATTTTATGCATAATTTAAAATTAAATATTAAAACATTAATTATTTTAATTATTAATTTAGTTTTGATATTTTTAGTAAGTTGTAATATTATTAAAGCTCAATCAGATAGTAAGCATTTTTTAAATTTAGAAGAAAAACCAAATAAAGAATTATTAGAATCAAAAATATTATCCCAAAAAGAAAAAAAAAGTTTAACATTAAAAAGAGATATAAAACAAAATGAATATGAATTAAAAAAAGATCAAGGAAATAGATTTTTTATTTTACAAAAAAGACGAGAAGGTAATTTTTTTCATCGAACAATTTATTTTTTCAAAGGTTTATATGAATTTATGCGAGAGGATTGGAAAAGTAGTTTTTTCGGTATATCAACTATCGTAATTATTTTTTTAATCATCATATTTATTTTGAGTTAATTTTGATAATTTAATAAATGTTTATAAAAACGTTTGATTCTATATAATCAATAATTTTAAGTTCCAAGAATACATTAAATTTTATTCTGTTGAAAACATTCACATTAAAAAATCAAAATATTTATTTAATATTAGCTAGAAAAATGAGACCATTAAAAAACACCAAATCAAATAAAAAATTGTTGATTAAATTTCACTTCATAATAACTAAAAAAATTATTTTATTAAAACTAAATTAATTAATTTTTAAGAAAATTATTTTTTTTCAAAATTATTTAAATTTAATTTTGATGGGTAATTAAATCAGAAAAAAATTAAAAAATTTTTTAAAAAACTAAAATCTAATGCTAAATATCCTTAATTAACTTGAAAAATTTTTTTATATTAATCTCTTTTACCTCTACTATTATATATAATATATATAATAGTAATTTTTTTTTATTTACGATTAAATAGAGGGTATTTTTTGCAACTCTCACCTTTATTATTGATTAATTTTTACAATACCCAGTTTTGAAGTTTAAAAGTTGAGAGAATATGATAATTTCAATATTTTTGGAGGGGTAGAAAATGATTATCATGATGAATAAATTTAGTAATAATGATAATAATTTCTTTTTGAGATAAATGTTGATTAATTATTTTTCAATTACCTCCTAAAAAATTTCACCATGATGTTCATATTCTGTTTCGAAATAGTTTTAAGGAAATAACTAGGTAGAAAATTTTACTTTTTGATAACAAAAACTATATGGTTACTAAGATATAATAAATTAATATTTGATATTGGCAAAAATTAATATAATTATCTATTTAAAATAACTTCAATAGGTTTTTTTCGAGCGAAATTATAAATAGGATAAAAAATACTAATAAATACAATTAAAAAAGTACTTACAACAATATTTAAAAATGCAATGCCTAAATGTAAATAAAAAATAATGTTTTCTCTAAATGAAATCAAGTCATCCTTCATTTTACCGATGATTGATATTAATTCTGAGGGTAATTTTTGTATAATACTTACTTGTTCGCAGTTTTCTAACCTTACAACATAAAAATTAATCATTTTTTTTACTACATCTTCAATCAAAATATTTCTAAAAGGAATGAAATAAAAAAACAAAATCGCAAAAATAGATATTAAACTAGCAATAACAAAACCTTCACTAAAAAAAATCTTAAACACATCTCTACTTCTAGCGCCTAAAGCTCTTAAAATTCCAATTTCTTTTTTTTTAAATTGAATACTTTGTTTTACAAATCGACCAACAGTAAAAAAAACAGTTATAAAAACAATTAAATTTAAATATAACATATTTTTTGTGCCATTACTTATCGTTGTTTCAGCAAATTGCAAAAAAAATTGAATCGACTTATCTAAAAAATCTATTTTTTTTAATGATTCTTGTAAGGATAATTGTTGTGCATGAGTTTGTAGATTTTTTAATGATTTCACACCAAAAAACGCAGCATTCGTAAAAATTTGGCAATATAACATCAACGCAGATATTAATAAAAAAAATATTAAAGCAATTTTTTTTTCTTTAAAATAACTCATGCCCATTTTAAAAGCTAATTTAAGGGGTAAATAACTACCAATTTTAATCATTTCTCGATGTTCGTGGGTATTATCATTCGCCACTTGATTAGTCGCTATAAAAGAAGCTTTAAAGTCATTTTGGTTTTGGTTTTGCATTTGAAGCAAAATTTCTGGGGTAATTTTTTGTCCAATTTTGAAACTTTTCGGATTAAAACCCTGTTGAGGAGATGGAGAAACATTATTTTTTGATAAGTCTGATAACACTTTTCCATCTTGTAATTCAATAACCCTTTGACCATAACGATAAGCACTTTCCGCATCATGACTAACAATAATCACTAACTTATCCGCAGATAATTTTTTAAAAATTTCTAAAACCTGTTTGCCTGTTTTAGAATCTAGATTGCCGGTGGGTTCATCGGCTAAAATAATGGAAGGATTTTTAATAATAGAACGCGCAATAGCGATTCTTTGTTTTTGACCGCCAGAAAGTTGATTAACTTTTCTCAATTCAAAACCATCTAAATCAAAATCTTTTAATAATTTCTTAATCATAACTGGATCAGCTTTTTTACCTTGTAAATGTAAAGGTAAAGCTAAATTTTGCATAACATTCAGATCTTCAATTAAATTAAAATCTTGAAAAACAAAACCGACACTACCATTACGATAATTATCAAAATCACTTTGTTTAAAATTAACAGTTGAATTGCCATTGATTAATATATCGCCATGATCAAAAAAATCTAAACCACCTAATAAATTTAATAAAGTAGTTTTACCCGAACCAGATTTACCTAACATAAAAATTAATCCTTTATCAGGTAAATTTAAAGATATTTTTTTTAACACATTAACCGGCATTTGAGATTTATTAGCAAAATTTTTAGTTAAATTGACTATTTGAATCATAAAAAATATTTTCTCTTACTTTCTTTTGACATTTGATTGATGTTTATATATATAGAAATAATATCTATATTTTTCATCAAAATATATAATTTGCATTCTGAAAAAGCTTTTAAATCCGTTAATTTTTAAATTCTAGTAATACAATTAAATTCTAATAAACACCATTAAAAAATAAATAACAAACATTAAATTATTATTCTTCATTGCATATTAACTTATTAACCAATTAGAATTTTTTTTGAATCAAAATTTCTTATTTATTTAAAATATTTTCATATTTAAAAATGATGGACAATAATCAAAAATTAAAACTCAATAAAATAAACAGTTTTTAAAAGTTTACAAGAAAGAAATAACATTGAACACCGAAGTTTTCTAAAACCTTAGACTTTTTTTAAAAATAATAAAATTTATTTTTAATAAATAAAAATATAATTTAAAAAATTCACTATTTATTTTAAAAATAAATAGTGCATTTTATCATTATTTTTTGTTTTGTTGTGATAATAAAAATTCTTTTTGTTCAAAATTTTTTATATCTTCATATAATCTTTCTTTTTCATTTTCTAGTTGAATAATTGAATATTTATTTTTTTGGAATATTATATTCCCATTATAAACAACTTCCCAACAATAAATATAGAACAAACTAAATAAAGGATATGTTTCTTCATGATTTGGTAAATCAATAATATTATTAAATATTATACATATAATAGAAATAGTTGCGATTATAGATGTAAAAATTATTTGTATTTTTCCTAATGCGAATAAAGATCTTTCTTTTTTTGGATTATTTTTTGATATATCATAATTTTCTACTTTAAAATTAATATTTTTTTGAATTTTATTTTGTAAATTATTTATTTCTTGTAAAAAATTTTTTTTTATGGAAATTTGTAATTCAATATCGCGTTTAAAAGCAAAAACTTTAAAAAAAGGATAAACACTAAACCATGCTAGACCTAAAGTCAAAACACTTATAACAGTAACGAAAACTAATTGTACTGTACTTAATTTACTTTTATCCAAATTTATATTAATAGTTTGAATTTGATTCATTATTACTCCCTGAAATATTGTATTTTTTTAGACTTTTAAAAAAAATAAAATAACTACTTAGATTTTTTTTTATTTTTTAAAACATTGATTTTTTAAAATATTTTTAAAAAATCTTTATGTTGCAACGAAGTGTTACATTTTTTTATTGAAAATTATTTATTTAACGGAATAATAATTTGGTATTTAATGTTTTATAAAAAATATAATTTCTAATAAACTTCTTAATAACAATAATTAATTTATTAAAATTAATTTAAAAATAGCCATTATCATTATTTTTTGATAAAAACCATCTTAACCCCTATAAGAAAAATATCGATTTTTAATAAAAGCTAATACATAATTATAAAAGTAAAATAAAATTGTTAAAATGATAGACATTAATAAAACTAAAAAATAACCTTGTCCACCTTCACTTGTAATATTAAAAATACCTTTGTTCATAGGATCAATAAATGAATAAGGATATTTAGTATTTTTGTTAAATAAACCTTGAAATAAAAAAAAGTAAAAATAAACTAAAGGTTGAATTAAGCTAATATAAACTTTTTTCATATCTATCGGTGGAATATTTTTAAAAAAATAAAAAATAGTATATAAAATAGGAATTATAGTGTGATGATAATGATAATAAGTTTCTAAGGAAAAACTGAAATCTTTAAGTTCTGTTGGACAAACAATAGTATGATTAATAATTGCAGTAAATAAAATAGATGTTAAAGTAATAAAAGCTAAACAAGAAAATTTAGGATTTTTTCTAAACGAAGTAAAAAATAAAGTCATTGTAATTAAAACTAAAATATTACTTTGATTAGTATAATAATAAATTAAATCCAACCATGTCTTAGAACCTTTAATAGATGATTTTTGATAAATATTTTTTAATTGTATAGTAAAAATAATATAAACTATTAAAATTAAACCCATTGCAAATAATATTTTAAAAACATTATCCGCGCGATGTTTAAATAATTTTTTAAATTGATTTTTCATATTCATTAAATTTCTTTCTTTATTTTTTTTAAAATTAACTTTAAATATAAAAATTATGAAATTAAATTTTTCTATCCAAATATTAAATAATTAAAAATATTAATCTTTAATTAAATAAATATTTATCTTCTAAATATTTTAAAAAAGTATATGGATTAACTTCTTTTTCACCTGTCAATTGAAATAACATTTCTTCACTAGAATAAAGAGAACCAAAATTTCTAAAGTTTTGATTTAAATATTGATTTAAATTACTAAATTCTCCTTGAATGAAATCATTTTTAATGTTAGGATAAATAGTTTTAATTTTTTCCATAACCATCGCGGCTATAATCATACCGTTAGCATAACTTGGAAAATAACCAAAACAACCTGCTGACCAATGAACATCTTGTAAACAACCTTCAGTAAAATTTTTGGGTGAAATACCTAAATAATCTTGCATTTTTTGATTCCAAACGGTTGGTAGTTCATCTAAAGATAATCGATCATTAATTAATAATTCTTCAATTTCAAAACGTAAAATAATATGCAAACAATAAGTAACTTCATCAGAATAAATCCGAATGAAATCAGGTTTAACTTGATTAGCGGCTAAATATAAATTTTCCGTTTTAAATAAATCATCATTTAAATTAAATTTTTGACTTAATAAATTAGTTAAATAATTTAAAAATTCTTTCGATTTACCAACTTGTTTTTCCATTAATAACGATTGACTTTCGTGAAATTGAAAACCTCGAGCATTACCAACAGGCTGATTTTTATATTTTTCAGGTAAATTTTGTTCATACAAAGCATGACCTGTTTCATGTACGGTAGCATAAAAACTATTCAAAAAATTGTCTGCAGAATAATGAGTAGTTAAACGAACATCATGAGGAGTACCACCGCAAAAAGGATGAGCGGATTCATCTAAGCGACCCTTATTAGTATCGAAACCTAAAGTTTGCATAATTTGATAATTAATTTTTTTTTGTTGTTTAATTGGTAAAGAAATTTGTTGATATAAATGTTTTTTTAATTGTTGTTTTTTTAAAATTTCTTTAATTAAAGGAGGTAATTTTTCTTTTAAAACCGCAAAGGTTTTTTTGATACTTTGGACTGTCGTTCCAGTATCATAAAGATCAATTAAAGCATCATATAATGATAAACCCAAAGCTTTAGCACGAACTTGAGCAATTTCCTTAGTATATTTAATAACTTCTGATAAATAAGGTTTAAATAATTCATAATCATTATTAACTTTAGCTTTACGCCAAATTAAATCAGCTTGATTAGTGGCTAAAATCAATTTATTTTGTAATTCTTCAGAAATAATTTCTTTATTTTTAATTGTTAAAGCTATTTCTTTTAAATTAACTTGTTGCCATTGATCTAAATCTTTAATTTCTTTTTGAGCTTCTAAAAGCCAATTTTTATTTTCTTTCGAAATCAATAATTTACGAATAATATTATTTAAAGTAATAATTTCTTTAGTTCGACTATTTTCTGAACCATTTTTCATATTACAAGCAATATCCCAACTTAATAAATTTAAAATATTACCTAAATGCCCAATTTCTTCAAATCTTTGTTCTAATTTATGATAATAAAAATTCATTTTTTTCTCCTGAAATTAAATTTTAATTTACATTTTTTTTAAATAAAAAAAATTAACCTAAAAAATAAAATCATGATTATTAAATCAAAAAAATAATCATTATTATAAATATTATATATTTTTTTATAAAATTTCAACTATAACAAATAAAAAAATAAAAAAAACTACTTTTTTAGAAATTATTAATAATAAATAAGAAAAATAAATAAAAAAACTACTTTTTTAGAAATTATTAATAATAAATAAGAAAAATAAATAAAAAAATAAGAACTAAATGTTTAAATTTTTTTTAATTATTTGAAAGAAATTTAAACATTTATATTCTTATTTTCGTACTAAAAATATTTTTTTTAATTTTAAAATATTATATTATTGTCTATTTTTATTTTTAAAAATTTTAAAAGCGATAAAACCTATAGTAACCACAAAAACAATAGTTATAACATATATCCACCAAGAAATTCCTTGGTCTTGAGTTGTTGCTGTTGTTTGGTCTTGAGTTGTTGTTTTTTGTTCTTGGTTAGTTTTTGTTTTAGTTTCTGTAACTTCCAACGGAATTACTTTTGTATTACTAAAATTTAGTCCTGTACGATTTCCGTCTATATCTATTGTTTTACCTGATAAAATTAAATCTTGTTTTGTTTCAGAAAATTTTATTTCCAAATCTTTTGATTCTAATAATATCATAGGATTGTGTGTTTTAATAAAATCAACAATAAGTTTATATTTGTTAGGATCTGAGTTGTTTGAGTTTTTCATTGTGTTAAATTGTTCTTCTGTTAATGTAATTTTTGTTGTTGATGACGGTAAAAAAATGTCATTAAGATTATTACTAAATGTTAATTGTAATTCATTTTGAACAAAATCACTTTGATTTTCAGTTTTTACTTTTAATTTAAATGTTTTTAATCTATAATTCCAGTCTCCTATCTCTACTTTACCTGATAATGCTGCCGGTATATTATTAGTAATAACTGATGAAAATTGGTCATTTTTAACTGTTTGTTGGTCTGTTGAAACATCCCATGCTTCAAATCTTACAGGTCCCACAGTTAAAGAATTATGATTTTTGTTTTCAATTAATTTTTTTAAATCTGTTTTTTGTAATGATTGTTGATTTTCGCCTGATGTATTTTGATTTTGTCTATCGTCCCTGTTGTTATTTTTTGATTGGGATGATTTTGTTGAATCTTCATCAACTACTTTAACTTTCAATGTAGTCATTTTACTATTAATCAATTTATAACTTTTATTTTCTGGTGTACCAGTGTTTTTACCTTTTAATATAACGTTTTTTGTTGATGAATCAAAATCTACATCAAAATCACTCGCTAATAATTCTGTAAAAGGATTTAATTCTTTAATATTTTGAAAAATAAATTCGTATTTTGCTGATTTTTTAATACTTTTATTGTTTATTTCTTCATATTTTTTTGTGTCTATTTCGAAATTGTCTAACAATTTAAGTCTTTCAAGATCATTATCAAATGATAATTCTACTAGATCATTGTTTGCAGACAAAATTGTTGTTTTCTTGCCTGTATTTAATAATTTTATTTTAACTTTTTTATTTGTGTCGTCAAATGTAATTCCATAATCGTCTTTTGTTATTGCAAGTAATTTATCTTGATTGTCTTTTGTTGGTAATATTTTTGTTATCAAATATGTTTTAATTTTTTCTTTTTGTGCTTCAGTTGTTAGTGTTGCGTTTGCGTCTGTTGTCTCTTTTTTTATAGGACCAATATATAAACTATTGTTATTTTTTGCTTTAATAAATGTTTCTGCATCTTGTAATGCGGGCGAAACATTTAAATCAATAGTTTTTTCTCCTCTAAAATTTAAAAATTCACTTTTATCGTCTGCTTTTCCTTGAGTTTTACCTGATAATTTAACTTGTTTCACACCATTGTTATTAACAGTAATTATTGTAAAATTTTTAAATTCTTGGTCATCTAATTTTGTAAAAGGATTTAATTTATTTATATCCTGAATAATTGTTTTAACTATTTCTTTATATTTGTTATTGTGTGTTTGATTTGCTTTTCTTTTTTGTGATTCTGTTGATTCTAAATCTTCAAGTAGACCTTTTTCCAATATTTCAAAGTCTGCAAATGCTAATACAGTTTTTTTGTCTGTTGATGTTGTTGGAACTCTAAGTTTAGTAAGATCATTAGAAAAGGTAAATGCTGTTTTTGCATCGTCTCCTTCTAAGAATAAAGTTTTTTTGTCTTCTTTCACTTTTGCAACAATTTTTAAATCTTTAATTGTTCCATCAGTTACTTTTAAAACACCTGCTGCATCACCTTCAGCGATTTCTACTGAAAGGTCATAATTGTCTTTTATACCATCTATTTGGTCAAATTCTGTTTTTAATAATGATTTTATTGCATCTATTTGGTCTGATTTTATTGTATATGTGTTTGGTGTTGATTTACCATCAAATACCTTATGTTCTATAGGGCTAATTTTTATTGCTCGAGCATCAACTAATGCTTTAAAATCTTTTTTTTCAGCACTTATTGGAACACTAACAATAAATGCCAAAAACATTAAACATATCGCAAAAAAATAAAATAATATATTTAAATTTTTTTTATTTTTAAAATTCGATGTAAACATAAAACTTTTTTTTACTCCTTTATATTTCTTAATAATATTATTATTAATAAAAAAAATTTAAATATATTATTTATTAACAAAATAACAAATAAAAAAATAAACATACTAATTTTTTTATTATATTCTTTAAGTATAATTATAAAAAATAAAAATTCAAGTAAAATGCAAAAAAATAAATTGATCTTATTTTTTTAATATCTGTTCCCAATCCATCGATCAATTATTAATTTTAAAAATTTTTCATCAAAAATCTGAAAAATAGTTAATTATACTAAATTTCATCTAAAAGAACAGCTAATTTATAAAAATTAATCCAACTAAAAAAATTACCAATTAATAAAGGTAGTGCCAAAATGAAATAATAAATTTTTAAAAACATTGCATTCAAAATTAAATTATGATTAATAAAAAAAATAATAAACAAAAATAAAAAAGGTAATACCAAAAAAGTTAAAAAATACATTTTAATAACGAAAAAATGTCTTTTTTGAAATTCTGAAAAATGAATATCATGCTCTTCTTGACGAATAATTTTGGAGATTACTTTTTTTTCTAAATAATCTAAAAAAATAAAAATTTTTAATCTATTATAAACATATAATACCCAAGAAACTATCAATATTAAAAAAATTAAAAATATGATCAATAAAATAGAACCTAAAATAATAATACGATCTATATTGAGAGTATCAGTCGTCATCATCTGCAAAATAAATTTATTTAATGCCAATTCTTCAGTAGGAGCATAAAAACAAATTTTAATTATCAAAATAAATCCTAGTAAAAATAAACCCCAACTAATCAAATATCTTTTAAAAAAGAGACGTTTAGAATCTAAAAACATATATTTTTTTTTTAATTCATCACATCTGTGATTAACAATTACATCATTTAAAGTCCAAGTTAATAAAAAAAATAATTTTAAATAAAAATGAAAAACATTAAATGATGGATCAAAAAACTTCAGACCTATCAATATCAAACTCATTAAAGTCAAAAATAAATTAATAAAAAAGATTTTTTTAAATTTATTTAAAATCAAATTTTATACCTCCAAATTCATCAAATATATTTTTATTTTCCCAATGAAAATAATTAAAGATAAAAAATTATCATTTAAAAAATTTCTTTAAATTATAATTATTATAATCAATTAATGAAATCAAAATGAAAATAATGCTAAAATAAAAAAAATCAATAATAATAAATATTAATATTTATATTTATAATTGAGTTATTTTATTAACTCTGATTGAAAGAAAAACTAAAAAAAATAAACCTGGTAAATAAAAAAATGATATTTTTTTCCGAAGATAAAATAAAAAGAAATCTCCTGTTTACTCAACTATCAAATAATTAATATTGGAGTAAAGAAATTTTTTAAAGTAATATTGATTATCTTCTTTTTATGGATTATAAGACTGATTAAAAATATTTTCAAAATTAGAAGATTAGTTAATTATTAACTGTTTATATATATGATGCTTTATGAAAATAAATTAATGATGTATTATCAATTCTAAAAAATATTTTCTTATTTAATAAATTTATTTTTCCGAAACCAATTTAATTGACACTGATTTCGAGATTCAATTTCATATTTTAATCATCATTGACAAATAAAAAAATAATAAATTAAAAAAGACTAGCTCGATCATAGCTAGTCTAATTATTAATGGTTTAATTTGAAAAAATCTCAAACAAATCAAAAAATTTATCAATATTAATAACATCATCATACTATTTTAACTATCAACAATGTTGTTGTTATTAATTAATTTTATTAAGATGTATAAAAATATTGAAAACTTAAAGACGAAATAAAAAAAATCATTGGTCCAATAATACGAGTAGTAATGTTCATTAAAGGCAATAAATCTAGTTTTTTACTAATAGTGATAATTCCGCCAAATTCTGGAGAATCACCAACACTGTGAGAACCTAGACCGGCAGTTAAGGCAGCTTCTAATGCATAAAAACCAAATTTTTTCGCCAGTAAAAGAGAAATTAAAGTTACTGTTAATAAAGAAGTTAAAACTAATAAAATTATCTTGGATGCCGTTAAAGCTGCTAATAAAATTTTCCAATTAGTAGTTAAACTAAAACCAACCAACATAGGAGCAGCAAAATTAGTAGTCATAAATTTACCAGTTTGAATCAAATTCCCTTGAAAACTGATAGGCATTAAATTAAATAATTTAAAAATAAATAATAAAATTATCATAAATACTAAAACAAAATCGTTATTTTTAAAAAAGACAAAACTTAATACACGTCCCAACATATAAAAAGCAATCGCTATTAACAATCCTGTTCTGATATCGGACAGTTCAAATAATTTTTTATTTTTATTTGTCAAATCACTTTTATTTTTATTTTTAATATATTCTAATTGACCTTGACCATTTAATTTCGTTTTATTTAAATAATTACACAATAAACTCGTGAAAACAATCGCCAGTATACGAGTTAAAATTAAAGGAGCAATTAAAAATGCACGTAATTCAAAGTTATTTATTTTCGATGATACTCTTCCGTACAGACCATTAGTCAGACCATTAACACCAAAATTAACTCCCCCATTAGTTATAGGAACAAAAACATAAAAAATAGCATCTAAGAAGGAACCTTTGGAAATAAATCCTTTAGGAACTGAAAAGTGTAATAAATGTCCTATTCCTCCAACCAATAAAAAAGCAACCGTAACAGAAATTAAAGTTAAAGGAAGAAATTTCTTCATAGATTTTTTTAATAATTTATTATCAATGCTAAAAATACTACCTGCAATTACTAAAAGAATAAAAAAATGAGGAAAATTAATACCTTTATTAAAAAAATCTTCATGAAATTTTTCTACTAATTTCGGTGATATTACCTTTTGATAAACTAAATAAGAAGGAACTAAAGCACATAATAAAAAACTTAGTCCGAATTTATTCAAAAAAGGGATCATATTACCGACAAAATGTAAAAAAATACCTAAAACCATACATAATAATAAAGGTGTAAATAATTGTTGATAATATGAAGCAGTATTTTGTTTAAACATATAAACATTTAAAACACAAATAAACATTAAACCTAAAAAAAATAAAGATTTTAAACTAAAAATTTCATATTTGTTATTTTTATTTTTTATAATATTGGCTTCTTTCATTTTAATTTCTTCACCTTTTCGATTTTTATAATAATTTTTTTTAAAAATTCAAATTTTAATAAGATCTTATTCAAAATATCTTACTAATAATTATATGATAACATTTAATTTTTAAAAAAAACAATATTTAATTTTTATCATCACAATATAACAAATAATCTTCATCTTTAACATTAGGTTTTCTAAATAAATTTTTTAAAATTAAAAATTTAAAAATATTGTCAATGAAAAAAAAAATAATTTAACTTTAATTGAAAAATATGAAAATAAAATTCATCAAATACTGTTCAATTAAACTTAAAAATAATTGATAAAGAATTTAAAAAAATATCAAAGATAACTAATAATGAAAAATTAAATCATTATCATTAAATAAAAAACTACAAAATTAACCATTAGTAAAAATAATTAAATTTTGTAGTCAATTAAATCCAAAATATTAATCTTCTATAGTTTTGATTGTAAAATCAATTTCTAATTCGATGTTATCAACATTTTTTGAGATTAATTCTTTAATTATAGGATATTCTTTTAATATTTGATAATTTAAAGTTTGTTTAAGGTCTAACTTTAACTTGGGATTTGTTTCTCCTGGTTGTTTTGAAGCTTTTAAAATAACATCATCGATTTGATTTGTTGAATTTTTAAATAATGGTGTTTTTAAGAACCAATCGTATATGTAGTGTTGGTTAAACAAATTGTTTGAAATATTTTTTTTTTCATTTGATGATTTGTCGTAGTATGAAATGTTTTTTATTGCAAAATAATCTACATGAACTTTAATATATTCCTTAGAAGAAACTTGATCATCTAAAAAAACTTCATATTCTCGCGTAATTATTGAATCTTTTATTTGTGGTATTGTTTTTGAAATAGAAGTTTTTGTTGTAATTGGTATTAATTCTGAGTCAGTTTTATTTGAATCTTCTGATGGTTGAAAATTTTCTAAATTAACGGGGTTATTAGTTAGATTTACCTTAAAATATTCTGAAATCTCTGTGTCTGTCGGTGGTTGTATCGGTTTTGGTAATTTAACACTCACTTTATATTGAAGACTTTTTTTATGATTTTGTAAACCATAACAAAAAATTGTGAAAGCAATAAATAAAGGAATTATTAAAAATAATTTTAATAATTTATTTTGACTATAGATCATATTTGACTTTCCCTGATTAAACATAATTTTTAAATTATAATATTGTCTATTTAATTATCAAAATCATATTTATATTTTTTTTAAATTTTATAAAAACTTTAATTAATCAAATTTAACTACTTTTGAACAAATATTTTATTTTTTTATTTGTTATTTTTTAATCTTCTAAAAAGAAAACTTAAACTTGATCTAATTTTTTTGATATTGTAAATGATTTAAAAAAATGTCCAAATGTTATTTATAAGACACCTATGATAAACTAAAACACTTTGATAGTAAATATCTTTATGTCTTGATATTCACTGTTAAATTTTTTCAATTTAAAACTTTGTTTTTTAATTAATGATTATCAAATCATGTTTGAATTAATTGTTTTTATGATGATAAATTTAGACTAAATAACCGATATTAACCACTATTTTATTTTATTTTTTACGTTTAAAAATTGCATTTGGTTGTTAATGTAGTTTTAAAATTATAATATTGTCTATTTAATTATCAAAATCATATTTATATTTTTTTTAAATTTTATAAAAACTTTAATTAATCAAATTTAACTACTTTTGAACAAATATTTTATTTTTTAAAAAGTCTAAAAAAATGCAACACTTCGTTTTTTTTATTTTGCTGAATTATTTTGTAATATCAAAATTGTTTGAAATCGAAAAATTTTGATTCTAAATAATGATGAGTACGTGGTTGTATAGGTGTAAATTCTATAGTTTTAGTAGGTGATTTATAATCTTCTTTAGAATCAAGATTTTGATAAATAATAAATTCAAGTATTTTATTGTAGGAATCTTTTTCATTAGTCCTATAAGCTTTTTTGAATGATGATGAGTTTTCTGAATCCATTTCTTCTATTTGTAAAATGTTGTCATCGTTATCCTTCCATTTCTTGACAAGATCAATTCTACCGTTAACAAACCTTTTTGTATCTGTATAAACTTTACAGACAGATAATTTATCTTCCCAAACAACATCAACAACTTGTTGAATAGTTGGATTATCAATTGTATGTTCCTCTTTATCCTTTTTATATAACAATTTAATAGAAGGAGAAGGCAATTTAGAAGGCAATTTAACCGATAATTGATATTTTGTTTCCCGTTTATGAGCAGGTTGTTGAACACCATTAATGGTTATATAAAGCATCAAAAATAAAAACATTAAAAAAAATAAAAAAATCTTTTTTTTTAAAAAAATTTTAAATAAAGTCATATCCCACCAAACCTCTATTTATCATCAATTTAAATAACAATCTATAACCACAAAAACATCTCTCTATATAAAAGAATTCAAATTCTATATAATATGATTTTTTTATTTAAAGTAATTATTTTTTTGGGGAAGTCTTTGTTTCTATCCATTCTATAAAATTATAATAATACAATATTTTAGGTAAAGCTTGAAATCTAAACAAAATACAAGAACCGTTAATTATTAAAAGTAAAAAATTTAAAAAAATTAAAATTTTTAAATCTAAACTAAAAAATATTGGTGTTGAATTATCACTTTTATTTTTATTCATATCGATTTTTTTCCTAATAAAATAAATTTAATTAATTAAATATTCAAAAGATATATAACTTTAGTTATTAAAAAAATTAATACCAAACAATATTATTTTTTTATCATACAAAAAACCATAATCCGAATTAAATATTTAACTTATTAAAATATATCATTTTAAAAAAAATTTTACAAATATAAAGCAATTAAAAATTTCCGGTAATGAAATGTTTTCTTTTTCTTTGATATCTGTTAAAATTTTAAAACTGAATTAATTGGTTAAAATAAAAAAAATCAACAAAACTCAAACAGAGTTGTTGATTGAATGACATTATTTAATTTAAATAACTCAAAGTTGGTGTTCAAAATACTTTTTAACTAAACTTAAGTTATTTATAGAAAACAAACTATTTTAATGTTCCAAATAGTTTAATTTAAAATTATTTTTTAAACCAAAATAGAAAAATAATCAAACATATAATCAAAATCATCGCTACTGGAATAATTAAAAAATAATATTTCCGAGGAAACTGATTTTGATGCATACTACTAAGCTGTTGAAGATTATGATCATTATTTTCATTTACCGAATATGAAAATGATTCTGGAATACTGTTAAAAGGGTGTGGTGTTTGATCATTATTTTTTTCCAATGTTGATATTTGAGTTACTGAGGTGATACTATTCGGAAATATCAGTTCTTTTAAACTTTTATTAGTAAAATGTACACCATCTCTATACAACTTTTTATAAAAACCATTAAAAATTTTATTTTCATGAGTAACAGGGTCTTTTTCTTCTAAATGTTCGTTCGAAAAGATAACTTTATCATGAGTTTCAAATTCAATTTCAATTAATTTCAACTTAAATAAGATTATAACTGGCACAGGGTTCACATGATTAGATTCGGTATCATCCATAAATTTAGTTTTTATATTAATAACTTTCGTAAAAGATGATTGATCTTGGTTAATTCTTAAATCTAAATAATATCTGTAAACTGGCGAAAATTCCACTTCAATTATAAATTGATTTGGTTGTCTCACAAATAGTGTTAAAGTAAAGTCTTCATGCTTTAAATCTTTATTTTGTTCAACGAAAGAAGAAGGAAGCGATAAACCAACTGAATGGTTATTATTATTTAAAACAGTCGCACTTTCTTCACCTTTAATAAAAATAAAATTTAAAAAACTGACAATCAATAAAAATATTATAAACTTAAATAAAAATTTTTGATTAATGATAAACAAATTTAATATCCTTTTTTCTAATAAAATTATTACTATTAATATTTAAATCTTCAATAATAGTAATATTTTTAAATAATTAAAATAAATATATAAAGTAAAAATATATTTAAAATACTTAATATACCTACTTTAATTTTAAACTTTTTTTAGCATGTTTAAAATTAAAAAAGAATTTTAGAGAAAAAAAATACTAAATTTTTAAATTATTTTAAAAATTTAGTAAAATATTATTCATTTAAATTTTAAAATTAAAAAAACTTTAAAAATATCTTTATAAAAAGTAGTCCTTTTTTTGTTTCACTAAGAATTGAAAAACTAAATGTTTAACTTGAGGATTAACAAACAAAATATTTTTATTTTTAATATATTTGGTTTTAGTATTTAAATTTTTTAAAATTACAATTTTTAAAGTTAATAAATTAGCGTTTTTTAACATTTTTCTAATTTTTTGTTCTTTAGTTTGTTTTTTCATTTTTAAAACCTGACAAATAGATTTTTAATTTTAATAAGTTAAAAAAACTTTTTTAAATCAAAAAAAATATTATATACGAAACGTTTTGGTTTAATAAAAATATCAATTAATTGCAAATTTAAAATAATATTTTAAATAATTTCGTTATTAATACTCCTCGCCTTGTGGAAGAACTGACGATGGTGAAGTAACTGTTAATTTCTCATCTTGTGGAAGAACTGACGATGGCGAAGTAACTGGTAATTTCTCATCTTGTGGAAGAACTGACGATGGCGAAGTAACTGGTAATTGATCTTGATCTTTTTCAGAATCTGGTTTAAAAGTTGTACTTGTAGGAATATTAATTACAGTTCGTAAAATGTCTTCAGGATAAATACCATCAGCCCAAAAAAAAGCTAAACCTAATAAAAAAATCAAACCAATTAAAGCTAAAAATTTTTCTAAAATTATTTTTATCATATCTAACTTCCTTAATTTTAATTTATAAAACTCCTTACACTATTAAATTTTTAAAAATTAGTGAAATAAAATTTCTCTGTGTAATTTGATTAATGAGAAGAACTAATTTATTGTTTGTTATCATAATCAATATTGATTTCATTACTTAAATAAAAAATTATTTTTAAAATTAAAACCTAATTAATTACTACTGCATGAATTAAGTTTCGATTTGAAGTAATTTAAATTTTATCAAAGTAAAAAAATTAGTGATAGTTTTAATCAAATGAGACCTGAATAATAATTATTTCATTCATATGATTTCAAAATATCTCTAATTCATTAAGATAAAATTGAACCAAAAATAAAAAATATTCTTCCCTGCTTAAGCAAAAAAATAAAAATACCATAATAGATATATATATCGAAGTGTTGCATTTTTTTGAACTTTTAAAAAAAATAAAATAACTACTTAAATTTTTTGTTTTATTTTTTTGTTTGTTTACTATCTTTAATATTTATTTTATCAGTATATAAATTTATTATTAAAACTTTTATTTATTAAAATTTTCACTGTAAGGTAATGATTTGATATATTCTTCCATAAATTCCCAATCTGCCCCCCCTTTATCGTTGGTTGGAACTTTAATTTGACTATTTTTCATTTTATCATTGCTCCATTTTCTACCATAATTAAATCTATATTTTTCTTTTTCAAGAAGAATAGTAATAAATAAAGCGTTATAAACATTTAGTTTTTTATTTCTTAAAATAGTTACATCAGGAGTAGCATAAAAAGATTTATTTTGATAAAATGAAGAACCTATGGAGCCGTTATTAGCTATTGTAATACAATTAGCTGGAAAAAGTTTTTTTCCTTTTTGGACGTTATCTTTAACACCATTATTTAAACTGCTGGAACTTACTAAAGGGATGTCTCCTTGTTCTAAATCTTTGATGATATCTTTACCTCTTTCAATCATAAATAATTCTTGAATGGAAAAAAATTTCATTTTATTTATATTTAAATTTAATCGATGAAGTAATTGTTTTTCGTTTGTTAAAGAACACAAAGTATTATTATGAACGTTTAAAAATTCAAAAGCGATCAATTCTTTTATTTTTTTGATAAAAATATCATCAGTTAAATCATCATAATTAGTTGTCAAATATTCTTCGGCCAACCATTCATCATGATATTTAACAGGATGATTAACAGATAAACCTTCTTTGTCTTGTTTATTTTTATAAGTAATTAACCATTCATTCTTAATTGAAGGCCATTTATTGTTAATATCAATTCTTCCTTTATATTTTGTTTTCACAAAACCATCATTTTTAAAATAACCAAAAAAAGTATTAATATTACTATCATGAGGAATATGAGCTTCCCAAATTAAAATGACAGTAGCTACTCCCACAGGATAAAATAAATCTTCAGGCATCGATAAAACTGCTTTTAAAGTATGTTTTTGAAATAATCTTTCTTTAATGGTTAATCCTTTAGTATTTAAGGCAGTGCTCATTTGACAAATAGCGACGCATTCCCCCCCTTTGGTTAAGCAATTCAAACTA
Source organism: Candidatus Phytoplasma mali (assembly GCF_000026205.1). Lineage (GTDB taxonomy): Bacteria > Bacillota_I > Bacilli_A > Acholeplasmatales > Acholeplasmataceae > Phytoplasma > Phytoplasma mali. The sequence goes on along the minus strand of NC_011047.1, from coordinate 568,786 downwards.
TTTTCAATAAATTCTAATTGTTCTTCAGCATTTCCATTACTATAAGGAGGATTTAAAAAACTAATATTGGGTTTTTTCTTTTTAACTATTTTTATTAATTCATCATCAAAACAATTTCCATGAAAAATATTACTTTTCCCATCGCCTCTCATCATCATATTAGAACATACATGACTAAACATATCTGGTCTAATTTCAATACCTATCAATTGATTTAATTTAATTTCTGCTTGTTTATTTTTTTCATATTTGACATTTTGAACCATCGCTTTCATTGCTGAAACTAAAAAACCACCAGTGCCACAACAAGGATCAAAAACAATATCATTTGGTTGTATATTTATTAAATCACAAAAAAATTCAGTTATATGAATCGGTGTTAAAACAAGCCCTGTTTTTTTATCACCGCCAGCATATTTAATAAATTGAGTGTAAAATTTACCTAAAATATCAAATTTATTATCACGAATATAAGGTAAAATATTATCATTTACATCATCTATTAAATTTCTTAATAAATTATTAGGTATATTTGTTTTAGTTTTTTTATCTTTAATAAATGGCGAAGTTAATTGCTTATTATTTTTATATTTAGAATATTCAGTTACTATAGTTTGAATTTTATCTTTTGAAATTTGCTTATCTTCTAAAATTTGTTTACAAAATTTTACAATATCATCGATCAGTCTGTCATTTTCTTTATGAGTATATAATTTATACTCATTAATAAAAACTTTGTTTTGTAAAGCTACTAAAATAGAACTAATAATAATACACCTTTCCACTTCAGGGATAGAGTTAGAATGTAATAATTTATTATATTCAACAGCTTTCATTATTAAAGCTTCTTCGCTAATAGGTTTTTTTTGTTCTGTTATTATTTCGTTTAATTGTTGAGGATTTAATATTAGTTTATTTTGAATATTTTTATAATAATAACTTTCTTTAATCCATAAAAAAGTAGATATTTTCTTTTCTTGTTCTGTTTCTCCGCTTATCACGATAGCAGTCACATCAAAATCTTTTTTACAGTAATTAGCATAAAGCAAAACACCATCAAAAGCATAATCTTTATATTGTTTTTTATCTAAACTTTCATGTTTAGTTGTAGATGCTTTACATTCTATTAATATTAATTTATCTTGTTGGTTTACAAATGATATGATAAAATCAGGATAACCTTTTCCATCACCGCTTTTACTAGCTGTTTTAAGTAATTTATTTATTCGAGGATTGTCTGATGATTGTTCTTCAATAATGATATTCGGATTATTATAGTATCCTGCTTCTTTTAACATTTTTCGTACAAGTTGTTCAGTTTTCCTTTCATTTACCATTATTGTTTATTTTCCTTTTTTTATTTTTTTATTTATTTTCTTTTGGATTAAATTTCTTCGTATAAAGCGAAGTGTTGCATTTTTTTAGACTTTTTTTAAAAAATAAAAAAATAAAACAAAAAATCTAAGTAGTTATTTTATTTTTTTAAAAAGTCTAAAAAAATGCAACAGTTCGCTTAATTAATCAAAATGATTTTCGGTTCTAATCATAATAATTTCTTGTTTATAAATCGGTTGACCATCAATATAAGGTGTTTCTAAGATCTTTGGCAAAGATAAAAATAAAGGATGATAAATAATTTCCATTAATGCCTTCAATCCAATTTGTCCTAAGCCTAAATTTTGGTGACGATCTTTTTTACTACCTAAACAGTTTTTGGAATCATTAATATGCAAACAAGAAAGATATTTCAGACCAATAATTTGATCAAAAAGTTCAATCACTTTTAAAAAATTATTTTTAATATCATAACCCGCATCAAATACATGACAAGTATCAAAACAAACCTTAATTCGACTTTGATCCTGAATTAATTGAATAATAGCTTTTAGTTCTTGAAATTCGCGCCCAATTTCTGTACCTTTACCAGCCATAGTTTCTAAAGCAATTTTAGTTCGACAATGTGAGGTATTTTTAAAAATTTGATTAATTCCTTGAGCAATTAATTCAATGGCGGTATTTTTAGTTTGTCGAAGAGCATTTCCAGGATGTAGTACCATTTGACTAATTTGCATTTCGTTAAAACGAATAATTTCTTGAGTTAAAAAATCAATGGCGAATGACCGATTAACTGGATTAGGATTCGCTAAATTAATAATATAAGGAGCATGACCAACTAAATCATCCGGATTAATTTGATGTTGTTTCAATAACGTTAAAGCTTCAGAAATTTTAAAATTATTTAAAGCCACACGTTGAGTGTTCGTGGGTGGCCCACTATAAACCATAAAAGTATTCGCTTGAAAGGCAATAGCCGCTTGAACCGCACCATAAAACATATCGGGTTTTTTTAAAGAAACAAAACAACCAATTTTAAGCATTTTTTTTCTTTCCTTGGGAATATTTTTGAATTGATCGAATTTTATTTTTTTTTCTAGGAGTTTTAATTAAATGCGGTTTGTGGTTGCGATCCGGTTTAGGTTTTAAAATTTCAATTTCTTTAGAAGTTAAAATCATTTGTTGAAAATTAAAATGTTGACTTTTTAATTTATTAATTGTTTTTATTTCTGATTCATTGTAAATGGTAATTACTTCACCTGGTTTTCCCATGCGACCAGTACGACCGGAGCGATGTTGAAAAAATTCTAAATGTAAAGGTAAATCATAATGAATCACTAAAGAAATATCTAAATCTAAACCACGAGCAGCTAAATCACTCGTAATAATATACTGATATTTTAAATTTTCAATAGCTTTTAAACTTTGTTTTCTTTGTTTAACTGATAAATCTGATGAAAAATTAAAAACATTTAACTGATGTTTTTTTAAAGTTTCAAATATCGGTAATTGATCTTGCTTACGAGAAACAAAAATTAAAGCTAAATAAGGTTTTAATTTTTGGGTTAAAGTTAATAAAGTTTTTAATTTATCATGACTTTTTAATAAATAATATTTAATATTTTTTAAATAATTTTTAGTTAAATCAATTAATAAAGTAGGACCAAAATTTTGTTTAATAAAATTAGTTAAAAATGGTTTAAAAGTAGCAGAAAATAGCATTATTTTAGGTTTTGATTTAGTAATCATTAATGGTTTTAAAAAAGATAAAAATTTTCGATCTAACAACATATCAGCTTCATCTAAAACAAAAAAAAGGGTGCGGTTAATTTTTAATTGTCCTAAAGAAATAGCATATTCAAATAATTTTTCTGGAGTAGCGATCACAATTTGAGGTTGCTGTTTTTGTAATTTTAAACTAGTTCTTTTTTTATCCATACCACCATAAAAAATTCGTACTTTAACTGCATTTTCAGGAATCGCTTGTAACATTTTAAAAATTTGTAAAACTAATTCATTTGTTGGTGCGATAATAACAGCTTGAACGACAGCTTGGTTAACGTCAATTTGACTTAAAATTGCTAATAAATAAGCATGAGTTTTACCAGTACCCGTCGGTGCTAAACCAATTAAATGTTGTGGTTGAGAGAAATTTTTAAAAACTTCTTCTTGAATAGGAGTTAAATAAGAAAAATTTAATTTTTGTAATTTATCTTTAATATAATTTTTCAAAATAATTCCATTCTTTCTAAAAATAAAACTTGGTTGATCTTTATTTTTAATTTTTTTTAGTTTAATTAAAGATAAAAAAATCTCTAACTAAAAAATTAGAGAAAAATAACTTTAAATATGGTTTTCAGAGATTTTTTTAACCTCCAAATTAGTTTTGAGAGATTTTAAACTATGATAAATTTGATCTAAAATTTTATTATTAAATTTATGTTGTTTTTGATCATCTAATTCTGAATATCTTTTAGTTAATTCCAAAGCTTCATCAATAATAATAGGAGCAATGATCTTATTTTCTAATAATTCAAACGTAGCCAAACGTAAAATAGCTTGGTCTACTTTATTTAAACGTTTTAATTGATAATTATAAAGATTTTTTTGAATAATTTCATCAATTAAAGTTATTTTAGGAATAATTTTTTGAAAAAAAACCAAACTTTGAGGTTTGGTGGTATAATTCAAAAACTTTAAATCCTGGAGGTAAAAATCATATTGATATAATAAAATAAGTACTTCAATACGTATTAAACTTGGTTTTTTCATAACAAAAGATTTATTTTCCTTTATGAATTTAAAATCAGTTGAAGAAATTCTTATTTTTTTAAAACTGAAGTTAAATTATATTCCACTTGAGACCAATTAATAACACTAAAAAAAGCTTCAATGTAATCAGGACGACGATTTTGATAACTTAAATAATAAGCATGTTCCCATAAATCTAAACCTAATAACGGTGTTCCTAAATGCAAAGGAGTATTTTGATTAATAGTAGTAGTAATTATTAATTTTTGATCGAAAGTTAATAATAACCAAACCCAACCACTACCAAAAAGTTTTTTTCCAGCCGCAATAAATTCATTTTTAAAATTTTCTAAAGATTCAAAATGTCGGTTAATTAAATTAGCTAGTTCATTTTTCGGAGTTTTTTGATAATTTAATTTTAAAATCTTCCAAAAAAAAGAATGATTAAAATGACCACCACCGTGGTTTTGGACCACTGTTCTAATCGCAATTGGAACTAAATTTAAATCAGTTAACATTGCTTCTAAAGAATAATTTAAATTTGGATAATTTTTTAAAGCTTGATTAAAATTATCAACATAAGTCTGATGATGTTTAGTATAGTGAATTTCCATCGTTTTAGCATCGAAAAATGGTTCTAAAGCATCATAATTATAAGATAATTCAGGTAATTTAAAATTTAACACGTTATAGCTTCCCTTTCGGAAAATATTTTTTTAAAATTAAAATTTTTTAAAATATTTATACACAAAAATAAATATCTTATATACACATAATTATAACATGATTTTAATTTTTTATAATTAGATTGAAAATTATTATTTTATATGTTATAAATATTAAGTATAGTTTTAAAAATTGAAATAATTGAATCCAAAGATAATGATAAATAGTTAAAAAATCAAGTTCAATAATGTTGGATTTAAATTTTAACCATTTAAAAATTTTTGAAAAACTTTTGGAAAAAATATACCATAAATCGGCTTAAAAGTTATCTTAAATTTCACTAAGTTAACTTTCAGGAAGGAAAGAAATTGAAAATAATATTATTAGGAGCTCCAGGAACTGGAAAAGGAACTCAAGCTGCTCTTCTTTCTCAAATGTTTAAACTTTACAATATCTCTACTGGAGATATGTTTCGAAAAAATTTTAGTCAAAATACTGAGCTAGGAAACTTAGCTAAAGCTTATATTTTAAAAGGACTTTTAGTTCCGGATGAAATCACTAACAAAATGGTGATAGATTACTTATCTGAAGATAAATTTAAAAAAGGCTTTTTACTTGATGGCTTTCCACGCAATTTAGCTCAAGCCAAAATGTTAAAAAAATTTTTTCAAACTAAAAAAATTAATTTAACCGCAGTAATTTATTTAAATACTTCAGAAGATTGTTTACAAAAAAGAATTACTGGCCGTCGAATTTGTCCGAAGTGTGGTAATATTTATCATATTGAAACAAAAATTCCGCGAAAATTATGGTTTTGTGATGATGATCAAACCCCTTTAATCCAAAGAAAAGATGATCAAAAAGAAACTTTTTTAAAACGTTTAGTAGTCTATAAAAAAGAAACTTTACCTTTAGTTAAATATTTTAAAAATCAAACACCGACGCATTTTTTAGAAATTAAAGTAGATGATTTGAAAACTTCAATTTCGGAAGTAACCAATTTAATTTTAATACAAATGCGAAAAGCAAAAATAATTTTTTAAAAAATTTTATAATTATTAAAAAAATAGTTGTTGTAAACAATTTTTTTATATAAAAAAACTAAAAAAATAAAATAAATTCAACTTTTAAAACTAACTAAATTATTAATTAAAAAATCAATAGTTTGTGTAGTTTATGACGTTTAGTTATTTAAAAAAAATGACTCTCAGTTTGAGAGTCATTTAAATATTTTTTATTCATTTTTTTTATTGATTTTGGTTTTTTGGTTTTATGCTTTTAATTTTTTATAATACTACTCAATAATCAGAAAATAATTATGGTAATTAATAGTTTTATTAAAATCATTTTCTAAAAAATGGAAAATTCCTAATAATTGAAATAATTTTACATAATAACACCAAAAAATAGCAAAATTTTCCAAAAATTTATATATATTTCCATTTCCTAATAAAAAACATACAGTAAGTGAAATACGATATAAAATATCATAACAAATATTATAATAAATCTCAATTTTATCTTTATCTATAGAACAATAAAAAACTGGAATTAAAAAATGTGTAATTATAAATAAAAACATCATTAAAAATAATAATGAAAAAAATATTCTTAAAAAATAATTTTTTTCGGAATGTGATTCTGTACCATGATTAATTAATTTATTATTACAATCTCTTTTTTTACGAAAAATAAAAATATCCAAAAACAAAAATAATTGACCAAAATCAATATTATTTAAGTTTTTTTCTTTATCAAGATCTTTATAAATAAATGCTGTTCCGTTTGTTATTTTAAAACAAATATAAAAAAATAATCCAATTATCATAAAGAATGAAATAAAAATAAAAATCCAATATATTATTTCATTTTTCATAAAATCAAAATAACTTTTGTTTACTTTTAGTAAATTTTTTACTTCTAGTAACGTAATAACAAAAATAGAACTTAAAATCAACAAAACGATTATATCTTTAATTCTTTGTTTACGTTGCATCATATAACCTCCTTTTTTTTATATTTTTTGATAATTTATTAATATTTTTTTAAAATAAAAAACGGTTAAGTTTTAAAAAAGTATCTTGAACACCGTAAGTAATATCTTTAACTGCATTAACTGTTGCTTTACTAATGCTTTAAAAATGATCAGCATTAGGTTCTAATATATTACGTGAATAATTTCTATTTGTCTAATAGTTCTTTCTGAAAATTCATTCTCACGCAGCCCAAAAAAACTTAATTATCAAAAACAAATAATAAACAAATAGTCATCATTCAAATAATTTTTTGAGAAAAAGCCAATTAATTTTTTAACATATAATCAATGTTAAACTTCCAATGAATAATTAAAATAAAAAAATAATAAATAATATAATTTAAATAGCAATTTCTTCTTAACTCTTTTAATAATTTAATTATATGATATCACTCCGATTTATAAAGGTTATCTATTTGTTGGTTACTTGTTATAATTTGTGATTTTATAAGTGGTTAAATTGTCTCTTTATTTTTTTTATAAGTAATTTTAGTTTTAATTAATAAAATAGGAGGAGGGAACTTTAATCAATATAAATCTCAGAAAATAGGACTATTATAAATACCAAAAGAAAAAATTATTTATTAAATTTAACTATATGATAAACAAAAAAAATTTTGTCAAATTTTTATTAAAAATAAATTAATTATTTTTTTTAAAAAGTGATTTTTGCTTTCTTGTGTAAATTTTTATGATATATAATCAATATATTTTCAACTTAAATAACAAAACTAAAAATTAAATATTTAATTTTAAAAAGTATTTTATTGTCCAATTTTAAGATTTAAGGTAATATACAAATTTATATTTTTCATGTCTAACATTATGCAAAATATTTACCAGTAATAATGAATTTAATTCAATCTAATTTAGCAACTTAGTATTTTTTTGATCAAAATAATATTTTAAATAAAAAAAAATAATTGAAATAGCTTTATTACTCAATAGTTAAGGCTAAATTTATCTTCTATTAATTAAAATATAAATAAACAACTACTAGTTTTTTTAAGAGCGAAAAAAAATAAGTATAATAAAAATGTGATTTTTTTATTAGAAAGTCATAAAAATGTCAAAAATAAACAAACTTTTATTCATAATAAGTGCGTTAAGTTTAATTAGTTTAGTTATTGGATGGTTATTTTTTAAAACTGTAAATAAGAAAAAAAATCTAGATAACTTTTCACAATTTTTAAATCATCACGATTTACCTAATGATCAAGCTTTAAATGATTCGGATGCTGCTAATAATTGGGATATTAACGGCATAATGAAAAAATTTACCGAAACTAAAAATTCTATTTTAAATGCGACTACTGAAACCGAAGCTAAAGATAAAAAAATAAATTTTTATCATGAATTAGTTGAAATAATGGAAAAAATGGCACCTTATCAAAATAAATTTAATATTCAAGAAAAACAATTTTATGATGTTCAATTACCACAAATAACATCCGAATTTATTAATACTAATTATCCAATTCGGTACGAAATTTTAGATAAAAATATTGATCCACAAAAAACCAAAATTGAAGCTAATAAAACCTATAGTAAAATAATTAGTAAATTTAATCAAAATGATGAATTAGTTATAAAAGAATATTATATTAAAACACTCAATTTTGAACAACTTATTAGGTTGAATGAATATTATCAAGCTAATAAGTTTAAAAAAATAATAACTTATTATCATATGGATGATAATTATATGATATTTAATATTAATCCTAATGATCCTAAAACCAAACCTAAATTAGAAATAACTGAATATAATCTTTATAGTCAAAGACAAGATACTAAATACAATCGAGAAGGTCAAATTATCAGTATAAAACCACCTATTTATGAAACTATCGAAAGTAAAAATTAAATTCAAACATTATGATCCCACTCTCTTTTAAGAGAGTTTTTTTATTTAACTACCGTTAACCAAATTTAATCTATAAAATAATTAATATCATGTTATTAAAAATCTCAAAAATAATATTCAAAAAATATCTCCAAACATTAATCAAATCAACCGAAAAAAACAAAAGATCAAGATAGTTAATTTATTTTCTTCTGCTAACGAATTAAATTCTTTTTCTGCGTGTATGAATAATAATTTTTTCTTCTGAACCAACTATTTTTTTGAAATCTATATTTTAACTTCAATCTCTGTTTTAATTGTTAATTTTTCATCACAATGTTTTTATTTTGATATTTTTTTACTTTAATTAGCACTAATAAAATAAAAAAAGACTCCAAAAAGTCTTTTGATTAAATTCTTATTTCTTAGTATTTACAACTAATTGTTCTATTTCTGCTTGAGTAATCGTTTCTTGTTCTAATAATAAATGAGCGATTTGATCTAATAAGGTTTTATTTTCTAACATTAAATGTTTAGTTCGGGCATAACAATTATCAATGATTTTTTTAATTGCGGTATCAATCAGTTTTTTATCCGAAAATTCGGAATCTTGACTAACTCCTAAATCACTCATCCCGTATTTAGTCACCATTAACCGGGCAATTTTAGTCGCTTGTCGAAAGTCGTCAAAGGCACCAGAAGAAATATCATCAAAAACTAATTCTTCCGCGACACGTCCTCCTAAAAAGGATTGGATTTGTGCTAACATTCTTTTTCGAGAAGAAAAGAAAGTTTCTTTTTCTGGCATCATTAAATTATAACCACCAGCGTTACCCCGAGGGATAATCGTAATTTTTTGAACTTTTTGAGCGTGTTTTAATTTAATCCCAATGACTGCGTGTCCTGCTTCATGATAAGCAACCATACGGCGTTCTTCAGGGTCATATTTAATCGATTTCTTAGCGGGTCCCATTAAAACGCGGTCTAGAGCTTCGGATAATTCAGTCATGGTAATGAAATCTTTGTGATTACGGACAGTCAAAATCGAAGCTTCATTTAAAACCGCAGCTAATTGGGCCCCACTCATCCCTGGAGTTTGTTGTGCTAATTGATGAAAATCAATATCAGAAGATAATTTTTTATTTTGGGCGTGTAGTTTTAAAATCTCCGCACGTGATTTGATATCTGGTAAATTAACCAGAATTTTACGATCAAATCTCCCTGGTCGTAATAAGGCTGCATCTAACATATCGGCGCGATTAGTAGCTCCAATCACAATAATACCTTGAGATGGAGTAAAACCATCCATTTCGGTTAAAAGTTGATTTAAAGTTTGATCTTTTTCTTGATTGCCGCCTGAAGAATTTCCTCCTCTTCGACCACCTAAAACATCAATTTCATCAATAAATAACACACAAGGAGCATTTAATTTCGCTTCTTTAAACAATTTTCTAACCCTGGAAGCGCCTACACCTACATACATTTCCACAAATTCCGAACCTGAAACAGCATAAAAAGGAACACTGGCTTCGCCCGCTAAAGCTTTGGCTAAAAGAGTTTTACCAGTTCCTGGTGGTCCTTCTAATAAAACACCCCTCGGAATGGCAGCCCCTATAGTTTCGTATTTTTGTGGTTGTTTTAAAAAATCAATTAATTCGGTCATCTCTTCTTTTTCTTCGGTATTCCCAGCCACATCTTTGAAAGTGAAAAGGGATTTTTGTTTGGAAGTAATTAAAGATTTAGAATTAAGTTTACCTGATTCACGATGAATAGCTAGAAAAATATAAATAGTAAATACTAAACTAGATAATACATTAATAAAATTTAACAAAATACTAAAAATACTCAACAACCAACTAAAAGGTCTGAATTCATATTGATAAGAAATTTTATTTCTAGGCAATAATTCAAAAGATAGTTCTTCTTTGGTATTTTTAATAATTTCTGCATGAAATTTTTCATTATTATGAGTTGTTAATTCTATTTGATAAACATTTCTGATGTCAAAAGGTTTGTCTTTTAAAAACATTGTTTTATAAACACTATATCTAACACTTTCACTAATATCTTTACGCGAAATCTTGCTTAACATTTCTGATTCACTAATTGATTCGCCTTTTGGTTTAAATATTCCTATTTCTAACCAATTAAATAAAAATGCCAAATATATCACAATAATCGTGGTAATAAATAAAATATTTTTCTTTTTATATTTCATAATTTTTTCCTTATTTAAATTTTACATAAATTCGCCTACAAAATCATAAGGTTTTGTTTTAAAGCCAAAAAATTTAAAATATTTAATAAAGTTGTGTTCAACATCAAATAAAAAACGCATTTGTTTCATTTGTGCCAAAGGCATATTGAATAATAATTCTGAATAAACTTTTTTTTCCAATTTTAGTAATGCTGTTTGTGTTGATTCCTCTTCTGGTAAATAAAAGCTGTTGTTATTTCCTCGTCTAATATTATATTCTGAGGTCGAAATTAAACATTCAGGTTTCAATCCTGAAACTGAAATATTTATATCCGCCGTTGAATCATTTAATCGATATAATAAATTAATTTGTTTAATACCATCAATAGTAAATGCGGTTTCTATTTGTTCTTTGATTTCTCTAATAAAATTTTCATCTGTAAATACACCATCTCTAGTTGCCAAAGTCAACTCTATTTGTTGTTGGTTTTTTTTATATTTTGATAAAAAAAATTGAGATAATTTTGAATCATAACCAAAATTATTTTTTAATGATTGTAATGCTGCATCTTTTTGGCCTTTTGAATGATTTGGATATGTGCCTTGTTTTTTACAATATTCTTTTAAATCTTGTTTAAACATGTCGGTAATATTCTGTTCATGTTCTTGGGTGTCATTAAAAGTGAAGATAGAATCCTTTGTTCTATAAACATCACTCATCAAATCTAATGATGGAGATAAAAAAGAGGATATTGATTTTATTTTGTTTCTATCTATACTATAAAATAAAGCCTTTCGTAAATTAGGATCTTTTACTCTCGGATTTGATGAAAAACTCATTATCAAAGAATAACCCGCAGGTTTACAAAATAAATCTTTTTTAAAATTATCCAAAAATTTTGAATCTATTTTGTTTGCATCACATACATACAAATGTAATTTATTATCTTGGAATAATTCTGTTTCTTGAACTGATGATCCTGAATTATGTTCAATTAACATTTGAACTTCGTCATACGGCAAAACGTTTTTGTGGTGGTCAAAATACGAATTATTTTTTGAAAAAATCCATGTTTTATCGTTATAGCCTTGATTAATGATATAAGGACCATAGGAAATAAAAGGATATGCTGCTGTTCCATATTTTATTTGTCCATCGGGAGAAATAGATGCGTTGTATTGTGTTTCTTCAATTAAAATAATTCTATTAATATTTTTAATAACTTCAAATAAACTTTTTGGTGCAGAAAATTTTAATTGAAATTCATATGGTTTATCTTCAAAAGTTTTTACATAATTACTATCTTTTTCTGTACCTATGTTTTTTAAACCTAACATGTCCTTAAAATCACCAAATAAAGAAATAAATTTGTTTATTGTTGTTTGTATTGTTTTAGCATTGATTGGAGTTCCATTTTCAAATTTAGCATCCGGACGCAAAACAAAAGTAAAATTTTTGCTTGTTTGGTTTTGTGATTGCTTAAATCCATCATTTGTACCTATATATTGATTGAAATCTTTAGAATTTTTAATACTTTCAATTAAATGAAAAACAAATTTTCGAGGAATTAAATGAGAATTATAATGAAGCATATCACTTTTGTCATTTGAACTTAATTGATTCCATGCCTCTTCATCTACTAATTCTTCAAAAAAGGTACTGATTAAAGGTTTTTGGACTAAAAACTCTTGAGAATCCGCATATAAAGCATATAATCCCAATTCTTTGTTAGGAAATAATTGCCCTATTCCGTTTGGAACTGAATAAATAAAATTATTATCTGATTTTTTTAACAATGGAATACTCGAATTTGTTTGTTCTGTTGTATTTTTATTTGGATTTTTAATATAAATTACAATTGCTATCAAACTTATAGCAATAAAACATATTAATGTTAATATAATGTTTTTATATGAAGAAATAAATCGCTTTAATTTTTGAAAATCCAACTTTATAAACTCTCTTTCGTGAATATTTACTCTGAAAATATTTTTTAAAATTTATCTAAACTTGAAGAAAAAGGCAAAATAATCTCAATTTTCAATATCTTTTTCCATCATTAATGATGAACCTATGAAAACTTCTGTTGCTTTCACCAACCCAATTGAAAATTATTTTATTCGGTTTACTCATTAGTGCTAATGACGAAGATATTAATTTTCCGTCAATTAATGATTTTTATAATATCAATTTGATAATTCTTATTTAAACCATATTATTTTAATTTTTCTTTCTCAACATCATAAAAATGTTAATCATTTTCAGCCATGTTTTCATTTTAAGATCAATCCGGTATAATAACAAAATAAGAATCAGAATATTCTAAATTAGCAATAGAAAATGTTTGATTTATAAAAATCAAAGCAAAATAATTATTTTTGTTGGTACTGCCAAAAAATATACATATTTTGAGCACCATTACCCATTTGTTTTAATTCTTCTAAAGTAAATCTATCATCTTCATCAATTCTAGTACCATCATCGAAGAAAACTCCTAATAAATTATGCGGTGCGTTTTTGATTTTCCACATAATACCAAATTCACCTAAATTGCCATTATAACAAGCGTTTGGTTGCTTAAAATCAAAATATTCACTAAATGATGCATGTTTTTCTAAAACACCCATGTCAGTCACAGTTGAATTAACAATCCTCATGTTACCTACAAATTCTGCTTCAGGAAGGACTGCTATTAAATCAGAACTATTGAAGATAAATAATCCCAATAAAATCAAAAATCCAATTTTAAATATTTGTAATGGTTTTTTGAATTCAAACATTAATTAACACCCCCTCTCATGATTTTTTATCACTAAACCAAGTTCATTCCGTCAAATCTTTCCAAATCAAGAATCTCTCAATACAACATTGTGATTATTTCCCAATAAATTTTATTTGGTTTTCTGATCAAACTATTTTTTTCATCTTTTAAAAGTAGCAGTATCCACCCTCTGAAAAAAACCTTCGCAATTATACAATGAAAAATTTTAAATTATCAATGACTAATATAATAATTCCCAATTTAATTGGTAAATATTTATACAACCCAGCAGTTTGGGAGTTTCATTTTTTAATTTTTAAACTTCATGCCTTCATAACAAATATTATTGAATCATCAACTTTTTAATGATCGGTCTCTAAAAAAATGTCATTTTTGATATTATTTAAATTAATGGCTATTATTTTAACTTCCAAAAATTTATTTTGACAGTAATTTTGATAATATCAAAACTTCTTAAAAGAGCAGCAATCCGTAATATTAAAAAAAAAATATTAAAAAAATTAGGAACTTTTAAAAATTAATTCAAGGATTAATTTTAATTTTCTTCTAAGTTGTTCGAAATTGAAACATTATTTTCTTCCCAATAGTTGGTAGTGCCATCATCATAATCAAGATTGAATTTTTGGAGCTTGATTGGTTGACCGATCAAATCCTACTTTATCATCGGCAATAATTTTTTGGTTTTCCATATTGTGATCATGAGTGATTGTTTTCCATCACTTACTGGTGGTGATGGTATTATCATTATTATCACCAATGAATGCCATGGAGATTTTTTGATTTATCTTTTCTGGATGATTCTCTATTAATTTCGTAGTCATCATTTGATCACGGATCGAATATATTTAATAACATAAACATTCCGATCAAAAACCAGATGTCAATATTAATATTTTTTGGGATGTTATTAATTTGGTTGATAAAATTAAATTTCATCTCTTTTATTTTTTTTTTTTTAAAATATTTTTTAAATTATAACATTTTTATTTTTTTATGCAAGTAAAACATTTTGCGAACTATGACCAAAAATCATTAATGATCGAGTTGAAATTAGCCATCATCCTTCAATTTAATTAATGAAAATGATTTGACAATAAATAAATTGGATATTGGATATTGAAATATTTTTTAATTTAAATTGATCTATCCTTAAACAATTCACAGTTAAAATCACCAATATGGATAAATAATGATAATTTAATCATTTTCATGAAAGTTAATTTAACCGTTAATATTTGATCATTCCCAGCGTGAGTATTTGTTGGTACACCAAGTTTTTATAAATTAAAAGTTCAATAATTGTTCTCCTAAATAATTCATTATTTCAACCTCATTAGGAAAATTAATTGCAGAAAGGTTTATGATTAATACCTTCGCTCATGATTTTTTATCACTCCAACAAGGTCATTCCGTAAAAGCTTTCAAAATCCAGAAGCTAATGACATCATGGTGATTGTTGTCGAATAATTTTAATTTTGGTCTTTTGATCAAACTTTTTTTAATCTTTTCACCAAATAAAAAGATGTCTAAAAAAAACGCCACTTCCAAGGAGGGCGATCAAAAATTTTTTTACTATAAGCAATAGGTGATTAAATTGTTTTTTAAATTTAATAACCTGCATGATTTAATGTTGTTAAAGGTTGATATATTTTTGGCAATGTTATTTTTTATACTTCATAATATCAATGATTTTTTCATTTTCAGAGTGACAATTATAAATAATGTATTAATCTTAATCTATTAGTGTAACTGATACGACCGGTTTTACGATCATACTTAATTTTTTTAATCATGTCACCTGTTTCAATATCAAAAATTTCTTTATAATCTCTTTTATTTTTAACATCCGCATAATAATATGTCACGTTGGCTAGTTTGCCAGTTCTAAGGTTAAAGGTTTCAACATGGGAAATAATTTTTTGGTTTTCAATATTTTGATAATGAGTTATTTTTTTAAATAACTGACTGATTATTACGGTATTCTGATTATTATCAGCAATTGATGGCGTTGTAATGGCTTCACGGGTGTCTGTTGGATTAATCGCTGTTAATTGCATAGCCATAATATTCATGTTCATAATGAAGCCAAATCCTAAAAAAGTCAACAAACTAATTTTTAAAAAAAATAAATTTTTTTTAAATGGAAACATTTTAATTAATCATTCCTTTGCGTATTTTGATGATCTTCCTCTGAACTAAGGTAATATTAGCCAGCCAATAGTAAAAATTTAATTTTTTTATTTTCTTAATAAAATTGATTGAATGATTATCAAAATCAATCAAAAATCGTACATACCACCTACCTTCCCATTGAAAATGGAATTTGATTCGCATTGATTTAAAAAATAACTGAGTTAAATATTTTCAATTTTTAGTATTGTAACACTATAAAATAAAAAAACCAGTAAAAAGCTTTCGACTGGTTTTTTTGATTTTCTACATGATATTAAAAAATCTGATTTCTTTTTAAATATTTTTTAACGACTAAATTTAATTCAATCAATTTTCTAATTGTTTTATTTTTCATTATTAATCACAATAATCAAATTTTTGAAGGTCCAAAAAGATATTTATTTTTTTTAATATTGGTTTCATTATCAAATTTTTTACCCAAACCAAAAAATAAATGATTGAGTTTAAATTAAAAATAATCCTTTATCTTTAAATATCAAATTGATTTATTTTAAAATAATTTTGATATTTAAAGATTTTCACTTTCTCAAAAGCAAAATCCTAACTTTAAATTGGGATTTTTTTTAATTTAAATTGATCTATGATTAATTAACAATCCCAATCACTAATATTTTTAATCATGATCATTTTAATAATTTTTATTAAAGTTAATTTACCCGTTAGTATTTGATCATTCTCAGATTAAAGCATTTTTATTGTACTAAAATTTTTTTTCAGTTAAAATTTAATTATAAAAAATTGAGTAGATTGGATTAATAATTCGCCAAATAAATAATTCCCTAATTTGAGTATTTTTCTTATATTTAATATTTTTTTAAGTTAACATATAATAATCAAAAAAATTAATTAATCAAGTAATTATTTTGTTAAAATTTTCGTCAAAGAGGTTAAAAAAGATGTCTAAAAAACCTTTATCAAAAGTTCAAATTATTTGTTATGTGGTTATTAGCATAATTATTTATATTATTATTTACTTTTTTTGTTATCGTTATTCAATAAAGAAAAAAAATGTGCCCGAAATCCCTCCAAAAAAAGAACAACAATTATTAGAAACAAAAAAATTAACTGATGCTCCAGAAGGAAAAAATATAAATTTCACCTCTTCAAACACCGAAAAATTTCCTTGTTTTCAAGATTTAATTGGTTTTTCAGAAGAAAAAAAAGCTTTAGACGGTTTTATTAATTATATTAAAAATCCGGAAGATTATCAAAATATTGGGAAAGTTGAACCTCCGTTAGGTATTTTATTTTATGGCGTGGCGGGAACTGGAAAAACTACTTTAGCCCGATCGGTGGCCAAAGAAACGGGGTTACCTTTTTTTGAAGTTCCAAGTTCAATTTTTTCCCAAAAATATATTGGCGATGCCCCCGAAATGGTGAGAGAATTATTTGATAATGCTCGGAAAGAAGCAGAAAGTAAAGGAGGAGCTATTATCTTTTTAGATGAATGCGAAACCATCTTTACTAATTTATCATTGTCAGCTAATGATACAGATATTGCTAATGTGGTGAATCAATTTAAAACGGAACTGACTTCGATGCATAATAATCCTGAAAAACCGATTTTTATTATCGGAGCGACGAATCATTTTTATCAAATTGATGAAACGATAAAATCACGTTTTAACTATCACATCGAAATTAAACCCGGCACCAAACAAGACAGAGAAGCATTTTTAAAATTTATGATTAAAAAACGTCAGAATCCTTATGAAAATGACGCTGAAACATTTTTATTAAAGGATATTAATGATCGTTTAGAAAGTTTACCTAATGATGCTCCAGAATATCTAAAAACTAATCGGACTTTAGAAAACTTGTTGAAAACTATTGTGAGTATTTTTGTACAAAATCGCAAAATAAAAAAAGAAAAAGAAAATTCAAATTCAAAATTACGTGATAACATCAATAAAGACGATATAGAAGAGGCCTATCAAATGGTTATTGGAAAACATATATCTAAAACTTAATTAATTTCCACTCACAGCCATAAAAAAAACATTTGATTAATATAAATGTCCTTTTTTCAATTTTAAATATCTTTCAAGCTCATGAAACTGAGAAATATTTTAATAATCTAAAATGGTATTTTAAAAATTTAGTTTAACTGTTTAATTCAAATTAAACAGTTAAATTTTTTTTATTCCCTGAAACATCATAAATTAAAAAATAAATATTATAAATATTAAATTTTATCAATATCCAAATAAATCATCTTAATTATATATATTAATCAAATAATCAAACAACCATATAATTTTAATAAATCTATTTTATTTTTATCTAGAAAATATTACAAAATAGCTAAATTTTAACAATTTAAACACACTATCTTAAGTGAAATATTATTAAAATAGGCAAGTTATTTATTTTGATTTAATTTTTGAAAAAAAAGAACGCTCAAAGCGTTCTCATTAAATAAATTATTTAGTAGAAATTAAAAAATATAAAGTTAGGTTTAATTTAGATATTGAATTGATGATATATTAGTTTTAAATTAAAAATTGCCTATTATCATTTGAAGCCGGAATTTGAATATGATATTTATTATATGGATCATAAAGCTTTTTTTCAATGTTGTAAATAACAAATTCACGGATATCATATAAATAATCACTTTTTTGTAAATTTAATTTTTTTAGAAAATCGGTAAAATCATTAATATTATAAATTTTTCTTATATATAAATTTGACGGAATTTGAAAATTGTTTTCAATTTGAAATTGAAATTTTGGTTCTTCAGAATTTCGTTCAGACAATTCTTTTGCTTCTACCAATTGATTTGATAATAATAAATCTATAATTTTTTTTGTAACGGGTAAATATTTTTGAAACTTATCAGTTATAAGTCTTACCCAATCAAAAGACAATTTTAAATTTTTAGTCATTAAACGTATACAATTAACTTCATCTTTTAAAAAAATAAGTCTTCTAATACTAGAATTAGACATTAAATCAATATTACTGCTTGATTTTTCTGAAAAAGATATGTTGTCATTAATACGACCTCGTTTAATTCCAGTTACATTCGAAAATTTAGTTAATAACTCCTTGTCACTACCATTCGGAATACTAGTATAAATAAATCGATAGTCGGATTTATAAATATTGGGCTGCTTTATTATTCCTTTATTTTTTAGTTTTTCATTTGTTTCTAAAACGCCTAATTTTTCAATCCCTTCATTCCAAATAATCGGATAAGTATCTAATTTAAGTTTATCCATGTTGTCTAAAAAATCTTTTTTAGAAAAAAAATTAATTCTACCAATATTATCTTTTTCCTTTGGTATCATATTTTCAAAAAATTTGTATTCTCTAATTATATCGCCATTTTGATCTTCATATGTTAAATAAGGTTCTTCTGCAACAATAGGAATATTTATTGTTTTTGATATTTCTAATTGTTTTTTTTCATTATTTAAATTAATAATTTGTTTCTGTAAAGCAGCTTTTTCTTGTTCTTTTTCATTAGTTAAACTATCAATTTTAGCTTGTAAAGAATCTTTGTCTTGTTCTAAAGTAATTTTTGTTGCTTCTAAATTAGTTTTTTCTTTTTGTAAATTTTGTATTTGTTTGTCTTTTTCATTAGTTAAACTATCAATTTTAGCTTGTAAAGAATCTTTGTCTTGTTCTAAAGTAATTTTTGTTGCTTCTAAAATTTTTATTTCTCTTTTTTTTTCATTAGTTAAACTATCAATTTTAGCTTGTAAAGAAGCTTTGTCTTGTTCTAAAGTAATTTTTGTTGCTTCTAAATTAGTTTTTTCTTTTTGTAAATTTTGTATTTGTTTGTCTTTTTCATTAGTTAAACTATCAATTTTAGCTTGTAAAGAAGCTTTGTCTTGTTCTAAAGTAATTTTTGTTGCTTCTAAATTAGTTTTTTCTTTTTGTAAATTTTGTATTTGTTTGTCTTTTTCATTAGTTAAACTATCAATTTTAGCTTGTAAAGAAGCTTTGTCTTGTTCTAAAGTAATTTTTGTTGCTTCTAAATTAGTTTTTTCTTTTTGTAAATTTTGTATTTGTTTGTCTTTTTCATTAGTTAAACTATCAATTTTAGCTTGTAAAGAAGCTTTGTCTTGTTCTAAAGTAATTTTTGTTGCTTCTAAATTAGTTTTTTCTTTTTGTAAATTTTGTATTTGTTTGTCTTTTTCATTAGTTAAACTATCAATTTTAGCTTGTAAAGAAGCTTTGTCTTGTTCTAAAGTAATTTTTGTTGCTTCTAAATTAGTTTTTTCTTTTTGTAAATTTTGTATTTGTTTGTCTTTTTCATTAGTTAAACTATCAATTTTAGCTTGTAAAGAAGCTTTGTCTTGTTCTAAAGTAATTTTTGTTGCTTCTAAATTAGTTTTTTCTTTTTGTAAATTTTGTATTTGTTTGTCTTTTTCATTAGTTAAACTATCAATTTTAGCTTGTAAAGAAGCTTTGTCTTGTTCTAAAGTAGCTATTTCTTGTTCTTTTTCTTTACTTAAACTATCAATTTTAGCTTGTAAAGAATCTTTGTCTTGTTCTAAAATTTTTATTTTAGATTTAATTAAAACAAAATTTTTGGAATCAATTAAACTTTTATTTGATTCCTTAAAATAGTCCCAAGAGAGAAATAATTTTGACTTAATAAAAAATATTAATCCCAAAAAAAATAAAAATATAAAAAACATAAAAATCGATTTTTTAATAAAATAATTATTATTTAACAAAAAATTATTCCTTTCTTAATTATTTATAATTATTTATTTTGCAGTTTAGATATTAAATGTTTTATTTAGTTTTCGCTATTAATTAACTTTTTTTAATTACTTTCAATAAGTTAATATTTTTTTCTTCATTATAAAATTTTAATAATTACCTATTTTATTCGATTTAAATTAATAAATATTAATTAATTTAATTTAAAATATTATTCAGATTATAGTTTTTTAAATTAATGATAATTAGGCACATTGATATATAAATAAAACATATAATTTTTCTAATCAAATAGTGTTTATAGGAGGGGAACTCTAACATCATCATAAAAAATAATCAAAAAGCAATTAAAATTTTAAAATTGATTCAATGATCGTAATTTTATTTAATTATCAAATATAAAAAATCTTAAAACTATTATGGTTTTAAAAAAATAATCACTACCACAATTGTGTTATCAATATAGTTTCATATTTATCACTAACTAATGAGTTTTTTAAAAAATTGTTTTGCTTTCTATTGGTTTAAATTCAAATTTATTATTAATATATAAAAAACTAATAAATTTAAAATTAAAATTTTATGTAAAAAAAATTAATTTTACCTTATATTTGTTTTTTATATATTATAATTATATATATATATTTTGTTTTTTTAAAATAAAAAATAAAATGTATTTAAATAATTGATAAAAATATCATAATAAAATTAAGAATATTAATAATTATGTTTTTAATTTTTTTAAAAAAATAAATTTCAAATTTAAACCAATAGAAAAAAAAATAATTTTTTTAGTGATAAGAAATTGATGAAAAAATTAAATTTTTAAAATATTAATTTTTGATCCAAAACTAAAAATCTTATTTTTTTAAATTTATCTTAACCAGAAAGGAAGTTAAAAAATATGTTTTTTTCTAATATCATGCAAACTATCATAATATTACTTTTAGGAGCTATTATTGGGGGTTGTTTATATCATTATAATCTTAAAAATACAATTATGAGTCTTAATTTGGATTTTTTCAAAACTGATCAAACACTTTTAAATAATATCGCTAGCTATTGGTTAAAATTAATTAAATTTATTATGGAAAAAATAAATATTTGATAATAAGAATAATCATTTTAATTATTAATTCGAGCTTTCACAAAATAAGTCCAATCTTTAAATAAAAAAAGGAGTTATTTAATATCGTGTTCAAATTAAAAAATGCGTTCAAAATCCTTAATGGAAGTTATTTATTAAGTTTATTATTAATCTTATTTAGTCATAATTATGTTCAGGCGTTGGAAAATCATCAAATTGATGATCATCCTGAATCGTCACTCAACGAAATACAACAACGAATTAACGAATTATCAACAGAAAGAAATCGAATAATGACACAAATTTTAAATTATCGATATTATAATCCTGAAATAATCGAAATTCTAACATCAAGATATCAAAATTTAAACCAAATAATTATTAATCTAGAACAACAAATGATAATTTTAACACAAGCCCCACAAGCTAATCATTATCCAACTAATTATCAAAATCATAATGGAAATCATTCAAACGACGACAATCATGATAACCGCCAATTATAAATTATTGGTGGAAAATCATTTTTTATTAAAGAGTTTATTGAGTTTATTAATCTAATATTGAATATCAATATTTTATTTATTAAATAGACACTAAATAGTGTAGAAAACCAAAATAAAACTTAAAAAAGAAGCTAAGACAGTTATTTAATTAACCGTTTGAGCTTCTCTTTTTATAATTTAAATTCCCAAAATATATTATTAACTTTTTCCTGTTAACAGAGTGAAAATCCAATTAATAAATACTTGTACACCAACATTACACCTTTATTATCCATTATAAATTGAACAAATATTAAGAATTAACCACATCAAGACCACTAAACAGTCAGAAATGTTTAAAATAATACAACCAATATTTAAATAAATAAAAAAAACTTTTTACTTGAAGGAAATTTTAGTTATTTTAAAAAAACCAAAATCAAATGAAATAAATTAAATCAAAAAAATAAAACAACTAAAATTAGAACAAATATTTAATAAAAATAATTTAAAAAAACTGATATTAAACATAAAATATATTAAAAACTAACTTAAAGAAATTTATAATATCATATAAAATAATTTACAAATTTATATTATATTATAAAAATAAATAATAAATAAATAAAAAAGAATTCATATCGAATTCTTTTTTTTGAATAATATAAAAAAATATTGTTAATTAACTTTCAATAAATTATTTTATTTCAAATAGTTTATCTATCTCTTCTTTAGTAATCGTTTCTTGTTCTAAAAGTAAAACCACAATTTTATCTAATAAAGATTTATTTTGCTTAATAATATTTTTAGTTTCTTGATGACAATCATCAACTATTTTTTTAATTTCGGTATCAATCGCTTTTTTATCTGAAAATTCAGAATCTTGTGTAACTCCTAAATCACTCATCCCGTATTTAGTTACCATTAATTTAGCAATTCTAGTAGCTTGTTTAAAATCATCATAAGATCCATTAGAAATATCATCAAAAACTAATTCTTCCGCTACTCGACCACCTAAGTAAGAAGTAATATTTGCTAACATTCTTTTCTTAGAAGAAAAGAAGGTTTCTTTTTCAGGTATCATTAAATTATAACCACCGGCGTTACCCCGAGGAATAATCGTAATTTTTTGAACTTTTTGTGCATATTTTAATTTTAAACCGATGACAGCGTGGCCAGCTTCATGATAAGCGACCATTTTTCTTTCTTCCGCATCATATTTAAGCGATTTTTTCGCGGGTCCCATTAAAACACGATCAATGGCTTCTTCTAATTCGATCATAGTAATTTGATCTTTTTGATTTCGCACCGTTAAAATTGAAGCTTCATTTAAAACCGCTCCTAATTGAGCCCCACTCATCCCCGGAGTTTGTTTCGCTAATTGATGAAAATCAATATCAGGGGATAATTTTTTATTTTGTGCATGTACTTTTAAAATGGCTTCTCGAGCTTTGATATCCGGTAAACCTACTTTAAAAATTCGATCAAATCTGCCTGGACGTAATAAAGCAGGATCTAAAATATCCACGCGATTAGTGGCAGCTACCACAATAATACCTTGAGATTTGGTAAAACCATCCATTTCGGTTAAAAGTTGATTTAAAGTTTGATCTTTTTCTTGGGAAGAACCGTGACCACTAACATTTCTTTTTCCACCTAAAGCATCAATTTCATCAATAAATAATACACAAGGAGCATTTAATTTCGCTTCTTTAAACAAGGTTCTGACCCTTGAAGCGCCCACACCCACATACATTTCTACAAATTCCGAACCTGAAACAGCAAAAAAAGGGACGTTAGCTTCGCCCGCTAAAGCTTTGGCTAAAAGAGTTTTACCGGTACCTGGTGGTCCTTCTAATAAGACACCTTTCGGGGTGGAAGCTCCTATTTGTTCGTATTTTTTAGGATTTTGTAAAAAATCAATTAACTCGGTCATTTCTTCTTTTTCTTCTTCATTACCGGCCACATCTTTGAAAGTGAAAAGAGATTTTTGTTTGGAAACAATTTGATAATTAGAATTTAATTTAACTGATGATGTATTCATAATATATACAATATATATAATAAAAATAATACTAGAAAAAACATTAATTAATTGTGATAAATATATAATTGTTTTAAAATAATTTGTATCAAGCTGAGACTTTATTTCTGTCAATTGATTTTTTTGATATTTAAATTCTAATAACTGAACAAATTTATCATAAAGCATAATTTCTGTTTTACAATAGCATGTTTCGTTTTTATCTTTATCAGTTGCTTCAATATAAAAGTAATCGCCATTCAAAAGATCATATTTTTTTTGATAAATTATTTTTTTTATTTTATTTTTGTCAATATCCGACATTAATACACAAAATTCTTTTTCTTTTTTAGGTAAATTATAATAATTCAATTGATAATTATAAAAAATCATAAATAAAAATAGACTAAATGAGGTTAATAAAATAATTAAAATAAATTTTTTTTTAATCCAAATAATAAAATTTTTAATTTTTAACATATATCATTCAATCCCCACAAAAGAAAAGAATTTTTAAAATCCCGTTCTAAAACTTGATAAATTTTATACCTTGTTCCTTTAATCAAAGGCAAACAGTATAATTCTTCTAAAGCTTTTTTTTCTAATTGTGCTAAAATAAGACAATATTTTTCAAAATCATCCCTTTTATTGTTATTAATTTTTTTATCTATTTTTTTTTGTAATTCTTGAAGAAATGATTGTAATTCTCCTACAGTAAATTCTTTTTCAGAACTTTCTGATTCTTTTAAAATAAATTTTCTTTTGTTGCTTTTACCTAATGAATCTAATATTTCAAATTGATCATACATATAAATAAATATTTGATGAGGATTTTTAATTGTTGCTAAAAAACCTGGTCCAAGATCTACATTATAAGAAAAAGAAGGATCTGTTGTTTGATCAAATTGAATTTTATCTGATAATGATGAAAAAACATTTTTCCAACTATCAATTAAAAATGAAGTCAATTTTAATTCTCTAAATTCAGTTGTTTCATCAAATCCAGTAAAAATTCTAATAATTAAAGGTTGTTGAAATTGAGGAAATTGTTTATTAAAATCTGTATTTACTTCTTCTAATAATTGACGAGCTTGTTCAGGTTGATATATTTTTGAATTAATATCTTGTTCTGATTGTATATTTTTTAAATTAAAAATATTATTTAAATTTTGTTGATGAAATTGTTGTTCATTAAAGTGATATTCTTCAGTAAACTTCACTAAATCAGAAACAAAAGAAAAATTAGGTACTAAACCAAAATAATCTTCTTTTTCTAATAAAGAACAACGATCTAAAGATAAAAATAAAGCTTTACGAAAACGAGCATCATTTAGAAAAAAATTAGTCTTGGTTTTTTGTTGTTTTAAAATTTCATCATCTTCATTCTCAATTTCTTCTTGTTTAAAAAAAATATAAATAGAATTACTAATAGTTTTTTTTAAAAAATTTTTAAATTTGTTTTGATTAATTTTTGAAATATCTTTTGTATCTTTAATAATGATTTCATTAATTTGATCTTTATTAAATAAATCATATTTTTCTTCTGAAGAATTAGTTTTTTTATAAAGAATATTTTTTAAAGGGTATTCGTTTTTTCGATAAAAAAAATCGTTTTTTTCAAATATCCAATCCTTTTGAGAATCATAACCTTGTTTAAGTAAATAAGGACCATAAGATAAAAAGGGGAAAGCTGAAGTTCCATAATTGGATTTATCTATATCGCCATTATTTAATGAATAAGTATTTTCAAAAATATCGGATGAAAATAAAGTTAATTGATTCAGTAAGCTAATAACAGAATGTAAATCTTTTTTTTCTTTATAAGATAAAATAAAATCATATTTTTCATTAATATCAATATCACATTCTGTTTCTAATAAAAATTTAAAATTTGATGGCAAATCAGGATTATCGGGTAATTTATCGATATCATATAATAATTTTATTATTTCCTTATGTTTTTCTAAAGAATACTTGACAACTTGATTATTAATTTCTGTTTGATTTTCAAATTGCAAATTATCTCTTAACTTAAAATGCCATCGATGAGATTCCCAATTGCGTAATTTATAAAAATTATTATAACCTCTAATATCGCATGAGATATTTTCTTCATCTTTCGGTAAATCTCCCAATAACCCCAAATCATATTGAGGTTTTAAATAAGGTTTTAATTCATTTTCTTTTAAAACTTTACTAAAATCTCCTTCAAAAGCAGCTCGACCTTGTTTTATTGATTCTTGCCAATCAGGTTTTACTACAACAAAATTTTCTCTCATTAATAAAAGCATTTCTTTTTGTAAATCTGTTAAATCAATAACAAATTTTAAATCACTAATTTCTTGGGATTCAGGAATTAATTTAGTATACATTTTTTCTTTTTCTAATTCTATTAAATTTTCATTATTATAAATATCAATATTTTTTTGGCTATGATTTTTGTCATTTCTAAGATACAAACAATATATAAAAAAAGCAATTCCGATAGTCAATAATATTACAAAAAAAATTATTAAAATCTTTTTATTTTTAACAAAAAATTCTTTCCAAGCCATTTATATATTTTGTAACCTTTCTTTTTTATATTTCATTTATTATGACATATAAAAAAAAAAAAAACAAGTTAAATGTTTTTTTACTTGATAAATAAATAACATAATTTAGAAAAAAAATCTTAAATTTTTTATATACAAATTTTATATTTCAAAAAATGAATAAAATTTCACAATGTTAAAGAAAATTATAAATATTTTTAATTCTTAAAAATAAAAAAAGACTAGCAAAACGCTAGTCTTCAAAGTATTAAAAATAAATATTAAAAAAATAAATTTATTTTTTTAAATTAACCTTTTTTTAATTTAGATTGATTTAAATTATTTTTTTAAATCAAACTAAAATAAAGTACTCGTTTGGAGAACCAACAAAATTAAATCAAGTTTATAAAAAAGTTAATTTTTTTGTTATCTAAATTGAAAATTATATTTATAAAAACGACAATTAAAGTTATTATTATAATTATTACATTAATTTATGACGATATTTTTATTGATAAATAATAATTTCTTATCATTATTATAATTAGTAACTCTATTATTAAAATCAAAAAATACAAAATCTATCGTTTCTTTTAACTGAGTTTCATTTAAATATAATCTTTTTTGTTTTAAATTTAAATTACTTGAAACATTATCATAATATAAACGATAAATTTTAAAATTATAATGATTTAATATTTCAATCAATAAACACCAATTTAAAATAATTATATTTTCATTTTCATCATATACATTGGTAATAATAGTTTGATTTGAAAATTCAATATTTATTATTTCTGAAAAACCTTTTTTAATTTTTAACATAATTTTATATAAAGATAAATATAATTGTTTATCATTGTTATTATTTTTAACGCCAAAAACTGATTTTATTAATTTAAAAAATATTGAAAAAAACTTTCTAATTTTTAACATAATTTTATATAAAGATAAATATAATTGTTTATCATTATTATTATTTTTATTATTATTTTTAAATTCAACAGCTGATTTTATTAATTTCAAAACTATTTGAATACCAGAGGTGGGAGTAGTAGCATTATCAAAAGCCACTAAATCAGAAAAAGTAACATCATTTGCGTGACCTATCGCAGTAACAATCGGGATTTTTGATTGTTGAATAGTTTTTATTATATCTAAATTATTAAAAACTGCATCAATATCTGATTCATTACCACCTCCACGGCTAAGTAAAATGATATTACATTGATTTTTATCATTTATTTCTTTCACCTTGTCAGAAATATCAACAATAGCATTGTAGCCTTGAGTAAAAACAGAAAATATTTCATATTTTTTATAATTTTCTTTGTTTAATTCAGCTTCAATATCTGAAATAGCATCTCCTTTTTCATTGGTTAAAATCCCTATTTTTGAATCTGATTTAATCACTTTGATAGTTTTTTGGCAGTTTTTATTTTCATCTTCTTCTATAAATAACCAATCAATAATTTCTAGTTTAAAAATATAGTTACCATAAAAATTTTTACAGATCAACTTACTTTTAACAATAATATCTCGATCTATTATATCTTTTGTGAATACTTTCATTTGTATCTTTATTTTATTATCATTTTTATGACTAATAAAATAGAAAATTTTTTCTTCGTTTCTAATATAACCTCTCATTAAAGGTATTTTTTTATTTTTATCTTTTTTAAATTCATCAATTTGTTCTAAAAAATCAGAAACATCGAAACAATTTTCTATAGAATATACCATATTTATTTTTTTCCTATATATATTTAAGACATTTTAAAATTATGAAATGTTTATATATTAAAAATGATAGTAATTCACCAATAACAATTATTATTTGAAACCTCAAATAAAGAAATTATAAATATTAAAATAAAAAATTTATTTTTAACAATTAATAATTTTTAATATAATACTTTTTTAAAATAAATGCAAATAAAAAAAAGAATGTAAAAAATTATAAAGTTATTGTTATGCTTTTTTTATAAACCGAGATAATAAGAAAAATATAATAATCACACTAATTGTTCTATTTCCGCTTGAGTAATCGTTTCTTGTTCTAAAAGTATATTAGCAATTTTATCTAACAAATCTTTGTTTTCTTTAATAATTATTTGAACTTGTTGATAACATTCGGAAATGATTTTTTTAATTGCGGTATCAATCAGTTTTTTATCCGAAAATTCGGAATCTTGACTAACTCCTAAATCACTCATCCCGTATTTAGTCACCATTAACCGGGCAATTTTAGTCGCTTGTCGAAAGTCGTCAAAGGCACCAGAAGAAATATCATCAAAAACTAATTCTTCCGCGACACGTCCTCCTAAAAAGGATTGGATTTGTGCTAACATTCTTTTTCGAGAAGAAAAGAAAGTTTATTTTGCCGACATCATTAAATTATAAACGCAGGCATGCTGTTGGGGATAATAGTGATTTTTGAACTTTTTTGAGCATGTTTTAATTTAATCCCCAATGGTAACTTCTGCTATATGCCTCGTTTCATGATAAGCGACCATAAAGGCGTTTTCTTCAGGGTCATATTTAATTGACTTCTTGACGGGCCCCATTAAAAAGCGGTCAAGATATATTAATTTTTTTTATATTTCGATCAATTTTATTTTTTTCTTGTTGAATTAAATATTGTTTTAAATCTTCTTCAAATTTTAATATTTTAATGCATTCACGTATATAAATTTCTAAAAACATATTGTCTTGTTTAATTTTTTTTATACTTTCTATTAAATGATTTTTTTGATTATATTGTTGTTGTAAGTGAATTTGTTCAATTTGCAATTCTTTCCATTTATTTAAGTCTTCTTCTTGTTGTAATTTTAATTTTACATCATTTTTTTTATTTTCTATTAAATTAAATTGTTCTTCTAATGATTTTAATTTTGTTTCTAATATTGATAATTGGAAATTGTTATTTTTTATTTTATCTTTAAATTTATTCATTTCTTGATATTTCTCTTTAAATCTAGGACTCACATTTTTATCAATATCTTTTAAAAAAATTAGATTTTGTTCACTTTTCAATAATTTATGTGTTTCAAAAGCAGATTTTTGGTTAATTTTTGTTTTAGAAATGGGTTTTATTATTTCTTCATTGTTTAAATAAGAAAAAAATATATAAAGATAAATAATTGAAATTCCAATTATACAAGTAATCAAAGTGAATATCTTTTCTATTCGAGATATTTTTTTTGTTTTAAGCATGATTATTCCTTTATAATATATATTTTTATTTTTTTAAATATTAAGATATTTTATTTAAATTCTCTTTTAATCTAGGAGTCATCAAAATAACCAGTACGCAAATAGTAAGATTATTAAATAAAACTGATAATAAATTATAAATTAAATAAATGGTTTTAAAAGGAACACTATCATTAAAAAATTTTTTCAATAAACTATTATGTTCATGTTCGTGATGTTCATGTTCGTGATGTTCATGTTCGTGATGTTCATGTTCGTGATGTTCATGTTCGTGATGTTCATGTTCGTGATGTTCATGTTCGTGATGTTCATGTTCGTGATGTTCATGTTCGTGATGTTCATGTTCGTGATGATGATCTGCTTCTAAAGAAGAAATAGATAAAAAATTAACTGTTAAAAAAACAGAAATAATATTTAATATAACTATAATCAAAAAAGTTAATATAATATTTTTTTTTTGATTTAAATGTTCCAAGTCCTGTCTATAAAATAAACCAGAAAGAGAACAAAATATATAAGGTAAAAAAAATTTAAAAAAAAACAAATAAAAATTAAATGATGATGGTAATGATAAAGTTGCAGATAATGAATGTAAAACTACAACATATTCAAATATATAATGAATTAATAAATATAACAAATTAGCTAGAACGCCATATTTTAAACCAAACAAAAAACCTATTAAAATCAATGGTAAAAATTCTATTTTAAAAAAAGAATTATGACAATCTGTTGAAGCATTAATAGTAAATTTAGACACCGCTTCAATTAAGGAAGCGCTTATAAACAATAATGTAATAATAATTATTTTTTTTAACAAAGTAATTTTCATTTTAAAATATATTTTTTCCTCTCAGTTATATATAAATTTAATATTATTAATTTTTATATTATATTTTTAATTTTCTTTTAAAACAACTATCGGAATATATAAATAACTTGTAAATATCAAAAATAATATTTTTTCAAATATTTCTTCATGAGTTTTTTATTTAACTTTTTTCAATTCATTAGAAATAGATTGAGAATTATATGGTTGAATTGGTGATATAATTTTTTCTTCAAAAAAATCAACAAATTCAGTCATTGTATATTCTAAAACACCATTTTCTTTTATTCCTGAATAACTAATTGAATAAATAATGTTTTTTTTGAAGAAGTATTCTTACTTAATTAAACATTTTCAATATTATAGCAAAATAAAATAAAAAAAAAGTAAAAAGCTTTTTACTTATTTTTTTATTTTCGATAAATGATTTTTTTGTATTTTTTAATAAAACTAATTTTAAATTATAATATTTACTTTTTATTTTGATTATTAATTCGGATAAATTTAAAAATTAGAAAAAATAAAATAAATTAATAACCTAATTAATTAAATATTATTTAAATAAATAATTTTAAAAATAAAATATTCCTGTTAATTCTTCTGTTTGAAGATCATAATATTCAATATAAGCAATTTGTTGATTCCTATCAGGACGATAACATGTTTTTTTTGCTATATTACCTGTTAAAAGATCAAATTCTGTGACATACCTAATTACAACTTTTTTACCATTATTTAAATAATTAAATCTAGTGTCTAAAGAAATTAATTCTTCGGTTTGAGGATCGAATATTTGTCTACACAAAATTCTTTTACCATTTGGAGTGTAACAAGTATGTTGAGTTTTATTTTGTGTTAAAGGGTGATATTTAGTACGATAATCTATAGTTTTACCATCAGAATTATAACCTATTTTAGTATTTGTTATTGGTTTAATTGGAGGTTCTATTTCTGTTTTAATACTTTGAATTGATTGATTTTTAACATCAAAAATATTTTCTATATTTGTCCCTACATTATCCGAATTAGCCTTAATTAAATTACTACTTAATAAAAAAAATATTATTGTTAAAAAAAATAATAAAATATTATTATTTTTAAATCTATTGTTAATTTTCAAAATAAAAAACCTCAACTTTCTAATTATAAACAAAAATTTATTGTCTAAAAAAAAAAAAAATAATCAAGATAATTATTATTATTTTTTTTATTATCTCAATTATTAATCTTTATTTTATCATTATTTATTTTTTTTTCAAGATAAATGCTTAGCACATATAATTTTTATAAAAAATAATCAAATCTTGTCAATCATTTTTAAATTTTTGGTAATTCATTTATCAAATATGATAAATAAATTAAAATATTATTGTTCTGAAATTTAATAAACTAAAATATCGAGATATAATTAAAATATTTAATTTTCATCATTATTGTTTTAATCCCCATCACAAAATAAACACATCGTAAAAAAATTTTCTAACCATTCAATAGTTAATTTAATTATATTGCAAATATTTATTCAATATATAAAAATTAAAATCCTATTTGGATTTTAATTGATTAAATTAATTAAAAAAATTATTTTCTTATTACGTTAGTTTTAATGGCTGCTTCAATAACAGATTTAGAAATTTCTTTAACTACTCTTTTATCGAAAACATTAGGAATAATATTATTTTCGTTTAATTCTTTTTCAGAAATGATGTTAGATAAAGCATAAACTGAGGATATTTTCATTTCATCATTGATTTCGGTAGCTTTAGCTTCTAAAGCACCTTTAAATATTCCAGGAAAAACTAAAACATTATTAATTTGATTAGGAAAATCAGATCTACCAGTGGCAACGATTCTAGCACCAGCTTTTTTAGCTTCTTGAGGCATAATTTCTGGAACTGGGTTAGCTAAAGCGAAAACAATAGAATCTTTATTCATATTAGAAATCATTTCTTTAGTAATAATATTAGGTCCAGCCACTCCAATTACAATATCTTTATTTTTAAAAATATCAATTAGATTACTTTTTTCTTGATGTAAATTAGTAATTAAAGATATTTTCTGTTGTTCTTTATTTAACCATTCACGATCTTTATAAATAACACCTTTTTTATCATATAAAACAACATTTTTAATTTTTAATGAAATTAACATTTTAGCTATAGAAATACCAGCAGAACCAGCACCAATAATCAGAGCTTCAGATTCTTCTAACTTTTTATTAACAATTTTTAAAGAATTAATAATTCCAGCCGAAACTACAATAGCTGTACCATGTTGATCATCATGGAAAACTGGAATATCTAATTTTTGTTTTAATTTTTCTTCTATCTCAAAACATTCTGGAGCTTTGATATCTTCTAAATTAATTGCACCAAAAACAGAAGAAATTTTAGAAACAATATTTATAATTTCTTGAGAATCTTTTGAATCTATACAAATCGGAAAAGAATCAATATCAGCAAATTGTTTAAATAAAATCGATTTACCTTCCATAACAGGAATAGCAGCTTTAGGACCGATATCACCTAAACCTAAAACCGCAGTCCCATTAGTAATAACGGCCACAGTATTTGATTTCATAGTATATTTATAAACATCGTTATTATTTTGATTAATTTTACGACAAGGTTCAGCTACTCCCGGAGTATAAGCTAACGATAAATCATCAAAGTTTTTTATTTCTATTTTAGATTTAGTTGCTAATTTACCTTTATTTTTTTCATGTAAAAGTAAAGATTTTTGATTTATATCCATGATTTTTTTAAAACTCCTATTTTTTTTATTTTTTTTAAAAATTTTATTAATTTTTTACCGCAGCTCTTAATTTAGCAGAACGACTACGATGATTAAAAGCTATTTCTTCTAAACTAGGTTTAACAACTTTCTTAGTAATGATTTTTAAAACAGTTTTGAAATTACTAACTATTGGTAATTTAGTTGGCAGATTAATAATACTGTTTGCTCTAAAGAAATTTTTAACTAAACGATCTTCTAAAGAATGAAAACTAATAACTACTATCGAACTACCTTCTTTCAATAAAGATAAGCACTGATGTAAGGTTTTTTGTAATAACTCTAATTCTTTATTCACTTCAATACGTAAAGCTTGGAAAATTTTTTTAGAACTATGACCTTTTCTATTATAATTAAATTTATCTGCAATTTCAACTAATTCAAAAGTTGTGTTCAAAGGTCTTTTTTTTATAATTTCAGCAGCTATTAAAGAAGAATTTTTTTCTTGTCCGAAATTAAAAAAAATGTTTCTTAATTTTTCAAAACTATAATTATTAATTATATAATGAGCAGTAAGTTTTTGTTCTCTATCCATTCTCATATCTAAAAATTCATTAGATAAATAACTAAAACCTCTCTCTTTATCATCAATCTGAAAAGAAGATAAACCTAAATCAAAAATAATACCATCAACAAAAAAAACGCCTCTTTTATTTAATTCTTGTTTTAAAAAAAAGAAATTGCTATGAATTAATTCAATTTTATGATTATTAGCAAATAATTTTTTTGATTGTTTAATGGCAAAAATATCTTGGTCAAAAGCATATAAAAAACCTTTTTTTAATTTTTCTAAAATCAATTCACTATGACCACCACCGCCTAATGTAGCATCAACATAAATGCCGGATGATTTAACATTTAAATATTTTAAAACTTCTTTCGGTAAAACTGGAATATGGTTTAATTTCATTCAATAATTAAAAATTATAATTTTTGAAAAATAAATTATTCAAAAACGACTGTTACTTTATCTTTAATAATTTCTTCCAAAGCTTTACCGATGTTTTTTTGACAAATGCATTCTTTTAATTCTAATTTTTGATCTTCTATAATATGTGCAATTTTACTAGCAATATAAACTAATTTATATTTAGAATCAACTTTTTCCAATAATTTATCAATGGAAGGATAATTAAGACCATCTTTATTTTTTTTTATCATTTAATTTTCTCTCCTTCTAAAATTTTAAAATAAGTATAAATACTTCTTTTAGTTTTAGAATGTTCTGCACTTATAATAGAAATTATTCTATTAGCAGCATTGTTAATTTCATCATTCATAACAATATAATCATATTTATAAGCAAGTAAAAATTCTTTATCTGCTTTTTGAATTCTTTGTTGTATAATTTGTTCTGTTTCTGTTCCTCTTTTTTTCAAACGATCATATAAACTTTTCTTACTCGGTGGAACAATAAAAATAAAAACAGCATCTTTAATGTTTTTTTCTCTAATTTTTAAAGCCCCTTCAACTTCTACCTCTACAATAACTTCTTTACCTTTTTTCATATCTTCTTCAATAGCATTACGAGGTGTACCATAATAATAACCTAAAAACTTAGCCCATTCTAAAAAATAATCTTTATTAATATAATTTAAAAATTGTTTTTCAGAAACAAAATAATAATTTTTTCCTTGTTTTTCATATGATCTTTGCGGCCTAGTAGTAAAAGAAATAGAATAAATAAAATTATGATTTTTAATATTAAATAAAGCTTTTCTTACAGTTTCTTTACCAACGCCAGAAGGACCAGAAATAATAATTAAAAGTCCTTTTTTGTTTAATTTCATAATTTTTATTTATACCCTTTCATATTTTTATAATTAAAAAATTAATATAATAAATCAATTTTTATTATTTTTTTAAAACAATATTTAACAATTTATTATTAACAAAAATTATTTTTTGAATTTTTTGTTTATGGTGAATATAATTAATAATTTTAGCATCTTGTAAAGCTATTTTTAAAATATTTTCTTTACTTTCATTCATTAAACTAGTAATTTTTGAACGTAACTTACCATTAATTTGAATTATAATTTCTACATTTTTTAAAGATAAAAAACTTTCATCATAAGAAGGGAAAGAAGAAAAACATATTGGTTTTTCATTTAAAAATAATTGATTTAATTCTTCTGTTAAATGAGGAGCGATAGGATTTAATAATTTTAAAAAACCTCTTGCTTGGTATTTAGAAATTTTTTTATGTTTATAAACTTCATTAACAAAAATCATTAACTGACTTATCGCTACATTAAATTTTAATTTTTCATATAAATCAGTTACTTTTTTAACAGTGGTATGATATAAAAATTCTAACTCTTTTTGATTAATTGTTGTAATTTCAAAATTAAAAATATTATAAACACGTTCCAAAAACTTAATAGAACCTTTAATATTTTTATAAGACCAAATTTTTGTATCACTCAATGGACCTAAAAACATTTCATATAATCTTAAAACATCAGCTCCATATTGATCTAACATTAATTTAGCACTAACACCATTACCTTTAGATTTACTCATTTTAGTATTATCATTACCTAAAATAATACCTTGATGAATAATTTTTTTAAAAGGTTCTTTAGTAGAAACTAAACCTAAATCATATAAAACTTTATGCCAAAAACGAACACATAATAAATGACCAGTTGAATGTTCAGCTCCTCCAATATATAAATCAACAGGCAAAAAATAATCTATTTTTTTTTTAGAATCCAAAGTATTTAAAGGTAACATGCCTAAACTATTTTTCAAAATATAAGCTATGTAATACCAAGAACTACCAGCCAATTGTGACATAGTATTAGCATCTCTTCGATATTTTTTACCATTTTTTTCAAAATAAATCCAATTTTTAACTCGCGATAAAGGAGGAGCCTCTTTTGCATTATTAGAAGGTTTAAAATCTTTTAAATAAGGTAATTCTAAAGGCAATTCTTCATCAGAAAGTAAATGAATATTATCTTTTTCATCATAAAATACTGGAAAAGGTTCTCCCCAATATCTTTGACGTGAAAAAAAATAATCATGCAATTTATAAATATTATGAATATAACCTAATTTATTTTTTTCTAAAAATTCAATAATTTTTATTTTAGCTGTTTCGTTAGTTAAACCATCTAAAAAATGACTTTGAAAATGTATTCCGTCACCACAAAAAACTTCTTGTATTTGATTATCTTTATCTTTAATTACAGAAATAATTTCTAATTGATATTTTTTAGCAAATTCAAAATCTCTTTGATCATGTGCTGGAACAGCTGCTAAAGCACCAGTCCCATAATGAGGTAAAATATAGTCTGAAATCCAAATTGGTACTTTTTTTTGATTAACAGGGTTAATAGCGTATGAACCAGTAAAAACACCTGTTTTATTTTTATCAATAGATCGTTCTAGTTCTTGTTTTTGTTTAGTTTGTTCAATATAATCAAAAATGGATTTTTGAAATAAAGTTTTAGTTATTTTTTTAACTAAAATATGTTCTGGCGCTAAAATACAACATGTAACGCCAAAAATAGTATCAGGACGAGTAGTAAAAACATCGAAAGTTTCCGAAAAACCATCAACTTTAAAAGTAATGATTACTCCACTAGATTTTCCAATCCAATTACGTTGAATTTGTTTTAAATTTGAAGGAAAATCAACAAGTTCTAAATCATCTAAAAGCCTTTCTGCATAATCAGTAATCTTCAAAACCCACTGTTTTAAGGTTTTTTTAACAACCGGAAAATCGCCTCTTTCGGAAAAAAGTTTACCATCTTTAGAAACTATTTCTTCATTAGCTAAAACAGTTCCTAATCCTTCACAAAAATTAACTTCTAAATCTTTTAAAACTGCTAAATTTTTTTGATATAATTTCTTAAAAATCCATTGCGTCCAATGATAAAAATCGTTATCAGAAGTAGCTAATTCTTTATCCCAATCTACACCTTTTCCCATTTTAATAATTTGTTCTTTGAAATTTTTAATATTTTCATAAGTAAAATTTCTAGGATTGTTGCCAGTTTTTAAAGCATATTGTTCAGCTGGTAAACCAAAAGAATCCCAACCAAAAGGATGTAAAACATTATATCCTTGCATTTTTTTAAAACGACTAAAAATATCGCTGGCCGTATAACCTTCAATATGACCTACATGTAAACCTTCGGCCGAGGGATAGGGAAACATATCTAAACAATAAAATTTTTTTTTATCAAAATTATCAGAAGTTTTAAAAACTTTATTTTCAAGCCAATAACGTTGCCATTTGTACTCTATCTTTTTAAAATCATATAAAACATTTCTCATGTATATTCCTTTAAATTAAAATTTTTATTTTTTTTCTAAATAATCATAATTATCAACATGTTGTTGTATATACTCTAAAATATCTTTAACATTTTTAAATTTTTGTAAAGTTTCATCACTAACTTCAAGTTTAAAAAATTCTTCGATTTTAATAATTAAGCCCACCGCATCAATAGAATCAATTCCTAAATCTTCTTTTAAATCAGATTCTAACTTAATATTATTTTTATCAATAGATAATTGTTCTGCGATAAATTCTTGGATTTTTTGAAAAATCATATTTAAATATACTCTCCTGAATATATGTTTTTTTTTAATAATTTTTAATAAAATTTAATTTAAATAATTATTTAAATTAAAAATATTTGAATTTTATATATTTCTAACCCCAATATAATTAAATTCTAAATTGCCACTTATAATTTAATTATATCACTGTAATAAAAATATAAATTATAAATAAAAAAAAGAGATTATAAAAATCTCTTCTTAATATTTTTAAAAATACATTAAATTTAATGAAATAAAATATCTTGTAATGTTTTTTTCATCTAATTCTTCTAATAATAAACTTAAAAGTTTAATGGAATTTTAAATATCTTATTTATTGAAAATTGAAATATGAAGAGTTAATAATATCTAATTGGAATAAAAATTACTAATAAGAAAGTTTTGTTTGATTAATAAAATAAATTATTAAAAAATATAGTTATATAAATAACATAAATTAATTTGTATTAACCAAAAGAAATACTATTTTATAAAGATATTTTTAATATAAATTTTCTTAAATCTTAATAATCAACAAATAAACCACAATCATTAAAATATTTTTTAAGATTTATTCATTAAGCAAAGAATGTAATTTTTTATTTTTTCAAATTTTAATATAATCCTGGATATTGTAAGATATACTATAGCAATAACAATTTATTAAGGAATTTGATTAGCACTTTTATTAATATAAATTCTTAAAAAAAACAACTTTTTATTAAACTATCAAAACATTAAAACTTATTCAGAAATAAGTTTTAATGTTTTTAAAAACTCAAATTATGACAAGATTTAATTATTGGAAAAAATTTAGAAATAATTGAATAGAAATTTTAAATTATCATAATTTATAAAATTTAAACTATTATTTTTTATAATTCCTCTTTAACATAATTATTAAACACATCTATGTTTTCATTACCTACATCAAAAATTAAAATAAATTAAATTATTTTATAAATTTTAAATAATATTAAATAATTAATTTTAAAATCCCTTATTTAATTTTTATTAATGATTAAAATTTTTGATAAAAAATAAAATTAAATAATAAAAAGCAGAAGAAATAAAAATAAAAAACAAAATATTAAAAATTTTTTCTTCTAATTGATAATGATCTCCTATTAAATTCATACCTAAACCAAAAATAATTAAATTAATGAAAAAATGATGAAAACGTTTTGGAGAATTAAAAAAATAATCAATATATAAATTAGATAATCCATATATGATTAAAATAATAGCGATACTATTATCAATACTAAAAAAATTATTTTTTACTCCGAATAATGGCATACCTAAACCAGGAAAAATAAAACTTACCAAAGCTATAAGAATAAAAATAACAGATTCGAACAAAAATATTTTTCTATTATGAAGTAAATTTTTTTTTGTTCTACGTGGAAAAATTAATAAAAAAATTAAAAAAAATAAAAATATTCCTAATAAAATTAGATGTATTTTTATTCCCCCCTCTTTATTACTGAAAGGAATAATTTTATCTTTAAAAAAACATATTAAAGATAAAAAAATCATGAAAAAAAACATAAACAAACAAAAAAAAACTTGTTTTTTATGAAATTTATTATTTTTTTGAACATTATTATACATTTTTTTATATACCCCTTTTATAAAAATTAAATTTAAAAAATATTTTTTTTAAAATATAATAAAATTATTGTTTATAAAAAGATTTCAAAACTTTAATTAAATCTGTTTTTTTTAATTTATTAAAATTATTAATATTATGTTTTTTTGCTAAATCCTTTAAATCTTTTACTAACATTTTTGATAAATCTATATGTTCAATATCATTTTCTTTTTCTAGCAATAATGTTTTATCATTGTTATTTTTTAATTCTGATGTTCTTTTATCAATATCATTCAAATCTTTAGTATTTTTTTTTTCATTTTTTAATTGATTAACATTTATTTTTTTTTCATTTAATATTTCGTTGATTAAAACTTTTTTAGGTTTAGTTATTGTTGTTGATATTTTTTCTGATAAAAATTTTTTTGCTAATTCAACATATTGAACAAAAACATCTGGATTATGAATAGCTAGTTCAGATAAAACTTTACGATTAATAAATACATTTGCCAATTTTAATCCATGAACAAAAGAAGAATATTTAATTCCATAAGCAAATACACTAGCATTAATTCTCGAAATCCATAGTTTTTTAAATTCTCTTTTTCTTTGTTTACGATCCCTATAAGCATATTGTAATGAACGCATTACTTGTTCATGAGCTGTTTTATAAATAGTGCTTTTAGATCCAACATATCCTTTAGCTAATTTTAAAATTTTTTTACGTCGACGATGTCTCGCAGGTACAAAACTTATTTTAGACATTTTTTTGACCTCTCTTATAAATTATTAAGCATAATTTTAATTCTTTTTACATCAGATTTATGTACCATTGTTAAACCCCGTAATTGTCTGTTTTGTTTAGTAGTTTTAGAAGCTGCTAAATGATTTTTATAAGCATGACCTCTTAAAATTTTTTTATTTTTACTAATTTTAATGCGTTTTTTCAATCCACTATGAGATTTCTTTTTAATCATTTTTTTAACCTTCTTTTTTATTCACTAATTTTTTTTAATTTATTAGGTAATAAAATAATTATTATCTGATTTCCTACTAGTTTTGGTTCCATTTCAGTATAAGAAATATGTCTTAATTCCGTAATTATTTTTTTTAAAACTTCTAAACCTAATTTATGATGAATTATCATACGACCACGAAAACGCATAATAATTTTAACCTTATCATCTTGAGATAAAAATTTTTGAATGTTTTTAACTTTAATATTAAAATCATTTAAACCAATATTAGGACCTATTCTAATTTCTTTAACATTAATATTTTTTTGTTTTTTTTTCATTTCTCTATTTTTTTTTTGCTGATTATAACGATACTTAGAATAATCAGTTAAACGAGCAATCATAGGAACTGAACTAGAATTAACTAATAAAATATCAATTTCTTTTTCTTCCGCAATTCGAAGACATTCTTTTTTATCAAAAACGCCTATTTTATTACCTTTTTCATCAATGATTAAATATTTACCATTAGGAATATCTTCATTATATAAAATATTTAAATTAACATTCGCACTAACTTTTTTATTTTTAATCAAAAAAATCTCCTCTTAATAGATTAATTATTTTTTTATAATCATTAAAAAATAAAAGAGTTACTTTTTAATAAAGTAACTCTTTTAAAATAACATTAATAAATCCTGATATCAAGAAAATACAAAAATAAAATTTGTACTATATGATTCAATAATATGCTATTTGCCCAAAAATTTTTTTAAAATATTTAAATTTTAATCAGGCGAGAGAGTTATCTTCTCTTCTTTTCATATTTTTTTAAAGATAATTGAAAAAATATTTTAAATTTTAATATAGTTATATAAATAATTATACAATAAAAATAAAAAATGTAATTTTTTTAATAAATTTTAATTAAATTAAAATAATAAAAATTAATTAAAAAATTATTTTGATTTCATATAAAACCAAAATAAAATATAACATAACAACACTATAATTTTATTTTTTTTCTTTAATTCTAGAAGCCTTAGCAGAAAGTTTCCTAATATAATGTAATTTAGAACGACGAACAATACCACGACGAACTACTTCTATTTTATCATTCATAGGGGAATGAAGTGGAAAAATTCTTTCTACTCCAAATTTTCTTACAGTAAAAGTTTCTGTGATGTGTCTACCTTTACGTTTAATTACTAAACCTTCAAAAAACTGAACTCTTTGACGGTTAACATCATCAATTTTAACAAAAACTTTAACTATATCACCGGTTCTAAAATCAGGAAATTTTTTTAAATTATTATTATTAACGTATTCAATTAAATTTTGTCCTTTTAAATTACTCATATTAACCTTCTTTTAATTTTTTTTTAATTTCTAATAATATTTTTTGTTGTTTTTCTGTTAAGTTAATTTTTTTTAAAATGTCAGGCCTTTTAAAAAAAGTATTTTTTAAACTTTGATTATAACGCCAATCTTTAATATTTTTATGATTACCAGATAAAAGTATTTCAGGAACTTTTTGATTTTGATAAATTTTAGGCTTAGTATATTGAGGATATTTTAAAAGATCTTTTTGATGCGAATCTTCTAAATAAGATTCAGAATTAATAACACCTGGTAAAAGTCTTACTAATACATCAATTAAAACAATAGTAGCTATTTCTCCGCCTGTTAATATATAGTCACCAATAGAAATTTCTGCATCAATATAATTTAATATTCTAGCGTCAATGCCTTCATAGTTGCCATTTAAAATAATTAAATGTTTTATTTCATTTACATATTCAAAGGCCATTTTTTGATTTAATAAAGTCCCTTGGGGTGATAATAAAATAACTTTACTAAAAGATTTTTTTATTTTTTTTAAACATTCATAAAAAGGAGGGAATTTCAATAACATTCCTGCTCCTCCACCATAAGGAGAATCATCTACTTGATTATGCTTATTATTGCTATAATTTCTTAAATCATGAACTTGAAAAATAATTTTATTTTTTTTAATTGCTCTCTTAATAATAGAATGTTCAAAAAAAGAATCAAAAAATTTCGGGAAAATAGTAATAATTTCAATTATCATATTAATCCTTCAATAGTTTTAATAATAATATTATCAATATTAATTTCTTTAACAAAATAATTCAAAAAAGGAACCAAACTAGTGTTACCACATTTTTTTTTTATTTCCAAAAGATAACCTTGCGGAACTTTTATAATAAATTTAACTTTACCTAAAAAAACTTTTTTTTCATCATAAACTGATTTATCAATTAACTCTTGATAACTATAAAAATTATTAACAGCAGAAAAATATTCATTATCAATATAAATATCACAAAATTTAAATTTTTCTACTTGATTTAAATTATTTAAGTCTTTTAATTTAAGTAAAAAAAAATCTTTATACTTTTGTAAACTCACTAATTCAACTAAAAAATTATTAATATAAAATTTTTGTTGAGGTTTAAAAAACGATAAAAAATCAATTTCTAATTGGGCTTTTAAATACCCTTTTATTCCGTGTGTATTAATTATTTTTCCTAAATAATGCATGTTTTTAAAATTCTCCACTAATAATTTTAAATTTTTTTCTAAAAATTAAAATAAAATTATTATTGAATTTAAGATTTATTATTTTTATTTTGCTTATTGATTAAATTTTTAACAGTTAAAGTTGGCACAGCACCATAAAATAACCATTTTTCAATGTTTTTAGTATTCAAATTAATGTTACCTAATAAGGGTTCATAAGTACCTAATATTTCTAAAAATTTACCATCTCTAGAATTTTTAGAATTAATAGCTACAACCCGATAAAAAGGTTTTTTGTGTTTACCAAAACGTTGTAAACGTATTTTAACTGACATATATTATTAAAACCTTCTTTCTTATATATATTAAAAAATAAAAAAATGAATTTAACAAATATTAATTTCCAATTAAAGTTTTTATTTTAATTATTGAAATGTCTATATTATAAAATAATTAAAATAAAAACTTTAAAATAACATTTTTATATAAAAAATAAATTACTGTTGTTTAAAATAATAATAAAACAATGGAGCGAATGGTGGGAATCGAACCCACGTCTATAACTTGGAAGGCTAGAGTAATAACCACTATA
This sequence comes from Candidatus Phytoplasma mali, assembly GCF_000026205.1. GTDB lineage: Bacteria > Bacillota_I > Bacilli_A > Acholeplasmatales > Acholeplasmataceae > Phytoplasma > Phytoplasma mali. The sequence continues at coordinate 525,087 of NC_011047.1, read as the reverse complement.
CGACATTCGCTTTTATAATAATTTTCTAATGGTCGGGAAGGCAGGATTTGAACCCGCGACCTCCTGGTCCCAAACCAGGCGCTATACCAAGCTAAGCTACTTCCCGTTAATAAAAAATAGTCAATATTTATTATATTATTTTAATAAAATTTTTATGGCACACCCAAGAGGACTTGAACCCCCAACCTTCTGATCCGTAGTCAGACGCTCTATCCAATTGAGCTATGGGTGCACATTTATTATAATTATTTTTTGGTGACCCGTACGGGATTCGAACCCGTGAATGCATGCGTGAAAGGCATGTGAGTTAACCGTTTCTCCAACGGGCCATTTTCATTTCAATTATTACTAATTTATTACTAATTAAATCTTTCAGTATTAAATCATTATAACATAAAATATAAAATATAAAATATAAAATATCAGAAAAAATTTTATAATTTAAAATAAAAAAAATAATATAACAATTTACTATAATATAATAACATATATTATGATTAAAAACAAATAAAATAATAAGTAATTAATATATAAAAAATATTTTTTAAAATATCAAACACTAATATTAATTTACATTTTATTTAATAAAGGTATTCCTAATAACCTTAAACCTTCTTTTAAAATAATAAAAACTGATTGAACTAGTAAAAGATTAGTGTTTTGTAAAATTATTTGAGAAGTTATAATTTTTTCCTTAGAATAAAAATGATTAAATTTTTTAGCTATTTTCAAAAGATATCGAGCCAAAATACTTGGCATATTTTCAATTTTTGTTTGTTCTAAAATTAAAGAGAAACGATCTAATAATTTAATTAAAATAAAATAATGTTCTTTTAAATAACTATTATTATTAATTTCTAATTCATGCCAAACAATTTGTTTTTTTTTTTCTTTTTTTATTTTTTCTAAAATAGAATTTATTCTAACACAAGTATATTGCAAATAAGAACCAGTTTGACCTTCAAATTGAATCATTCTTTCAATATCAAAATCAATATCTAAATGACGATTATTTTTTAAATCATTAAAAATAATAGAACCGATAGCTATCTTATTTGAAATATCTTCAATGTTTAATAAATTAGGATTTTTAATAGTAATAATTTTTTTAGCTAATTTTTTAATTTGTTCAATAACATCAATTAACTTAATAGTTTTTTGAAAACGAGTAGAAAGTTTTTTACCTTTAAATAAAATTAAACCAAAATTAATATTTACTAAATCAATATCATATCCCATTTTAAAAACTACTTGTTTTAATTGTTGAAAATGAAGTTTTTGTTCGTTACCAACTACATATAAAATTTTACTGAAATTATAATGACGAAAACGATATAATAAAGCAGCTATGTCTCTAGTTAAATAAACAGTACTACCATTTTTTTTTTGAATCAAAGCGGGCGGAAGCATATCATTTAAAGTTACAATATAAGCATTTTGGTCTAATTTTAAAAGTTTTTTTTGTTTTAATTCTAAAATCAAGTCAGGGATTTGATCATTATAAAAAGATTCTCCAATATAATAATCAAATTTAATTCCTAATAAATCATAAATTTTATGAAATTCTTTTAAAGAAATTTCTTTAAATAATTTCCATAAACCAATTAATTCCTCATTTTTTTGTTCTAATTGATAAAACAAATCACTAGCTTCTTGATTTAATTTAGGATTAATTTTAGCTTGTTCATGAAAAAAAACATAAAGTTTTTGTAATTCATTCATAGGATCTTCTAAAACCTTTTTGTGATTACCCCATTTTTTATAAGCTAAAATTAATTTACCAAATTGGGTTCCCCAATCACCTAAATGATTAATACTTATAGTCTTAAAGCCTAATTTTTGATAAATATTTTTTAAAGCGTTACCAATAACAGTCGAACGTAAATGTCCAATAGAAAAATTTTTAGCAATATTAGGAGAAGAATAATCTAAAACAATAGTTTGATTATTATATTCTTTAGAACCATATTTATCTTTAGAATCAACAATATTTAATAATATATTTTTAGTTAATAAATTTCGATTTAATTTAATATTCAAAAAACCATTTAAAAATTCAACTGTTGATATTTCTTCATAAGTTAATAATGTTTCTTTAAATTCTTCAAAGACATTTAAAATTTCTTTTTTTAATAATTTACTATATAAAAATAAAGGTATAAAAAAATCAATTTCAAAATTAGTTGAATTATCGATTAAATTAATATCAATATTATAAATATATATTAATTTTTTTTCTAATTGACTTTTAATATTAGAAAAAATCATTTTTTTACCTCTTTTTTTAAATGTTATTAATCAAACGTAAAATAGATAATAATATTAACTAAAAAAATTATAACTTTTTTTAATAAGCTCTAGAAAATAACGCAGTGTATATTGCTTTTTCATTAGTGATAGGGCAATTATCAGTAATTAATTCTTGTTCTAATATAATACGAGCTGTTGCACCTGTTTCTTTTTTAATTTTTAATTCAGCATTAGTACCGCTAATGCTAATAGCAACATAACCACCTTTTTTTAATAAAATTTTAAATTCTTCGTAATTATTAGCTTTGTATTGATGCTCATTTAAATATTTTAAAGCTTTTTGATACATCATTAAGTGAATATTTTTAAATAAAAAAGGTATTTTTGTTAATAAATCATCTTTTTTAAATTGCTGTTTTAAAAAATTATACCTAGTAAAAACAGTTATCTCATCTTTTTCTAATCCGTGTTTGCCAACTTCTATTCTTAAAGGTATACCTTTCATTTCGTACTGACTAAATTTCCATCCTGTATTTTTATTTTGAACATCTAATTTAACACGGTATTTATTTTTTAAAACTTCGAATATTTCATTAGAAAATTTTATTACATTTGCATCTTTCGGTTGTAAAGGAATAATAATAATTTGTAAAGGAGCAATGTAAGGAGGGAAAACCAAACCTTCATCATCGCCGTGAACCATAACTAAAGCTCCTAATAAACGAGTTGAAATTCCCCAAGAAGTTTGATAAACAAATTTTATTTTATTATCTAAATCTTGAAATTTAATATTAAAAGCTTCAGAAAATTTAGTTCCTAAAAAATGAGATGTTCCAGATTGTAATGATTGACCATCAGGCATTAAAGATTCAATAGAATAAGTTTCTATTGCGCCGGCAAATTTTTCTAATTCAGTTTTTTTACCTATTACAAACGGAATAGCTAAAAGTTCTTTACCTAATTTTTGATATAATTTTATTATAGATAAAGTTTCTGACATAGCTTCTTGAGCATTAGCATGAGCAGTGTGCCCTTCTTGCCATAAAAATTCTTTACCTCTTAAAAAAGGCCTAGTGCTTTTTTCCCAACGAATAACATTACACCATTGATTATAAAGCTTAGGTAAATCACGATAAGAAGTGATTGTCTTTTCGTAATGTTGAGAAAATAAAACTTCTGATGTGGGTCTTAAAATTAATTTTTCAGATAAATTTTTATCACCTGCAAAAGTTACAAAAGCAGTTTCTGGTTGAAAACCTTGAATATGTTTTTTTTCTTTTTTAAATAAATTTTCAGTAAATAATAAAGGGAAATAAACATTTTGATGATTTGTTTTTTGTAATTCTTTATTAAAAAATTTTTGAATTTGCTCCCATAAAAAATAACCGTCAGGTAAATAAATAATAAAACCTTTAACATCTGAATAAGCTATTAACTCTCCTTTAACACAAACATCAGTATACCATTTTCCAAAATCAAAAGTTCGAGAAGTAATTGATTTTACTAATTTTTTTTTCATATTTAAGTTTTAACCTTTTTTTAAATGTTTAAAATTTTGTTTTTAAGTGTTAAAAAATTAAAAAAATATTATAATTTAATTATAATACGATTTTTTATTGAAATTTATTTTTTAATATGTTTTTATTTTACACGAAATTATAAAAATAAACAAAATCAATTATATATAAATATTTTTATTAATTTTTTTATATGTTATATTTTTTTATAAAAATAAAATTATAAATTAAATTTTAACATATATAAAAAATAAATAAAACATAATCAAAAAGAAGGTATAAAAATGTTTTCTGATGAATATTTAAAACAACTAAATAGTAAACAATATCAAGCCGTTACTTCAAAAGATAAAGCTGTATATTTGGTAGCAGGTGCTGGTACCGGAAAAACAAAAACCTTAACAATAAGAATTGCATATTTAATTAAATATTTAAATATAAATAATGAAAAAATTTTGGCTATCACTTTCACAAATAAAGCAGCCTCTGAAATGAAGGAACGTCTAGTTGCAATGAAAGTAGATATTTATAAAAGTACTATATGTACTTTTCACTCTTTAGGAAACAGAATATTAAAAAAATTTATTCACGTTTTAAATAACAATTTTGATTCTAATTATAGTATTTTAGATATTAAAGATAGTTTAAAAATTATAAAAAAGATTTCAAAAGATTTAAATATTGATAAAGAAAAATATAAACCAAAAGAATTAAATAAATATATTTCTAATATTAAAAATAAAAAAGAAAAAAAAATTTTTATTGATAATTATGACAATAATATTTTAAAAATTTATAATAATTATCAACAATTTTTAGAAAACAATAATTTACTTGATTTTGATGATTTAATTATTTATACTTATAAACTTCTTAAAAAACATGAAAATATTAAAAATTATTTTCAAAATAAATTTACTCATATTTTAATTGATGAATTTCAAGATACTGATTTTTTACAATATCAAATCTTAAAATTATTAAATACCAAAAATAATTATATATTCGCAGTTGGCGATCCAGATCAAAGTATTTATTCTTTTCGCGGAGCTGAAATTACTAATAATAAATTATTTTTAAAAGATTTTAAAGCAAAAACTTTAATTTTAGATGAAAATTATCGTTCTACTAATAATATTTTAGATAAAGCTAATTTATTAATTCAAAATAACAGTTTTTATGGTTTTACCAAAAAACTTCAAAGTTTTTTTGGTAAAGGTCATAAAGTATTTCCTAAAATGTTTGAAAATGATGATCAAGAAGTAGATTTTGTTGCGGAAAAAATTAAAAATTTAATTAAGAAAGAAAAATGTAATTACGAAGATATAGCAATTTTATACCGATTAAATGGCTTAGAAAAAAAATTTGAAAAAATTTTTTTAAAAAAAAATATTCCTTATATTGTATTCGGTAATATTAATTTTTTTAATAGAAAAGAAATAAAAGATATTTTAGCTTATATTAAAATTTTAATCGATCCTAAACAAGATTTTTACTTAAAAAGAATTATTAATGTTCCTAGTCGAAAAATTGGTAAAAAAACCATTTCTAATTTAGAAATAATTAGTAAAGAAAAAAATATTTCTTTATTTGAAACATTAATTTTATTATGCAAAGAAGAAAAAAAATGCAATAAAAATTTATTAAATTTTAAAAATTTAATTTTAGAAATGATCAAAAAAATTAATTCTAATAGTTTTTTAAAATTAGAAAACATTATTGATTATATTGATCAAAAAGTAAACTATTCAAAATCAATAAATAAAAAAAAAATTAATCCGGAAAATGATAATTTAACATATATCGAAGACTTAAAATCATTTTTTACTAAAAAAAAAGATCAAGATAAAAAGAAAACAGTTAAACAAGAATTGATTGATATATTAGATCAAATATCTTTAAACAATGAAGTTAAAAAAGATAATAAAAATAAAGTAACATTATCTACCATTCATAAAATTAAAGGACTTGAATTTAAAATAGTTTTTGTGGTTTATTTTGAAGAAAATATTTTACCTTTAAAAAATAATAAATATAATGCTCCTTTAGAAGAGGAAAGAAGAATAGCGTATGTTGCAATTACCAGAGCCAAAGAAAGATTATTTTTATTAGGAGCTTATGAAAGAAATATTTTTGGTCATAAAACAATTAATATTAAAGAATCAGATTTTTTTGAAAATATGAAAATTTTTTTACCTAGAAAAAAATCTATATCCGAATCAAAATATCAATTCAATAATAATTATAATTTTTTTAAAATTGGTGATAAAATAAAACATGATATTTTTGGAATTGGTAGAATTATTACTAATATTGAAAATAATTTATTAATAATTGCTTTTGAACCTCAATTTGGAATAAAAAAAATAGCTTATGATTATGCTAAAATAAATTTAAAAAAAATATCGTAATTTAAAAAAACAAATAAAATTACTAAAATTTATATATCATTATTTTAGCACTAATAAAAAACTATGGTGGATTATTATTTAGTTTTGCTTAATTCACCAAATCATCATGCATTAATAAAAATTTAAAAAAAGATAAGTAAATATTACTAAAAATAAAAAAAGATTAATCAAATACAAATAAAATTAAATTTTTTCAATTGGAATAATCATTCCCAATTTAAAAACCTAATATTTTATTATATAAATAAAATTCGATTAAAAATTGAGAAATTATTATCAATATCTTTAATAAATATTGTTTTTGAGTATAAAAAAAGACTCTCGATGAAGAGAGTCTTATAAATAAAATTATATATATATTAAATTAAATATTTCCATTATTATATGGTAAATTTAAGTTGTTTTATCTTGTGCTTATTTTTTTATTAGATTAAAGTTTAGTTTGAAATAATTATAATTTTTGTGTAACCATCTACATTTATGCTTAAATTTTTATCAAAATTTAAAAATAAATCATTAAAAATGTCGTTAAATCTACTAAATATACTAACAAATAATTAATTCATCTTCATAAGTTAAATTTTTATTTTTTCTAAAGTTATTCTAATAGCATTTAAATAATTATTTTTAAAAACAAAATATAATCCTAAAATAATAAATAATAAAATATAAATTATTTTTTTAATTTAAACATTCATCAAAACGCATTTATAATTTTGGCAGTGAACCAGAAAAATGGAACTACTAAAAAACACAAAAATAAAATAAAAAATCGTTTATTAAATTTAATTGAATAATAACTAAAAAAATATTTTGTCAAATTTTTTATTAAAACTAACTGAATTATTTTTTTAGAAAGTTATTTTCCCTTTCGAGAATTTTTAAATTTAATTTCTTATTTGTTATTAAACCAGAAAAAATAAAAGTCAAATTAATTGATTTTTTAAAAAATTTAAAAAAAATATAATTTTTAAAACACTTAGAATTTACATAGGTAAAATTTTATTAAAGAATTTTTTAAGTTTAAAAATTAGTGATAATAGGTTGTTTAAAAAAAATGACTCTCAGTTTGAGAGTCATTTAAATATTTTTTTATTAATTAATCTTTTGGGTTTGATTTTGGTTTTGGCGTTTTCGCTTTTAATTTTTCATAATAAAATTTACTAATTGGAAAATAATTATGGGAATTAATAGTTTTATTAAAATCTTTTTCTAAAAAACGGAAAATCCCTAATAATTGAAATAATTTTACATAAAAACACCAAAAACAAGCATTTGTTTTACAAAAAATATATATTGACATTAACATACCTATAATAATTAAAAACCACATTGATATATAATTAATTTTCTTATAAAACGAAGTTTTATATATAGAAGAATCATGAAAAATTGGAATAAACAATATTATAAGTATAATTAAAACAGTCCAAAATGTTAATTGATAGAATTTTCTTAACAAATAATTTTTTTCCTCAGGTAATTCTTTACCATATATATCTGATTTATAACAATAATACATATTACGTGCTCTAGGATCATCTGGTAACGATTCGCCAAAATCAATATTATTTAAGGTTTTGGCTTTATGAGGATCTTTATAAATAAATACTGTTCCTCGTACTATTTTAAAAGAAATATAATTTAATATTCCCCACCCTATAAAGCATGAAATAAAACTAAAAATCCAATATATTATTTGGTGTTCCATAAAACCAAAATGTTTTTCTAGGCATAACAACGGAATAATAGAAATTAAAATTAAAAAAGCGATGATATCTTTAATTATTTGTTTACGTTGCATTTTATAACCTCCTTTTCTTTATATTTTTTTATAATTTTAAAAAATTTTTTAGAGGTGTTCTCCAAGTTGGAAAAAGTTTAGTCACAGTGTCATAAGCGCCGTAACCAATATCTTTAGATGTATTAACGGTTACTTTACCAACACTTTTTCAAAAGCTACTGTGGTACTTTTACCAACGTTATTGGCGAAATCTAAAGGGTCGTTTACTTTTTTATAATTATTTTGATTCGAAAGATTTTTAAATAACTCTTTAAAAACGTTAACTGGATAACTTTTTGCTTTATTTATAGTTTCACCAAATTCAAAAAATCCTCTGGCTAAATCACGAGCTACTGGAACATCGTCCATTACAGCGGTCACATTCATTATAACATCTTCAAAATTGCTAATATATGAACTGGCAATTTCTAAAGCGGCAGGATTATTTTTTTCGAAAATATCAATTACTAAATCTGCTAATTTTTCACTTACAACCCCAGCAGCACCAGTAATTAAAAAATTACCTAAAGGTATTTTTTCAATAGCTTTTTTAGATACTTTTTGAGCAATCTTTTTCATAATTTTTTCAATAGTTATTTTTTTGTTTTTAATATTTTTAACACTTAGTACTTTATCTGACGCTTTATCTATTATAGCGGAAGCAAATTTTACTGCAAGATTACCTTTAGCATGTCTTGCTTTTGAAACATCATGATGTTCTAATAAGTCGACATCTTTTATTTTCCAAAAACAATACATATGGGGTGAACCATTACCTAACCATCTTAAATCCACAAAATCATAATTGCGATCTCTTTTATTTCTAGTACAACCATCAAAATAAACGGCTAGAATGTCTTCTTCATCCTTAATAGACCAATGAATAGACCCTTCTTTTGTAGCATTATATGATGAAATATTGCTGACAGAACCATTAAAATTAGGATTAATATGGGTTTTAATATAATTTAGAACTGTATTTTGATCAGCATCAGATTCTAACATGATGTGAATAATTTCTGTTTGTCTAATAGTTCTTTCGGAAAATTAATTCTCACGCAACGCAAAAATTCGATTATCAAAAACAAATAATAAACAAATAGTGATTCATAAAATAATTTTTTGAAAAAAAGCAAATTTATTTTTTAACATCATATTAATGAATATAAAACCTCCAATTATTTTTGATATTTTACAAAACTATGTAAATAATTAAAATAAAATTTAATAAATAATATAATTTAAATAGCAATTTCCTTCTTAACTCGTTTAATAGTTTATTATATGATATAACTCCAATTTAAAGGTTATCCATTTTTTGTGTTCATTTTTTGGTTCCTTGTTATCATTTGTGAGAGAAAAATAGAACCGTTAGAAGTACCAAAAGAAAAAATTATTTATTAAATTTAACTATATGATAAACAAAAAAAATATTTTGTCAAATTTTTATTAAAACTAGCTGAATTAATTTTTTTTGAAAAGTTATTATTTCTTATTTATGTGAATTTTTATGATATATAATCAATATATTTTTAATTTAAATAATAAAAAAACTAAATCTATTTATTTTTTTAATAAAAAATTTAGCTTTTTTTATAAGTTGAATTTAATTTTGTTTATTTTTCTTTATTAGTGCCAAAAAAATACTAACTTGTATTAAAAAATTATTACCAAAATATTAATATACTTGGTAATAATTTTTTTATAATTTTAATTTATTTTATTTTTATATTTTTTAATATTAACAAAAAGTAGATTAATGTAATTTATTAAATTATTTTTGTTCATAATAATTTTTTATTAAATAATTTAAAAGACGTACACCAAATCCGGAAGCCCAAGAATTATTAAATTCATTTAATTTATTACCCATACATACAGCCGCTATATCTATGTGAGCCCAAGGAGTTTTTTCATCTACAAAACGTTTTAAAAATTGAGCTGCAGTAATCGAACCGGCAGAACCACCAGATGAATTTTTCATATCAGCAAATTTACTATCGATTAACTTATCATATTCAAGACCTAAAGGTAATTGCCAAACTTTTTCTGATGTCGCCTCACCTGATTTAATTATTTGCTTAGCTAAAGCTTCATTATTTGAAAAAAGTCCTGCATGTTGTTCTCCTAAAGCAATCCTAATAGCGCCAGTTAAAGTAGCCAAGTCTACTATTAATTTAGGTTGAATTTTGGTTTTACAATACCATAAAACATCAGCTAATACCATTCTTCCTTCAGCATCGGTATTGATGACTTCAATAGTTTGTCCAGACATAGAAGTTACAATATCACCAGGACGTTGAGCATGACAACTAGGCATATTTTCAACTAAACCAACAACTCCGGTAACATTAATTTTAGCTTTTCTAGTTGCTAAAGTGTGCATTAATCCAACAACAGTTCCAGCCCCACCCATATCAGCCTTCATATCTTCCATACCGGATGAATGCTTAATGGAAATTCCTCCTGAATCAAAAACTACTCCTTTACCAACAAAAGCTAATGGTTCTTCTTCTTTGTTATCACTTCCATTCCATTGCATAATCACTAAATAAGGAGGACGAGAAGAACCTTGAGCTACCGATAATAAAGCATTCATTCCTAATTCTTTTAATTTTTCTTTGTCTAAAACTTGAACTTTAACATTTAATTTTTCTAATTTTTTAATTTTTTCAACAAATTCTTCTGTACCTAAAATATTAGCAGGTTCATTAACTAGTTCTTTAGTTAAATTAACGCCTTCACAAATAGCTTGTACTTGTTTTAACTCTTTTTGACAATTTTCAGCATTTTTCGTAATTATAACGAGTTCCAAAATATTTTTGTTTTTTTGTTTAGATTTTTTTTTATCGGTATAATAACATTCAAAAGAATATTGTTTTAATAAAGCTCCAAGAACAAAATTCATTATTTGTGTTGTTGAAACATCAATACCCAAAGCATCAGCAAAAACAACTACTTTTTTAGGATAATTTTTAATTTCAGAAACACAAAGCCCCCCCGCTTTAAGCCAAGTTTCATCATTTATGCTTTGTTCTTTTCCTAAACCAACAACCTTAACAAAAGCAAAAGGAGAACCTTCTAAATATAAAAATTTTATTTGAGAGCCAAAAGAACCTTGAAAATTTTCTATTAAATAACCTTTTTTTATAATTCTATTAGGATCAACTAATTCTAAACCAAAAGTTTTTTCAAATTTTTCTACTTGTAAAAGTATTGCTGCATCAGCATCAATAGATGATGTATATTGAGTTATAAAAGAAACATTCATTTTTTATAAATACCTTTCTTTTTTGTAAAATATAAATTTAAAATTTTATTTTATTATTATGATTGCTATTTATTCTTATCAATAATTCTAAGAATATTATGATTTACTTTTGTATTTTTAAATCAATTATAACAATGAACAATTTAAATTGCTTTTAATTATTTTTATTATAATATGACTATATTATAATACTGTTTAAAAATTATTTCAAATCATAAAAATAAATTTTATGTACTTTTAAATTACCAAACTTAAACAAATTTTTAAAATTTTTTAAAAAAATAACTTAATTAAATAGTTTTTTTATTATTTTTATTTTTTTATAATAAAGATTATAATTAATGTGTTTAATCTTAAAAAGATTATTATAAAAATACCTTACTTTTTATCTTGCTAAAAAAACAGGAAATTTTATATTATAAATAATTAGGCCGTTTTTAATTTGATGTCAAATAAAATTTTCTGATTTACATCAATACATTCAAATAATAGATAAAATTATATTATATAAACTCATTTAAATTAAAATATTAATTAAAATAATTCAATGAATTAATTTTAAAATTATTTTTATTTTTTTTTTGATAAATTTTTATGTTGACTGCTGCTTTCTGGTTGATCATTATTTTTTGTTTTAGTTGTTTTATTATTAACTTTTCTTTGTTGATAATTTTTAATTTTTTGACTAATATAATCATATTGGACCGAAAGATTTATTTTTCTTGTATTATCCAAATGATATTCGATCATTTGTTGTTGTATTAAATATTGTTCATTTTGCCAAAATAAATACATTTCATCATTTAAAATTTCATCATCATTATTATTTTTTTTACTATTTCTCATTGCTTTTACATAATTATTATTGTTAATAATAAAAAATAATCCTAATAAAATAAATAAACACTAATTTTTATAAATTGGTTTTTAAATTTAAACATTAGTAATTCATTCCTTAATCTTTAATTTTATTATCCTTTTTTATGATTATTTTAAAAAATAATTTAAAAAAGTTTAAATTAATTTTATGATATAATAATATTTTTTTCTAATATTTCTAATTTCACTCTAACATAAATATTAATTTAAAACAAATCAAATACTTAAATATATAAAAAATACTATTTTCCAAAATTAATAAGAATTATCAAAATAAAATTAATATTTATTTCATTTGATTTTAAAAATTCTAAAGTTTTGAAAAATGATGAAACTGTTAGTTTATAATTAAATATTGAATTTATTTATTATGAAAATTTTAAAATGTGAAACGGACCTAGAAAAATGGAACTACTAAAAAACACAAAAATAAAATAAAAAATCGTTTATTAAATTTAATTGAATAATAACTAAAAAAATATTTTGTCAAATTTTTTATTAAAACTAACTGAATTATTTTTTTAGAAAGTTATTTTTCCTTTCTGGAATTTTTAAATTTAATTTCTTATTTGTTATTAAACCAAAAAAAATAAAAATCAAATTAATGGATTTTTGAAAAAATTTAAAAAAAATATAATTTTTAAAACACTTAGAATTTACATAGGTAAAATTTTATTAAAGTATTTTTTAAGTTTAAAAATTAATGATAATAGGTTGTTTAACGAAAAAATGACTCTCATTTCGAGAATCATTTAAATATTTTTTTATTAATTAATCTTGTGGGTTTAATTTTGGTTTTGGCGTTTTTGCTTTTAATTTTTCATAATAAAATTTACTAATTGGAAAATAATTATGGGAATTAATCGTTTTATTAAAATCTTTTTCTAAAAAACGGAAAATTCCTAATAATTGAAATAATTTTACATAGAAACACCAAAAACAAGCAGATATTTCACAAAAATAATATATTAACGCTAACATACCTATAATAATTAAAAACCACATTGATATATAATTAATTTTATTATAAATTGGATTTTGATTGATTGAGGAATTAAATTTCGGAATTAAAAACACTATAAATGTAGTTAAAACAATCCAAAATGTTAATTGATAGAATTTTCTTAAAAAATAATTTTTTCCTTCAGGTAATTCTTTACCATATGTATCCGATTTATAACAATTACACATATTACCTTTACTAGGAATATCTGGTAACGATTCACCAAAATCAACATTATTTAAGGTTTTGGCTTTATTAGGATCTTTATAAATAAATCCTGTTCCTCGTACTATTTTAAAAGAAATATAATTTAATATTCCCCATGCTATAAAGCATGAAATAAAACTAAAAATCCAATATATTATTTGGTGTTCCATAAAACCCAAATGACTACTTTTTAATTCTAAGGCAGTAATAAACAACATAGAACTTAAAATTAAAAAGGCGATGATATCTTTAATTATTTGTTTACGTTGCATTTTATAACCTCCTTTTCTTTATATTTTTTTATAATTTTAAAAAATTTTTTAGAGGTGTTCTCCAAGTTGGAAAAAGTTTAGTCAAAGTGTCATAAGCACCGTAACAAATATCTTTAGCTGTATTAACGGTTGCTTTGTTAACACTTTCAAAAGCTACTGTGGTACTTTTACCAACGTTATTGGCGAAATCTAAAGGGTCGTTTACTTTTTTATAATTATTTTGATTCGAAAGATTTTTAAATAACTCTTTAAAAACGTTAACTGGATAACTTTTTGCTTTATTTATAGTTTCACCAAATTCAAAAAATCCTCTGGCTAAAACACGAGCTACTGGAACATCGTCCACGAAATCGGTCACATTCATTGCAAAATCTTCCAATTTGCTAATATGTGAACTGACCATTTCTAAAGCGGCAGGATTATTTTTTTCGAAAATATCAATTACTAAATCTGCTAATTTTTCACTTACAACCTCAACAGCACCAGTAATTACAAAATTACCTAAAGATATCTTTTTAACAGCTTTTTTAGATACTTTTTGAGCAATCTTTTTCATAATTTTTTTAATAGTTATTTTTTTGTTTTTAATATTTTTAACACTTGGCACTTTATCTGACGCTTTATCTATTATAGCGGAAGCAAATTTTACTGCAAGATTATCTTTTTTAGCATGTCTTGCTTTTAAAATATCATGATGTTGTAATACATTCACATCTTCTCTTATTTTCCAAAAAAAATACATATGGGGTGAACCATTGCCTAACCATCTTAAATCCACAAAATCATAATTGCGATCTCTTTTATTTCTAGTACCACCATCAAAATAAACGGCTAGAATGTCTTCTTCATCCTTAATAGACCAATGAATAGACCCTTCTTTTGTAGCATTATATGATGAAATATTGCTGACAGAACCATTAAAATTAGGATTAATACGGGTTTTAATATAATTTAGAACTGTATTTTGATCAGCATCAGATTCTAACATGATGTGAATAATTTCTGTTTGTCTAATAGTTCTTTCGGAAAATTCATTCTAACACAACCCAAAAACTTGATTATCAAAAACCAATAATAAACAAATAGTAATCAATAAAATAAAACAAATATTTAAAAAATAACTAGAATGAAAATTGATTATCCTAAAATTTTTTTGTTACTTTCTTTCCTTTGATAATTTAATTATATATATTATAACACCAAGTAAAAAAATGTTTAATAAAATTTTTGGTGAAATGATTGTGCACCTAAGAAAACAAAAAATACTGCCATTCAACAGTATTTAAGGTTTTTAAAGTTTTTTGTTTGTTTAATGTTGAAGTTGGTTTTCTTTTTTTCTTAACACAAATAAATTCTAATAAAAAAAGACTTATAAACAATAAGTCTTTTAATCAATGAAAATATAAAAAGTTTTGGTTTTAATGGAAATTCAAAACATTATTCAAATACTGCTTTTTTTCATTATAAGTTTTTTATGTATAATAAGTCAAAAAAATAAATAAATATTTTATCTTATTTTTTTTTAATAAAATAATTTACAATACTTACAATAATATATAAAATTGATAAAAATATTGTCACAAAAGCTTCTAATAAAAACCAAACTAAAAGCCATTCACATTTTTTAGGTATTTTTTGTTCGATAAAACGATCTAGTTGATTTAAAGTATTAACCCAAACTAAACTATATAATATCAAGAAAAATAACGCCTCTAATAATCCTAAAAATAAAACAATTAATTTATTACTGCCTAAAAAAGAAGGCAAAAAAGATGTACCACAAAAAAAACTAATGATAAATAATTTTTTGAGCCAAACATGGAATCTCAAGTTAACTTTTATTTTATTAACTCTATATAAATAGCTTATTAAAAAAAGCACTATAAAACTTATCAAAAATGGTAATAAAACAAATAATATTAAAAAATACCTTAAAATAGTGTTTGATAAAGGCGATGATACAAATGTAGTTGTTAATAATTTATGTTCTGCAAAATAAAAACACGCAAAATATACTCCCCATACAACAGCCAAAAAAATCGAAAATAAAAAACAAATCCGACTAGCAAAAACATATACATCTACAAAACAATAAAATAAAAAACGTATGAAATATAATAAAACTATAATGATTAATGTTGAATACCAAAATGAAAATAATGATGTAATTTCACATTTGAAATTAATTAAAAAACAAATAGTAATAATCGCTGATAAGATGAGAATACCAATCAAACTATATAACCTATAAAAAACACTTTTATGAGATATAACGGCGTCTGATTTAGTTTTTTGAAAAATATTTTCTTTTAATTGGTTAATTTTATGAATGTTTTTTTGAATAAATTTATTTTGTCTTTGATCGTCATGATGGTTATTAATATAAGTTTTGAAATTTTGTTTATAAAACTTACTTGAAGGATTGATCATAAAATCCAAATATTTAGTTTTTGTAATGATATATAAAGCAAGACAACCAACAATAAAATTAATACCTAAATAATAATAATTCATTTTTTTAATTTACCACAATAAACGGTTAAGTTTTTTTGGGGTTCCATTTCTAGACCGTGTTTAAGTTGAATTAAATTTATAAGCATATGGCTAGAATCAGAAAAATTAACTCTCTTAATTAATCTATAAACACTATTGTTGTTACTATCTTTCTTTAATTCATACAATTTTAATTCATTTTTGGAAGGAAAACGAAGCACAAACCCTAATGTTTTTTCATAACTATTATTTTTTATATCAAAAAGAATATTTTCTTTTTTAGATGCAAAAGACTCATATTTTTTTTCTGCCATATCAATTGCTTCAAACACCTCAGGAAAAAAAATTTTCCCCCAGGTATTTCCAACAACTTTTTTAGTTCCTTTTTTTAAAGCGGTTTTGGCGATAGCATGGCCTACTTTTTGGTTTATTTTTTTCTTAATATAATTTTTAATTTTGGTTTGGATTTCTTTGGTGATTTTTTTTTGGGTTAAATCCATTTTTGCTATGCCTATTTCTACTAATTCTGCATCTGAAAATTCACCTTTTAATAATAATTTTTCTACCAATTCATCAAAATTAGCTGTTTCTAAAAAATCTGTTAAATTAATGACAAAATCAATAACACTAGTAATGAAAGAAGGAGACATATCACAATCACAAAAAGTGATATCTACTTGTTTTATTTCATTCAATTGACTAGGATCAAAAAAGAAAAAAGCTTTCCCTTGATCATTTAAAGTATAATATCTAACAATATCATTAATCATGGCAACGCCATCATCTTTAAAATCACAAATTTGATCACCACCGTATTCTTTGGCTATTTGATAACCTGTTTTAATTACTTTAAACAATTTAGCTGGAGAAAAAAAATTCAAACCGATGTTAATAGCATTACTGGCTATTTGAGGTTTATTAGCATACTCTTGATAAGTTCTACAAGGAACCATTTTCATTCCTGGAAAATCATAAAACATTCTTGCATTACTAGCAAAAACATGTCCATCTTCGTGTCGCCAAAATTTTGAATTATGTCTTTGACTATAATCTATTTCATAATCATTAGGATTAAAAGATAGTTGATTAGTCCCGCCTCCACCATCAGTAATTAAAGCAAAAACAGGAATTAAAGAAATATTTAAAAAAGAAAAGATTAAAAAAATAAAAAATAAAACTTTTATTTTAAGATTTTTAAAAAAATTAAAAGACATAAAACCCCCTAAAAATTATTTTTTATTTAATAAAATTAAAATATTGTATTTTTTTAAAAATAGATAATAATTTATAAAAATTAACATCTCTTTGCGAAAAATTAAAAATAACTAGAATGAAAATTGATTATCCTAAAAGATTTTTGTTACTTTTTTCCTTTAATAATTTAATTATATATTTTTTATACAATTGGTTTTTGGTTGGGATTGTTTTTGATATCAACTCATATCTTTTGAATATCATGTATTTGAAACTCGTAAAATATATATTGTGTATATGATAACACACTAATTAAAAAAATGTTTAAAATAAATTTTTGGTGAAGCGATTATGCACCTAAGAAAACCAAAAATACTGCTATTAAACAGTATTGAATATTTTTAAAGATTCAATTATTTTATTTTTTGTTGCTTTTTTTCAATTTCTTTTTGTTGTTCATAATAACAAACACTGATAGGAAAGTAATTATGAGAATTAATAGTTTTATTAAAATCTTTTTCTAAAAATAAGAAAATACCTAACCATTTAAAAAATTTAACATAGTGACGCCAAAAACAAGCAAAAGATTCACAAAAATAATATATTGACACTAAAATACCCATAATAATTAAAAAACACATTAATATATAATTGCAGTGAACCAGAAAATGGAACCACTAAAAACACAAAAATAAAATAAAAAATCGTTTATTAAATTTAATTGAATAATAACTAAAAAAATATTTTGTCAAATTTTTTATTAAAACTAACTGAATTATTTTTTTAGAAAGTTATTTTCCCTTTCGAGAATTTTTAAATTTAATTTCTTATTTGTTATTAAACCAAAAAAAATAAAAGTCAAATTAATTGATTTTTGAAAAAATTTAAAAAAAATATACTTAGAATTTACATAGGTAAAATTTTATTAAAGAATTTTAAAAGTTTAAAAATTAGTGATAATAGGTTGTTTAAAAAAAAATGACTCTCAGTTTGAGAGTCATTTAATATTTTTTATTAATTAATCTTTTGGGTTTGATTTTGGTTTTGGCGTTTTCGCTTTTAATTTTTCATAATAAAATTTACTAATTGGAAAATAATTATGGGAATTAATAGTTTTATTAAAATCTTTTTCTAAAAAACGGAAAATCCCTAATAATTGAAATAATTTTACATAAAAACACCAAAAACAAGCATATCTTTCACAAAAAAAATATATTGACATTAACATACCTATAATAATTAAAAACCACATTGATATATAATAAATGTGATTATAAATTGGATTTTGATTGATTGCGGGCTTAAATTTCGGAATTAAAAACACTATAAATGTAGTTAAAGCAATCCAAAATGTTAATTGAAAGAATTTTCTTAAAAAATAATTTTTTTCCCCAGGTAATTCTTTACCATATATATCTGATTTATAACAATAATACATATCACCTTCAATAGGAACATCTGGTAACGATTCACCAAAATCAATATTATTTAAGGTTTTGGCTTTATGAGGATCTTTATAAATAAATCGAAGTGTTGCATTTTTTTGGACTTTTTAAAAAAATAAAATAACTACTTAGATTTTTTGTTTTATTTTTTTATTTTTTAAAACGTTGTTTTTTTTAAAATATTTTTATTTTAAAAAAATACCCTACACTTATATATATCCCCCTTTTTACGAAAACTCTTAAAAATTTTTAATTTTGTTTAATTAGTTCGTAAAAAGTGAATGAATTTTAAATAGCAATTATAATGATATTTTTAAAAATATTTTTTAAAAATATTTTTATTTTAAAAAAATACCCTACACTTATAAGGATCCCCTTTTTTACGAAAAGGTTCCAAAATTTTTAATTTTGTTTAATTAATTCGTAAAAAGTGAATGAATTTATATATATTAAGAAAATTTACTTTTTTGAATTAAAAGGTATAATGATACCAAAAATAATTTAAAGTGGTAAATTTGAGGTATTTTTTAGGTATAAGATTCAAAAATTAACCACAATTAAAATGAAAATTTCTAAATTTTATTTTTAAGATTGTTATTCCTTAATTATTTGATGATTTAAAAAAGTCTATTCTTGATAATTATTAGGAGTTTGATAATTTAGTTTAGTTAAAATCCAATTATTATTATAAAATATTAAGAAATTATAAATTAATTGTTTAGCTTTTTCATAAGTTAAATTTTCTAAATAAGGAATTTCGTGATAAATTAACGTTTTAATTAAACCAAAAAAAGATTCCATTAAAGCGTTATCGTTAGGTTTAGCTTTACGTGACATACTAATTTTAAAACCTCGTTTTATCAACCAATTTTGGAAATTATAAGAACGATAAATTGTTCCTTGATCGAAATGAATAATACAATTAGATTTAATTTGCATAATTTGGTTAAAAGTATCGTAAATTAAAATTTTATTTGGATTTTGAGAAATCTTAAAAGCAATTATTTTTCGATTATAAGCATCAATAATGGTTGATAAATATAAAAATTGATTATCAATAATTTTAAATTGTGTGATATCAGTAAATAATTTTTGCATTGGTTGATTAGTATAAAAAGTATTTTGGTCTTGATGGATTAAATTTTCGGAAATTGTAAAATTTGATTGATATTGATGACGATAACGTTTTGGTTTTAATTTACATAAACAGTGATTTTGTTTCATAATACGATAAACAGTAGTAATATTTAAATTAGCTTGATATTGACGATTATATAACATAGTAATCTTACGAAAACCATAATAAAATTTGTTAACTTGACATAAACGTTTAATTCTTTTCACAATCAAATTTCGATTTGCTAATTTACGTTTTTGATCTTGAGAAACTTTTAACCAATAATAATAAGTTGATTTACTAACATTTAAGATGCGTAATATTTTTCTTAAAGATGTTATTCCTTGATATTGTTGAATCATTTTTAACAAAAACACTTTAGGAAATTTAAAACTTTCAATAATTTTTTTTCGAATTTGATTTTCCACAATTTTTAACCCTTTTATTTTTAATTCGATGTTAACATAATTTAAAAGGTTATTCAAATCAAATACTAACTAACTAAAAAATAAAACCATTTAATGTTTCTAATTGGGAGATTAAAGTTTTACTAATTTTAGTTCGTTTAATAAAATCAGTTTTATCAGTAAATAATTTTTGTTGACGTTGCTGAATAATTAAATTTGCTTTTTCAATTCCTAATGAATTTAAAGCAGTTAAAGGTATTAATAAAGTAGTTTCGTTAATAATTAAAAATTCATTAATTGCTGAATAATTCCAATTAATTGGTTGTAATTTAAAATTTTGTTGTTTAAATTCTAAAACTAATTCATAAGTTATTAAGGATTCATTTTCTAAATTGGTTAATTTTCGTTGTTTAATTTGATTTAAAGTTTTAATTTCTTGTTCTAAATTTTTAATTGAACCAATGATTAATTGGTAATTAAATTGAGTTATTTTTTGTGAAAAATATCCATAATAAAATAAAATTGGATAATAAACTTTAAAATAAGCAATTTTAATTGCCATTAAAGTATAAGCTGAAGCATGAGCTTTTGGAAATAAATACTTAATTTTAAAAGCTGATTTCCAATACCATGTTGGAATTAAATTTTGATAAGGTTTAATTAAAGTTTGCCATTCAGTGAGGTTTTGATGTTGTTTACCTTTTCGAACAAATTCCATGATTTCGAAAGCTTTAATTTTTGGTACTTGATTAATGATTAAATAATTATAAATATCTTCACGACATGCAATAATATCTTTGAAAGTAATTTTAACTGGTAAATTTTGAAATTCATTTGTTTGATTAATAATATCTAAACCATTATTTAACCAAACATTAGTACCATGAGATAATCCTGACACTTTAATTAATTTTTCTAAATTAAAGGGTTGATTTTCAACTTGATAAATATTAACTAACATTTTACGGACAAATTTAGTACCAAATTCTGGAATACCTAAAGTACTAATTGTAATTCCTTGACTATTTTTAAAAGTTTGAGTAAATAATTGAAATACTTTGGAATCATTAATTGGAATTTCATGATAATTTTTAAAAGGAAATTTTTTTGGATGTTGTTTAATATAATCAAAAAACATTTTAAATAAAGTAGGATTTTCATGACTTAAAATATCTAATTTTGATAAATTATTTTCAAAACTGTGATATTCAAAACTAATTGTTTGCCAAATTTTTGAGTTATGAATTGAATTTTGAAAAGGGGCAATTTGATAAATTGAATTATTTTTTGGAACAATTATTAGACCTGAGCTATGAGTGCCAATAGTTCTTTTGGTACCAATTAATTGTTTGCTAATTAAATTAATTTGATGAAATCGTGCTTTAATTTGTTGAGTTTTTAAATAATTATAAACATAACTAAAAGCAGTTTTATTCGAAATAGTTTGAATTGTACTAACTTTAAAAACTTGTTTAATGCCTAAAATAAACTGTAAATAATTTTGAGCTTTTTCTTGATATTTAGAAGCAAAATTTAAATCAATATCAGGGGTTTTATTACCATTTAAACCTAAAAAAGCTTCAAATGGAATATTATTACCAGTTTTGAATAATAATAAATCACAACGAGGACATTCAATTGTTGATTCTAATTCTGATACATTAAACCAAGTTTGTAAACAATTTTGACAATAATAATGTGGTTTTAATGGATTAACTTCCGTAATTCCAATTAAATAAGCAATAAATGATGAACCAATTGAACCTCGAGAACCAACTAAATAACCATCTTGAAGTGATTTTTGAACTAATAAATAAGCTAATAAATACATTACAGTAATATTTTCATAATTAGGACTTTGATGATTAATAATAATTTGAAATTCTTGATAAAAACGTTGTTTTAATTCTAAAGACCAATTTTCACCATATTTAGTTATCATTTTAGTTAAAATGATTTGTTTTAAAGTTTGATTAATACTATTAATTTTTAAAGGTGAAGTAGCTAATTCATTATCAGCTAAAGTTAATAATTTTTGTGGCAAAATATTAATTGAAGCAATTTTGGTATTTAATAAATTAGGATTAATAATCACAATTTCCTCAATTAATTTTGAATCATTTAAAAATTCAAACATTTTTAACATTTCAGTGGTTGTTAAAAAAGCATTATTAGGTAAATCCTCGAATTCACATTTAACTAATGGATGTAATTTCTTAGCTATTAAAGCAGTTTTGGTATAAATAGCATAATATTTTTTTTGTTCGTGATCTAAATAAAAAACATTTCCTGTAGCAATAATTAATTTTTTAGCTTTTTTAGCAAATTTAATAATTCTTTTAATAGCATTTTGAATAATTTTTGAACCATTAGTACCTAAATTTAACATTAAATGTTGATAACAAGTAATTGGTTGAATTGTAATATAATCATAAAAATTAATAGCATTTTCTAAATCAAAATCATTTTCATTTAAAGCAATTTCCATTAAATCACCATCATTAATAGTATTACCAATTAATAAATTAGAACGATGATTAATTAAATCCATAAATGTTAATTTAGTGGTTGAATTAAAATTAGTTATTTGTGCTTTACTTAATAATTGATATAAAGTAGTTAAACCAATTTGATTTTTAACTAATAGTGTAATACGAAAAGGTTTAATAAATTTAACTGGTAAAGTTAATTTTAATTGTTGATAAAATTGAATGTTTTTGGTTAATAAATAATTTAAAAGTTGTTGAAAAATGGTTTTAGTAATTAAAACATCACTCATAGCACGATGATGATTTTCAAAAGAAATTTTAAAATATTTAGCTAAACTTTTTAAATTAAAATAACGTAAATTTGAATCCAAACAATAACGAGCTAAATTTAATGTATCAATAAAAGGTAAATTTAATTTCAAATTTAAATGTTTTTTAGTTTGATTAACTAAAAATCCCATATCGAAACTAATATTATGTGCTATTAAAATACTATTTTCACAAAATTTTAAAAATTTTGGTAAAATTGTAGCAATTAATGGTTGATTTTTTAAATCTTGATTAGAAATATTGGTTAAATTTTCAATAAAAGGAGTTAATTCTTGTTGAGGATTGATTAAAGTTTGAAATTCATCAATAATTTGATTATTTTGAATTTTAATTGCAGCAATTTCAATAATTTGATCGTTAATTTTTGATAATCCAGTAGTTTCAAAATCAAAAATTACATATGTAGCTAAATTTAAATCATAATCTTGAGTAATTTTTGGATTATTAAGATAAAGTTTTTGATTTGATTGAAAATAAATTTCTAATCCATAAATTGGTTTAATATTTGTATTTTTAAAAACTGCTTCAATTTTTGGAAATGCAATAACATTATCTAAATCAATAAAAGCAATACTTGAATGTTGATATTGATTTAAACGTGTTAAATAAGTTTCAGGACTAATTAAACCATTAAATTCTGACATTTTTGTATGAGCTGAAAATTCAATTCGTTTTAAACCAACTTGTTTGTCAATTTTAATTGGTAAAATAATTTTTTGATAAGTTTTTAAAATTAAATAAACTTGATCGTTGATTTTTGGTTGATAAATTGTTCCAGTAATTTCTAAATAATCATCATTTTGAATTTCAGCATTTTGCCATTTTTGTTTTTCATCAATATTAAAATCGAATTTTTTAACCAAAATTGCATCATCACTACTTAAATCGAAAGTTTTTTTAGCTAAAATAAATTCTAAAACCAATTTTTCATTATCTAAATAACTTGGTTTAAATTGAATTTCTTGAATATAACCTTTTAATGTTAAAGTTTTATTTTTAAAACCATAATTTTGGTTAATTAAAGCTAAATATTGAACTTTAGAATGTGGAATAATCGTAAAATTATCAACTTGTAATTTAATTTGTGGTTTAATAGTTTGATAAGTTTGATATAAAGTTTGGTATTGTGGTTTTAATTTTGGAATAGTTTGATTAACTATTTTGAGTAATAAATCACCTTTATTTTTTTGAGCGTAAATATAATGATAAATATTTTTATAACCTTGGTGAGTTAAATCTAATTCTTGACAATAAATTAAATTTGAATCTAAAAAATAATAATTTTTTGTATTATTTTCGATTTTAGTTCGAATTTTTTTAATAATTTGATTGTTTTTATAAATAATTTTTTGATCTAATTTTAGATTTTGGATTAAATGTGGATTAATTTTATTTGGTTTAATAATTAATTTTTGATAATCCAAATTTTGATAATTAATTTCTTTTAATTGGAAATTAGTTTTTTGAAATTTAAAATTTTGAAATTTAGTTTGATTTTTAATAATTAAAATGAATTCTTTTTTTGTAATTTCAAGAATAAAATCACGATGAAAGATTTTAATTAATTGATTGTTTTCGTAAAAAAGTTCATGATTCTTAATAATTTGTTTAATAATTTTTGACATAAAAGCTCCTTTAAAGATGATTTTTTAAATAAAAAAAAATACCATTAAAAAATGGTATTAAAATTAATTAATTTGATTTTAATAAAAATAACGTTTTTGTTAACTTTTAATTTTAAATGATACATTTATACTCAAAATAAATTTACGAACAAAATAAAAGGTATTTTCGATATTGAAATTACCAATTATAAAAAAATTTTAAGACAAAATGGAAAACGAAAAAAAGGTGATAAATTATTTTTTACTTCTTTTAGATTTTTAAATTCTTTTCAATTTAAAGATAATTTAAATTTTCAATTGTAATTTAATTTTGATGAAGTTAATTTTGGTATCATTTTGCTTCAATTTATTTCTCGATTCAAAATTTTTTTTTATTTTTTTTTAAAAAATAAAAAAAATATTGATAATAATTTAATGTTAGATTAACATGAGAAATTTACAAAATCGAGCTTTTATTATAAACATTATTTCTCTTATAAGGAATAAAAAAGAAACTGCTAGATAAAAATAACTATTCTTAAAATAAAAAAATAATGCTATGATAATATAAACCAAAATTACTTCAAAACGTGATTTAAAAAAAAGCTTGGTTTTTATATAAAAAAATATATATATAATAATAAAAAAAACAGACATATATAAATATAAAAAAAATATATCTATTTTTTTATAAATATAAAATATAAATATCAGGTACTTAAATCGTAAATAAAAATCGAATAAAAACGAAAAGCAAATGTTGTCACTATTGTTGTCGTTGTATCACTTATCATTGCCACTAATGTTGTCACTATTGTTGTATCTATGTTGGTATGTGTTGTCATTGTAAATTCGACATTTTAGCGCGTATTTTACGTATCTTTTTTCAAATTGAAGTTTTTTTTTAAAAAAATTTAAATTATAATTATTAAACGTTTAAAGACCTTTATTTGGTTAATAGTTTATTAAGGTATATAATAGATGTTTATTTTGATTTAATAACCAAATAATGGTATTTTTTTAGGTTTAATTTAGAATTAAGTTTTAAATTATAATTCTTTTTCAATTAAATTCCAAATTTGATTAAAAAGTTTTAAATCAAATTTGATACTTAATTTAGAATATAAATCTTGGATTAAATTAATCTTATTAATTGATAAATTAGTTTCAATATTAATAGTTAAATATTTGAATTCATTTTTTTGATTTAAATTAATGATTCCTAAACTATAACGATTTTTACCTTTTAAATCGATTAAATATTCAAAATTTTGATTTTGATATTTTAAAGTACTTAAATTAAAATAAAATCGTCGATTTTTAAAATAAAAACTTTTTCGTTTAATATTTAAACGATTACTTTTAACTTTAAAACCAATTGATGTTTGTTTTAAGAAAAACTTTAAATATGGTAAATCAGCTTTTAAATATAAAATTCGATTATATTTTAGAACGTAATTGGTTTTTAATGGTTGTTGAAATTGATCTAATTTCGTTTCGTTTTTAAAAGGAATTAATTTTAAAGTTTTTAATTTTGATTTTAAAATTGGAATTAATAACTCTTTGATTTGATTTTTATTAAAATCACGATATTGATGTTGAAAAATTGATTTTGAACCTAAATATTTAGTATCATTAAAATAATCAATTTCTAAATTTGTTTCATTAGTTTGAGGTTTTGTAATTGGTAAATCGTGATTTAATTGTTGATATAGAATGTTTTTTTGATTAATAATTAAAGGATAATTAATTTCTGAAACATAAAAAGTATGATTTTTGTAATTATAGTATTCAAAAACTTGATTTTTTTTGGTATATTTTTGAATTAAAATGGTTAAATTAGATAAAGCATTTGGATTTAAATGGTTTAAAAAGTTAATAATTGGTTTAATATTAGAATTTGAATTTGAATTTGAATTTGAATTAGTAGTGATTTTAGTTTTTTCATAAACAATGGAAATTGGAAAATCCATTTTTTCTTTAATATTTTTTTGAATATGATTAAAAAAACTTTTATCATAAAAAATTGAATTTTCATATTCGTTTAAATTATTTGAACCAAAATTAACAACAAAATCGGCTTTTTTACTTTGATTAGAAATTGAAAATTGATAATTAATTCGAAAAGATAATGCAATTTTAATGGTTTCAATATTTGATAACTTTTCAGTTAAAATAGTAAAATTAGTAATTTTTGTTAAATTCGTTAACATATTTCCTCCTTTTTTAATTAATAAGGATATTGATTAAAATATCCATTTAAATTATTAAAATTTAAAATTTTTTAATAATTTAAAACGATATTTAAAAATTAAATTAAAAAAAATACTAATTATAGAACTTAATTAGTATTTTTTCTTAATAAGAGTATAATAATACCAAAAATAAATTTACTAACAAAATAAAGGTATTTTTTGGTACCTGTTTTTAATCATTGAGTATTTTTTCGTCATCTTTTTCAATAAATGGTTCAATTTCAGTAAAAGTTTGGTATTTTTTTTGAAAATCATAAATAATTGAACCTAATTTACCGTTTCGATTTTTAGTGATTAATAGTTTGATTGGATTAGTTGTAGCATAATGATTTTTTTCATTTTCGGATTTGAAATTAAGATTTTGTAAATAAAAAACAATATCTGAATGTTGAGAAATTGAACTTGAACCTTTCATATCAACGACGTTAAAATCGTTGTTTTTAGTATTTTTAGAAGCTTCTTTAGTAAATTGAGTAATTAGAAAAATTGGTATTTCTAATTCAACACTTAGAGTTTTTAAACGTAAAACAATGTTATCAATACTTCTTTCAGGATTGTAAGTAAATTCAGGATTTTGAATTAAATTTAAATAGTCAATAAACAACATATCTAAATTTTTATTTCGAGATTCAAGACGAATTTGATTTTCAAGACTATTAATATCGTTAAATTTTGGAAATGAATCGATTAAAAAATTATATTTTGGAATTGTTTTAATTTTATTAACGTATTCATCAAATTGAGTAGAGTAAATTTCACCATTATTAATTCCATTAGTAGTATAAAAATTATCAATTTCAAAACTTTTATTAATAATGGTACTTAAATTAGTTTTAGTTTTAATAGCTAAAATACGTTCTAATAATTCATCACAATTCATTTCTAAACTTAAAAATTTAATTTTAGGATATTTTTGATGAATTAAATAATAATTATCTGAAAATTCTAAAATTAAATTTAAAGCAAAAGTAGTTTTTCCAAATCCAGTTAAAGCTGAATAAGTAATTAATTTGCCTTTACTAATTGAATTAAAATAATGATTAAATTGTAAATAATTAAGAGTTTTAAAATTATTAGTTAAAACACTTTTTTGTAAATTAGCAATACCTGAATTCATTTTGATTAAATAATTAATAATTAATTCAGCAAAATGTTTACTACTTGAATTTTCAATTTTAGGAATAGTTAAAATTTGATTAGCTAATTGATTTAATTCGTTAAAATTAGGTAAAATTGTATTAGTTTTAATTTTATTTAAAGTAGTTGAAATATTTAACCACATTTGTTGTTGAATTTTAAAATTATTTAAAGTGTTTAAATTATCATTTAATTCTAAATTTGAAATTAAAGGTGTTTTTAATAATTCTTGAATTAAAACTTGATTAATATTAGAATTAGGTAAATATTGATTATAAGTTAAAAAATCAGTTAAATTAATGGTAGAATTATTTTGATAAATTTGGTAAATTAAATTAAAAATTTGTTGATATTTTGTTTCGTTAAATTTAACATTTTTTAATAAAATAATGATGTTTTTAATATCTTTTGATTGATTAGAATTTAAAGTTTGAATTAATTTAGTAATTAAAATTGTTTCAGATTTGAAGTTAATATTTTTCGTCATTTTTACTCCTTTTTTTATTTTTTTGATTTTTTAGTAATTAAAAACATTTTTAAAAATCGTAATTGATTTTAAAAAATTAGTGTTTTTATATTTTTTAAAAACTAATGAAAATTGAATTTGAAAAGTATTTTTTGCTTGAAAAAAAATTTGATAATATTTTAATTGAGTTTTAGCATTTAAAAAAAATAAACCATTATTAGTGTTTTTTTCATAACAAAAAATTAATAACGATTTTGGATTATGTTTTAAAAATTGTTTCATTTTAGATTTAGTAAAAATATGAGAATTTTTAATTAGATTTTTAGAATTAAAAAAAGTAGTATTATTATACGCAATGCGCCATATCTTATTAGTTGTTTTAATATCTAAATAATAAGTTTGAAATTGATTAATTTTCGAATTAAAAAAATTAATACCGAAATCATAAAATTTATTAGAACCATTACATTTAAAAATATGATTAATTAAGTTATGATTTTGATTTAAAAAATCAAAAATAACTTGTTCGAATTCAAAACTATTACAATTTTTTTGATGATAATTTTGGTATTGATTTAAATAATCAATTAAAATCTTTTGATTATTTTGAATAAATTTTTTTAATTCAATTTCGATTTTAGAAATTGAAGTTAATGATTTAATTTCAGTTTGGATAAATTGGTATTTTAAATTTAATTTTAAAAATTCATCAAAAGTATAAAATGATTTTGGTTTTAAAATTGTTAATTCAAGAATTGATTTAAAACCATGTTTAATTAATTTGGATAATGAAAATCTTAAATTAGTACTACCTTTAATTAATTTAAAACTAGATAAATATTTTTGTTGATTTTGTAAATTTAATAAATAAAAATTAATTTTATCATTAATAAAAGTTGCAATTAATAAAGTTTTACGAATATTAATATAATTACCAATTTTAATATCAGTATTTGAATAACTAGTTTTACAATCAATTTTGTAAAAATTGTTAATTAAAATATCATGATTCGGATTATTACCTTTTTCTAATTTGATATTAGTGAATTTTTTGGAATTAGTTAAAAAATCAGCAATAATTTTTTCAAAATCTTGAGATTTTGGTTTTCGTTTGTTTTGATCGTAATAATTTTGAATTTGGTTTTTTAATTCAATTGAGTTATTGATAAAAACATCTTTAATTTGGTCTTCAATTTTGGTTAACATAGTAGTTAACTCCTTTCTTTGATTTTGGATTTTGGATATAAAAAAAACTCCTTTTTCAAGGAGTTTTAAAAAAAATAAATTATTTAAGTTTAAAATTAAAATATTTTAAATTCAGGAAATTCAAGAATTAAAATTGGTTTTAAAAAACGATTAAGATTAAGAAATCGAAAATGTCTCATTGATTGATTAAATTTAAAATTAGCTAAATATTTTTCTTGATCTTGTGAATTCAACCAATAAAATTTAATTTTATTTAAATTGTAAACACAAATTAAAAAAGTTTTAGTAAAGGAAATTGTTTTAGTTAAAAATCTATCTCCACTTAAACTAGATTTAAGATCAATTTTGTAAAAATTATTAATTAAAATATCATATTCAGGATTTAATCGTGGTTTTAATTGAACTTGATTAAATTTTCGAGATTTATTTAAAAAACTATAAATTATTTGTTCTAAATGATGTGAAATTGGTTTAATATTATAACGATGATAATAATTTAAAATTCGAATTCTTAATTTATCAGCATCATTAGTAAAAACGGCTTTAATTTGATTTTCGATTTTAGTAAACATATTAGTTAACTCTTTTCTTTGATTTTGGATTTTGAATATAAAAAAAACTCCTTTTTCAAGGAGTTTTTAAAAAATAGTTAATTTTGAAAACGATTAGGTTTTGTGGCAGGAATTTTAAAATCTTTTAAAATTTGGTGATAATAAGCATTAATTATTGTTAAAGATTTAATGATAATGATTAAATTATTTTGAATATTAGTTAAATATTTTTGAAATAATTGAAATTGGTTGAAATAATCATTTGAATTACTTGAAATAAAAAGACATTCATTAACAGTAATTAATTCGAAAATTGTTTTTAAAATACCAATTAAATTTAAATTATTCACTTTTAAATAAAAACCGAGATCTAAATTAGTGGTAAATACATCATATTTGATGGATAAATTAGTAGTTTTGGTTGAATTTAAAATCGTTAAAATTTTTTGACTAATTTGATTAATTTCAATAATGTGATGATTCATTAAATTCAAATTAATATTACTAATTTGTAAATTATGAGTTAAAATTTTAAAAAATTGGTAATTAGTAATATCATCAATTTCGTTAATTTTTAAATCTTGTTTTTTAAGATCGATAAAATCGTTTTCAATTTCGTGGAAAATTAAAGTGATTTGTTTTAATAAAGTGGTAAGATTCGGATATTTTTCAATATTCGAAAAATTATTTAAAACTGTAAAAAGATAATTTAAAACGTTGTCTTTAGAATTCAGCATAGATAATACCTAACTTTCTTTTTTTTATTTTTGGTTTTTGATGGAATTGTTTTTAAAGCTAAAAAAAACATCTCGATGAGATGTTTAATTAAATAGGTAAAGATAAAAAATTTTATTTTGATTCATGATTTTGATTTTTGGTAATTAATCGAAAATAGATTTGATTATTAAGACAACTATTTAAAGTTCTTTGATTAAAATTACCAAATATTTTATTTGGAATATCTAATAAACTATAAAACCAATAATTAAAATAAGCTTCATAATCATCAAAATAATAATAAAGAATATAATTACTAATGATACAAATGATAATAAAAATCATTAGTATTTTTAGTAAATGATATTTTAAAAAATTAAAAATAAATTGCTTAATATTCATAAATTCCTTTTTAAATTGAATTTAGTTTTTAATTTAAAACAAAAAACTCCTTTTTAAGGAGTTTTCTTAATTGCATGATCTAAAGTTAAACAAAATTTGGCATCATTTAAAATTAGTTGTAATTCAATTAAATTATAATGATCTAAAAATTCATCAAGAGATTTATATTGAGGTAAAATAATAACTTTAACAACTAAATAATTAGCTTGAATTAATTTTAAATATAATTTTAAAGCTTGGATTTTACCACCATAATCATGATCTAAAATAATTAAAATTTCGTAATTTTTTGGAATATATTGAAAGATTTGTTTTAATTGCATATTCGTGAAATCTTTCCCACAAATAGAAATCACATTTTTAAGTTGATGTTGATAACTTTTAATAACATCAAATTCTGATTCAACAATAATTACTTGTTTTTTAGCATTAATAAACGGTAAATGTTCGAATAATCGATATAAATAATCTCGTGGTTTAATTAAATCATTACTTTTCATTTCTAAATATTTTGGTGTATTTAGTTGACGTTTTAATAAATTAGCTTTTAAACTAATGACTTGAATTTTTTGGTTAATTAAAGCAGTTTTTGGAATAATAATTGCATTATAAAAAGCATCTTTTAAACCAAAATTTTTTAAATGAGGATTTTTAGTGGAAATAGCTAAATTTAAAAATTGAACTAAATCTAAATCAAAATTATTTTTTGTTAAGTAATTAACTAAAATATTGATAAATTGATAATTAGAATTAGTTTGTGGAGCTAATCCAAGTTTAAATTCGTTAATTGTGGTTAAATTTAATTGACGCTGATTTTGTAAATAATTTAAAGCTAATTCATTAAAAGGTACATAATTTTTTAATAAATAATGATAATAATTAGCACTAGTAGTTAAAATTTTAAATTTAGTTTTATTTAAATGAGAAAATTGATGCGGATTTTGAATTAATGGTGATAATTTAATTTCATCTAATTCGTTAATTAAAGCTTGAAAAGCAGTATTAAAATTAACTTGATATAATTCTTGATATAAATCAAAAATATCGTGAAATCGATTATCACATTTAAAACATTTATACATATTTTGACTATGATTAACAATAATTTTATTTTTTTGATGACATTTAAAACAATTATAATAATTAGAATTAGGTAAAGTTTGTGATAAATATTTAGTAACTAGAATTTTGGTTTTAATTTGATTTTTAATAGTAATAATATCCATAAATTAAACTCCTTAAAAAGTGATTTTTATATAAAAAAAAAGACTACAGTTAATGTAGTCTTTTAAAATTTATTTAATTAAGTTTGGAATGATTCTAAAGTTGGTTCAGTTGGTGGTCTAGTGGTATGAAGATAATTTTTTATATCTACTTTCCTATTACCATAAAGACTACTTTGACCTATAACTAATTTATCAAAATACCATTCACTTTCTATCCAACCTGAAGAATATTCATATAAAAGTTTTTTTGATGGTTCAAATCTTGATACTTTAGTACCTAATAGAAGATAAATGTCAAAATTAATTTTATCATTACTATAAAGATATTGATTACTAGTGCCTAATGTATTACGAATATCCCAACCCCAATGAGTTCCTGGTTTGAATATACATTGATTTTTCCAGTTTTGCAAATTGATTTCGTATTGTTTTAAAGCTTTATCGTATTTGGCTTTTGTAGCTTTTTCCTTATCAATCCAAAATATGTAAGCAGTTTTAATAGTATCGTGGTTTTGCAACATATCTTGTAAAGTATATGTATTATCAGCATATGGATAAGATTTATTAGGATAAGTTTCAAAATAAGCTCCTAAAAGATTTGAATTGGGATTTTTGAAACAATAATATAAACGATTTTCCATAGGAATATTAAAACTTGGAATAATATCAACACCATTTATTTTAATATTATAATTAGATTGCATTAATGAAACAATTTCATCTCTATCAGCAACATGATGGTTAATGATGTTGATTTTTGGTTGATGATGAAAAATATAAGCAGTTTTAATGGTATCATGGTTTTGTAACATTCCTTCTAAAGAATAAACACGATAATTAAAATCACTACTTCCTTTATTAGGATAATATTCAAAAAAAGCTCCTAAAAGGTTTGGTTCAGGATTTTTAATCAAATAATTACCACGAAAATCGGTATTTGAATCATTATAACTTGGTTCACTATAATTACTCCAATAATTTATTCCATTAATTCCATATTTATTAGACATAATATTAGGAATTTCAAATTTATCAGCAACATAAATATCAATACGATTTATTTTTTTTGGTGGCTCAATTTTTGGTTGAGGTTTTGGTGCAATATTTAAAGAGAATATATAAACATTTTTTGCACCATTACTTAATTTTAATAAATCATTAATATCATGGTTATTAGGATTCATAAAACGAATACCATCATCAAAATAAACTACATCAACAAAAGAACCATTATAGTTAGAATTAGGTAAAGGTGAAATGATACCAGATTTTAAATTAGAGTTATAACAATTTAAGTTAATTGATTGATTGAAATTTAAATAATTTTTAATATAATTGATTTCAGTTTGGTAATATGGAATAGTAGTTTTAATATAATGAATATTTAAATTCGAATCAATTTTATCAACTTTTTCAAAAATATATGCTTCGCTAATTTCATATTCATGTTTTAATAAATCCTCTAAAGTATAATAATTATCAGATTCAGGATATGGTTCTTTTACTGAATAATGACAAGGAATTCGTGGTTTAAAATAAACAGCTAATAAATTAGCAGGAGGATTTTTAAAACTCCAAGCATTTAAATTTTTTTTATCATAAGAATTATATCCAGCATTACTATACACTTGATTTAAACCTTTAATATCATGAAACTCTAATATTTTATAAATATCATCAAATTCGAAAACTTTAAAACGTTTAATATTCATTTTTGGTTGATTTTTTAACAATTCTTGTTGCCATTTTTCATCACAAACTCCAAGTTTAATTTCATCACGAATTTTAGCATAAAAATAAGTATTAGTGTTTGCTTTAATTGTAATAAAGGAAAAACTCATTAAAACCAATAAGATGAAAAAATT
Source organism: Candidatus Phytoplasma mali (assembly GCF_000026205.1). Lineage (GTDB taxonomy): Bacteria > Bacillota_I > Bacilli_A > Acholeplasmatales > Acholeplasmataceae > Phytoplasma > Phytoplasma mali. Next base: position 490,590 of record NC_011047.1, on the reverse strand, counting down.
TTTAATTAAAATTAATTTTTTGGTTATAATTAAATTTTTTATTTTTTTTAACATGATTTACTCCTTTCATTTTTTATTTTTTTTAACATGATTTACTCCTTTCTTTTTTTATTTTTTTTTATTTATTTTTATTTATTTTTTATTTTTTTATTTTTTTTATTTATTAAATTTTAGGTTTTAAATCGAATTTAAGATTTAATAGTGTAAATTTTTAATAAACGTTCTTTGGTGTTTTGTTTTTCACAATTGTCTCGATATTTATTATTATCATTATTAGTTTTTTGATATCTTTGATAATTTTGTTCTAAATCAGTTTTAACTAAATTTAAATTCTTTAAATTTTTGTTTAAATAATTAATTTCATTTTCTTGTTGTAAAATTTTGGTATTAATATCATGAGAAATTTTTTGGTTTTTTAAATTTTGAATTATTTTTTGAATTTTTTCTTTTTTATTATTAATATCTAATTCTTCTTTTTTATAATTATCAATTTTTTCTTGAAACCGATTTGTTGTTTCAAGATCACTTTTCACCCATGATCTATATAGATCTTGTCTTTTTTGATAAGATTCTTTTATTTCGTTGATTTTAGTAATTTGAACTTGATCTTGAATAAATTCAGGTATTTTAGTCATAGTTGCATTTTCAATATAATTAATAATAAGATTAAATTCATTTTCAGTAATTAATATTGGAATAATTTTAGTTTCAGCATTATCCAATTTGGAAGTAATTAATGGTTCATGATTAGAAACGTTTTCATCAAATAATATTGGTTTATGATTAGAAACATTTTCATCAATAATGGTTTTATGATTGATTGGATTAGAATTCGGTAAATTAGAATCAGGAGACAATACTGGTAATTGAGAAGAATTACCAGTATTTTGATAATAAAATATTAAAATAATTAAAACACCAATTAAAATACCAATTAAAGTTAATAAAGTTTGTTTAAAGTTCATTATAATGTAAATCCTTTCTAATTAATTTTTTAAAATATATTATAAAGATACTTTTTTTAATTTAAATTTGGAATTAATATGCAAAAAAAATTTTGATTAATTGGTACCAATTTCAAATTTTATTTTGAATTAGCACCAATATCAAAACCTTTACTTTTTAAATAACGTGTTTGAGCTCTAAATAATGAAGGATTTTTTAATTTTAATTCTTCTAGTCTAGTAGAAATAGCTAATTTTAAATCCTCATTTAAAGGAGTTTTTTTATTGTATAAATCAATTATTGAATCAGCTTTCCCTTGGAAAGTGAATTTATCGTCATTAAATTCTTTTTCAATTTTGTCGTATTTAGAAATTTTTTCTCGAAATCTTTCATTATAAAATTCTCTAGTATCATTATTTATCGAATTTAATGCTTGAATTTTTTGCAATATTTTACCATGTTCTATATTAACTTCACTTGAAATTCGTTTTTGTAATTCTTGTCGATGATTTTGAGTAGATATAATTTCGTTATCAATATTAGCCATATCATCTTCTAAACTTTGCAAAAGACGTTCAAAAGTTGGTTTATCAATCATTGGAAATTCACCATTTTTAGCAGATTTAATTTTTTGTTCTAATATTGAATTTGCTGAAGCAGTATTAAGTGGAATATTAGTAATTTGAGGAACTGTTTTAAAACTAGAACATAAATCTAAAAATTTTCCAGCTAATTTCATTCCTTGATTAACTGCAATACATTTACAAGCAATATTACCGACATTGGTAATACTTTGATGAATATTTTTAGCATTCCAAGCATTTTCCATTTCATAAGTTTTACCTAAAACTAATAATTCTTCTAAGTTTTTTTTCGAAATTTCATAATTTCTTTTTTTATCTTTTAATTCTTGTAATTGTTTTTCATTTTCATTAATTTCAACTTGAATACGTTCTTTACGTTTTTCAATTGAATCGATTTGATAACTAATTTGTGTATCTTCATTCATTAATCTTTTAAAATTTTGTTCTAAATCAGTTTTAACTAAATTTAAATTTTCTAAATTTTTATTTAAATAATTAATTTCATTATTTAATTTTTTAATTTCAACATCAAGATTAATTAATTCTTGAACTAAAGTAGTTTGTTGATTTTGTAATTCCGCAATTTCAGTTTTTAATTTAGCACGAATGTCGGGATCAGTTTCAGTTTTTAATCTTTCTTCTAAATCTTTAATTTTGGTTTCAATTTCATTTTTAGTTTTAATTTTACTGCCTTTTTCCGTTTCGAGTTTAATAATTGTTTGTTTTCTTGATTCAATATCAGCTTTAATTTTAATAATTGCTTCATCAATAACTTTAATTTTGGTTTTAATTTCATTTTGTTGTTGAATATTTAAACCTTTAATATCATTTAAATCTTTAATCATTTCTTGATAAATATTTAAACTATTTAATAATTCAACGCCTAATTCAGTTTTTTCTTTAATACATTCATCAACTTTTTTTAATACCTCATCAGTTTTGGTAATTAACTTATTACAATATTCACTATTTTTAGCATAAGGATTAAAAAAGATCGTTTTAATTAAAAATAAAATTAAAAAGATGATAATAATAATAAAAATAAAACTTTTAATTGAAAATTTACCAAAAATAAATTTACTCACAAAAGTATAAATCGTGATTAAAATTAAACCAATACATAACCAAGTAAAATAATGATGAAAATTAAAATACATATTAAATAAGTCGAAAATTCCTATCATTTTTTTTGACACCTACTTTCTTAATAGTTTGAATTCATATTAAGGAATTAATTGTTTAAAATGTTAATAATAATAATTTAAAATTGATTTTAACGATAATAATAATTTAAAATTGATTTTAACGATAATAATAATTTAAAATTGGTTTTAACTTTGGTTATTTTTGGTGATGTTTTAATGGCATTATTTTTTTATTTAAGGATAGTTATTTTTGTTTAGCAGTTTCTTTTTTATTCCTTAGAAGAGGAACAATGTTTATAATAAAAGCTCGATTTTGTAAATTTCTCATGTTGATTTAATATTAAATTATTATCAATATTTTTTTATTTTTTTAAAAAAAAATAAAAAAAATTTTTGAATTGAGAAATAAATTGAAGCAAAATGATACTAAAATTAACTTTAATGAAATTTTTAGTTTTGATATTTGAATTTTATTTTTAATTTTAAAAATAAAAAAAAATTCTCATTAAGAGAATCTTGAACTGGTAATTTATTTTTTAAGAAAATAAGTTTTATCTATTTTAAAATCATCAAATTCATCGTGATAATATTCAAAAATTACCTTATCAGTAATTTTATTTTCTTCAAAAGAAATATTATCAACATAAACATCATTCCAAAGTTCTTCATCATGAATTTGTCTTGTTAATTCATAAGCTTTTAAATTACCATATTTTTGTAAAATATATTCAATACAACTTTTTGGTAAATGGTTGATTACTTTTGGAAAATCAACGACTAGTGGTTTATCAATAATAACATTATGAAATTTACTTAAAGCAAAATAAAGTTCAGGAAAAACTGGACCATAAGGCCAAGCTTCAATATTTGAATGAAACATTTTGGTTTTTGGATTTGTTTTTACTAAATAAACTACATAAATATAAAAAATTAATTTTTGAATTTTTAAATTGGTTAAATCAGGGATTTTTTTATTGGCAATAATATAATTTGCCACATCAAAAATGTTGATTTCATTACTTTTTTCCATTTTTATTTTCCCTTTAATTCATATAAAAGGTTTTAGTTGACATTAAATTATAAGTTATTTCACAATCATCAATATCCATAATTGGAATAAAATACTCATTTTTTAAAATATTACCAATTGTTTTTAAATATTTAAAAACTTCAGGAACAATAGAAAAAGAACGAACTTTAAATATTTTTGGATTATTTTCATCACAAAAATAATAAGTAAAATCTTCATCTTTAGGAGTTGATTTATCTCCAAAACATTGAATATATTTTAAATTACCATTTGAATAAAATTCAATTTTTAAAAATTGTAAACTATCCTGATACATTCCTTCAAAATCAAAATTAATTTCTTTAATTTCATTTTTATTATTTTGAATAATTTCGATATTTTGACATTTTAATTTCGTTAATTTTGTTTTTAATTTTTTCATTTGATTTTTCGTCATTAATTTTTTCTCCTTTGAAATTTTTTATTTTTTTTATAAAATTTCTTCATATAAATCTTCAAAACGATCATCATCTAGTTTGTATTCTTCTTTAATTAATTCTTCTAACATTGCTTTTTTTGCTTCAATTATGATTTCGAACTCTCGGAGTTTTGCATCTAAATCACCAATGAAATCACAAAAAGTATCTGACATATTCATTTTAGTTTCGTATAAAGTTTCAAGAAGAGATTCGAAACCTCGATCTCCACCATCTAAAGAATTAAGTGTCTTTTCAAATTCAATATAATCTTTCATTTTTTTGATAAATACTTCATTTTTTAATAATTCGTCGTTTTTCATTTTTTAAATTCTCCTTTTTTTTTATTTTTTATTTTTATTTAAAATGATTTTTAAAATAATTCTTCATGAATTTCGGTAAATTCTTCAGAAGTTAATTGAAATTCTTGTTGAATTTTATTTTGTAAAATTTCTAATTTATTCGAAACACTATTTTTAAATTTGAAAATTTTTTTATCACACATAGGTTCAAATTTCGCCCATTGAGATAAAAAAATTCTTGAAATAGAATCAGTAAATTTTTTCATTTTGTTTATAAAATTTTTATCTTTTAATAATTTAGATTTTTTGTTTTCATTCATTTTTTATTTCTCCTTTGAAATTTTTTATTTTTTTTATAAAATTTTATTATATAAATCTCGAAAATATTCGTCATCTAGTTTGTATTCTTCTTTAATTAATTCTTTTAAAAACACTTTTTTTACTTTAATTATTTTTTTGAACTCTTGAAGTGTTTCATCTAAATTATTAATGAACTCATAAAAAGTGTCTGATATATGCATTTTAGTTTCGTATAAAGTTTCACAAAGAGATGTAAAACCTCTACCACCACCATTTAAAGAATCAAGTGTGCTTTCAAATTCAATATAACGTTTCATTTTTTTGGTAAATACTTCATTTTTTAATAATTCTTCTATTTGCATTTTTTAAATTCTCCTTTTTTTTATTTTTTATTTTTATTTAATAAATAATTAAATTTTAAAAATCAATGTCAAAGTTAATTTTTTTATCACGAATACGATGATATTTTTTTTTGGATTTAATTAAAAATCCAGTTTTTGGAATTAAATAACGAATTCGAGGAAATTTATTAGAATTAATTTTTAAAATAATTGGTTTTTTATTCATAATTGTTTTTCCTTTCATATTGATTTATTTTGGTAATAATTTAAAATTTGTTTTAACTTTGGTTATTTTTGGTGATGTTTTAATGGCATTATTTTTTTATTTAAGGATAGTTATTTTTGTTTAACAGTTTCCTTTTTATTCCTTATAAGAGAAATAATGTTTATAATAAAAGCTCGATTTTATAAATTTCTCATGTTGATTTAATATTAAATTATTATCAATATTTTTTTTATTTTTTAAAAAAAAATAAAAAAAAATTTTGAATTGAGAAATAAATTGAAGCAAAATGATACTAAAATTAACTTTAATGAAAATAATTACAAATATGAAATTAGTAATTATAATAAAATTTATTAAAGTTTTAATCCTTTCGTTTTTATTTGAATATAAATTAAAATATTCATTTAAATTATTAAAATCAAAATATTTTTAATAATTTAAAACAATATTTTAAAAATAAATAAAAAAAAAATACTAATTATTAAATTTAATTAGTATTTTTTAAAGGTATAATAATACCAAAAATAAATTTACTAACAAAATAAAGGTATTTTTTGGTACCTGTTTTTTGATAGTAAAGGAATTATTTGGAATCTTTGTTAATAAATAACTTAATTTTTAATAAAAGGTTATTTATTAATTGAATTTTCGATTTTGTCTAAAATTGTGGTATCTTTGGAAACTACCATTGAATAAGCAGTTTTTAAATCAGTTTTATCAATTGTTTCACGTAATTTTGATTTTGTAGAATTTTCGGAAGTTTTAGGTTCCTTAATTTCACGATTTTTACAAAAAACATTAATAGCAGTTTTTAAAATATTTTCTAAAGTACGATTAGATTTCAAAAAACTATTTTCACCTTGATAATCATCTAAAGCCACATTAATTACTTCAAATAAATATTTTTTAGATTCATCACTATAAGGATTTTTACGACGATTAATCATAAATTCTAAGAATTCTTGACGTTCTTTTCGTTCAAATGGTTTTACTTCAATGTTATAAGTAAAACGTGATTTAATTGCTTCTTCTAATTGATCGATGTGATTTGTAGCACCAATTACAAAAATTGGTTTATTAGGATTATTATCAATTGAAGTCATTTCAGTTTTAAAAGCATTTACAACGTTAGCAACTTCAGAATTTGCTTCAAGATTATTAATATTAACGAAAATGGTTTCACATTCATCTAAGAAAATAATAGCACCACCTTTTTCTTCGGCCACTACTCTAGCTATAGCAAATAAATCTTTTACCATTTGTGGAGCAATACCACGATATTTTTGAGAAAACATTGAACTTGAAATTTCAAAAAAAGGTAATTTAGTTTCTTTAGCTACAGCTCGAGCTAAAGTAGTTTTACCAGTACCTGGAACTCCATAAAGTAAAATTCCAAAAGGAGGGTCAACATCTCCAACATTTTCATATTTGGTTTTATTATAGATATAATCGATAAAACCATCAACTGCCACTTTTTCTTCTTTAAAACCAATTAATTTATCAAATGATAAAAATTTAGTAGAATCCGAAATTTGAAATTGTGGAACTAATAAATCATCTTGATTACCATTATTAGATACTGTTTCTTTTTCTAAATTAGCTTTGTTATTGGTTTCTTTTAGTTGATTAAGAGTAGTTTTTAAATTAGTAAAATCATTTTCAGAAATAATAACACGTTTTTCTAATTCACGAACATTGGTGTTTAATAATAGAAAATAAATAAATCCACTAATAAATAAACCACTAAAAATAAATAAAATTAAATTTATTTTAACTAAACTAGGAAATTTATTATTATTAGCAATTGGTTTAGTTTTTGAGGTTTTGTTTTCAATTGGTGTATTTTTTCTCGACATTTTGGTTTCTCCTTTCAATTTAAATTAAATGTTTTGAATATAAAATTGGTTAATTAAAATTTAAAAACACCAATAATGGTGTTTTTGGATTTTAATTAAATTATTTTTTGGAATCGGGATTATCAGTTGATTTGTCATCTTTTTTTACTTCATTATTAGTTGATGATCCTTTGGATTCAGTTTTAACTCCGTTTTTATTAGGAATTTCAACAACAATAAGACGATGATTGTTAGTATTTGAAAAATCAGTAAACATTTTATGTAAAATTGGATAATCACATTTTCTTCCTAATTCAGTATTAAATTTTTGGTTAACTTCATTAACTTTATCACAATTAGTTTTCATTTTATAAATAGTAATAAAATGAAAAATTATTAATATCACAACAATAATAGTTAAAGAGAATAACCATTCATAAACAGTTTTTAATTTTTTAGTTAAAACAGCAATTTTGGTTTCTAATTCATTCATTTGTAAAAAACTCCTTTCAATAAAAATAGAATAAATTAATATTTTAAAATTTTTAAATAAAATAACCTTTAAATACCAATTTTAATTTGATATTTAAAGGTATTATGAAAATCAATTAGTTAACAAACTAGTTAGTTAATTTAATAACATTTTTAGTGATTTGAGGAGTTGAACCTTCAAAACTATTACCTTGTTTATCAACTAATTCATAAATTGAAACCAATTCTAATTTATTAGAATGATTTTTAAAAACACGATTACTTTCAATTCGATAATCAATTTTAATTTGACCTTTTTTATCTTTTAAAATCATTTGTGGACGATTTGCATCATCATAATTAGCAAAATCACATTTACGTTCTAAACTAAAATCATTTTCGGATAAAGTAAAAGTTCCTAAAGTATCAAAATGATTTTTAACTTTTAAATACATTGGAATTTCAATCTTGAAATTTGGTGCATTTAAAGTTGCTGTATGTTCGATATTAATAATAGATGCAGTAGTACTTGGTGATAAATTAGGTAAATTTAATGGAAAAATTTGTTTCGTTAAGTTATTACCATTAGTTTTAACAACGTTAAATTCAGGATAATCTTTAACATCAAAAATTGAAATTTCATCTCTTACTTCTTGATAAAAATATTTTTGAATAGCATATAATGTAAATCCAGTACTAACAAAAGCTAAAACAATTAATAAAACTAAACCTAACTTATCAAAAATTTTAATGTTAGATTTACTCAATTTCGTTTCTCCTTTCTATAATTATTTTGATTAAATTTTATAAACAGTTTAAAGACTTATTTAGGTCTAAAAATTTAATTAATTTAAACTTTTTGGATGTTTAAAAAAAATATGTTTGGTATACCAAGTGATTTTACCATCTTGGCTAATTCGTTTAATTTTGCCAGTTTCGTAGTAATAATAAATATTACCATTTCGATATTTTTTAACAATAGTTGCCATAATTACTCCTTTAATTAATTTCTTTTTAAAAACAACTTGAAAATTAATTAAGTTATTTTTAAATAAAAAAAATCCTTATTTTTATGAATAAGGATTTAGTAAAACTATTTGATAATAATAACCTTTTATTTTTAATTAGTTTAAAGACTTAATTAGGTCAAGATAATTAAAAATAACAGTTTGATGTTGTAAAGTTGAATTTAAACCATTTAATTTAATTTTGTAATCAGTTTTTAAATAATGATTAAAAAATAATTGGTATCCTTTAACAACTTGTTGAAAATAACTTAAAGGTTGATTTTCAATTAAATCGATTAAATCACCTTTACGTTTTAAAGCAATTTTTGGTTCTAAATCAATTAAAACTGTTATTTGTGGTTTTAAAAATTTTTTTTGGATTAATTGAAAAATTGAATAATGTGGATCAATTTGAAAAGGATAAGCTTGATAAGCAAAATTTGATCCTAAATAACGATCCATTAAAATAATGGTATTCGTTTTTAAATGTGGTTTAATTAACTCATTTTGAATTTGAATTAAATTAGCAAAACTTAAAAAATATCGTGTTTCCGAAATCATTTTTGGATTAAATAAAAACATTTCACGAATTGATGTGCCAATGTTAGTACTACCTAATCCATTAATAATAATTACTTTTGAATTTGGTTGAATTGTTTTTAAAGTTTGAGCTAAATTATTAATTAAGGTTGTTTTACCAGTACCATCAATACCTTCAAAAACAATTAATAACATTTTTATTCTCCTTAAATATTTTTTTTAGCTAATTGTTTAACAAAAGTGGTATTTAATAATTCAGTTTTAACTAATTGGTAAAAATCTAAATATTTTTTGGTACATTGAACCATTGTTTGAATAAATTTTGAATTCAAATAAACTTTTTCAATATGATAATTAGTTTCGGAAAAATAAACTAAAAAATAAGCTAATTTAGCTTTGCTACAATATAGTTGACATTGAATTTGACAATAATAATTAATTGGAATTTCTTTGTTAGTTAAAAAATTATCCCAACTTTTTGAAACACAATTATTTTCATCAATAAATGGTGCTTTAATTTCTAAAATGGTATTAGTTTTAGCATTATAACCATCTAATGATGCTGAAAAAGTTTCAGTATCATCAACAAAAATAGTTGGTTCAAATTGATGCTTAGTTAAAGTTTCAAAAAATTGTTTAGCAATTGGTTCCATTAAAATACCATGCTCAGTGTATTTATTACCAGTAAAAGTTGTACCAAATAATTTATCATGAATTAATTGGTTAAGATTACGATATTGATCGTTATTAGTAATTGTTGCAATTTCAGTTGCGTTAACATATTTAATACGATGTAAATACCATTGTTTACTACGTTGTTTTAAATCTTTAATTTCCATTTTTTTGATTCCTTTTTATTTATTTTTATTTTTCTTTAATTTGATCGATAATAATACCAAAATTTTCATTAATTGGTGTCAAAGAATAATCAGAATTAATCTTAAACCAAAATTTAATTCCATTTAAATTTTGGTAATAAACTAAATTACGTGGTTTAGATTTAATTCCTAAAATTGTTAAAAAAATTTGATAAATAATAATAATCAAATTACCAATTGTTTCGAAAATTTTACCAATAACTCCTAAAATAAAATCAATGATATTTAAAATATATGGAATTAAAATTAAAACGATAAAAATAATTAAACCACGAATTAAAATTTGATTATTATTTTGATAAAAATTAACTAATAAAATATAAGTTTCTAAAATCCAATTATAAAATTGAAGTATTTTTTCAAAAATTGTTAAAATTGTCATTAATTTTAAACATTGTTTTTAATATTTTTAATAAAATAGTATAATTTAACAAAATTTCCTTTTTTCAATCGTGTAAATGAGGTTAAATAAGAATATTTCATTAAATATCCTAATGATATTAAAAATAAACATAATAAAATCAAAACTTGTTTAAAAAAATTAAAAATAAATTTTAAAATAGCTAATAATAAATTAGGATTTTGTTGAACCATGCTTATTTTCCTCCTTGACGAAAAATTTGGGAAATTTTATTATTTAATCCAATTTTTAATTAAAGTTTAAAAACTAATACAGTTAATTAATAATTATTTAATAATTATTTTGATATTTATTTTAAAATTGATAGTATTTCAATCAATAGTAGTTTTAACTCTAATCATTTTAAAATTACGAAATAAATTGGTAATTGTAAGTACTAATCTAATTAATCTTCTTAATTTAATTAGGTTTTATGTTCGTTAACAATTAAATAAATTAAAAAAATGGTTTCATTTAAAAGGCAAATAAAAAGATTAATTTTTAAACCTAACATTAAATCAAACAATAAACAAAATAAATTACTTAATATACAACATATTGAAGTAATAATTAAGATATAATAACCTATTTTTGTTTCGTTAAACATTTTTAAACTCTCCTTGAATTAAATTAAGGAAAACAAAATATCATCAATGAGCCATAAATAATAAAAATTAAATGTAGTACATGAATAATTTCGAATATTAATGCCATTAAAATTACCTCAATTAATTGTTTTTAAAATAAAAAAAACACCATTATGGTGTTTTTAGTTTTTATTTTAAATTTAAATTAATTTATTCTTCATCATCAGGATCAATAATTTCATATTTTTCATTTAAATCATCAAGATGTGAACCAATTTCGCGTAAAGTTTGAATACCATCTTTAATTTGATTAATTGCAACACGAAGTTTAGCATTTAATTTATCAGTTATTTTTTCAACATCATCAAATTCAGTTGTAGTCGAATAATCAATTGGAACAAAATCAAAACCTCCAGTATTAATCTTAAAATCATCTAAAAGATAGGTAATTGCTTCTAAATTAGCAATAATTCCTAAAGCTGAATCAGGAAATTCACCTTCAAGATTTGCTTCAAATAAATTAATTTCATCTAAATAATGAGTAAAACTTACTAAACCTTCACTATGATCTTTTAAAATTGTTTTTTTCATTAATTTAATACTCCTTTTTTTTATTTTTTTTATTTATTATCTAAAAATTCGATATTGTTAACAATTACAAAAGTACGTGATTCCTTTTTACCATCACGTTCAAAAAAATTAGTTTTTATTTTACCAATTACTGCAATTTTTGAACCTTTTTTTAAAAATTTTGGCATATTTTCAGCTATTTTTCGAAAACTAATACAAGAAATAAAATCTGCTTTATCTTTGGAACTATTAACTGCCAATTGAAAATTAACTTTGGAAATAGTTTCATTTTTAATAGTAAAAGTTTTTAATTCAATATCTTTAGTAATTCTACCAATTAAAATAACTTGATTTAACATATTTTCTCCTTTAAAATGATTTTTTAAATAATTTAATTAATATTTAAATAGAAAGTATTATTGAAAAGTCACTATTAAGTTTGGTTGAACTCTTTTGAATACTTTTTTTAGTTATTAATTGAATTTTTTATTTATAACAGTTTAATGACTTGTTAAGGTCAAGAATGAATTATTTACAAACTATCATGAAATTTCGTGGTTAAAAAACATAAACCATTTTTTTTGATAATAATTGCAATTAAGTTTTTTTGTTGATAATTATATAATTTGGTTTTAGGATGATAACAATTTTTAATTGTATAAATTCGAATATAATTGTGATCGTTTTCAGTAATTATTTGAGTTTTGAAATAGGTTTTTAGTTTTTTCATTATTTGATATTTAAAATTCTCTACTTGTCTAATTGTTAAATTTAATTGATTTGCAATTTCGATATTAGTTAATTCTGGTAAAGATACATCATGAGTACCTTGATTAATGTTTAAATTTGTTATTAATGCTAATACTTGTAATTCATTTTTAGTTAATTTAGCTGATTTAATTTTAGTTATGATTTTTTCAGCTTTAATTTCTTGCATTAATGCTTGATGTGGATCAATAAAATAACGTTCACTACAACTACTTGCTTTTTCTTCGATATCTTCATTGTTGTATTGAATAGCTAATTTGTTATATTCAGCTTCATGTTTTTTAATACCAACTGTTTTATTTATTAATTTTTGCATTGTTTTTTTTGCTTGATTACTAAAAAAAGTGATAAAATTACTTAAATTATCTTGATATTTTTCTAATGAATATTCTAAACATAAATAACCTTCTTGAATTAAATCGTTACGTTCTAACATTGGAGGTAATTTAAATTTTTTAGCAATATTAAAAAGTGGTCTTTGACATAATTCATAAATTTCATCTCGTAATTTAAGATTTTGTGAATCTAATAAAAAAGCTTGAACTTTTATTTCCAGTTCGGTATTTAATTTATTTAACATTTTTGTCCTTTTAAAAACAAAAAAAGATCGATATAAATATCGATCTAAATAGTTAAATTATTTAATTTTTAAAAAAAGTCTAAAGTTTTGCAACAGTTCGCCATTTATAAATTCGAAACCTATGTATTTTTATTAAAGGATAAAGATGCACTAATAATATACCAATGTTTAAATTTTAATTCCTGAATTAAAAATAAATCATATAAAATTAAAATTATAATAAAATAATTAAAATATTAAAATAACAAATAAAAAAATAAATAAAAGATTACTAATAAATGATAAACAAAAAACAAATTAGGGAAATTTTTTCTAATAAATTGAAAAAACAAAAATTAAATTTAAATTCTTGCAATAAAAATAGCAATATTTACTAAAAAAAATGCTAATGACGTTCTTAAAGATAAAAATAAACTTGTTCATTTTTTTATTAATTTAAAAAAATTTTAAACTTAAAAAGATTTTATTAAAAATAGTGGATATAATGAAAAAATTAAAGTATCTATTGTTATAATTACAATAGAAGAACAAAATAATTTATAAAAATTCTTAAATTAAAATAAATAAAACAAAAACTAGATATTTTATAAATTAATTTTATCATTTTCAAATTTTATTTTTTGATTTAAAAAAAATAATTAAATTAAAAGGAGCATCATTAATATTGAAAATAAAATATTTAAAAAATAAGTATTTTTATTTAATTATAAGTTTTATTTTATTAATTAACTTAAATTTATTTTTTTTCTCTTTAAATATTTATGCTTATTCTGATAATTTAGAAGATATTATTTACTATGAATTTAAAAAAGCTGACAATGCTAAGGCAAATATAGTTATAACTAACGAAATAGAAGAAAATTGTCAAAAATATAAAAATTTAATTAAAGAATTAAAAAAAAATAAATATAATGTTTTTTTATATGATATAAGAGGATATAATAAAAGTTCTAAAAATAAAATAGATAATGATAATTTGGAAATTTTATTAAAAGATTTACAAAAAATATTAATGTTTTTAAAAAACAAAAATAAATTACCAAATTTTTTATTAGGTAATTTTATAGGGGGGATTTTAAATAATTGTTATGCTATAAAATATAATGATGTTAAGGGAATTATTAATATTGCAACACCTACTTCAATTTTCAAATCATATTTTTTAAACTTAGAAAACAATAATGAATTAAAAATAATAAAAAATAATATTAAAATAACACAAAATTTTATTCAAAACATTATGATTTTAGGCATAAATTATTTAAACGAAAACTTAGATAAATATAAAGTACCATTTTTTGTATTACACGGTCAAAAAGATTCAATAGTACCGTATGATAATAGTACAAACTTTTTTACAATAGTTGCAGTGAATAAAAAAATAAAATTATATGAAAATTCTGATCACAATTTATTTAATGATTCAGATTATAAACAAGTAAATTTAGACATTATAGAATGGTTAAATAAACAAATAAATTAAAAATAAAATTGAATAAAAAAAACTCTGTTATTTTTTTAACAGAGTTTTTTTTTATTCAATAATTTCAGTTACTGTACCAGCTCCTATTGTGCGTCCACCTTCACGAATAGAAAATTTAGTGCCTGCTTCAATAGCGATTGGATGATTTAATTCAACAATAAGTTCTGTTCTATCACCTGGTAATACCATTTTAACATCTTTTTTTAATTTAATGAAACCAGTAACATCTGTAGTACGAAAATAAAATTGTGGTCTGTAATTAGAAAAAAATGCAGTATGACGTCCACCTTCTTGTTGAGTCAAAATATAAACTTGAGACAAAAATTTATGATAAGCATTTAAAGAACCTGGTTTAGCTAAAACTTGACCTCTTTCAATTTGATCACGAGTAATACCGCGTAATAAAATACCAACATTATCACCAGCTTGAGCAAAATCTAATTCTTTTTTAAACATTTCAAGACCAGTAATAATAGCTTTTTTAGTTTCTTTTAAACCAATAATTTCAACTTCTTCACTAATCTTAATTTTTCCTCTTTCTACACGACCAGTAGCAACAGTTCCACGACCAGTAATAGTATGAACTCCTTCAACCGGCATTAAAAATGGTTTTTCTACATCACGAATTGGATCTTCAATATATTCATCTAAAACTTCTAATAATTTATTGATACCTTCAACATCTGTGCCTTCTAAAGCTTTTAAAGCTGAACCTCTAACAAAAGGAGTTTTATCACCATCAAATTTATATTCGTTTAATAATTCACGAACTTCCATTTCTACTAAATGAATCCATTCTTCTTCTTTAACTAAATCACATTTATTTAAAAATACTATCAATTTAGAGATACCAACTTGTCCAGCTAACAAAACATGTTCACGAGTTTGAGGCATTACTCCATGATAAGCTGAAACAACTAAAATACCAGCGTCCATTTGCGCAGCACCCGTAATCATATTTTTAACATAATCAGCGTGTCCAGGACAATCAACATGAGCATAATGCCTTTTTTCAGTTTCATAAGAAACATGGGTAGTGTTAATAGTTATACCACGTTCTTTTTCTTCTTTAGTTTTATCAATTTGATCATATGATTTATTTTCTGCTAAGCCTTTTGTTGATAAAATTTTAGTAATAGCAGCAGTCAAAGTAGTTTTTCCATGATCAACATGACCAATAGTTCCTACATTAACATGCACTTTATCTCTTAAAAATACTTTACTAGACATCTTTATTTAAATCTCCTTTTTAAAATTATTTTTTAATCATATTTATTTTAATATATTTTTATAATTCAATTGCGTTTTTTAATAATTTCTTCAGCAATATTTTTAGGTGCTCTTTCATATTTTAAAAATTGCATAATAAAACTGGCTCTACCTTGAGTATTAGAACGTAAAATAGTAGCATAACCAAACATTTCGGAAAGAGGAACTAATGCTTTAATGATAACAGTATTTTCTCTAGAATCTTGATTTTCTAATTTTCCTCTTCTAGAAGTTAAATCACCAATGACATTTCCAATATAATCATTAGGAGTAATAATTTCAACTTCCATAATAGGTTCTAAAATAACAAGATTGCCTTCATTTTTAGTTTGTTTTAATGCCATAGAAGCAGCAATTTTAAAAGCTATTTCAGAAGAATCTACATCATGATATGAACCATCAATTAAAGTTGCTTTCACATCTATCAAAGGAAAACCGGCCAAAATACCATTTGATAAAGACTCTTCTAAACCTTTTTTAACTGCTGGAATATATTCTTTAGGAATAACTCCACCTACAATTTTATTAATAAATTCGTTACCTTTATCTGAATTAGGTTCAAAGCGAATGATAACATGGCCATATTGACCTCTTCCGCCTGACTGACGAATAAATTTTCCTTCTGTAGTAGAAATTTTTGTTAAAGTTTCACGATAAGCTACTTGAGGTTGATTTACATTAGCTTCTACTTTAAATTCAGTTTTTAAACGATCTAAAATAATTTCTAAATGTAATTCACCCATGCCTGCTATAATAGTTTGACCAGTTTCACGATTAGTATAAATTTTAAAAGTAGGATCCTCTTCAGATAATTTAGATAAAGCAATTCCAATTTTATCTTGATCAGCTTTAGTTTTTGGTTCAATAGCAATCTCTATTACTGGCTCAGGAAAATTCATAGATTCCAAAATAATATCATCGTTTATTGAAGTTAAAGTATCACCGGTTGTAGTATTTTTTAAACCTACCGCAGCAACAATATCGCCTGCATATACTTCCTTAATTTCTTCTCTAGAATTAGCATGCATTTGTAACAAGCGTCCTAAGCGTTCTTTAACTTGTTTAGTAGCGTTAGTTACATAAGAGCCTGTTTTAATTGTACCAGCGTAAACACGAAAAAAAGTTAATTTACCTACATAAGGATCAGTCATTACTTTAAAAGCTAAAGCAGTGAAAGGTTCATTATCTGAGGTTTTTCTAATAATTTCTTTATTTTCAAAATTACAACCTACTATCGAAGAAACATCCATTGGAGAAGGTAAATAATCAATAATAGCATCTAATATTTTCTTAACTCCTTTGTTTTTAAAAGCTGATCCACATAAAACTGGAAAAAAATCAGCTTTTAAAGTGGCTTGCCTGATCACATTTTTTAATTTTTCGACAGTAATTTCTTTACCATTCAAATAATCCATCATTAACTCTTCATCATAATTAGCCATTTTTTCAATTAATTCTATTCTTTTATTTTGAGCTAATTCTTTCATATATTCAGGAATTTCAATAGTTTTAAATTTTTCATCTGAAGTACCTAAAAATTCAACCCCAGTCATTTCTAATAAATCAACTATACCTTTAAATTCATTTTCGGAACCTATAGGTAATTGAATAGGAGAAGCATTGATGCCTAGTCTTTGATACAAAGTTTTAACAGCATAATCAAAACTAGCACCAATCTTATCCATTTTATTAACAAAAATAATTCTGGGCACTTTATATTCAGTAGCTTGACGCCAAACAGTTTCTGTTTGAGGTTCAACGCCAGCTTTAGCATCTATTACTGCTACCGCACCATCTAAAACTCTTAATGATCTCGAAACCTCAACAGTAAAATCAACATGACCCGGAGTATCAATAATATTAATTCTGTGTTCTTTCCAAAAAGCAGTAGTTGCCGCAGAAGTAATAGTTATTCCTCTTTCTTGTTCTTGTTTCATCCAATCCATTTGTGAATCACCATCGTGAGTTTCACCAATTTTATGAATTTTACCAGTATGAAACAAAATTCTTTCTGTTGTGGTAGTTTTTCCTGCGTCAATATGAGCCATAATACCAATGTTACGTGTTTTTTCCAAAGGAAATTTACGAGGCATTTTTTTCTCCTTAGTTTAAATTACTTATATATAAATTACCAACGATAATGAGCAAAAGATTTATTAGCCTCAGCCATGCGATGTATTTCTTCTCTTTTTTTTACTGCTAAACCATTTCCAGAAGCAGCATCAATAATTTCTTTGGCAAGTTTTTGTTGCATTGTTTTTTCATTACGTTTTTGAGCAAATTGTACTAACCATCTTAAACCTAAAGATTGTTTTCTTTCAGGACGAACTTCAGAAGGAATTTGATATTTTTGCCCACCTATACGTCTAGAACGTACTTCTAATTCAGGCATAATGTTTTTTAAAGCTTCATCAAAAACAATTATAGGTTCACGTTGAGTAATTTCTTTTACTTTATTAAAAGCTCCATATAAAATAGCTTGAGCAGTTGCTTTTTTACCATCTTTCATAATAGTATTAATAGTTTTAGTAACTAACTTAGAATTATAAAAAACATCAGGTAAAACATCGCGTTTATTTATACTTTTCTTACGTGGCATATTAAGTTTATTCACCTATTTTCTTTTTTGTCTTTAAATTTTTAATAACTTTTAATTTTTATTTTTCTTAGAACCATATTTAGAACGACTTTGTTTACGATTAATAACGCCCTTAGCATCTAATATTCCTCTAATTATATGATAACGTACACCAGGTAAATCTTTAACACGACCACCACGTATTAAAACTACACTATGTTCTTGCAAAGTGTGTCCAATTCCTGGAATATAAGCATTCACCTCTGTACCATTGCTTAAACGAACTCTAGCATATTTACGTAAAGCGGAATTAGGTTTTTTAGGTGTCATTGTCGTTACACGAATACAAACTCCACTTTTTTGAGGAGATTTATATTTTTGAACTTTATTTTTTAAATTATTAAAACCATAACTTAAAGCAGGCGCTTTAGTTTTAACAATTTTATCAACTCGTCTTTTTCTAATTAATTGTGAAATAGTAGGCACAAAATTCTCCTTTCTGAAATTTAATATTTTTAACCTTAAATTTAGAATTGTATAATTTTAATCATTATAATTATATGTAATTATAACTATTTATTAAAAAAAAGTCAATAATTTAATCTTAAAAAATATAAAAATAAAATATATTTAAAAAATTAAATTTTTTTTATTTTTTTAAAAATTGTAATTATATTTGTTAATTATCTTTTATAGGATTTGAAGTTTTGTATTCAAAACTAGAAGTTTCTAAAATACCAGTTCCAGCAGGTATTAAACCACCTACAATAACATTTTCTTTTAAACCTTCTAAACGATCAACTTGACCTCTAATAGCTGCATCAATTAAAATTTTAGTAGCAGTTTGGAAAGATGCTGCAGATAAAAAAGATTCACTTTTTAAAGAAGAACTTGTAATACCTAATAATATCGGTTTTCCAGCAGCTAAAGATTTATTTTGTTTTAACATTTCAAGATTAGTTTTTTTAAATTTTTGAATATTAATTTCTGAACCTGGTAATAAGTCAGTGTCTCCTTCATAAATTATTAGTAAATGAGTTAACATTTTATGAATTATAATTTCAATATGTTTATCACTAATAGATACATTTTGCGCTCGATAAACACTTTGAACTTCTTCTAAAATATATTTTTGAGTTTCTACAATGTTTGTAGCTCTTAATAATTCTTTTAAATCAATAGAACCAGAAGTCAATTTTTGACCAGATTTTATTTTCATACCTTTAGAAACTAAAATTTCAGAGTTAGCATCCGCAATATAACGTATTTCTTGTTCTTCATCATCAGATAAAATTACAATTTCAGGATTTAAAGTTCTTATTTTTTCAATATTTTTAACTTTACCTTTCAACTCACTAATAATAGCTTTCCCTTTAGGTTTTCTTACTTCAAATAATTCTTGAATTCTTGGTAAACCTTGAGTAATATCAGAAACTGAAGCAACACCACCGGTATGAAAAGTTCTCATAGTTAATTGTGTACCTGGTTCACCAATAGATTGAGCAGCGATAACTCCTACTGCTTCGCCTATTTCTACTAGTTTATTAGTTGCTAAATTTATACCATAATCTTTAATACAAACTCCACGTGGGCAATTACAATTTAAAATACTTCTGATTTCTACTTTTCCAATACCTAAATCAATAATTTTATTACAAATATCTTCATTTACTAATTGATTTCTATAAAAAATAATTTTTTTACTTTGAGGATGTAAAATATCTTTACTTAAAAAACGACCTAATATGCGGTCACGTAAAGATATAATCTCTTTACCATCATTTTTAATAGCTTCAACATTAAAACCTAATTCACTTCCACAATCATCTTTAATTATAATAATATCTTGTGCAACATCTACCAAACGACGAGTTAAATATCCAGATTCAGCTGTTTTTAAAGCAGTATCAGTTGAGCCTTTACGAGCCCCATGAGTAGAAATAAAAAATTCTGATACAGTTAATCCTTCTATAAAAGAAGTCTTTACCGGAACTTCAATAATTTCACCTTTAGGATTGTTCATTAAACCTCTCATACCCATTAATTGAGTAAAATTAGAAATACTTCCACGTGCTCCACTATCACTCATCATAAATACATGATTATCTTGTTTTAAATCATTCATTAATCCTTCTTGAATCTGATCTCGAACTTCTTTCCATTCTTTAATAACTAAATTTTTACGTTCATAACTAGTTAAAAGACCGTCTTCATACCATTCTTCGATTTTAATAATATTTTTTTCTTTTTTTTGTAATAATTCTTTCTTTTTTGAATAAATATTGATATCTTCAAAAGAAATGGTAATACCCGCAAGTGTAGAATATTTAAAACCTAAAGATTTAATATCATCTAACATTTTAGAAGTCTCGATAATTGGCATCTTTTTAAAAAATATATTAATTACCATAGATAAAAATTTCTTTTTAAAAGGACTTGGAATTGGAATATCATTTAAAACTGTTTTTGGATCAATGCCCCTATTAATAAAATAACAATCAGGAGTTTGAATTTCTAAATTATATTTAGTAGGTTCATTAATATAAGGAAAATTTGAAGGTAAAATATTATTAAAAATCATTTTACCTAAAGTAGTAACTAAATATTTTTCTTTTTGTTCATCTGTAAAACTAGATGTAATACCGCTTGGTTTAATCACTATTCTTGTATGTAAAGCAATTTCTTTTTTCTCAAAAGCAATTTCAGCTTCTTGTAAATTATTAAAAAATTTACCTTCTTTACGATGTTTATATTGATGTTCTTTATTTTTTTGTTCAATATTAAAACCACCCTCTAGAATACGGCTTTTTTTTTCTTCAATAGTTAAATAATAATTACCTAAAACCATATCTTGTGATGGAGTTACAACAGGATTACCGTTTTTAGGATCTAAAATATTATTAGACATTAACATTAATAAACGAGCTTCCGCTTGTGCTTCTAAAGAAAGAGGTAAATATACTGCCATTTGATCACCATCAAAATCAGCATTAAAAGCTGGCGTTACTAAAGGATGTAAACGAATTGCTTTACCATCTATTAATTTTGGTTCAAAAGCTTGTATTCCTAAACGATGCAAAGTTGGCGCTCTATTTAATAATACTGGATGTTCTTTTACCACTTCTTCTAAAGCTTTCCATACTTGTTCATCCATTTTATCATAAACATGGACAATGTTAGTTTTGTCAATACCTTGTTCTTGTAATTTTCTCAAAACAAAAGGTTTAAATAAAATTACCGCCATTTGTCTTGGAATACCGCATTGATGCATCTTTAAATAAGGATCAACTATAATTACTGAACGTCCAGAATAATCAACTCTCTTGCCTAAAAGATTTTGACGAAAACGACCAGTTTTACCCCTTAATGTTTCTGATAAAGGTTTTAAAGTTTTATTTCTATTAATACTAGAATAATTTTTTTTATTAGGTTTAGTGTTATCAAACAAAGCATCCACTGCCTCTTGTAACATTCTTTTTTCATTTTTAATAATTAACTTAGGTGCTTTTTGTTGCAATTGTTTTTTTAAACGACTATTACGATTTAAAATTCTTCTGTATAAATCATTTGAATCAGTAGTAGCAAAACGACCACCATCTAAAGGAACCATTTGTCTTAAACCACAAGGAAGTACAGGAATAACATCCATAACCATCCACTCTGGTTTATTTTCTGATTTATTAAAATCTTCAAAAATCTTTAACCTTTTGATAATGGCGTTCCTTTTAGGTTTAGGAACTATTTTAAGATTTTTACGTAAAATTTTTATATTTTTTTCTAAATCTAAAGCTTGCAACATTGTTTTAATTGCTTTTGCTCCAGTCAAAGCTACAAAACTATTACTAAAATATTCAGAATAATTATTATATTCCATTTCAGAAATAATTTGTTTTTTATTTAATGAAGATTTTCCAGGTTCAATTACAATATAAGACATATAATAAACTATTTCTTCAATTTCTTTTGCTTTAATACCTAATAAAATAGATAAACGACTAGGTGAGTTATTAAAATACCAAGTATGTACTACAGGTGTGGCGAGCTCAATATGAGCCATTCTTTCTCTTCTAACTTTTGATTCGGTAAATTCTACATTACACCTTGAACAAATTTGTCCTTTGTTAACAATTTGTTTTTTAGAACAAATACATTGAAAATCTTTTACTGGTCCAAAAATTTTTTGACAAAAAAGACCACCAGTTTCCGGTTTTGAAGTACGATAATTAATAGTTTCATAATTAACAATTTCACCATAAGACCATTGTCTAATTTCATCGCTTGAAGATAAACGAATTTTAAAATGTTGATAATTTCTATTAGAATTACTTTTTTTAGAATTAGACAATACATTATTAGATTGTGAAAAAAATTTAATAGTATCACATTTATATAAAATAAATAAATTATTTAAATTATCTATGGCATCCATATCATTAAAAAATATTTTACTTAAAATATCTTTAGAAGTTAACATTAAAGAATTAAAATCTGTGATACCATTTTCATAAAGTTTTTCTATAACTGATTGTTCTAAATGTAAATTTTTAAAATCAGAAGGTAAAGAATATTCTTTTAATATTGGAATAATATCAACAAAATCTTCTTTTAATAAATTTTTTAAATCATCTAAATTAAAAGTATTAAATTCTTCTAAATAATTAATTCCTAAAAGTTTTAATTTATTAATAATTCGGTCAGAAATATTAATATTTTTTATTTTTGTTTTTTTTAACATCATTATCTATTATTAGAACCCTTCTTTTGGTTTTCAACTAAAGATTTTAATATTTCATTTTCTTTCGTTTTAGAATTAATTAATTCAACATATAAACCTAAAGCTTGAAGTTCTTTAGCAAAAACCCTAAAACTTTCTGGAATGGAAGGTTTAGGAAGTGGCAATCCGTTTGTAATAGCACTATAAGTTTTTTGACGTCCAATAATATCATCGCTTTTGATAGTTAAAATTTCTTGTAAAGAATTAGCAGCTCCATAAGCATAAAGTGACCAAACTTCCATTTCTCCAAATCTTTGTCCACCATTTTGATTTCTACCTCCCATGGGTTGTTGAGCCATAAGAGTATAAGGACCTATATTTCTAGAATGTAATTTATCTTCTACCATATGAGACAATTTTATCATATACATAACTCCGACAGAAATAGAACTATCAAATGGTTCTCCTGTTCGACCATCATATAAAGTCATTTTGCCATCTAATGATAATTTTGCTTCTTTAATAATTTTTCTTAAATCATCATTATTAACACCATCAAAAACAGGAGTAGCAACTTTAATATTAAGTTTTTGAGCAGCAATTCCTAAATGCATTTCTAAGATTTGACCAATGTTCATTCTACTTGGAACACCTAAAGGATTTAAAATAATATCTATAGTAGTGCCATCTTTCATATAAGGTAAATCTTCTTTAGGCAATATTAAAGAAATTACCCCTTTATTGCCATGTCTACCGGCAATTTTGTCACCTTCTTTAATTTTTCTTTTTTTAGCAATATAAACACGAATATTTTCGTTTACTTCGGGTGGCAAAATATCATTATTTTCTTTAGAAAAATATTTAACGCTTTGAACAATACCACCTTCACCACAAGGAACTCTTAAAGAAGAATCTTTATGTTCTCTGGATTTTTCACCAATAATAACATTAATTAATCTCTCATAAGCAGTTTGTTCTACCATACCTTGTGAAGTAATCTTACCAACCAAAATATCTCCTTCTTTAACTTCTGAACCAGGAATAATAATTCCTCTTTCATCTAAATTTTTGATTGCTTCAGCACTTACGTTAGGAACTTCTCTAGTAATTTGTTCTACTCCAGCGCCTTTTTTTAATTCTCTTGTTTGAATTTCATATTTATCAATATGAACCGAAGTATAAATATCATTTTTTACTAAATCTTCAGATATAATAATAGCATCTTCGTAATTATAACCTTCCCAAGTCATAAAAGCTACTGTAACATTTCTACCCAGTGCTAATTCTTCTTTATGGGTGGCCGGACCATCAGTAATAATATCATTTTTATTTACAAAATCACCATCTAAAACCAATGGTTTTTGTAAAATTAAAGTATCTTGGTTAGATTTAGCAAAATTAATTAATTTATATTCTGTTTGACAACTAAAAACATTTTTTTTATGTAAAATTTTAGCTTTTTCATAATTAAATTCTTCTTCATTTTTATAAATCACTTCATTATTAATTGTAATAGTTTTTTTAGGTTTTTCTGTAATTACAATTTTTTGAGCATCAGCATAAGTTACATAACCACTATTTTTAGCCAATATTAAACATCCTGAGTCTTTAGCAATTCTATGTTCAATGCCAGTGCCTACAATAGGTGATTCAGGAATTAAAAGAGGAACTGCTTGTCTTTGCATATTGGCACCCATTAAAGCACGAGAAGCATCGTTATGTTCTAAAAACGGAATAGACGAAGTAGCTACAGAAACAATTTGTTTAGGTGAAACATCAATATAAGTTATCTTGTCTATTTCGTGTAAGCCTGTTTCACCATTTTTTCTGGCAATAATTTTTTTTTCTTTAAAAGTATTATCAGAATTTAAATAAGTAACTGAAGCAATTACTTCTTTTTCTTCTTGATCTGCTGTTAAATAATCAATATGTTCGGAAACCTTAGGTTGCCCTTGTTCATTTTTTATGACCTTTAAATAAGGAGTTTGAATAAAACAATACTTATCTACTCGAGCATAAGTAGATAAAGAGGCAATCAGTCCAATAGAAGGTCCTTCGGGAGTTTCAATTGGACATAATTTAGCATAATGAGAATTATTAATATCTCTAATTTCAATTCCTGCTCGATCACGATCAATACCACCCGTACCTAAAGCCGAAACCCTTCTTTTTTGAGTTAATTCTGCTAAAGGATTAATTTGATCCATAAAATGAGATAAACGAGAACTATTAAAAAAAGTTTTTATAATAGCAGAAAGCGAAGTAAAATTAACTAAACTATTAACTGTGATATTATTAAATTTACTAATAGACATTTTATCTTTAATATTTTTTTCAGAAATAATTAAACCTAATCGAAATTGATTAGTTAAAAGTTCTCCAATTAAACGTAAACGACGATTACCTAAATGATCAATATCATCAGTTTTGCCGATATCTTCATAAAGATTTAAATAATAACTAATGCTTGCAATAATATCAGATACAGTAATATGTTGTTTGTTATTTTCTGATTGTATATTACCAATAACTTTAATAGTTGGTTTAGGATTCCCTAAATTATCTAAAATATAAACTTCTAAAACTTCATTAAAAACGCCTTTACGTTCTTTATGTTTTTGATATAAATCTTTATTACATAAAAAATATTTTGATACTTTATCATGAATAAATTGTCCGTTTTTTCTAATAATATTCATAACTTGTTCTGTTATTAAAGTATCTTTTTCAACTAAAATTTCTCCTGTTTTTATATTAATAATATTGTCTTTAATATATAATTCAAGAATTTTATCTTTATTATAATTAGCATAAGTTAATATTTCTTCATTAATTTCATTTTCTAAATTATTATCAGCATTAACCAATTCAAAAGTAAAACAATTACGTTTATTTTTTAATTTTTCAATTATTTCTTCATTCAAAAAAGTTTTCTTTGATAAAAATATTTCATTAGTTTCTGGATCTATTAAATCTTTAGCTAAATAAGTATTTTTAATACGTTTTAAAACATCTAATTTTTGATTAAATTTATATCTTCCTACAGCTAATAAATCATATTTTTTAGCATAAAATAATTTAGAAAAAATAAACTCTCTTGCAACATCAACCGGTACTTTTTCACCTCTATGTAATTTAGAATGTAATTCAATAATAGCTTCATTAATATTTAAAATTTGATCCTTTTTTAAAGATAAATCTAAAAATTTATTATATCCAAAAGTAGACTCAATTTTTTCTTTAGTATCAAAACCTAAACAACAAATAAATTTATTTAAGGGAATTTTTTTAGAACGATCAAGTTTAGCATATAAAAAATCTTTATTGCTTTGCTCATATTCAATCCAAGCACCACGAGTAGGAATTAATTGAGCTAAATAACGTATTTTAGAATCAAATTTTTTAGTAAAATAAATACCTGAAGAACGAACAATTTGGGAAATTACTACTCTTTCAGTTCCATTGATAATAAAAGTTCCAGAGGGAGTTATTAATGGTAATTCTGTAATTAAAATATTACTTTCTTTAATTTCTTTAGTTAAAACATTTTCTAATCTCGCTTTAGCGAATAACTGCGCATAATAAGTAATATCTCTGTTTTTGGCCTCTTCAATGTTGTATTTAGGTTTATCTAAATAAAAATCATCAAAATATAATTTTAAATCACCATTATTACTTTCAATCGGAGAAATATCTTTTAATATTTTTTTAATGCCTTCTTTTAAAAATAATTCAAAAGATTTAGTTTGAATTTCAATTAAATTTGGTAATTCAATATCGTAATTCATTTTTGAATAATTACGACGTTCAGTTTTTGTGCCGTATTTAATATTACGATATTCCATATATAAAAAACTCCTATAAATTATTAAATTATTAAATTATTATTATTCAAAAAAAATAATCAAATAATTTTTTATCATCTAAAAAAATAAAAATTTTGTTTTATATTTAAATAAACCTTCTGAAAGGTTAAATAAAAATAAAATAAAATTTTAAATATTATAAAATATAATAAATATTAAAAACTAAAAATTATTGAATTTCTACGACAGCTCCAATTAATTCTAATTTATTTTTAATTTCTTCTGCTTTTTCTTTAGAAATTTTTTCTTGAATTACCGCATCAGGAGTATTTAATAATTTTTGTATATCGTATAACCCAAAACCAGTAATTTCTTTTACTGTTTTAATAATTGGAATTTTATTACTACTATCACCAAAATCTTTCACTATTACTGAAAATTCTGTCTTTTCTTCTACTTGAATTTTGTTATTATCTTGATTTGAACCAGATACAAATAAAGCATTTGGATCTATTCCAAATTCTTCTTTTAAACCATCAACTAATTCTTTAACTTCCAATAAAGACATTTCACGTAAAGAATCAATAAAATTTTTTTTTGTTAATTTAGCCATTTTTTTATTATTTCTCCTATTTTTTTATTTTTGATAACATACAAAGACAAGCTGATAACTGCATTAATGGTGTCATCATGCCGGAAACCAACATAGTTAACAATATTTCCTTTGAAGGTAAAGAAGCTAAAGAATTAATTTCATCCAATGATGCTACTTTATTTTCAATTACTCCAGAAATAATTTTAATCATAGAATTTTTCTTAGAAAATTCATAAATAATTTTGGCAGGACTGATTAAATCTGTTGAACTATAAACCAAAGCCTTATTACCCTTAAAATAAGAAATTAAACCATCATAATTAGTTGCTTTAGCAGCTCTTTTCATAATATTATTAGTATATATTTTCATTTCACAATCAGATTTTCTTAATTCCGAACGTAATTCTGTAAAAAAACTAACAGGTATTCCTGTATATTCAAAAATAATAACAGTTTTAGCTTGATTTAATTTATCAGTTAATTGTTCTACAGCTTTAATTTTTTCTGCAATAATTAATTTCAAGTTCTTTCTCCTTATATTTTTTACAAATTTTTTTCAAATAAAAAATATTATATTCCGACAAAGAAAAATGAAACTTTAAATAATATTACCCAAATAGGGAAATATTAAATTAATTAAAAATTCCTATTTTCTTTAACACATTATTATTTTTGTAATAAATATTATTTATTAGCAAAAATTGGATTAATTTTAACTCCAGGTGACATAGTACTTGAAATACTAATATTTTTAATATGTAAATTTTTTATATTTTGTTTAGCCAACATTAAATTTTCATATAAAGTTTTAAAATTTTCTAAAATTTGTTGCGCAGAAAAAGAAATTTTACCAATCATTAAATTGATATTACCAGTTTTATCTGTACGATATTCAACTTTACCATTTTTAATATCTTGAACAGCTTTAAAAACATCATTAGTCACAGTTTCTGTTTTTGGATTAGGCATTAATCCTTTAGGACCTAAAACACGTCCTAATTTGGATAATTGTGGCATCATTTCTGGTGTAGATACTAAAACATCAAAATCAAACCAATTTTTAGAAATTTTATTAATTAATTCTTGTTCTCCAATATAATCTGCTCCTGCTTTTTTCGCTGCTTCTTGAGCTTCATTACTTTTAGCAATAACAGCTACTTTTAAAACTTTACCAATGCCGTGAGGTAAAACTATAACTCCTCTAATATTTTGATCAGCTTTATTAGGATTTATATTGAACCTAAAAGAACAATCAACCGAAGCATCAAATTTAACTGTACTAATTTGTTTAATTAATTCAATGGCTTCCTGAAGAGAATATAATTTATTTTTATCAACCATTGTTTTAACTGACAAATATTTTTTTCCTCTTTTTTTCATTTATACAATTCCTTTCTTAAACAAAATAAACAAAATATACTATTTTTTTATCTTAATTATTTTTCAACTATAATTCCCATATTACGAGCAGTACCTTCAATAATTTTACAAGCACTTTCTAAAGTATAAGCATTTAAATCTGGCATCTTCAAAGTTGCTATTTCTTTAATCTGATCAAATTTAATAGTTGCTACTTTATTTTTGTTTGAATTAGCAGAACCTAATTTAATATTGGCAGCTTTTTTTAAAAGACTGCTTGCAGGAGGTGTTTTTATAATAAAAGTAAAACTTCTATCATTATAAACAGAAATAACTGCAGTAACCAAATAATTTGCTTGATCTTTTGTTGCTTCATTGAATTGTGAACAAAAAGAAGGAATATTAACTTGAGCTTGACCTAAAGCAGGACCAACGGGTGGAGCTGGATTAGCTTTACCAGCTAGAATTTGCAGTTTTATTTTTTTAACAACTTGTTTAGCCATAATATATATATATCATCCTTTTTTATTACTAAAAATTTTTATTATTTTATTTTTAATCAAAAATATTAATTAAATTTTAATTAATTTCTTTAAATTGAGAACAATAAATTTCTATTGGTGTTGACCTACCGAATAAATCAATTTCAACAGTTACTTTTTCTTGCTGATTATCAACATGTAAAACTTTACATATTTGGCCTGAGAAAGAACCAGAAATTATTTCTACATTTTTACCATTTAAATAATTAAGATCATTTTTAGAAAGCATACCTATTTTCATTAAAATTGGTTTTATTTCTCTTTCGCTTAAAGGAACAGGTTTTGTATGATTATTTAAAGAGCCTAAAAAACCATTAACTCTAGGAACATTTTTAACTAAATAAAAAGAACGTTGAGTCATAATCATTTTAATAAAAATATAACCAGAATAAATATGTCTTTCTTTTTTCTTTTTTTTGCCATCATTTTTAACTTCAGTATAAAATTCTTTAGGAGATACAACTTCAATAATTGAATCTAACATATTCATACTATCAGCTACTTGTAATAAATTATTTTTTACAGAATTTTCACAACCAGAATAAGTTTGCAAGATGTACCATTTGGCTTCTTGTTTAATATTTTCATCTTTTTCTTTTTCTAATATTTTTTTTAAATTTATCATTTTGAATTTATTAAAACCGATAAATATTTAAATAAATATTTATGAATAAATTTATCAAATAAATACACCATAGAAATCAATATTAAAGTAAACAAAATTACACAAAAAATATTAAAAAAAATATCTTGAATAGAAGGCCAACTGATATGCTTAATTTTTAATAAAGAACTTTTCAAAAAAGGATAAATTCCTAATACAAGAGTAAAAAAAGAAACTCCAAATAAAAAATAAGCTAATAATTTATTTTTTTCATAAATTTTTTGATCCAGAAATATACCGATAAAAATAAAAGAAACATAAAATAATAAAATTTTTTTCCAGTCATATTTGTTTATGATAACTTCTAATAATTGATTTTTGGATTGTTCTTCGTTTTTTTTATATATCATATAAATGCATAATATCCCTTTCTCTTAATTTTTTATTATCACTGATTTTCTTTATGTAAAGTATGTCGATTGCAATTAGGGCAATATTTTTTCAAAATCAAACGTTTGGAAATGTAAATACTATTAGTTTTTGTATTATAATTACGATTCAAACAAATACTACAAATTAAAATATTTTTTTTTACCATAAAACCTCTTAAATAAAACAAATTAAAAATTTAAACTATTGATATATTTTTTTAAATTCAAAATAATTTAAAACATTTCTTAATAAATTTTACCATAATTTTTAAAATTTTATATTAAAATGTTTTTTAAAATTTCTTCTATTTGTTGTTCATTTAAATTGATAGAATTAATATTTATAACTTTCTGATTTATTTCTTTTTTTTTCTTTTCAAAGTCATTTGCAAATTGTTGTATTATTTCATCATTATTGTTTTCTTGGTTGTTTGTGTTTGAAGTTGATGAAACATTCATAATTTTCTTATAAAAATCTAAAATATTTTGAAAATAACAAAAGCTAATAATTTCCATCATTGATGAACGAATATTGGAATCGTAATTTTTATTCTGTAAAACAATATTTTTAATATCTTCAAAGCCGCTACCTAATTTTAAATTTTTTGAAAATTCTTTGATACTTTCATTATTTGCAATTAACGTTTCAGAATTTTGCTGTTTTTTAGAAATTTTTGAAAAATCTTTTATTAATTTGTCTCTTTCTTGTTGATTTACCGACATTCCTAAATCAGCAACCATAGAATAAGCTATTTGGTAAGCTTGTTGAAAATCATTAGCAGATCCTAAAGTAATATTTTCCGAACCATAAAATATTTCTTCAAAAATTCTACCACCTAAAGCAATTTTTATTTCTTGTAAAAAATCTGTTTTATTTTTTAAAATATTTTTGTTTTTAGGAACATTCATAGTATATCCTTGAACAGGCCCTCTTTGTTCTAAAGAAATTCTTTGAACTCTGTGTTCATTAATTAAAGCGAAAAAAGCATGGCCTAATTCATGAAAAATTAATATTTTTTTGTCGTTATTTTCTAATGCTGAAGAATTTTTAGGACCAAAAATAACTGTATCAATTGATTCAAAAATTTTATCTATTATTTCAACTAATGTTAAGTTTTTGCTGTTTTCTACTTCTTTTAATAATAAATCTTTAAAATTTTTAAATAATGACTTTATTTGTGCAGGAGTAAATTTAAGTTTAACCATTAAAGAAGATAAATCTTCTATTTTTGTTGAATAATCTGTTTCATTTTCATTTTTTAATTTAGAAAAAATTTCTTTAATTATACCATCATCCTTTTCAATAAAATATTCAATAATTTTTTTAATCATTATTTTATCAGGAAAATCTACTTTAATCTTTTTACCTAAACGCCCTGAACGTGTTAAAGCTTCGTCTAAAAATTTTTCTCTATTAGTAGATGCAATAAATACTACTTTGGGTTCATTTTGGTTATTGTTATCATGAAAACCATCCAATTGAACTAATAATTCATTTAAAACAGAATCATTTTTACTATTATCGTCAAAAACTCTGTCTTTACCAAGAGCATCAATTTCATCAACAAAAATAAAATAAGTTTTTTTCTTATCTTCTATAGATTTTTTTTTAGCTAATTCAAAAACACTTCTAATTCTAGCTGCACCAACTCCTACATATTTTTCTTGAAAAGAAGAGGCTGAAAAATAATAAAAATCTGCATATTTTTTAACTGAACCAGCTAAAGCCTTTACTAAAAATGTTTTACCAGTGCCTGGAGGACCATATAATAAAATTCCTCTTTCGATAGTTGATTCATCTCTATTTCCTTTAGCAAATTCGACCAATTTGTCCATTTCTGTTTTAACATACTCATAGCCTTGAATATTGTCTAAATTATTTGTTTCATCTTTAACTAAATGTTTTTCCACCCAAGATACTTCATTGTTATTCATTAAAGGATTATTATTATTAAATTGATATAAAAATATAATTATAGCAACAATAAATAATAAATTTACTATAAATGATAAAATTTTACTAATAATATAAAAATAAAAATTAATTTTTTTATTTCTTTCTTCTTTTTTTAAATTCATATATAATTTATCCAAACTATATTATATTTTTTAAATAAAATATGTAAATAATAAAAGTACCAAATAATATGCATAAGCCATGTTCTGTTCTTGTTTTTTTAACAAGTGCGATCATTTATCTCTATTTTTTAAAAAAATAGTATAAAAATTAACTTTATTTTTCAAAAGGAATTATTAATTCTCATATGCCCCTACCATATTTTGGGTTGTTAGCTTGAGGGGTTTACCGCGTTTCACATAATTATTTATAATTATCTCGTCTCTGTGGCACTTTATTTTTTCTTTTCATAAACTATTGTTTGTATTATATATAGTCCTTAGAATTGAAAAAGCCGTTACCTAATAAATTTAAGGTACTCTAAGTTATTTTTTTCTTAGACACAAACACTACATACATTCCTTTAAGTATGTGCTAACATGGACTTTCCTAAAATTAAAATAATTTTAAAAATTAATTTTAACCCTCGATCGCCTTCTATTAATTTGGTAACTATTTTAATTTTAATAAATTTTAATAAATTTTAAAATATTTATATATTTTTTATTTAAATACATCTTTTTTGGATAAATCAATTTGACCGCGTTCATTAATTTTAATACATTTTACTAAAATAATTTGACCTATTTTTAAAACATCTTCAACTTTATCAACTTTATAATTTTCTAATTTACTAATATGAATAAAACCTTCAATACCTGGAAAAATTTCTGCTATAGCTCCAAATGTTTTATCCATTTTATCTTTAACAAAACGCAAAATTTTTACTTCATATACATTTTCTACTTTAATTTTTTTTAAAAAATTTTGAATGTAAGTAACTGTTAAATCAACAATTTCCATATTTTGATGCATAATATAAATTTTTCCATCTTGCATAATGTCAATTTTAACATTATCATGTTTTTCAATAATTTGATTAATTATTTTACCACCACTACCAATAATATCGCGTATTTTTTCTGGTTTAATTAAAATCATCTTTACTTTAGGAGCATATTTGGAAACTTCATTGCGAGACTTATTAATTACTTTTTCCATTTCATTTAAAATCTTTATTCTATCTTTTTTTGCTTGTTCTAAAACTTTTTCAAAAATTTCTAATGTAATGCCTTTAATTTTAATATCTAATTGTAAAGCAGTAATACCAACTTTAGTACCAGCAATTTTAAAATCTATATCACCTTGATAATCTTCTAACCCTTCGATATCACTTAAAATAGTATAATGATTTATTTTATCAATATCATCAACAATTAAACCCATAGCTACTCCTGCAACTAAAGATTTTAAAGGTACTCCAGCAGACATTAAGGCCATAGAAGAAGCACAAATAGTAGCTTGAGAAGATGAACCATTTGAATCTAAAATTTCTGAAACTACACGAATAGAATAAGGAAAATCGTTTTCAGATGGTAAAACACATTCTAAGGCTTTTTCTGCTAACATGCCGTGCCCTATTTCTCTTCTGCTGGGGGCCAAATATCTACCCACTGAACCAACAGCAAAAGCAGGAAAATTATAATGAAGCATAAAACGTTTATCAACTTCATCTGATAAATCATCAATAATTTTACTTTCTCTTAAAGTTCCTAAAGTAACAATAGCTAAACTTTGAGTTCCTCCGCGAGTAAACAAAGCTGAACCATGAGTTCTAGGTAAAATATCAATACGAGATGTAATTGATCGAATTTCTGAAGAATTTCTTCCATCAGGTCTAATATTTTCTTTCAAAATTGTTTCCCTAATTATAGTTCTAACTAAAAAATCAAATATAATCTCAACTTCATTTAAATATAATTTTTGATTTTCTAAATCTAGTAAATTAAAATTATCTTTTTTATTATTTAAAAATTTTTCTTTATAATTTTCTAATACATTTTCTTTTAATTTTTTTAAAATATCAGATTTTTTTACATTATTAACATTACATTTGTTTTTTAAAATCATCTCTATTTCAGAAAAATATTTATCTTTTATTTCTACTTCTAATAAATTATTAACATTATGTAAGGGAATTTTTATTTTGGTTTTACCGATTTGATTAGCAATTTCTGTTTGAAACAAGCAAAGTTTTTTAATAATTTCATGACCAAACTTAATAGATTCTAAAAAATTATTTTCGCTAATTTCTTTAGAACTCATTTCAACCATATTCAAACTATCTTTAGTTCCTGCTAAAATTAAAAAAAATGAAGAATTTTCTCTTTGGGATAATGTAGGATTAATAATCAAATTATCACCAATCTTACCAACGCAAACACTAGAAACTGGTTCAAAAAAAGGAATATCAGAAATTAATAAAGCTAAAGAACTACCTAATAAAGCAATATTTTCGTTGTTGCCATCTGGATCACTACTTAAAACCATATTTATCAATTGAACTTCATTTTTAAAATTTTTAGAAAATAATGGTCTTATTGTACGATCAATTAAACGAGAACAAAGAATTTCTTGATCCGAAGGTTTTCCTTCTCTTCTTAAAAAACCTCCAGGTATTTTACCAGCAGCATATAATTTTTCTTGATAATTAACAGTTAAAGGTAAAAAATTTAAAGAATTTTTTTTATCTCCACAAACAGCAACACTTAAAATAACAGTATCCTTATAAAATAACATTACAGATCCATTAGCTTGTCTTGATATTTCACCAATTTCAATTCTTAAAACGTTATTTTCAAAAATAATTTCAAAAACTTTTTTATTATTATTTTTAGTATTTAAATCCATATTCAAAATCCTTCCCTTAATAATAATTAATTTTTATGCAAAATATTTGTAATTATTTTTAAAAATAAAAAAGACCTTAAGGTCTTAAAAAATTGAAAAATGTATAAACTATATAAAAATATGGCGCCTATGCTAGGGCTCGAACCTAGGACCCTCTGATTAACAGTCAGATGCTCTACCAACTGAGCTACATAGGCTTTTAAATTTTCTATTTGTTGATGGTAGAGGATGACGGGTTCGAACCGCCGACATTCTGCTTGTAAGGCAGACGCTCTCCCAGCTGAGCTAATCCTCTATAATTTTCAGCATTTCCTGGCGACAACCTATCTTGGCGCGAAAAATCGAACTATTGTCGGCGTTAAAAAGCTTAACTGCTGTGTTCGGGATGGGAACAGGTGTGTCCTTTTTAACTTAAGCACCAGGAAAATCTTTCAAAACTAGATAAATGGGTTAAAAAAATTAAAGTCAATGGATTTATTAGTACTAGTCAGCTGAAAACATTGCTGTTCTTACACCTCTAGCCTATCAACCTGATAGTCTTTCAGGAATCTCATAGGGAAATCTCATCTCAAGGGAGGCTTCATGCTTATATGCTTTCAGCATTTATCCTTTCTATACTTAGCTACTCAGCTATGGCTTTGGCAAACCAACTGAAACACCAGAGGTATATCCATCCCGGTCTTCTCATACTAGGGACAGCTCCTTTCAAATTTCCAACGCCCACGACGGATAGAGACCGAACTGTCTCACGACGTTCTGAACCCAGCTCGCGTTCCGCTTTAATGGGCGAACAGCCCAACCCTTGGAACCTTCTTCAGCTCCAGGATGCGATGAGCCGACATCGAGGTGCCAAACCACTTCGTCGCTATGAACGCTCGGAAGTGATAAGCCTGTTATCCCCAGGGTAGCTTTTATCCGTTGAGTCACGGCCCTTCCATACGGTACCGCAAGATCACTAAGTCCGACTTTCGTCCCTGCTCGACTTGTAGGTCTCGCAGTCAAGCTCCCTTTTACCTTTATGCTCTTCAAATGATTTCCAACCATTTTGAGGGAACCTTCGAACGCCTCCGTTACTTTTTAGGAGGCGACCGCCCCAGTCAAACTGCCCACCAAACACTGTCCCTCACAATCTACTTGTGGAGGTTAGATTTTACAAATAAAAAGAGTGGTATCCCAACGTTAACTCCCAAAAAACTAGCGTCTTTTGTTCACAGTTTCCCACTTATCCTGTACATTCTAATTATAAAATCAATATTAAGCTGCAGTAAAGCTCCATGGGGTCTTTTCGTCCTGTCGCGGGTAGTCGGCATTTTCACCGACAGTTTGATTTCACCGAGACTCTTGTTGAGACAGCGCCCAAATCGTTATGCCTTTCGTGCAGGTCGGAACTTACCCGACAAGGAATTTCGCTACCTTAGGACCGTTATAGTTACGGCCGCCGTTTACTGGGACTTCAATTCAATGCTTTGTTGTAAAACAACTAACATCCCCTCTTAATCTTCCAGCACCGGGCAGGCATCAGCCCCTATACATCACCTCACGGTTTAGCAGAGACCTATGTTTTTGATAAACAGTCGCTTGGGCCTATTCTCTGCGGCTTTTAAATTTTTGTTAAAAGCCCTCCTTATCCCGAAGTTACGGAGTTATTTTGCCGAGTTCCTTAACAAGAGTTTTCTCGCGCGTCTTAGTATACTCTACCTACCTACCTGTGTCGGTTTGCGGTACGGGTAGTTAATAAATTAACCCTAGAAGCTTTTCTTGAAAGTCTGACATCAAACACGTTACCTTCAAACCTTGTTTTTAATAAGAAAACGGATTTGCCTATTTTCTCAAACTTGGTCTTTCTACCTCAATCCATTAAGAGGTGCGTTTAGCCTACTTTGTCCCTCCATCAGTTTATTAACTAGTACAGGAATCTGAACCTGTTTGCCATCGGCTACGGATTTCTCCCTCACCTTAGGACCCGACTAACCCAGGGCGGACGAACCTTCCCCTGGAAACCTTAGGTTTTCGACGGATAGGATTCCCACCTATCTTTTCGTTACTTACACCGGCATTCTCACTTCTGACCTCTCCACTACTGCTTCCGCTATAGCTTCAGCGATGTCAGAACGCTTCCCCTACCATATAATAAAATTATCAAATTTTATTTATCCGTAGCTTCGGTATGATGTTTGAGCCCCGTTACATTTTCGGCGCAAAGTCATTCGACTAGTGAGCTATTACGCACTCTTTAAAGGATGGCTGCTTCTAAGCCAACCTTCTAGTTGTTTAAACATCTTTACTTCCTTTTCCACTTAACATCAATTTTGGGACCTTAGCTGACGGTCTGGGCTCTTTCCCTTTTGACCATGGACCTTATCACCCACAGTCTGACTGCTGACTTACTTTAATAACATTCGGAGTTTAATTGAGTTTGGTACTTCGAGGTGAAGCCCTTGCCCATTTAGTGCTCTACCTTCATTAAAATATTTAATCAACGCTAGCCCTAAAGCTATTTCGGGGAGAACCAGCTATCTCTGAGTTCGATTGGAATTTCACCCCTAGCCACAAGTCATCCAAACACTTTTCAACGTGTCCTGGTTCGGTCCTCCATTTAATTTTACTTAAACTTCAACCTGCTCATGGCTAGCTCACTTCAGTTTCGGGTCTACGACATGCAACTGAATCGCCCTATTAAGGCTCGCTTTCACTACGGCTCCGTTCCTTAAAACTTAACCTAGCTACATATCGTAACTCGCCGGTTCATTCTGCAAAAGGCAAGCCATCGTTCATTAACGAACTTTGACTAATTGTAGACACACAGTTTCAGGATCTATTTCACTCCCCTTCCGGGGTTCTTTTCACCTTTCCCTCACGGTACTAGTTCACTATCGGTCACTTAAGGAGTATTTAGCCTTAGGAGATGGTCCTCCCATATTCCAACAAGATTTCTCGTGTCTCGCCGTACTTTTTGATACCTTAGATTTTAACTTACGTTTAAAGGACTATCACCCGCTGTGGTGTTTTTTTCCAAAAACTTCAACTTCATTAAAATTTTATAACTAAATATGGTATCTGGCTGTTCCGCGTTCGCTCGTCACTACTAGCGGAATCGTTATTACTTTCTGTTCCTGCAGTTACTTAGATATTTCAGTTCACTGCGTTTTCTTCTTTGTTATAAAACAAAGATGCTAATGTTTTTAACATAGCGGGTTGCCCCATTCGGAAATCCACGGATCTTCACTTATGTACAGCTCCCCGTGACGTTTCGCCGTTAATTGCGTCCTTCATCGTCTCTTAGTGCCAAGGCATCCACTGTGCGCCCTTAATTTCTTCAATTCTTTTAACCTTAATTTATCTACTTTTCAAAGAGCTTGTTTTCTTAAGATAAATACTTTGGTGGGCCTAAATGGACTCGAACCATCGACCTCACGCTTATCAGGCGTGTGCTCTAACCAACTGAGCTATAGGCCCCGGACCATTATTTATTTTTATCTTAAAAAATAAAAAACTTTTTTAAGTCTTTCACAACTGAAGATGATATTTTCCTTAGAAAGGAGGTGATCCATCCCCACCTTCCGGTAGGGATACCTTGTTACGACTTAACCCCAATCATCGACCCTACCTTAGACAGTTCCCTCTTTTGCAAGTTAGGCTACTGGTTTCGAGTATTGTCAACTTTCATGGTTTGACGGGCGGTGTGTACAAACCCCGAGAACGTATTCACCACGACATGCTGATTCGCGATTACTAGCGATTCCGACTTCATGAAGTCGAGTTGCAGACTTCAATCCGAACTGAGACTGTTTTTTTGAGATTTGCTAAAAACTCACGCTTCAGCTACTCTTTGTAACAGCCATTGTATCACGTTTGTAGCCCAGGTCATAAGGGGCATGATGATTTGACGTAATCCCCACCTTCCTCCAATTTATCATTGGCAGTCTCACTAAAGTGCCCAACTAAATGATGGTAACTAGCGATAAGGGTTGCGCTCGTTGCGGGACTTAACCCAACATCTCACGACACGAGCTGACGACAACCATGCACCACCTGTATCCCTGATAACCTCCACTATATTTCTATAGCTTTGCAGAGTATGTCAAGACCTGGTAAGGTTTTTCGTGTATCTTCGAATTAAACAACATGATCCACCGCTTGTGCGGAGTCCCGTCAATTCCTTTAAGTTTCATACTTGCGTACGTACTACTCAGGCGGAGTACTTAATGTGTTAACTTCAGCACTGGTTTAACCCAACACTTAGTACTCATCGTTTACGGCGTGGACTACCAGGGTATCTAATCCTGTTTGCTCCCCACGCTTTCGTGCCTCAGCGTCAGTTAAGACCCAGCAAGCCGCCTTCGCTACTGGTGTTCCTCCATATATTTACGCATTTTACCGCTACACATGGAATTCCACTTGCCTCTATCCAACTCTAGTCAAACAGTTTCCATAGCATCACAACGTTAAGCGTTGAACTTATACCATAGACTTATTAAACCGCCTACACACCCTTTACGCCCAATAAATCCGGATAACGCTTGCCCCCCATGTATTACCGCAGCTGCTGGCACATAGTTAGCCGGGGCTTATTCATTAAATACCGTCAGAATGATTTTTCCATCATTTTTTCTTCTTTAATAAAAGAACTTTACATACCTAAATATTTCATCGTTCACGCGGCGTTGCTCGGTCAGAGTTTCCTCCATTGCCGAAAATTCCTTACTGCTGCCTCCCGTAGGAGTTTGGGCCGTATCTCAATCCCAATGTGGCCGTTCAACCTCTCAGTCCAGCTACACATCATAGTCTTGGTAAGCCGTTACCTTACCAACTAACTAATGTGCCGCAAGCCCATCTCTTAGCATACCCTTGCGGGTCTTTTAAAAGTTTCAAGATGCCTTAAAACTTCCTATCCAGTCTTAGCAGTCGTTTCCAACTGTTATCCTCGTCTAAGAGGCAGGTTACTTACGTGTTACTCACCCGTTCGCCACTGAAACTAAAAGTTTCCGTTCGACTTGCATGTATTAGGCACGCCGCCAGCGTTCATCCTGAGCCAGGATCAAACTCTTAATATAAAATCAAAAACTTTAATTAATTAAAATAAGATAAATTAATTAAATTTATAAATGTAATAAATTTTTATCATCTTCAGTTGTCAAAGACTAAACAAAATATTTTAATTTTTTTTAATTTAAAAAAAATTAAAAAATGGTGGAGGGGAATGGATTCGAACCATCGTACCTTGCGGAACAGTTTTACAGACTGCTGCGTTTAACCACTTCGCTACCCCTCCGTAAAAAAATTCTAATTAATTCAAAACCAATTAAAATTTTACCATATTAAAAAATAAAAATCAAATTTTTTTATATTTTTTTTTGTAAAAAATAAATTATTAAAAAAAATATAAAATAATAAATACTTAATTACAGAATTTATTCATAATTTTTTTGTTTTAACAAATAATATTTTTTTTCCATTTGTTGACGATTAAAAACAGTTTGAAAAATAGTATAAGTATTACCAACCAACCAATATAAAGATAAAACATTATCATTAAAGGCAGCAAACACCATAATAGCAACCATGAAATAACTAACGATTTTAAAACTTTTTTCAGTTTGTTCTCTTTTAGCTTTTTCTTCTATATTTAAAACAGTATAAGATTTATTTTGTAAATAAAATGGTTTTTTAAAACTAATCTTATTTAAAATAATCATAGTAATACCTACAAAAGTTGAAAGTAAAATTTTAATTAAAATATCTCTTATATCATTGTCATTAGTTGTTGAAGCTGATAATTTAATAAAACCCAAAAATGGTGTTTTATCTAAAAATTTATTATCTAAATTAAAAATACCTCCAGGAATACGAAAACGATTTAAAGTAGTCAGCATAGATATAAAAATAGGTATTTGTAAAAATGTTGTAAACATACCTAAAAAACCAATATTATATTTTTTATAAACCCTTAAAGTTTCTAATTGCATTTTTTGAATAGAAACAGGATCTTTTTTTAAAATATATTTATCTCTAATTTTATCTATTTCAGGTTGTACTAAACTCATGTTTAATGTAAAAGTACTGGTTTTAGTATAAATTGGCCAAGATAAAGTTCTAACTAAAATAGTAGTTAAAATAATACCAAAACCTAAATTCCCAAAAATGTAAGAAAAAATGTATAGAAAAAAACCGATAGAAATTATCAAAACATTCCAAATATAATAAAAACCTAATTTACCACTCCAATCTAATTTAGAAGGCCATTGGATAGGTAAATATCCAGAATTATTAACAAATATTGGAAAATCAAAATAAATATCATTATTAAATTTTAATTTTGCAATTAAGTGGGGAGGATTATTATTACCTGCCACAACTTGCTTAATAATTTGATTATATATACTTAAATCGTGAGAATTAATTTCTTTTTTTTCGTTATTAAACAATTCTTGACTTAAAAGTGATTCAAATTTTTTATTATTGTTACTATTTGAAAATTTTAAAAAAAAGTCTTTATTTTCGCTTATATCAAAATATTTCTTATATTTTTCCTCAACAATATATTTATAATTAGTTCCCATTAAAACAGTAAAAAAATCCTTAACATCATTAGCGTTTTTATTTTGTTGTTTTTGAAAATCTTTGGATTCTGGAGGAAAGTTTTTTTGCAAATCAAAATAAAAATAATTAAAATTATATTCATTATCAAATTTAATAATATTTTGAATTTTACTTTGAATATCTATAATTTTAATAATAAAAACAGATTGAGATGCTGTTTTATCATCTTCTTTATATTCAAATTCGATTTTAATATTATTAAGAAGTTCTTGACTTTCTGTTAACTTTTTAATTTGAATATTTTGTTCTTGATTATTAGTATATAATTTAAAAACATCTAAATATTGTTGGTCTATGAATAATTTTTGAATATCATATTCTTTAGATAAATGTGGTTCTAAAGAATGCAATTTTTTCAATTCTTGACTAAATTCTGACATTTTATCTTTATTTTTAAAAACAGCAGCCACATAAAGTAAATTTTCTTTTGGTTCTGGTTTAACAAATATATATCTTATAAAAATAAAACAAATAATGAAAAATAATATTAAAAAAATAGTTTGCATAAAATTACTGCTTTGTTTGGGCATAATATTTTAATTCCTAACTAAATTTAAATTATTAAATTAGATTTTTTTAATAAAATAAAAAAATCTTCTTTAATTTGTTGAAATGTTAAATTTTTAGCTTTAGGCTTGATAACTAAAACAAAAGATATTTTAAAATCAATTAAAATATGAAATTCGTGAATAATCATTCTTAAACGTCTTTTAATTAAATTTCTTTCATAAGCTTTACCATATTTTTTACCAATACTTAAAGCAAATTTAAAATGTGTTTGATTTTTATTTTTAGAATAATATAAAACAAAAAAAGGATTACCAATGCTTTTTTTTAATTTTAAAATATTGCTAATATCAATATCTTTTTTAATAATAAATTTTTTTTTCATAATTTCAAATTTAGATTAATTTTAATAAATTATAAACAAATTATTAAATTATAAATACCTCGTAAATATAAATAAAAATTTTAATAATTATAATATTTATATTTAATAATTAAACCGTTAAACGCACACGTCCTTTAGATCTTCTTGCGGCAATAACTCTTTTACCCCCGATAGTAGATATTCTAGCTCTAAAACCATGAGTTCTTTGTCTTTTAATTTTACTTGGTTGATATGTTCTTTTCATACAAAATAATCCCGTACCTCTTTTTCTTAAATTATAACTAGATTTTTTTTATTTGTCAACAATAAATAAATTAAAAAATATTTTTTAAAATATATTTTTGATAATAATTTAAAATTTAATTAAAAATTATATTTTAATATATATTTTTTAATTAAATTTTTATTATAAAAAATTTTTCTAATCAATAATTAGTAATATTATATACAAAAATAATAAAATAAATGATTACTCTTTTTTTAAATTTTTTTATTTTATAAAAATAAATTAATTAAAATTTTAAATTCATAACAAAGTAGATAGGTAAATAAATTTTATTATTTTTTACCTAACAAAGATAAAAGATTTTTTTTATAATTTTCTACTCCAGGTTGATCAAAAGGATTAACCTCTAAAAGATAAGCAGAAAGAGCACAAGCTTTTTCAAAAAAATATACTAAATAACCAAAATGATATTCATCTAAATAATCAAAAGTAATTTCTATATTAGGTACATTACCTTGGATATGAGCAATCTTAACGGCATTTAAAGCATGTTGATTTACATAAGATAAACTTTTATTAGATAAATAATTTAATTTATCAATATCATTAAATACATCAGGAATCAAACAATCATCGGGTATATTTTTAACATTTAAAATAGTTTCAAAAAAAATTTTTGGACCTTCTTGTAAATATTGTCCTAAAGAATGTAATTCTGAAGTAGCATATAGACCGCACGGAAAAAGAGATTTACCATTTTTACCTTCAGATTCCCCAAACAATTGTTTCCACCAATCAGTAAAAGAAATTAAACTAGGTTCATAGCTAACTAATAATTCAATATGTTTTTTATTTTGATATAAACAAAATCTAGAAACTGCATATTGATAAGAAAGGTTTTTTGATAATTCACAACTACTAGTATCATAAAAAGCATCTCTAGCACCTTTTAAAATATTCTCTATATTAATATTAGCAAAAATAAAAGGTAAAAATCCTACAGCAGATAAAACACTAAAACGTCCACTGACAGATTCTGGAACATCAAAAACTTCATATCCTTCTTGTAAAGCTAATTTAAATAAATTCCCTTTATTTTTACTAGTTGTTACAAAAATTCTTTTTTTAGTTTCTTTTTTACCAAATTTAACTTCTAATTCTTGTTTTAAAATTCGAAATGCAATAGCCGGTTCAATAGTATTACCTGATTTAGAAATAACATTAATAGCCCAATTTTTGTTTTTTAAATATTTAATTAAATTAGATAAATAAAAACCTGATATTTGATAACCTGCAAAAATAATTTGAGGATTAGATGACACAAAGTCAAATTTTAAAAAATCTAAACCAGCTTTTACGCCATAATAAGAACCGCCTGCTCCAATTACTATTAAAACTTCTAAATTATAATAAGATTTAATTTGATTAATTTTAATAATTTCTTGAGAATTAACTTTAAAAGGTAAATCTAACCAACCTAAAAAATCTTTTCCAACACCTCTTTTATTTTGCATATTTTGATGAATTGTCTTAATTTTAGATATTAATTTCTGACTTTCTTTTTCAAAATTAATAAATTTTTTTATACCCGATAAATCTAATTTTAATCCCATATAATTTTAAAAAAACTCCTTTAAAACATTAAAACATTTATTTTTTTAAAATATTATAAAAATAAAAATATAAACATTTATATTTAAAAAAATAATAAATAAAAAAATCCAACTATCATTTATTATAATATAAAAAATATAATTAAAAAATTTTAAGCATCATCTATTATATTTTTTGAAAATTAATTTATAAATAAAAAAATTTCAATATATAAAAATTTAAAATTAAAAAATTAATTATTATCCTCAAAGCGAATAAAAAGTATTTCTTTTGAAAATATTGTTTTACTTTCAGTAACACCAAAAATTTCTAAACTAGCAAAGGTATTATTTTCAGATTTAATCTGTTTTAAAATAGATTTAGCTGTAGTA
Organism: Candidatus Phytoplasma mali; assembly: GCF_000026205.1. GTDB lineage: Bacteria > Bacillota_I > Bacilli_A > Acholeplasmatales > Acholeplasmataceae > Phytoplasma > Phytoplasma mali. Next base: position 445,735 of record NC_011047.1, on the reverse strand, counting down.
GGCAAAAAAGGTTGTAATAAAACACCAATAAATCTTAAAGTTTCTATTAAACTATATAAAACATGATCTAAAACATCTTGTTTATCAGATTCTTTAAATAAAATCCAAGGTTTAGCTAAATCAATGTACTTATTAGAAAAACGAGCTAATTGTATAATAACTTCTATAGCATCAGAAATATGAAAATTAAATACTTTTTTTTGTATTAATGGTAAAGCTTCCAAAGACTTTTTAGATAAATCAATTTCTAAAATTTCTGGTAGAATAACCTTTTTTAAATGACCATTACGATAAGCTTTTAACATTCCTAAAGTTCTATTTAACAAATTACCTATAGTATTGGCTAAATCAGTATTATGTCTTTCTCTTAATAATTCATGCGTAATATTTCCATCTTGATTATATGGTATTTCGTGTAACATAAAATAACGAATTGTATCGACTGAAAAAGTTTTTAATAAATCATCAATATATAAAACATTACCTTTAGATTTACTCATTTTATTTTTATCAAATAAAATAAAGGGATGAACAAAAAAAATTTTTGGCAAAGGCAATTCTAATGATATCAGTAAAATTAAAAAATGAACCAAATGAAAACGTATAATATCTTTACCTATAATATGAATATCACAAGGCCAATATTTTAAAAATTCTTTACTTTTAGGTAAATCTGGATGATAATTTAAACCAGTTATATAATTTAACAAAGCATCAACCCAAACATAAACAAAATGTTGTGAATTAAAATTCAAATTAATACCATATTTACAAAAAGTTCTAGTAATGCATAAATCAGGCAAAGGTTCTTTTAATAAATTTAAAATCTCTTGTTTTTTATTAACTGGCCTAATTAAAACACTATCATTTTTTAAAAAATCATATAATTTTTTTTGATATTTAGATAATTTAAAAAAGTAAACTTCTTCACTATTCCATATGGGAATTTCACCACTTTTAGTCAATCCATTTACTAAATCTTTTTCTAACACGTAAGATTCTTCAATAACAGAATAAAATCCTTCATATTTTCCTAAATAAATATCTTTTTTTTGATATAATTTGTCTAAAACTGATTGTACTGATTTTTTATGATTTTCATCAGAAGTTCTAATAAATTTATCATAACTAACATTCATTAAATCATAAATTCTTCTAATTTCTTGAGAAAAATAATCAACATAAGTTTGTGGTTTTTGATTTTTAGATTTTGATTTTTGAAATATTTTTTGACCATGTTCGTCTGTTCCGGTTTGAAAATAAACATCATAACCTTCTAATCTTTTAAAACGAGCTAAAAAATCAGCTAAAACAACTTCATACACATTGCCAACATGAGGAATATCTGAAGCATAAGCAATAGCTGTTGCAAGATAAAATTTTTCTTTTTTTTTCATTTTTTTATAATTCCTCAAAAATTAAATTTTATATTTTTTATAAATTTCTCTCTTGGATATTTTTCTTTCTTTAGCTACTTTATGAAAAGATTCTTTTTCACTAAAACCTTGTTTTAAATAAAATTGAATATGTTGTAGTAAGGAAAAATTTTCATATAACATAGAAGATTTAGTAAAACCTTCAATTACTATAACATATTCACCTTTTAAAAATAATTCTTTTTTTAAAATTTCTTCTAATGAAGTATTAATGATTTGTTCAAATTTTTTAGTTAATTCTCTTGCTAAAGAAATGTTTCTATTGCCATAAATTTTTTTTAACAACTGCAAGGTTTCTAATACTCTATAAGATGATTCATAAATCAATAAAGTTGCTTCGCAAAACTGATATTTTAATAAAAAAAGTTTTTTTTTATTTTGTGAACGAGGTAAGAAACCTAAAAAAATTAAAGGTAATTTAAAAGAAGAAGTAATAAAAGCTGTTAAAAAAGCAGTTACACCAGGAATAGCTATTGTATGAAAGCCTCTTGTTTGTACTTCTTGAACTAATAAATCACCAGGATCACTAATTAAAGGTGTTCCAGCATCGCTAATTAAAGCTAAATTATGATTAGAAGTCAAAAGTTGTAAGATTTTATTTAAACGTTTTTGTTGATTATATTGATAAAAAGAAATTATAGGTTTTTTAATATCATAAAAATTTAAAAGCTTTTTAGATATTCTTGTGTCTTCTGCTAAAATAAAATCAACAGATTTTAAAATTTGTAAAGCTCTTAAAGTTATATCAGATAAATTACCAATAGGAGTAGATACTAAATATAAAGTGGGTTTAATTTCTATAAAACTTTTTTGTGATAAAAACATTAATTTTAATTTTCCTTTAATTTTAAAATATTATTTTATAAAACAAATATCATCTAAACCAATCAATAAAGTCATAAATAAATCTTCATCAGTAAATAAATATTTTTCTTTTTTTTGTAAATTTATAATTAAATTTATCATCATATTTAAATTTTTTATAGAAAAATCTATCAAAAAAATATCTGATAATTCATAATTATAAAAACATTCAATGTTTGTTTTTTTATAAAAAATAACTAAGAAATATTTTAACAAACAAATTAATAAATCTCGAAACCAACCCTTTTTTTCTTTTAATATTGGACAATGAATAAATATAGTTCTTAAAAAATATGATTTTTGTAAACCTTCAATAATATTTAAAAAAGTTTTTTTAAAATTAATATAGTAAGAAGTATTAAAAAAAAGTAAATTTATTTTTTCTTGTTGAATTAAAGACATCAAAAAACAATCTATAAATTCAAAACCTTCTTCTTGCAAAGACAAATATTTTTTTTTTTCTTCAGCAACATAAGAAAAAGCTAAACTAAAAACTTGACAACGTGATACAATAGTTGGTAATAGTTGCGATATATCATGAGATAATAAAAAACCATGAGTATTTTTATTAAATGAGTTTTCTAAAAAATTTAACAAAATATTACTAGCCGAATAAGTCATTTGATTAATATTTTCAATTACATAAACTCTCTTTTTATATAAAAAAGGGTTTTGTAAAAAATAAAACTTTAAATTTAAAATATCTTCTTTTTTAATCAAAGAATCGTTTTTATTTAAATAATAAAAATTAGGATAAATGTTTGTCATCGTTAATTGTTCTAATGTTAAATTTTGATCATCAATTTTTAAAATTTCATAAGATATTTTTATAACTAATTCTTTTTTATTTAAAATCTTGTTGCCTTCAATCAAATACAAGTGAGATATTTTTTTATTTTGAATAATTTTTTTAAACTTTTGATATAATGACAACATTGTTATTGTCATTATTTAACCTTAATATTTAAAAATTTTATAACTTTTTGATAAATAATTGTAAAAATATTTTCTAAAGATTGATTGCCGTCAATTAATATAATTCTGGATTTATTTTTTTTAAAAATATTTAAATAACCTTCACGTACACGTTCATGAAAATCCATTTTTTCTAAATCGAAATTATCTAATTTTTCTTTTCTAAAATTTTTAATACGTTGGACACCAATAAAAGGATCTATGTCAATATAAAAAGTAATATCAGGTAAATATTTTAAAGCGTAAAAATTAATTTTATAAATTAATTCTTCTCCTAAATTTCTTCCGTATCCTTGATAAGCCACTGACGAATCTAAAAAACGATCACAAATAACAATTTTTTTTTGTTGAAGAGATGGAATAATAATTCGATTCAAATGTTCTATTCTGTCTGCAGCATATAATAAAGACTCAGTGTAACAGTGTAATTTTTTAAAAGAAGAATTTAAAAGTATTTTTTTAATTGGTTGAGTTTGTAAACAACCACCGGGTTCTTTAGTAAGTATTGTTAAATAATTTTTTTCTATTAATTTTTTTTCTAATTTTTTAGATAAAACAGTTTTACCTGTACCTTCACAACCTTCAAAAGAAATAAACATTATTGTACTCCTTATTATAATTAATAAAAAATTTTTTTTAAAATTAAACCTTTAGCTGGTGCTAATAATCTAGCTTTTTGATTAATTTTTAAATCTAACATTTGTTTAAATTCTGATAAAGTTTTTTTATTTTGAGCAATTTCAATTAAAAAACCAACTAAAAAACGAATCATGTGTTGAATAAAACTATTACCATGAATTATCAAAAAATATTTTTGTTTTGTTTCTTTTATAAAGGCTTTAAAAATAATTCTTTGATAATTTTTTAAACTTTTTTGTGAAGTAAATAAAGAAAAATCATGTTTACCTTCGATAAATAAGATTGCTTCTTTAATTTTATTAAAATCCATATTAGGAATATAAACTTGAAAGCGATAATTAAAAACATTTAATTTTTTTTTAGAAAAAACATAATGATAAATTTTAGATTTAGCTTGAAAACGACAATGAAATTCTTTCGAAATTAAAATAATTTTGGTAATTTGAATATCTGACGGTAAACAAAAATTTAATATTTTTTGAAAATGATCATTAGGAATTAAAAATGGGAGTTGAAAATGTACTACTTGACCTGAAGCATGCACACCTTTATCAGTTCTACTGGCACCGTAAATTTTAATTTTTTTTTGCTTAGTAATTTTATTTAAAACATTTTCTAAAACAGATTGAATTGTATTTAAATGCAATTGTTTTTGAAAGCCATAATAATTAGTGCCATCATAACTTAAAACTAATTTATAATTAAAATCTTTCAAATTTATCTCCTATATTTTTTAATTTTTAATTAATTAAAACATAATTAATTATAAAAAAAACAAAAACTATCGTCATAGTAAAAAAAACATCAATTTTTGTAACTTTATAATAAATCATTTTAGTACGTGGTGCTCCTAAAACATAACCTCTCACTTCCATAGCATTAGCTAAAATTAAAGATCTTTTAAAAACTAAAACAAAAATAGGAATCAATAAAGATAATAAATTATTAATTTTTTTTAAAAAATTTTTATTTTGCAAATCCATTCCTCGAGAAGTCTGAGCTTTTAAAATTTTTTCAGTTTCTTGAAATAAAAAAGGTACAGAAATAAAAATTAAAGATAACATAAAAGTAAATATTTCTACTGGTATTTTAATTTTTTTTAACGGAGATAAAATTATTCTTAAACCATCATTAATTTCCATAAAAGAAGTTGATTTATTAAAAACAAAAATAACCATAATAATAATTATTAATCGTAAAAAAATAAAAAAACTTTTTAAAAAAGATGTTGTTTGGAGTCCATAATTTTGAACATTTGATAAAGGTTTGGATAAAGATAAAATTAAACTCGGAAAAACAAAAAATAAAAATAACAAAAAAATAAAATAAATCATTTTAAAAAAAATTTTTTGTTTAGTTATATTATAAAAGAATACCAAAAATATCAATATTAAAAAATTATTATAACCACTCCAATCATAAATGGGGATTGCAAATAATAGTTTTGTTGAAATTCTATTTTCAAAAGATTCAAATTGAATCAGTAGTGAAAAAAGAAATAAAAATCTTAAATTTTTAATTTGTTCAAGAAAATGTTGGAAAAAACAATTATAAAAAAAACAATAATAAAATAATAAAAAAAATAAAAATCCATATATTAAAAATATTTTTTTTTCTTTATCTGAAACTTCTGGAAAATAAATAGGTAAACGAAAAATAATAAAAAGTGTAAAAAATAAAATTAAAATTTTAAACGAGGGATGAATTCTTTGCAACAAAGAAGATTTAGAAACAGAAAAAATCATTTCTCTGTCATATTTCAGATTTAAATCATTTTTTGTCATAAAAACCCCTTTAAAAATATTTTTTAAAGATAAATTTTTTTTAAATATTCTAATAAAGTTTTAAAACAATATTTATATTCAAAAGGAATTCCAATAGTTTGTTGTAAATGTTTTAAAATTTTAAAAGTTTGTGGATAATCTAAATCAAATTTAGAAAAATCATCACTTTCAAAAAAAGTTTCTTTATTCCCATCAAAAACAAGTTCACCTTGTTTCAAAAATAAAATTCTAGAAGCATATTCAGCCACTAAATCAATATCATGTGTAATCATAATAATAGTTTTTTTTTGTTTTTTATATATTTCTTTAAAAAAATTCATTATATTTTTTTTACTAACAGAATCTAAACCTCTTGTAGGTTCATCTAATATTAAAATATCTGGTTCCATAGCTAAAACACCTGCAATGGCTACTTTTCTCTGTTGACCATCACTAATTTGAAAAGGAGATTTATCAAATAAATCTTCCGAAATACCAATTTTTTTTAAAACTTGAATCGATTTTTGTTTAGATAATTCATAATCATTAGTAAAATTTTCAGGTGCAAACATAACATCTTTTAAAACACTAATTTCAAATAATTGATACTCCGGAAACTGAAAAACTAATCCTATTTGCTTTTTTAAAGCAACTAATTTTTTTTTTTTTGTTTTAGAATTAATTAATTGATTAAAAATTATTATTTTACCAATATCAGTAATTAATAAAGCATTCATTAATTGAACCAAAGTTGTTTTTCCAGAACCTATTTTACCAATTAAAGCAATAAATTCACCTTCAGGTTTAATACTTAAATTAATATCTTTTAAAGAAGAAATTTTATTTTTTTTGTCATAAAAATATTTTACTTTTTCAAATTGTATAGCCATAAAATTTCTTTCATCTTTTCTAATATTTGTATATCTTTAATTTTTTTATCTTTATAAAAAATAATATCTTTTTGCATTTCATAATAAATTTTTAAAGCTAAAGTTGGTTCTAAACTATATTGATTTACAAAAACTTGATTCTCTAAAATAATTTCTGGTTTAGATTTCTTTACTAATTTACCTTGTGATAAAACAATGATTTCATCACTTTTAGAAGCGAAATCTAAATCATGAGTAATAGTAATAACAATTTTATCTTTAATTTTTTTAATAATATTTTCAATTTCTTTTTTTGATTGATTATCTAAAAAAGCGGTAACTTCATCAAAAATAATAATTTCTGGTTGCATAGCTAAAACAGATGCAATAGCAACTTTCTGTTTCTGTCCACCAGAAAGTTCTTGTGGATTTTTATTTAAAAAATTACTCATACCAACCATTTCAGAATAATCATAAACCCTTTTTATAATTTCATTTCTAGACAAATTTTGATTTTCTAAACCAAAAGCTATGTCATCTTTTACTGTATGACCTATAAATTGATAATCCGGATTTTGAAAAACCATACCAATTTTATTACGTAAAAATGGTAAACTATTATAATTTAACTTTAAACTATCAATTAAAACATTTCCTTCAAAAGGTTCTAATAAACCAACTAAAATTTTAGCTAAAGTTGATTTACCTGAACCATTATGACCCATAATAGAGACCCAATTATTTTTGTCAATATTAAAACTTAAATTTTTTAATACTGTTTTATCATCATAAACAAAACTTAAATTTTGAATTTCTAACATAAAAAATATAATCACCTTTAACTTTTATTATATATTAAATAAGATATTATTATTTATTTTTAATAAATTATTGTGATTTTATATGTAAAAAATATAATTTAAAATAAATTATTAAAAAATTTACTTTATTATAAAATATAAGTACTAAATTATATTAATATTTTAGTAAAAAAAATATTTAAATTAAGTATTTTATAAATAATTAATTTTTTTAAAATATGAACAATGTAAAATAATTTCTGTATTAAAATAAATAAAATGTCTTATAGAAATAAAATAAGACATTTTTTAAAATTTAATTATTTTAAACAAAAGTAATTATAGCCATAGGAGCCGCATCCCCACGACGAGGAACAGTTTTAATTATCCTTGTATAACCACCATTTCTCTTCATATATTTTTCAGCTGTAGTTGTAAATAATTTTTGAGTAACAGTTTGTTCTTTATTGATATTTTCATCAAATAATTTTTTAAATACTTGACGTCTATGGTGTAAACTCTTTTTTTTAGCTAAAGTAATGACTTTTTCAACCTTTTTTTGTAATTCTTTAGCTTTAGATTCGGTGGTAATAATTTTTTCTTTAATAATTAAATCAGAAACTAAGCTTCTTAATAAAGATTTTCTTTGAGATGTATTACGTCTTAATTTACTATAAGCCATTATCGATTATTCCTCCATTTCTTCTTCATCATCATAATATAATTTTTTTTCTAAATCATTTTGAAATTCAAGACCATGTTGCTTAAATTTTTCTTTTAATTCATTAAAAGATTTTCTACCTAAGCTTTTTAATTTAAAAACTTCTTCTTCTTTTAATAAAACTAAATCAGATACTTTTTCAATTCCTGATTTTTTTAAACAATTAAACAAACGAACAGATAATTCTAATTGGTCAATTCTTAATTCTAAAGATTTATTAGGTAATTCTTTCTTTGGTTTATAAATGAAACTGATTTGATCTTTTTTTTCATTTAAATTAGCTAAAAAACTAAAATGATCAAATAAAATTTTAGAAGCTGTAGTTAAAGCATCTTTAGCTGTAGTAGATTTATTAGTAGTAATTTCAATTGCTAATTCTTCTTTATCACCTAATTTTTTTTCTATATCATAAGAAACTTTTGAAACAGGTGTGTACAAAGTATCAATACTAATTAAACCTTTCTTTTTTTTTGTATAAATCTTATTTTCTTCAGCGCTAACATAACCTATTCCTCTTTTAATTAATACAGTCATTTTTAAAGAAGCATTTTCAGATACTAAATTAGCTATCTCTTGTTCAGGATTAATAATTTTAATACCTTCAACTTGTTCAAAACAAGAAGCTGTTACTTTTTGTTTTCCTGTAACAAACAATTCCATTTCTTGTTCAAAATCATCATCTATTGAATCTACAGATATCACCACTTGTTTTAAATTTAAAACAATAGACATTACATCCTCATAAACTCCAGGAATTGTACTAAACTCATGATCAACACCTTTAATTTCCACATAAACTATCCCGGCTCCAGGTAAAGAAGATAATAAAACTCTCCTTAAAGGATTACCAATAGTAACACCATAAGAAGGTTCTAAATTTTGAATAATAAACCTACCAAAAGATAAATCTTCAGATAAATTTTCTTCAAGAAAAAAAAGATTAATAAATTTAATTTTTTTCATATCTTTATAAATTCTTATCCACGAGGACGTTTAGGAGGTCTACAACCATTATGCGGTACTGTTGTAACATCCCTAATTGAAGTAATTTCTAATCCTGAAGCCTGTAAAGAACGTATAGAAGCTTCTCGTCCTGCGCCTGGGCCTTTAATAAAAACTTCTACTTTCAACATTCCATGTTCTAAAGCTGCTTTTGCTGCGGTTGATGATGCAATTTGAGCCGCAAAAGGTGTTGATTTACGACTTCCTTTAAAACCCAAAGATCCAGCACTACTCCAAGTAATAGTGTTGCCTTGTAAATCAGTAATAGTTAAAATAGTATTATTAAAAGTAGTGTGAATATGTGCTATTCCTAAATTAATATTTTTTTTAAATTTATTTTTATTTTTTTTTTTCTTAATCATAAACAAATATTAACCTTTTCTATTTTTTATTATTAGCAACCGTGTTTTTTGTCCTACGCTTACCTTTTATAGTTCTAGCATTATTTCTAGTATTTTGACCACGAGAAGGTAAACCTTTACGATGGCGTAAACCTCTATAAGATCCATTTTCCATCAAACGTTTTATATTTAAAGCAACTTCTCTTTTTAAATCGCCTTCTACTAAATAATTACCATTTTGAATTTTATTTCTAATAGCGATCAAATGTTGTTCTTTTAAATCTTCTACTTTAGTATTGATATCAATTTCTTTTAAATCACTCAAAATATTTTGAGCTTTTTTTATTCCAATACCGCGAATATAAGTTAAAGCAATTACAACTCTTTTATTACTAGGAATTTCAACACCTGCAATTCTTGCCATAAAAATACTCCTTTAAATTATCCTTGTCTTTGATTATGTCTTCTATTTTTTTTATTAATGATATAAACACGTCCTTTTCGACGTACAATAATATCATCTGGACTGCGTTTTTTAACAGATGATCTTACTTTCATTATATATTTCTCCTTTTGAAAAAAATATTAATTAATTTTATGTATAACGATAAACAATTCGTCCTTCATTAAAATTATAAGCAGATATTTCTACTTTAACTCTATCGCCAAGTAAAACACGGATTTTATTAATACGAATTTTACCAGAAACATGAGCTAAAATAATTTTATTATTAGAAATTAATCTAACCTTAAATTTAGTATTTGCATTAGGTAAAACTTCAATAACTTTTGCATCTACTTGTAATAATTCTTCTTTAGAGTTTTGTTTTAACACTTATAAAATCACCAGCCTTTTTTTAAATCTTAAGTTAAAATTTCATAACCTTTTTCAGTAACTAAAACAGTATGTTCAAAGTGAGCACTCAAACTGCGATCAACAGTAACAGCTGTCCAATTATCCAATAAAATTTCTATTTCTTCATTACCTAAAGTAATCATTGGTTCAATGCAAAAAATCATTCCTGGTTTTAATTCAACGTTTTCTTGATCAACCACTATACAATTTGGAATATAAGGTTCTTCATGTAAATTTTTTCCAATCCCATGGCCGGTAAAATCCTTAACAATTCCATATCCGTAAGGTTTAATAAATTCTTCTATAGCTCGAGAAATGTCAACAATATAATTATTAGGTTTAACTTGTTTTAAACCTTCATATAAAGCTTTTTGCGTCACCTCTATAAGTTGAATAATTGGTGTTTCAACACTTCCAATAGCATAAGTAAAAGCTGAGTCAACAAAGTAACCTTTATAATTAATTCCTAAATCAATAGTGATAATATCACCTGATTTTAAAATTTGTTTTTTAGAAGGAATACCGTGAACAACTACTTCATTAACAGAAGTACAAATATGTTTAGAAAAACCTTGATAATCTTTAAAAGCAGAAACAGCTCTTTGTTTTTTAATAAAATTTTTAGCCAAAATATCTAAATAATAAGTTGAAATGCCAGGTTTTAAATATAAACTTAACATTTTTCTAAGAGTTTTTAAAATAAAACCAGCTTGTTTCATTAAATTAATTTCATTTTCTGTTTTAATCAGAATCATTTAATTTACCTATAAATTTATAAAATAAAAAACATGTAATTATTATTTTTTTAAAAAATTTTTGCATAATCTTCTTTATTGGCAGTAGAACTAATTTGTTGTAAAGTTTCAATAGAAACACCAACAATAATTAAAAATCCTGTTCCCCCTATTTTAAATTCCTTAAAATCAAAACCTTTACTAATTAACAGAGGTAATACAAATAAAAAAATCATAAAAAAAACACCAATAATAGTAATTCTGAAAAAATCATAAGATATTTTTTCCACAGTCTGTTTACCTGGTCTACAATTTTCAATATAAGCATCTTGTTTAGATAAATGTTCGGCAATATCATTAGTATTTACAATTAAAAAAGCAGTTAAAAAAGAGAAGAAAATTATTAAACAAACAAAAAAAATAATTCCTAAATTAGTAGATATACTAATAAACTCTATAATTTTATCTTTACATTTTAATTGATTAAAAAATGGTATATTATTAATACAAAACATAAAAAATGCTTGCATTGTGGATGTTAAAATAATTGGCAATACACCAGGAACATTAATTTTTAAAGGAATATAATTTTCTACTTGACTTTTTTTATTAGGATAAATAATAGGAATTTTTAAAGTAGCTAAATAAACTATAATAGTAGATATTAAAATAAATAATAAAAAAAACAATAAAGCAAAAAATTTAATTTTGTCTGTATTCCAAAATGCAAATATTTTTTGAAAAGTAGTAATTACTCCACTACTCATTCCAACCATAATTAAAATTGAAGTTCCATTACCAACCCCTTTGGCTGTAATTAAATCAGATAACCAAATAGCAATAGCTGTTCCGGTAGCTAAAAAAAACGATATATATAACTTTTCTCCAATAAATATCTCACCACCACTTTCTTTATTACCACTATATTTATTAATCATTAAATAACTTTGAAACATAGCTAATAAAATAGCTAAAAAACGAGTTAAACGATTTAATTTTTGTTTTCCAACTTCGCCTTGTTCACGCCATTCTTTCAAATGAGGAATGAATTTTTGAACCAATTGAATAAAAATAGAAATAGTAATATAAGGATATATGCTTAAAGATAATAAATTAAAATTATTAAGATCAAAATTAATTAAAAATTTATCAGATGTAGTCAAACCTTTCAATAATTGAATAATAGTTTGTATTTGTACATTTAAAAAAGGGATTTGTATACTACGTCCTAAAATAAAAATAAAAATAATAAATAAAGTGAAAATGAATCTGAAAATTAATTTACTATTAAAAATTAATTTTATTTTTTTTAACATCTTTTAATTAACCTCAATATTGCCACCAACTAATTTAATATTTTCTTGAGCTTTTTTTGAATATTTAGAAACTTTAAAATTTAATTTTTTTGTTAATTTCCCTTTAGATAAAATTTTAACTCCATTAGGTAGTATACTTTTAATAATTTTTTTTTCTAATAATAATTCTTGATTTACTAAAGTGTTATTTTCCAATATTTCTAAAGCACCTAGATTAACTATAGAATATTTTTTTTGATTAATATTATGAAACCCACGTTTAGGAATTCTCTGAAAAAAAGGTATTTGACCGCCTTCAAAACCTGGTCTAACACCACCACCAGAACGTGCTAATTGCCCTTTATGACCTTTGCCAGAAGTTTTACCAGTGCCACTACCACAACCTCGACCTAAACGCTTAACTGTTTTACGCGCGCCTTTAAATGGTTTTATTTGATGCAACATAATTTCATATCCTCTCTAAAGTTTTTCAATAGTAACTAAATGATAAATTTTTCTAATCATACCTCTATTAACTGGATTATCATCTTTTATAACTTTTTGATTAATTTTTCTTAAACCTAAAATATGTGCTGTTTGAATTTGTGATTTAGTTCGAGCAATTAAACTTTTATTTAAAATAATAATAAATTGTGGTTTTTTCATTTTTTATTATTCCACCTTATCAAAAGAAATTCCTCTTATTTTAGCAATTTCTTCTTTTGTTCTTAATTTTTTTAAACCATCTACAATAGCTCTTAAAACATTAATAGATGTTCTAGAACCTAAAGTTTTAGCTGAAATATCATTAATACCTGCTAATTCAAAAATAGTTCTTGCAGCATTACCACCTGCAATAATACCTGTACCCTTAATAACTGGTTTTAACAAAATTTTAGTAGCACCAAAGTGACCAGTAATCAAATGTGTGATGGTTGTTCTATATAAAGGTACATTTATTAAATTTTTTTTTGCTTTTTCTGAAGCTTTTTTTATTGACTCTACAACTTCTTGAGATTTTCCAGTAGCAAAACCTACTCTACCTTTTTTATCACCTACAACTAATAAAACAGCAAAACGAAAACGTCGTCCGCCTTTAACTACTTTAGTAATGCGTTTTATTTTAACTACTTTTTCTTCAAATAAATTTACTTTTTTATTAAACTTTTGTTTTATCATATCAATTACCTTTAAAACTTTAACCCTAATCTTCGAGAAGCATCAGCTAAAGCTTCAATTTTGCCATGATACAAAAATCCACCTCTGTCGAAAACTACATTAACAATACCTTGAGCTAAAGCTTTCTGAGCTATTAGTTCACCAACTTTAGTAGCGGTTGTTATATTTAAACCTTTAGAATCAACTTCTTTACTATGAACACTACATAAAGTTATTCGCTTTTCATCATCTATTAATTGTATATAAAAAGATTTATTAGAACGAAAAATATTTAAACGTGGTTTTTGGTTTGTACCAATAATTTTTTTTCTTAATTTTAAATGACGTTTTTTACGAACTAAATTAGATATTTTTTTAATGATCATAAATATTTAATCAACCTTTCTTTATTTTTTAGTACTCTTACCAGCTTTACGAATAACATATTGACCTTCAAAACGAATACCTTTTCCTTTATAAGGTTCTGGTTTACGTAATTTAGCTATTTTAGAAGCAAATTCACCTACAAATTGTTTATCTATACCTTTAATATGAATACCTTTAATTTTTTTAGGAATTTCTATATCAATACCTTTAGGTATCGTAATTTTAATAGAATGCGAAAAACCTAAATGTAAAATTAAATTATCGCCTTGTAAATCAACTTTGTAATCTAAACCTACAATTTCTAAGCGTTTAACAAATCCTTTTTCTACCCCTTCAATCATATTAGATAATAAAGCACGAGTAGTACCATGAATTTTTTTCATAAAAAGTTCATTATTAGGACGTGATACTTTGATAATAGTATTTATAAGAAGAATTTTAATTTTATGATTAAATTGATATTCAAGTTTTCCCTGAGGGCCTGTAACAACAATAAAATTTTTATCCTGAATTTGTACATTAACAGAATCAGGAACTTGAATTTCTTTATTGCCTATTCTTGACATGTTGTTATTCCTTTCATTACCAAATATAAGCCAATACTTCGCCGCCTACTTTTTCTAAACGAGCTTTATTATCTGTTAAAATACCTTTATTAGTAGAAATCAATGCAATACCTAAACCACTCAATACCTTAGGAATTTTTTCTACTGAAGTATATACTTTTAAACCCGGTTTAGAAATTTTTTTTAAACCTTTGATAACTCTTTCTCTTTCGATTGTATACTTTAAACTAATAATAATTTCTCGTTTAAATTCTTTAATAAAAAAGTTTTTTATAAAACCTTCTTCTTTTAATACTTTTAAAATTTCCACTTTCAACTTTGAAATCGGAACTACTACTTGCAAATGATGCATTTGATTCGCATTTCTAATGCGAGTTAACATATCAGCAATATTATCAGTCATAACCATATATTATTTATTAATCTCCCTTTTTTACCAACTAGCTTTTTTAATACCTGGTATTTCACCTTTATGTGCTAATTCTCGAAATTTAATTCTAGAAATACCAAATTTTCGCATATATCCACGAGAGCGGCCATCAATTGAGTCTCTATTTCTGTAACGTACTCTTGAAGCCTTAGCAGGAATCATAGATAAACCTTCATAATCAGCATTTTTTTTTAATTCAAAATATTTATCAGCATATTTTGCGATTAATAACATTTGTTTTTGATTTTTAACTATTTTGGATTTTTTAGCCATATATTTTTTCTCCCTTAATCTTTAAAAGGCATACCATAAAGCTCTAGTAATTCTTTAGCTTCTTTATTGGTTTTAGCAGTAGTAACAATAATAATATCCATACCACGATTTTTAGTTATTTTATCAATATTTATTTCTGGAAAAACAATTTGTTCTTTTAAACCTAAAGAATAATTACCTCTACCATCAAAAGATTTAGAAGAAACACCTCTAAAATCCCTTACACGAGGTAAAACTACTTGAGTTAATTTATATAAAAAAGATTCTTTTCTTTCACCTCTTAAAGTAACTTTAGCGCCAATAAGCATTCCTTCTCTTAGTTTAAAATTAGAAATTGATTTTTTAGCTTTAGTAGCTACCGGGCGTTGACCACTTAATAAAGTTAATTCTTCAAGGACATTTTCTAAAACTTTAGGATTAGTTACAGCATCACCAACGCCCATATTAATAACAATTTTATCTATTTTAGGAACTTGCATTAAAGATTTATAACTAAATTTTTTAGTTAAAAAAGAAATTATTTCTTCTTTGTTATGATATCTTTTTGTCATTTATTAAAATTTCTCCTTAGTTCAAATCTTCTATTATAGTTCCTGATTTCTTAAAATAACGAACTTTTTTATTATTTTCTATACGATAACCAACTCTAGTGGGAACATTTTTTAAAGAATCAATTAAAGCTACATTAGAAATATGTATTGGTGCTTCTTGTTTAATAATATTACCTTTATCTTCATCTTTTAAAGGAGCTTTATGCTTAAAAACAATATTAATACCTTCAACCAATACTTTTTGTTGTTTATGGAAAATTTTTAAAATTTTTCCAGTTTTAATAATTTTTTTACCGTTTTCATCAGTAACAAAACGATTTTTACCAGCAATAATTGCTACTTTATCTCCTAATTTAATATGCATATCGTATCATACTTCCTTTATAATACTTCTTGTGCTAAAGAAATAATTTTAGTAAATTTTTTTTCTCTTAATTCGCGTGCTATTGAGCCAAAAATACGAGTACCTCTTGGAGTTAAATCATCTTTAATAATAACTACAGCATTTTCATCAAATTTAATATAAGAACCATCTTTACGTCTTAAACCATATTTGGTTCTAACTATAACAGCTTTTAATACATCTCCCGCTTTAATAGCACCAGAAGAAATTGCTTTTTTTACAGTTACAATAACAATATCTCCAATATTAGCATAAAAACCAGTACTTCCACCTAAAATATTAATAACTAAAACCTCTTTAGCGCCACTATTATCGGCAACAACTAAACGACTTTCTCGTTGAATCATTGTTTTTTATCCTTATCATTGCTAAAAATAATTTTTAGTAAACGAAATTTTTTAGTTTTAGAAAGAGGTCTAGTTTCCATAAAACTAATTAAGTTACCCTTTTTGGCTTTTTCAGTTTCATCATGAACATAAAATTTTCTAGATTTTTTAACTATTTTTCCATATAACAAATCTTTTTTATAAACATTTACTACTACAGTGATAGTTTTATTCATTTTATCAGAAACAACATTGCCTGTAAAAATTTTTCTAGAATTACGTAACATTTTAATCCCTCCTTATATTATAGTTAAAAAAATTAATATTAAAGTTATCTTAATTATTATTATAATGATTTTATACTTTTTTCTAATATTATTTTTTCTTTTTTATTTTCTTCTGTATCTTTAAAATTACTATTTTCAAGTTTAGAAAAATTTTTTTTAGATAAAAAATTATCTGTTATAACAGTTTTAACACGAGCAATATTTTTTTTAACTTTATTAATTTGAGAAGTATTGGTTAATTGACCTAAAGATAACTTAAATCGTAAACGAAAAAATTCTTCTTTAAAATTAATTAAATTATCTTGCAATTCTTTAATATTCATTTTACGAAATTGTTGTATTTTCATTATTTTTGCTCACCCTTTTTAACAATTTTAGTTTTAATAGGTAATTTATGCGATGCTAATCTTAAAGCTTCTAATTCTGCTTTAACAGAATTATTTAAATCACTTACTTCAAATAAAACTTTACCTTTTTTAACTACAGCTACCCATTCTTCTGGAGCACCTTTACCCGAACCCATACGTACTTCCAAAGGTTTTCTAGTTAAAGATAAATGAGGGAAAATATTAATCCAAACTTTTCCTGTTCTTTTCATATGACGAGTCATAGCGATACGAGCAGCTTCGATTTGCTTGTTAGTAATCCAATTACCCTCTTGTGCTATCAAACCATAATTACCATTAACAATTAAATTTTTACCTTTCACCTTACCTTCATAACTTAAACGATGAGGACGACGGTATTTAGTTCTCTTAGGCATTAACATAATTATTTATCACCTTTATAATTATTGCTTTTTTTATTATTTTTAGAAATATAATTGCTTTTTATAGCAAAAGGTTTTCTAGTATCTAAAATAGTTTCGCCTGGTAAAACATCACCATGAAAAATCCATACTTTAACACCAAAAGATCCGTAAGTTGTATGAGCTTCTGTAAATGCATACTCAACATCTGCTCGTAAAGTATTAAGTGGAACTCTACCTTCTAAATAACCTTCACTACGGGCCATTTCTAAACCACCTAAACGACCGGAAATTAAAGTTTTAACACCTTTAACTCCTGTTTTTAAAACTTTTTGAATGGCCATTTTTTGTACACGTCTAAAATAAAAACGCTGTTCTAATTGTTCAGCCATTGTTTTTGCTACTAAAATAGCTACTTTATCAGGATTTTTAATTTCTATAACATTAAAAAATACTTCTTTTTTTGTTATTTGTTCTATTTGTTTAGTAATTTTTTTCAGTGATTCATTATCTTTCCCGTTAATTATATTAGATTTAGCAACATGTAAATTAATTTTAATAATTTCTTTATCTTTTTTCTTACTACGCTCAATTTCAATTTGAGCAATTAAAGCCTTAGAGTAATTTTTATTAATAAAATTACGAATGCAAAAATCTTCATGAATAAATTGTGGAGTTTTTTTAAAATTTGCAAACCATTTAGAATCCCAATTTTTAATAATACCTAATCTTAAACCATTAGGATTAGATTTTTGTCCCATGAATATTAACCTCCTTTTTTTTAGCTTTAATTTCTTCTTTAATTTCTTTTGCCATAGATAATTTTAAAACAATATGACTAGTTCTTTTTTTAATCATATCACCTGAACCTTTAGCTCGCGGAAACAAACGTTTTAAACGTATTCCTTCATTAACATAAACTTCAGAAATATAAAAATCATTAGATTTTAAATTAATATTTTGCGCCAAATTAGCTTCAGCACTATTTAAAAGTTTTAAAACAATACTTGAAGCTGATTTAGGAGTAAACATTAAAATAGCTTTAGCTACTTTAATTTCTTTACCACGAATTAAATCAACTACTAAACGTGCTTTTCGAGGAGCAATTGATACTTTTTTTATAATAGCTTTAGAAATCATTTTTTTATTCCTTTCTACTATTTTTTTTGAATTTTTTTATCTTTTTTATCATGTCCACGATAAGTTCGTGTTGGAGAAAATTCTCCCAATTTATGTCCCACCATATCTTCATTAATATAAACAGGTATGTGTACACGTCCATTATAAACAGCAAAAGTGTTTCCTCTAAATTGTGGCAAAATAGTTGATCTTCTTGACCATGTTTTAATAACTTTTTTATTTTTAAGATCTTTTTGTTTTAAAACTTTAACTAATAAATGATTGTCATAAAAAGGTCCTTTTTTAACTGAACGTGGCATATTTTTTCCTCCTAATTATTTTTTACGACTTCTAATAATTAAACAATTTGATTTCTTTTTACGATCTCTAGTTTTAACGCCTCGAGCTTTTTTACCCCAAGGAGTCATTGGTGATTTACGACCAATAGGAGCACGACCTTCGCCGCCTCCATGAGGATGATCGTTAGGATTCATTGCAGAGCCTCTAACAGTAGGTCTAATGCCTAAATAACGTTTTTTACCAGCTTTACCATAATTAATTAATTTATGAGATTCATTACCGATTTCACCAATAGTAGCGCGACAAGAACTTAAAACTTTACGAACTTCGCCAGAAGGTAAACGTAAAGAAACATATTTATCTTCCCTACTGATAATTTGAACATAAGTTCCAGCGCTACGAGCTAATTGGCCACCTTTACCTGGTTTTAGTTCAATATTATGTACTTTAGTACCAACAGGAATATTAATTAAAGGTAAAGTATTACCAATTTTAATATCAGATTTAGGTCCAGATGAAATTTTAGAACCAACATTTAAATCTTTAGGGCATAAAATATATCTTTTTTCACCATCGGCATAATAAACTAAAGCAACATTAGCGCTACAATTAGGATTATATTCAATTTGAGATATGTTACCTATAATATTATCTTTATTCCTTTTAAAATCTATTAAACGATATCTTCTCTTAACGCCACCGCCTTGATGTCTAACAGTTATCTTACCTTGATTATTACGACCACTCATTTTTTTACGAGTAACTAATAAACTTTTTTCAGGTTTTTTAGATGTAATTTCAGAAAAACTAGAAACACTCATATTACGTAGACCATTAGTAGTAGGTTTATATTTTTTAATTGATGTCTTTATTGACATTGATTGATTAACCTTCCTTAAAAAATTATAATATATGTTTATTTTTTTATAATAAACAAATAAATATTTTATATATTAATTAATAATATCTATTTTATGACCAGGAAATAATTTCACAATAGCTTTTTTATAACCTGATGTATAACCTGAATATTTACCTTTTCTTTTAAACTTAGGAGAAACATTTAAAGTATTCACAGATTTTACTTTAATTAAAAAAATCTTTTCTAAAGCTTTTTTAATGTCTATTTTATTAGCTTTTTTAGATACTTTAAAAAAATATTTATTTTGTCTTTCGATTAATTTATTAGTTTCTTCTGTAAAAATAGGCGATTTAATCAAATCATAATATTTAATCATTATTTTAAATTCTCCTCAAAATAATTAGCAGCTTCTTTTGTTAAAATAATTGTAGAATAACTTAACAATTGATAAACACTAACATGACTTACAGTTTCTAATAATACTTTAGATAAATTTCTAATAGAAAGACATAAATTATGATTTAAATCTTTAGTTAAAATTAAAGTTTTTTGTTGAATATTTAATTGATCTAAAATATTTTGAAATTCTTTAGTTTTATGTGTTTCTAAATTAATATTATCTATTAATATTAAATTTTTATTATTAATTTTCCAAGATAAGGCCATTTTTAAAGCTAATCTTCGTACCTTTTGATTAACTTTCACAGAATAATCACGAGGAGAAGGACCAAAAGCAACGCCCCCACCTCTCCATAAAGGTGATCTAATAGTTCCATGACGAGCACGTCCTGTTCCTTTTTGACGCCAAGGTTTTTTACCCCCACCTGAAACTAAAGCTCTGTTTTTGGTAGCATGAGTACCTTGTCTCATTGATGCTCTCTGAGCATTAACTACATCATATAAAACTTGTTTATTTATTGAAATACCAAAAATTTCATCATCTAAATCAATTTGAGATAAAAAATCTCCTTTTTGATTAATCAAATTATATTTAGGCATCTTGGTTCTCCTTTATGACTGTTTTAATTGCAGTTTTAATCATTACAAATCCTTTTCTAGGCCCAGGAATACTACCTTTAATTAAAAAAAGTTCTTGTTCATGATCAATAGAATTAATTTTTAAATTTTGCAAAGTTACAGTTTGATGTCCCATTTGTCCAGGCAATTTCTTACCTTTTATTTTACCTTTAATTGGTCCCATAGAACCTGGTCTTCGGTGGTATCTAGAACCATGACTTTTAGGACCTTCACTTTGATTATGTCTTTTAATAGAACCAGAAAAACCTTTACCTTTAGAAATACCAATAACATCGACAATATCTCCTGGTTGAAATAAATTAGTTTTTAGACTAGTGCCTAAATCTAATTCTGATAATTCATTTTTAATACCTGGTAAAAAACGAATTTCTTTAATGAATCGCTTAGGTGATGTTTTAGCGTTTTTAAAATGTCCTAAAGCTGGTTTTGTACTTAATTTCTCTCTTTTAGAACTAAATCCTAATTGAGTAGAAAGATAACCATTTTTTTCAACACTATTTTGTTGTAAAATAACATTATCCGAAACATCAACAATTGTAATAGGAATTAATGATCCTTTTTCATCAAAAACTTGTGTCATACCTATTTTTCTTCCTAAGATTCCCTTAGCCATATACTTTAATTATTTCCTTTCTAAAATTTTAACAATTATTTATCTAATTTTTATTTTTTTAATAAAATATCTACCTCAGAAGGCAAATCAATATGCATTAAAGCATCAATAGTTTTTGGATTAGGATTAATAATTTGAATTAAACGCTTATGAGTTCGACGTTCAAACTGTTCTCGAGAATCCTTATTTACAAAAGGAGAACGTAAAACAGTAAAAACTTCTCTTTTGGTAGGTAAAGGTACAGGTCCTTTAACTTCAACTCCTGTTTTTAAAACATTATTAATAATTTTTTTCGCAACTTGATCAATCAAGTGATGTTCATATGTTTTCAAAAAAATCTTAATAATTTCTTTTTCTTTAGACATTTTATTTCTCCATATATTATTTTTTAAATATCATAAAAAGCAATTCAAAGATTATATATAAAATAAATTTCATAAATGATATTAAATTTAAAAAAATAATTATTATTTTTTTTTATTAAATAAATTAGAATTAAAAATAAACATTAAATATTATAACTTAAAAAAAAATATATTGCAATATAAATAATTAAATATTTAATAATGTTAAATATTTTTATAAAATAAATTTTTATTTTAAAATTTGTAAATCTAACCATTCTAAAATATCTGATATAACTATTTTATGTTCTAAAACATTAAATAAATTATGATCATAATAAGGATATAAATTAATTTTTTTATCTTTTGATTCAATTTTATTAAATAATGTTTTACTATGTAAGTAAGAAACTATTTTATCTTGAAAATTATGCAAAAACAAAACAGGAAATAAATATTTTTTTAAATTTTTATTGAAATATTTTATGCTTAAAATTAAAATATTTCTCATTAAACGTGGCTTTACATAATCTAAACTATAAGGATTATAGTTATCAATTGAAACATTATTAAATCTTTGAAAATTTAGTTTAATTTTCTTAAAATTAAAAAAATAATAAGGATATTGATAAAATAAATATTTTTTATCAATCATGGTAGGCGCTGAACTAATAATTAATCCATCGATATTACTATATTTAACAGCATAACTATTAACAATAATGCCACCCATACTATGGCCTAATAAAAAAATTTTTAATTTATTAATTTTTTTCAAAAACAAAACTAATTGAAATAAATCATCTAAAAAAAAATGAAAATTATGAATATCGCCTCTTGGGCCGCTGCTTTTACCATGTCCACGAACATCATATAATAAAACATTATAACCAGCTTGATTAAAATATTTCGATAAACTATAATAATCTTTAGAATTTTGGCCTAAACCATGAGTAATAATAATATTAGCTTTGGGATTATTCACAATTTTAAATTCAGTATAAATAATATTATTATTAATAATCATATTTAAAACCTCATTGATAAATTAATTATTATCAATTTTATTCTTTTTCATGAGATAAAAAATTCATTATTTTTTTATACTCAGATAAATAATTTTGATATTTATTTTTCTCTTCTATTATTTTATTTGGATTAGCTTTTGTTAAAAAATCTTTATTATTTAAAATATTTTCACTGCGTTTAATTTCTTTAAAAATAAATTCTTTTTGACTTTGTAGATTATTTTTACTTTTTTGTTTATTTAAAAATAAAAAAATATTTTTATCTAAATAAACACTCATATCTCTTTCAACAAATAAAAGAGTTTTACTTTCTTTATTAACTTGTTTAATGAAAATTACGTCATTAACCTGAAAAAATTTTTTTAAAATACTTTTGAAAGGTAATAAGATTTCTTGTTTTTCAATAGAAAGTTCTAATTCTATAGAGATTAATTTAAAATTATTAATTTCATATTTTTTAATAAATTGGCGCATTTTAATAATCAAGTTCTTTAAAATTTCAAAATCTTTCAAACATTCTAAATTTTCATAATGAATTTTTGGCCAATTACATAACATAATAGTATCAGTTTTATTAATTTCTGCATAAATAAAATCTGTTAAAAATGGAATAAATGGATTCAATAACTTTAAAATATTATTAAAAATATAAATTAAAAATTTTTGTGTGTTAGTTGTTTGAATATGATCTTTTAAAAATTCTAATCCCCAATTCGCAAAATCTTCCCAAAGAAATTTATAAATTAATTTCCCTACTTCATGAAATTCATATTTTTCAAATAAAATATCGACTTTAGTTAATAATTGTTTAAATTGAGTTAAAATAGCTTTTTCTGGAAATAATAATTTATTTTCATCGAAATCTTCTGTAAAAATATTAAATTTTAACTTAAAAAAACGACTAATATTCCATATTTTATTTAAAAAATTCCAACTAGCATCAATTTTAATTTCATCATAATTGAAATCCATACCAGGACTAGAATTTGTAGTTAAAAACCATCTTAAAACATCTGTTCCATATTTTTCTATAACTAAATTAGGATCAATACCATTATCTTTAGATTTAGACATTTTATTCCCTTTAGAATCTCTAATTAATCCATGCAATAAAACATCTTTAAAAGGATCTTTATGAGTTAAATGTAGACTTTGTAAACACATACGAGAAACCCAAAAAGTTAAAATATCATAACCTGTAACCAAAACATCCGTAGGAAAACGATGTTTAAAATTAAAATTATCTTTATTTGGCCAACCTAAAACACTAAAAGGCCATAAAGAAGAAGAAAACCAAGTATCTAAAACATCCGGATCAGCTTTCCATTCTTTACCTGGACTTTCAATCTGAACTTTAATTTTAGAACCCTTTTGCCAAGCAGGAATAGAATGGCCCCACCATAATTGGCGTGAAATACACCAATCTTGTAAATTTTCTAACCAACGCATAAATGTTTTTTTATAACGCGCGGGATAAAAATTAATTTTGTTTTTATTTAAAACATTTTTAGCTAATTCGTTAGTTTTTAAAAACCATTGTAAAGAAAGTCTTTGTTCGATAGGAACATTAGAAATAGAAGAATAACCTATTGAGCAAACATAAGGTTCTATTTTACTCACAAAACCTTTCTTTTCCAAAACATTAATTAATTTTTGACGACAAACAAAACGGTCTAAATTTTCATAATTAAAAGCCATTTTATTCATAGTTCCATCTTTATTCATACATAAAACTGCTTTTAAATTATGTTTTTTACCAATTGAAAAATCATTTTCATCATGAGCTGGAGTTACTTTAACAACTCCTGATCCAAATTCTGGTTTAACATAAGGATCACTAATCAAAGGAATAACAATATTAGTATCAGGAATGAAAAATTTAGAACCAATAAAATGTTTATATCTGTTATCATCTGGATGAACCATTAAAGCTTGATCAACAAACATAGTTTCTGGTCTAGTAGTGGCCACTTCTAAAAAAAAACTATTATCATTTTGCAAAAAATATTTTAAATAATACATATTAGAATTTTTTTCTTGATAATATACTTCAACATTAGATAAAGCTGTTTGTGTTTGTGGATCCCAATTAATAATTCTATCCGAACGATAAATTAAATTTTGATGATATAATTTAATAAAAGCATATTTAACAGTGGAACTTAAATCTGAGTCTAAAGTAAATTTTTCATTGTCATAATCTAAATGTAAACCTAAAATTTCCCATTGACGTCTTATTTTATTTGCGTATTCTGCTTTCCATTGCCAAGCGTATTTTAAAAAAGTTTCTTTAGAAAGTTCTTTATTAAATAATCCTTCAGATTTCAATCTTTTTTTTACTTTAATTTGTGTAGCAATGCCAGCATGATCCATTCCTGGTAAAAAAAGAACCTCAAAACCTAACATTTTTTTTCTTCTAATAATTACATCTTGTAAAACATTATTTAAAGCATGACCTAAATGTAGTTTGCCAGTCACATTTGGAGGTGGAAGAATAATAGTAAAAGGTTTTTTATTAATAGTGCTATTAGTAATATTATTTTTTAAATTATCTTTAAAATATTTTTTATTTATCCAATTTTTATATCTATCTTTTTCTATGATTTTAAAATCATATTTTTTTTTCATAATAAAGTTCCTAATTAAAATTTTTCTCAAAAAATGAATTAATTAAAATAAATTATCAAATTTATTAATAATATAGTAAAAAAAAATAAAATGTTAATTAAATAATAATTAAAAAATAATTAAAAAATAATTATGATTGTTAATATTTGTAAAATTGTTAAAATAAAAAAAATTTAAAGTTGATAAAAATAATAAAAAAAAATCATATTTATTTAAAAATAATCAATAAATTAAATTTTATATAAAAATATCCATTAAATAATTTTTATTTTCATAAAAAATTTATTAATTAAAGTATTTATTTTTTAAAATTTTTATTAATTATACTATAAATTTAATATATATGAATAAACATTTTCGATATAAAATAAACAATATGTAAAAAATATAAACTATGATTATTTACTTCTGAAAATATATATAAATAGATATTTTATGAAACAATATATAATAAATTACTTAAATAATTTAAATTCATGAATCTTTATTAAACAATAATTATATTAAATATTATACAATAAAAATTATAAATTATGAAATATTTAAAAAATAATTAATATTTGCTAATTTATAAATTAAATCAAATATTATAAATCCTTTGATAATAAAATAGAATAAATTAATAAAGCAGCCGCTACACTAACATTTAAAGAATTAATTTTACCTTGCATAGGTATTTTAACTAACAAATCGGAATTTTTTTTTAATAAAAAACGAATTCCTGAACCTTCATTCCCGACAATAATAGCTAATGATTGTTTTGAAGGAATTTTTTCTAAAGTATAAGAAGATTTTTCGTCCGCAGAAACAATTAAAATATTATGTTTTTTTAATTTTAAAATTGTTTGATAAATATTTGCTACTAAAAAAATCTTAACATATTCTAAAGACCCACTAGCAATTTTAGCAACAGTAGAATTTATAGGAACTTGATGTTTAGAACTAATAATAATACCATCGAACCCAGAAGCTTCCACAGTTCTTAAAATAGCTCCAAAATTATGAGGATCCTGAATTTGATCTAAAATTAAAAATCTTTTTATTTTACTCGAATTAACATTATTTAAAAATATTTCTAAAGAACTATATTTATAATCATCAACTTTAGCAACTATTCCTTGATGTTTACTAACTCCAGTTAAATTATTTAAAAATTGTTTATCTACTGATTGAAAATTAAGTTTTATCTTTTTCAAAAAATTTAACAATCTTAAATCTAAATTTTTTTCATCTATAAACAAATTAAAAATTTTTCTTTTAGAATGAATTGCTTCTTTAACTGTATTTTTACCATAAATAATCATTATAAAAACCTTTTTAAATTTTTTATTTATTATATTAATAATTATAATTATTAATATTTCTTCACAAATCTTTTAATTAAAAAAAACATACAAATAACAAAAAAATTAAAAAATAAAAAATAAAAACTAAATAAATGTAATGTGTTTTTTAGAAATTCTGGTGTAAAAATTACAAAATTAATAATTTCTTTAAGGTTTAATAAATAAAAAGTAATTACAAAAAATATTATCATAAAAATAAATAATGTTTTTTTCCATTTATTAAATGGATAACATTTACAAAATAATAAAAAGAATAAAACAAACGTCACAATCAAAACTAAACAATTTGATACTATTATTTGCGTTTGCGAATTATCCGAGCCATCATTACTAAAATAAATTAATAAAAATACATAATTTAAAAAAATTAGAAAAGAAAAAGGAAAAGCTTTTTTTAAAACTTTTATTAAAAATTTATCATCTTTAACAACTTTATTATTATTTTCAAACATTAAAAAGAAAGAAGGAATTCCAATAGAAAAAAAATCTAATAAATTTAATTGTAAAGGATCAATGGGAAAAATTAATTTTTTCATATATGAAAATAAAAACAAATTACTAATAACAACGGTTAATCCTAATAAAAAAGAAGAAATTGTTTTAGAAAAAAATAAAATAGAAACTTTTTCCAAGTTATTGATTACTGTTCTACCTTCTGAAACAATATTAGGTATTGAATTAAACTGAGAATCCATTAAAACTATATTGGCTAAATTACGTGTTACTTGACTGCCAGAACCCATCGCGATAGAAATATCAGAAACTTTAAAAGCTAAAACATCATTAACTCCATCACCAGTCATGGCTACTTTATAATTTTGTTTTTTAAAACTTTCAATTAAAATTTTTTTTTGTTTAGGTGAGGTTCTACCAAAAACTTTATATTTTAAAGCCAAGTCACTGACTTCTTTATCAGTTAAATTTTCTAAACTAATAGCTTCTTGATTATTTTCTATAATTCCTAAACGCTTACCAATGCTAGCCACAGTTAAATAATTATCTCCTGAAATAATTTTAATTGCTACATCATTTTGTTTAAAATAATTTATAGTAGAAATAATATTTTTTTTAATATTATCTTCAATAATAATCAAATATAATGGTTCTTTTTCGCAAAATGTTTTTTCATTTTCTTTTAAAGAAAAATTATTTTTAGCTAATAAAATAACTCTATAACCTAAACTTGAATATTCATCAACCTCTTTTTGAATAATATTAAAATCTTTTTTTAAAATAAATTCAGGAGAACCTAAAAAGAAAGTACCTAATTGCTCAAATTCTATAGCACTATATTTACGTATACTAGAAAAACTTAAACTATCAATCTTTTTATATGGCAAAAAATCAGATTGTGAAGTAACAAAACTTTTTCGTAAAACATCACTAGTAAAATTTAAATCTTGTTTTGTGGGTAACATTTGTGAGATAATTTGTTCTAAGGAAATGTTATGTAATTGGTTAATTTTTAAAACCTTTTTAACATTCATTTTACCATCGGTAATAGTGCCTGTTTTATCTAAACATAAAATATTGATTTGAGATAACATTTCAATAGCAAAAAAATCTTGAACATAAACATTATTTTTAACTAATTTTAAACAACTAATTGTTAAAGATAAACTTATTAAAAGAAAAATTCCTGTCGGCATCATTCCAATAATCATCCCAAACAAGCCCAAGTAATACAAATTTAATGTATTATACATTGATTCATGAGGAAAAGTTAAATACATTGTTATAGCCATCGGAAATATAATAATCAAAATAACTTTAACAAAAAAAGATAAATTTCTCATTAAAGGTGTTTGAATTTTAAGATATTTTTTAGCTTCTTTAGAAATTTTTTGAATATAAGTATTATTTCCTATTTCTTTAACTTCAGCACAAGCTTGACCTGAAAAAACATAACTACCAGAAAATAAAAAATCGTCTTTTTTTTTAGAAACTAAATTTGATTCTCCAGTCAAAAAAGATTCATCTACTTCAATAAATCCATCTTTTACTTTAGCATCTACTAAAATTTGATATCCTGTTTCTATATACAAAATATCATCAATTACTATTTCGGAAGCATTAATTTCAATTAATTTACCATTACGAATAACTTTAGATTTATTAGAAATTAATAAAGATATTTTATCTAAAGTATATTTAGCCCTAAGTTCATGAAAAATTCCAATCAAAACATTAGTTGTGTTAGTAAATAGAAAAAAAAGTTGTTCATATCTTTTTAGATAAATTAAAAAACAAGCTATTAAAAATACTAATAAATTTAAAAAACTAAAAAAATTACTTAAAATAATGCTTAATGCTGTTTTTTGAACCTTTTGAGTAATTATATTTACTTTTCCTGATTTTTTTCTTTCTTCTATTTCTTTATTGTTTAATCCATAAAATTGAGAAAAAATTTTATTTTTTAAATTATTTTCATTAATATTATTAATATTTGTTTTTTTGTTTTTTTTCATAAATACTCCACGTAGAAATATCATTTTTTTTAAATAAAATATAATATATATCGAAAACTAAATAAATCCTAAATCTATTAAAATTTTTCTATAATAATCCGATTTTTCAAAATTTCTACATTTAAATTCTTTTTGCCATAAATGATAAATTTCTATTATTTCTTTGGTAACTGGTTTTAAAAAAATTTTAATTCCTAAAATATTTAAAATAAAAATTAAAGTATTTTGAATTTGAGATAATCTATCAAAATTAATGTTTTGATGAAAAATCTTTAATCCTTTTTCAATTAAACTTACTACATTAGGTGTATTTAAGTCATCATTCATGTATTCATAAAATTCTTTTATCATTGATATTTCTAATTGATTTGAAAAAATATTATTAATTTTTAAAATAAAATTATTTTTTTGTAATAAATTATTTATTTTTTCATATTTAGCAACAAATTGCTCCATTAAAGAATCATGAAAATTAATAGGTTGGCGATAATAATGAGAAAGTATTAATAATTTTATTACATTAGGATGAAATTTTTTTAATAAATCTTTTACCCATATGACATTTCCTAAAGATTTACTCATTTTAACTTGTTGATAATCAATACGACCTATATGGATAAAAAAATTACTTAGATTATTCCCATCATAAGCAATAGATTGAGCTAATTCATTTTCATGATGTGGAAATTTTAAATCATTACCACCACCATGAATATCTAAAGTAACATTAAAAATTTTTTTAATCATTACAACACATTCAGTATGCCACCCAGGTCTGCCTTCAAACCAAGGACTTTGATATTTAATTCCAAATTTAGTTTTTTTCCATAAAATAAAATCTTGATGATTTTCTTTTTGTGAATCAAATTCTTTTCTATTGTTTTTTTTTAAATCTTCAATAATTTTAGAACCTAACTGACCATAATTAGATATTAATCCAACTCTAAAGTAAACTCCTTGATCATTAATATAAGCATATCCTTTGAATATTAATTTTTCAATATAAGAAATAATTGAAGGAATAAAATCCGTAACTTGAGGAAAATAATCAATATTTTCAATTTCTAACTGTTTTAAAATATTTAAAAAACAATTAATGTATTTAGTTGAAATAAATTTTTCTGTTGTTTTTTGTTCTATAGCAATTTTAATAATTTTATCATCAATATCAGTAATGTTGACTGCATAATTTACTTGAAAATTTAAATTTTGTAAATATTTTTTTAACATATTAAAAAAAATTAAAGGTCTAGCGTTCCCAAGATGAATATTATCATAAACTGTAGGACCGCAAACATACATATTAATAATATTTGAATATAAGGGTTTAAAAATTTCTTTTTTACGCGTTAAAGTATTATAAATTTTTAACATTAAGTTATTTTTTCCTTTAATTAATATAATCAAAAAAAATAATAATAAAATTTTTTATAAAAATTAACAAGAAATTTTTTTTATAACTTTTTCTAAATTAGATAATACTTTTTTACGAGTTAATAATTCTAAAAAAAGAGGTAAATAGGGTCCTTGCGTTTCTAAAGTAGTAGCAATTCTTACAATAATGAAAAAATTTTTTTTCATATTATGCATTGTTAAAACTTTTTCAATAGCTTTTTCTATATATAAAGCTTTAAAATCTATTTTTTTAAAAATTTCTCTTAATGTTTCTAATAATAATAAACTCTGATGATTAAGTAAAAAAGTTTTGTCCTCTAATTTTAATTCTTTATTTTTTATAAAAAAAAATTGATATAAATGAAAAATTTCTTGAATATAATGAATTCTATTTTTCAATAAAGTAGCTAATTTTTCTAAAAATAAAATATCAAAATTAGGATATTCTTTTTGAAAATATTTTTGTGATTTTTTTGCTAAATCAATAGTAGACATTTTCTTAATATATTGGCTATTAATATAATTTAATTTAATATAATCGAAAATTGCTGGAGATTTTGTTATTTTTTTTTCATCAAACAAATTAATTATTTCATCATGAGATAAAATCTCTGTACTACTTTTAGGAGAAAAACCTAGTAAAGATAAAAAATTAAATAATGCTTCAGGCAAATAACCTTTATTAGCATATTCTTCTACCAATTGAATAGATAAATGGTCTCTTTTACTTAACTTTTTTTTATTTTCATTTAAAATCAAAGTCATATGAGCAAATATTGGTACTTTCCAACCTAAAGACTGATAAATCATAATCTGTTTTGGAGTATTAGTAATATGTTCTTCGCCCCGAAAAATATGTGATATTTTCATTAAAAAATCATCAATAGCAACAGCAAAATTATAAGTTGGTAATCCGTTTTCTTTAATAATAATCCAATCTTCAATTTCTTTACTTTGGAAAACTATATTACCACGAATTAAATCATTGAAAATATATTCAGTATTTTTAGGCACTTTAAAACGAAGAGAGTATTTTTGATTATCTTCTGTTTTATATTCTTTATAAGCCATACCTTGAGAAAATAATTTTTGAGCATATTTTTGATAAATATTTAGTCTTTCTGATTGCTTATAAGGACCAAATAAACCTCCAATATCAGGACCTTCTTGCCATTTTATACCTAACCATTTTAAATTTTTTAATTGTGATTTTTCACTACCGGAAATATTTCTAGATAAATCAGTATCTTCAATTCTAATAATAAAATCACCATTATAATGTTTAGCAAATAAATAGTTAAATAAGGCTGTTCTAGCGTTACCTATATGCAAAAAACCAGTTGGACTAGGAGCATAACGAACTCTTATTTTTGTCATTTTATATTTTTCCTTTTTAACTATAAAAATTAATTAAATAAAAAACTATTTTTTAAAATAATATAAAAATAAAATTAACGTTTAGAGAATTGAGGAGCACGACGAGCTTTTTTTAAACCATATTTTTTACGTTCTTTTGAACGTGGATCTCTGGTAAGTAAACCTGCTTTTTTTAAAACAGTTCTCCATTCTGGATTAATAATCAATAAAGATTTCGAAATACCTAAACGCATTGCTCCAGATTGTGATACCAAACCGCCACCGTTAACATTAACCATAACATCATATTTTTCTAAACTATCAGTTAATTTTAAAGGATAAAGAGTTTCCAAACGTTTTGTAATAAAAGGTATATATTCTTCAAATTTTTTTTTATTAACAATAATATTACCTGTTCCTTTGGTTAAAATAACTCTAGCAACTGCTCTTTTACGTCTGCCCAAGCCAAAATATTGATTTTTCATAATTTAATAATTATACCTCTAGACTTTCTGGTTTTTGCGCTTTTTGTTTATAATTTTCTTTAGCATAAACAAATAATTTTTTGCCTATTTTAGAACCTAATTTATTATGTGGTAACATACCTAAAATAGCCTTCTCTACAATTCTTGTAGGAAATTTTTTAATCATATCACCTGCAGTTACTTTAGTTAAGCCACCAGGATAACCAGAATGTCTATAATAATATTTTTTTTTCCATTTATTGCCTGTTAAAGCAACTTGATCGGCGTTAATAACAATAACATAATCACCATTATCTATATGTGGAGTATAAAAAGGTTTATGCTTACCTTTTAAAATAGAAGCTATTTTAGTTGATAATCTACCTAAAGTTTTATTTTTAGCATCAACTATAAACCATTTTTTGACAAATGTTTTATCGTTTGCCATAAATGTTTTATCATTATACATAAATATTTTGTCATCCAATTTATGATTTATATCATTATTTTTTTCCATAATATAAAAATACCTTCATCTATCTGTAATTTATTTAAAAAAATTTTAATTTTGATAAAATTTAAAAAATCATCTTTATTAATTAGTTATTATAAAATTTTATAATTATCACTATTTCATTAAATTATATTAAATTAGTATAAAAATGTCAATTAATATCAAAATAAGATATTATTATTAATAAAAAAATTTACTAAATAAAAATGTTTCAAAAAATTAAATATATAAATTAATAAATTTAATTATATTATAATATAATTATATATAATTTATAAAAAAATTTCTTTAAATTATTTTCTAATAAAAAATATTTTTTTTATGTTAAAATTACACTATAAATAGTTTTAAAAAAGGGAGGTTAACATATATGAATATTAATAAAATCTTAAATAATAACTTTACCAAAGGATTTAAAAAATTTATTAATAAGGGCAATGTTTTAAATTTATCAATTGCTTTTGTGATAAGTCAATTATTTTCTAAAATAGTAAATTCTTTATCTTCTGATATTATTATGCCTTTCATGAATCTATTATTCAGTAGTGATAAAAATGATTTTTCAGATTTGCGTTTTCGTATAACCTCAAACAGTAATATATACATATATTATGGTAAATTTTTAAAAACAGTTTTTGAATTTTTAATAATGTCTTTTTTTATTTACATAATTCTTATTATTGTTTTTAGACAAAATTTAAATTCAGAAAAAGTTAATATAGAAAGTTTAACTAAAGAACAAATCATTTTAATAAAAGAAATTAAAGAAATTTTAAAAAAAAAAAATTAATAGAAAAATAATAATTTTATATTTTTTTTTTTAATAATTTTTAAAAATATGTGAATTTTAAAATAATCCTGTTTTAATATTTATAAATATATATAAAAAATTAAAGTTAAAGGAATAACAAAAGTAATGGATGTTGTCTTCTTAATAAAATTAATGTCAAAATTAAAAGAAACTTTAGAATTATCTTTTATATCTTGTTTTATGGGTGCTTTATTAGGTTTTTTATTAGGAATTTCTTTATATAAAACACGTAAAAATGATAAAATAATAAAAAAAATTTTTTATTCAACTATTAATAAAATAATTAATATATTTACTCACTTACCTTTTATATTTTTTTCTCTTTTTACTGTTTTGATTTTTGAACTTTTTTCCAAAAATAATGAAAAAGGAGGGTTTATATGTGCTTGTTTTATTTTAACTTCATATTTAACTTTAGTTTTTGCTAAAAAAATAGAAAAAATGTTTATTAAAAATACAAAAAATTATATTTTTTGTTTAAAAAAAATAATAAAAAATAAAAACTTCATAAGTGAATTAACAATTCAAATAACTTCTTTATTTATAACAGGAATTTGTTATTCAACAATTGCAGGTGGTTCTTTTGGTGGAAATAATGAAGGTGGTCTGGGATTAGGAGTTATAGCTTATGAACAATATAAAAATGACCAAGGTTTTAATGTTTTGATTTGTTTCATTGTTATTGTTTTAACTATTCAAATAATATATTTAATAGGGAATTATTTATCCCAAAAAATCAAAATAAATAAAAATATTTAAAATTTAAAATATAAAAATAAAAATAATCTATTTATTATTTAATTATTTATTAATATATACAAAAATAGTAAATATATTTATAAAAAAAGGAAAATAAAAATGAATTTAATAAAAAATTTCAATCCTAAAAAAATTACTAAAAATAAATTTATAGCTGTGATTGAAATACCACAAGGTAGTAAAAAAAAATATGAAATAGATAAAGAAACAGGAATGTTAATATTAGATCGTTTTTTAAATACGGCATTTCGTTATCCAGCTAATTATGGCTTTATACCTCTAACTCATTGTGAAGATAATGATCCTTTAGATGTGTTAGTTCTAACACAAGAACCCTTAGAACCAATGGTTTTAGTGGAATGCTTGCCAATAGGAATTATAAAAATGATTGATAATAATGAATTAGATGAAAAAATAATAGCTGTTCCAACTAAAGACCCAATTACGTCCAATTATAAAAATATTGAAGAAATACCAAAAAATTTATTATCAGAAATTAAACATTTTTTTGAAAACTATAAAACATTAGAAAATAAAAAATGTTTCATAGAAAACATAAAAGGAAAAAAAGAAGCAATAGAAATTATTGACAAACATTTAAAAAATTACGCAAAAAAAATAAATAATAATTAAAATCAATAATATATTTTTTAAATAAATTAACAGCGTTTAAAAAAATATTAATAATAATAAAAAAAATTTATATATTTGATATAAATTCTAAAATATTCATAATATAATAAATTTAAAAATATTGAAAATTTTACAAAATAAATTATTAAAAAATATAATTATTAAACGAAAGTATTAATAAATTATGAAAAAAAATTTTAAAATAATTACTGTTAACAAAAAAGCAGAATATGATTATTTTTTAGAAAAAAAATATTATGCAGGTATTAAATTGTTAGGTTGTGAAATTAAATCAATTAGATTAGGAAAAGTTAATATACAAAATGCACATATTTTTATTAAAAATAATGAAATTTTTATAATGAATATGTTAATCGATAAATATAAATTAAGTTGTGATTTATTTTTTCAGGAAAAAAGAGAAAAAAAACTTTTACTTAATAAAAAAGAAATTATACAAATAAAAAATAAAATGAAAATTCAATCTTTAACAACTATTCCAGTAAAACTTTATTTAGATAAACATTTAGCAAAATTAGAAATTGCCTTAGCAAAAGGGAAAAAAAAATATGATAAAAGAAATGATTTAAAAGAAAAAACTATTAAATTAGATCTTAAAAAAAATTATCCATTAATTTAAATAAAAATTCAAAATATTTTAAATTTTAAAATTATAATTTAAAAAATTATCAAATGTGTCAATTTTAAAAAAAATTGGGTTTTTAAATATATATATATATATATATATATATATAAAAACTATAATTTAATAATTTTTTGTCTATAAAAAAATTAGACATCGCTCTCTTTTTTCACTCTAATAAAACAATAAGTATATTGCTATTTTAGAAAATAAAAAAAACTAAACTGTTTATTTTTTAATAAACAATTTAGTTTTTTTTAAAATATTTTTTTATTTTTATTTAGCAATTAAAACTAGAGGTTATTAAATCTTATATATAAATCTATAATTTTTTCTTTTTCTTTTATATTTTTTTTTAAATAACTAATTTCTTTTAATTGTTCTTTCGATAATTCTATAAATTTATTTGCATTTATTTGAAAAAATTTAAAATTTTTATCTAATTTTTTTATTATTTCATCTTTTAAGTTTAAAATATAATTTAATTTTTTATTTTTTTTAAATAAATTTTGTATTTTTTTCTTAAATTTTCGAATTTTTAATTTTAACATTTTATTTTTATAAATAAAAATATTTAAAATAAATTTTTTTTTACTTAATTCTTGTTTTTCATACTTAATGAATTCATTATTTTTTATTTCTTTTTTAAATTTGTTAAAATCATTATATATTTTTAATAATAATTGATTTTTAAAAATTAAATATAAAAAAAATATAAAAATAAAAGATATTAAAATTTTTTTATTTTTATTATATTTGATTTGATATCTCATAATGAAATTAACTTTCTATTTTTTTGATAATTGATTTATTTTATAAATCATTATTTTTAACAAATTTATGTTTATCAAAAAAAATATTTAGGAGCATATGTATTTTTAACAATTTTCTCATAATAAGCAATCCATTTATTTTTATTATTTTTAACAATAAAAGGTTTATTAGTGATAATTTGTCTTTGATCTAAATAAATTCCATTTTTAACTAATTTAATTAAA
Organism: Candidatus Phytoplasma mali; assembly: GCF_000026205.1. Lineage (GTDB taxonomy): Bacteria > Bacillota_I > Bacilli_A > Acholeplasmatales > Acholeplasmataceae > Phytoplasma > Phytoplasma mali. The sequence continues at coordinate 408,992 of NC_011047.1, read as the reverse complement.
TAATCATTTAAAATTAATTCATCATAATTAGAAAACAATGTTTCAACCATAATTAAATCTTTTAAACTAATTTGTTCTACAGTTTTTGCATCATTTAACAAATAATTACCAATCGATATTCTTTTTAATTTTTTTAAAGCTCCATAAGTATTCATATCTAAAGCTATATCAGCAGCCAAACTTCTAACATAAGTACCTTTAGAAACGTGAGTTAAAAAATCCACTTGATTATCATAAACTAATGAAGTCTTTAACAAACTATGAATTATAACTTCTCTTTTAGGAATTTCTACTATAATATTTTTTCTAGCCAAATTATACATTTTTTGACCTTCAATTTTTATAGATGAATGCATTGGTGGTTTTTGTAAGTATTTTTTTTTATGAAATTTCTCAAAAGATCTTTGCACTTGTTCATCAGAAATAATATCATTTTTTACATCAATCAATTTACCAAAAATATCCAAAGTATCATATTTTTGATTAAAAACAAAAGTACCTTCATATTTTTTGTCTAAATTTTCAAATAAAAAAGCTAATTTAGTAGCTTTATTAATAAAAACAATTAAAAGGCCTTCAGCTAAAGGATCTAAAGTACCAGAATGGCCAACTTTTAAAAAATTAAATTTTTTTTTAATTTGTTTAACAACATCATGAGATGTAACAAATTTATTTTTATAAACTAAAAAAAATCCTTCCATTTATTAATTCCTTTTTAAAAAAAATTTATAATTAAATATAAAAATATTTTTTAAGTTAAAAACTTTATCAATTCATTTTGTGAACAATAACCAATTTGTCTCTTAATTTCTTTACCTTTTTGATATAAAATCAAAGTAGGAAAACTCATAACTTTATTTTCTAAAACCAAAGAGCGATAATTATCCACATTCACTTTACAAAAAAAAATATCTTTCTCAATTTGAGAAACTTTTTCTAAAATTGGCATTAACTTTTGACAAGGACCACACCATTCAGCAAAAAAATCTACCAAAACTAATTCTTTTTGATTAATTAAAGTTTGATAATTTATTCCATTATAATTGTACATATTTTCACTTTCTAAAATTATTTTTTAATTAAAATAATATTTTTTTAAAATTTTTAATTATTATTATTCATCTCCACCAATAGTTAAATCACCAACATAAACACTAGCACTACCAAATCCAGATAATTGTAATTTAAAATCATTACCAATATCTTTTAAATTTTTTAAAATATCAAAAAAATTACCTGAAATAACAATCATTTTAATTGGAGTAGTAATTTCCCCTTGTTCAATTTTAAAACCACTAGCTTGTAAACTAAAATCACCACTTATCATCTCCACACCAGTATGTAAACCTACTAAATCAGTAATATAAATTCCATTTTCAATAGGATAAATCATTTCTTTTAAAGTTTTTTCACCTTTTTCTAAATAAAAATTAGTCATAGAAATTCCATTGCCAAAACCATTACCTGTTGGTTTATTATTAAATATTTTAGCAGTTTTTAAATTATTAACAAATAATTTAAAAACCCCTTTTTGAACAATAATTTTTTTATAACAAGCAACGCCTTCATCATCAAATTTTTCTTTAAAATAAGTAAAATCAGATAGCGGATCATCAATAATATTAATTTTAGGAGAAGCAATAACTTCATTCAATTTATCTTTTAATTGAGTTAAATTTCTATAAGCATTTTCTGCATTAAATATACCACTAAAACTTTGCAAAAGTTCTGCGAACATTTCATTAGAAAAAACAGTTGGATAAACATTAGATTTCAAAGATTTTCCACAAAGTTTTTTTTCACCATAATGAATAATTTTTTTAGCGTGTTTTTCAAAATCAAATTCAAGAAAATTTTTAACCAGTTGAACTTTTCCATAACTTTGAACATCTTTATTTTTTGTAAAAATAGCAGATGTATAAATATAAGCAAAACTATTATTGCTTTGTAAATTAACTCCTTTAGAATTAATTAATATTTTTTGATGAAATACTTCTTGATAACTATTTTTTTCAATTTTTTTATAAAAAGGGCTTTTAGAAATAATTTTTTCTAAATTTTTTAATAAATTAATTTTCATTTCTAAATCAACTTTAGAAAAATCAAAATTATTTTCTATTATATTGGGGTATTTTTCAGAACCTTCAAAAATTATAGCCGGTTCTTTGGTATCTATAACAGATATATTATTTTTTAAAACATCTAACATTTTTTCAAAATTATCATCACTTAAATTTTCAAAATAAACTTGAGATATTTTATTTTTATAAATGCCTTTTAAAGAAACAGAAATTATCTTACTTTCAGTATAGTTATCAATTTTTGCATTTTCTAAAGAAATATTTAATTTTTTATTTTTATTAATAAATATTTCTAAATCAGAAAATCCTTTAGATATTCCTTTTTCAATCCATTTTTGATACATTTTTATTAACAATTTTCCTTTTCTGTACCGCCAACAATTATTTCTTTCACCCTAATAGTTGGTTGTCCTACATCTACTGGAACATAACCCGAACCAGCGCCACAAGAACCTTGTGATAATTTTAAATCATTCGCAACTCGATCAATTTTATGTAAAATTTCATGCCCATAACCAATTAACATGACTCCTTTGACAGGAAAAGTCAATTTACCATTTTCAATTAAATACCCTTCTCTAACTACAAAATTAAATTCTCCAGTTAAAGGAACAACTGTGCCACCACCTAAACTTTTAGCATACAAACCATACTTTGTATCTTGAATAATTTGTTGAGGAGTGTCTTTGCCTGATTCAATATAAGTAGAATTCATTCTAGAAGTAGGAGAAAACTTATATGATTCTCTTCGTGAAGAACCAGTTGATTCCATATTCATTTCCCTACCATTACGTAAATCAACTAAATAATTTTTTAAAATACCATCTTTAATTAATAAATTTTTTTGAGTTTTTTTTCCTTCATCATCATAATTTAAACTACCCCAAGAATTTTTAATATTACCATCATCATAGGCTGTTACCAATTCAGACGCAATTTTTTGATTAATCTTTCCAGCAAAAGGAGAAAAACCCTTAGCAACCGATGATGCTTCTAAAGGATGTCCGCAAGCTTCGTGAAAAATTACACCACCAAAACCATTATTAATTACAACAGACATTTTTTGTGGTTTTATCTCTTTAGCATCTAGTAAAATAATTGCTGTTTTTGATACATTTTTAGCTATTTTAACTAAATCAAACATTTCGAAAAATTCTAAACCGACAGATTTTCCTACTACATCATAATTATCTTTTATTTGGTTATCTTTTTTAGCAACAGAAATCAAACTACAATTAATATAATTCCTAATATCATTTTGATAAACTCCTTTTGTATTGGCTATCAAAACTTTTTGTTCTTTTTCTGAAAAATTTACACGAGTTTGAATAATTTTAACATCATAATCTTTCATAATTTTAGATAAATTAAGCATTTTTTTTGATTTTTCTAATTTAGTCATATTGGAATATGGTATTTTAATATTATTAAGTAATTTTTCTGGTTCCGTTAAAGGAATTACGTTATGTGGGGGACCTGAAAAATTTAATTTCAAATTTTTAACTAAATCCAAAATATTAGAAAAACTAATATCATTAGTATAACAATAAACTTCGTCAATTCCTTTTAATAATCTAATACCCACACCAAAAATATTTTTACTACTACAATTAGTGACTTCTTGACCTATAATCTCTAAACTATTAGTATGTGTGTCTTCGAAAAAAAGTTCAGCAAAATCGGCACCTGTTTCTAAAGATTGATTTAAAATAGTTTGAATTTCTTTTTTATTTAACATTTAATAGCTTTTTTCCCTTTCAAAAAATATAATATTTTAAAAAAATTAACTTAAAATAACAATATTAAAAAATAGAATTAATTATTTCTCGTGTTTTTTCTGATATTTGTTTTGTATTTTGAAGTTTATAATCTTGAAAATTAATAGTTTTATGACAATGAACCTCAACAATTTTTCTTTTAAGAAAAAAAAAATTTTTAATATTTATAGAACCTTTAATACTCAAAGGTAAAATAATAGCCTCACTTTTAAAAGCGATTTTAAAAGCACCAGGTAAAAATTCTACAGCTTTTTCATTTTTAATATCTTTGATGCCTCCTTCAGGAAAAATAACAATGGCTAACCCTTTTTTTATATTTTCAATGCCCTTGATTAAATTTTTAAATGTTTCACGATTATTTTTTCTAAATATCTGAATACAATCGAAAGAATTAAAACAATAATTTATCAATGAATATTTATATAAAGTATCTTTAGGAGTAAAAGCTAAACATCTCGGAATCACACTTAAAATAATAAATGCATCAAACCATGATTTATGATTTGCATAAATAATTAAATTTTCTTTTGAAGGTATTAAATCATAATTTTTAAAAACTATTTTAACTCTTAATAATCTTAATAAAAAAATAGATATATGACGGGTAACTATATACTTAAAAATATGATTTACTCTTAAATTTTTCATAATTATCATACAAAGTAAACAAAGTAAAAAAATAAAAATTAAAGATATTAAAAAAGATAATATAGGGAATAAAGAAAAAACAAATACATAATAAAAGTAATGACAATGATCAAATTGATAAATTAAAAATCCCCAATTAATAAAAAAAATAAATAAAAAAATTAAATTAAACATTTTTTGTTTGAATAACCTTTTTCTTTAAAATAACACAAACTAATTTAACTAATTTTATGATACTCAACAAAAATTAATTCGGGATAAATTTTTTTAGATACAATTTTATATTTTTTTAGATTAACAAAAGGAAAAAATGAATCTCCTTGAAATCTTGTTAAAATATGAGTAACATAAAGTATATTTATATAAGGTAACGTTTGTTTATAAATTTGACTTCCGCCAATTATAATTATTTCATCTTGAATATTTTTTAAAAAATTAAACAAATTATTTATAACAATTGCATCAGGTAATTGTAATGACTGATCAAAACTTGCAACATAAGTTTTTTGAAATAAAAAATTTTTATTTTTATAATATTTTTTTAAAGATTTATAAGTACAATAACCCATCAAAACATTTTTATTATTAGTCATTTTTTTAAAAAATTTTAAATCTTGGGGATAATGCCAAGGAAGCATATTACAATTGCCAATCAAAAAATTAGGATCTAAAGCAGTAATTAAACTAATCATACAGCAACAACCCCTTTCAAAATACCATAAGATTCATATTTTTCTAAATTAAAGTCATTAAATGTAAATTGGTTAATGTCGATTATGTGAGGATTTAAAGTCATAATTGGTAACTTTTTAGGAATTCTTTTTATTTGTTTTTGAATTTGTTCTATATGGTTATTATAAATATGAGCGTCACCTATAGTATGAATAAATTCAAAAGGTTTTAAACCTGTACATTGAGCAATTATAATTAATAACAAAGAATAAGAAGCAATATTAAATGGTATACCTAAAAAAACATCTCCACTTCTTTGATAAAGTTGCATAGAGATTTTATTTTTTTCAACATAACACTGTATCATAACATGACAAGGTGGTAATAACATATCTTTAATTACAGTAGGATCCCAAGCAGTTAAAATTAAACGTCTTGAATGAGGATTTTTTTTAATTTCTGAAATTAAATCAGTTAATTGATCAATGCCTTGAAAATTTCTCCATTGATGACCATAAATAGGACCTAAATCTCCGTGAATTTTAGCAAACTTTTCATCTATTATAATCTTATCAATAAATTCTTGTAATGTTAAATTTTGAAAAAAGTTAGAATTACAATATTTTTGATAAGGCCATTCATTCCAGATATTAACATTATTTTGTACCAAATAACGAATATTAGTATCACCTTTAATAAACCATAATAATTCATGTATAATAGCTTTAAAATTCATTTTTTTAGTAGTCAATAAAGGAAATCCTTTTTCTAAATTAAAACGCATTTGATAACCAAAAATACTTCTAGTTCCTGTTTTTGTACGATCTATTTTTTTTTTCCCATAATTTAAAATATCTCGACATAAATTTAAATAAGCTTGCATAATAATTTAAACTCCTATCAATAAATATAATAAAATTTTAATTTTTAGTTAAAAAATAATCAAAATTATTAATAAATGTATAAAATATTTTGTAAAAAATATATTCAAATTGAAATAAATGATTACTAATAATAAATTTTAACAAATAAATATATTAATTTCAAAAAAATTAATTAAATAAAAATAAACCAAAATTATTAAATAGTTTAAAAAATAATGAGTTATTTTTATTTAATTAATAATGGCGGAGGAAAAGGGATTCGAACCCTTGCATCTTTTTAAAGATCTATACGCTTTCCAAGCGTACCTCTTAAGCCCCTTGAGTATTCCTCCATCCAATAAATAAAATAAAAAAATGTAATAATTAAAATTTTATTGATAAAATTAATAAAAATATATTCTATTTAATTAAATAATTAAATAAAATAATAAATAATTTTATCAATAAAAAATATAATATTGTTATCTGATAATAAAAATTTAATTTTTAATTTTACAAACTTCTCTAACAATTTCAATTTCTTCATTTGTAGGTATAACTAAAACTTTAAAAAAAGAATTAAAATTTTATTGATAAAATTAATAAAAATATATTCTATTTAATTAAATAATTAAATAAAATAATAAATAATTTTATCAATAAAAAATATAATATTGTTATCTGATAATAAAAATTTAATTTTTAATTTTACAAACTTCTCTAACAATTTCAATTTCTTCATTTGTAGGTATAACTAAAACTTTAAAAAAAGAATTTGAAGTACTAATAATTCTTTCACCTTTGGAATTATTAAATTCATCATCTAAAAAAACTCCTAAAAATGATAAACGTTGAATAATTTTTTTTCTAAATAATGAAGAATTTTCACCCATACCAGCAGTAAAAACTAAAGCATCTATCCCTTTTAGTAAAAAATAATAACTACCAATATAATCGCATATTCTTTTAATTTGAACATCATGCGCTAATAAAGATCTTTTGTTTCCATTTTGTAAAGAAATTTCAATATCTCTAGCATCATTAGAAACACCTGAAACTCCTAAAAAACCTGATTTCTTATTCAAAATATTCATAATTTCTTTAATACTTTTATTTTCTTTATAAGATATAAATTCAATAATAGTAGGATCAATGTTACCACTTCTTGTACCCATCGGTACACCCTCGAGTGGCGTGAATCCCATAGAAGTATCTACAGAATTATTACCTTCAATAGCACATAAAGAAACGCCGTTACCAGCATGACAAACAATAATTTTTGAATCTTTATTGGCTAATATTTCTGAAGTTCTATTGGAAACATATTTATAAGAAATACCGTGAAATCCATATTTTCTAATTTTATATTTTTGATACCATTCATAAGGAATAGCGTAAGAAAAATTTTCTTGTTTTATAGTTTGATGAAAGGTAGTATCAAAAACACCCACTTGAAAAATATTAGGTATATTTTTTTCAAAAGCCTTTATTCCTAAAACATTAGCATAATTATGTAAAGGAGCTAAATCATTTAAACTTTCAATTTTTAAAATATTTTCTTCAGTTAAAACAACAGAATCTTTAAATAATTCTCCGCCTTGTACAATTCTATGTCCTACTCCTTTAATTTCTTCTAAATTATCAATAATTTTATTAATTTGTAAAGAATCTAATAATAATTTTACTGCTTGTTGATGATTTAAAACTGGCATGATTGTTTCTTTTTTAGTATTTCCATAACTTAAACTAAAAATAGATTTTTGATCACCTATTTTTTCAATCAAGCCAGAAAAAATCAATTCTTCTTTCGGCATATCGAATAATTTAAATTTTAAAGAAGAACTTCCGGCGTTTACTGATATAATTTTCATATAATTAAACATTTCTCCTGTGATATGTATGTATTATTACTATAAATTATAATTTAGTATTCTAAGATTTCGATATAAAATGTAAAAAAAACATAATAGCAATAAAATGACAAATAGTCCCTGATAAAACAAATAAATGCCAAATAAAATGATAATATTTTTTATAATCTTTAATATAGAAATAAACTCCCGAACTATAAAAAAATCCACCAGATAACAAAAGATAAAAAACTAAATTATAATCATCATTACCTGTTTTATACAAGTATGGAAAAATAAATAAAGAACTCCAACCTAATAAAAGAAATAAACAAATATGTATTTTATTCCATTTATAAATCCAAAACCATTTTAATATAATTCCAATTATTGTGATAATAAATTGAAAAACAAAAAAAAATAATCCTTTAGTAATAATATATTCAGAAAACAATGGCTTATTTAATTCCGATGATAAAAGTAAAAAAGGAGTAAAAGTTCCAAAGATTAATAAATAAATACCAATATGATCAAATTTTTTAAATATTTTTTTTGCCTTTGTAAAACTTAAAGAATGATATAAAGTACTAGTTAAATAAAGAAAAATTATAGAAAAGGGGTAAAATATAGAAAAAACTTTATTAAAAAAAGGGATTTCAGTTAATTTGGGCCATATATAATAAATATAAGATGAAATTAAAATTAACATAATAATTCCGAAAGGAACCATTAAACCGTGCGAAATAGAATTAGCTATTTCTTCTCCTAATGTTTGTGAACTATTTTCTTTTTTTCTCTTAGTCATAAAAAATTCTCTCTTAAAAAATATAAAAATACTTAAAAAAAATTACTAAATATACTTAAAATTAAAAATTAATAATATAAATAATTAAACCATAAATTTAAAATAAATGAGCAAATCTATCAAAAAAAATATCAGCATTTTTTAAAATGTTATCTTTTAAAATAAAATCTAAATTTAAAGGCCATTTTGAATATTTTAATGTTAATAATATTCTATATTTATTATTTTTTTTGGATATTAAAGATAAAATAGGTCCTAATATTATCATTTCTTTTTTGTTATATTTTTGTTCTAAAATATATTTAATATTTTTAGATATTGAAAAAACCTGCAAGTATGATTCATGACAAATTAAAATTTTACTAACATAATTAAATGGAGGTAATTGAGATATTTTTCTTTCATCTAAAAGTTTTTGAACAACATATTTTTCTTGATAACTAGCAACTGATTTAATAACATAATTATCAATATCATAACTTTGAATAATTACTGTGCCTTGTTTAGCTCTTCCGGCGCGTCCTGATGTTTGCATTAACAACTGAAAAGTTTTTTCAGAAGCTTTAAAATCAGGTATTTTTAATAAACTATCTGCCGCAATGATTCCAACAAGAGTAACATTGGAAAAATCTAAACCTTTAGAAATAATTTGTGTTCCTAATAAAATTTGATATTTATTTTGATTAAATTCATTCCAAATATTTTCATATTGACTAATTTTAGTAATAGTATCTGCATCTGATCTTTTAATTGTTATTGTGGGAAAGTTTTGTTTTAAATAATTTTCTAAATATTCAATTCCTATTCCAAAAGTTTTAATTTTTTTTTGATTACATTTAGGACAAATTAATTTAAATTTTAAACTAAATCCACAATGATTGCATTTTAAAAGATTTTTTTTTTTATAAAAAGTAAGACTAATATTACATTCAATACATTTAGGAACATAACCACAAAAACGACACAATAAAAAAGGTGCATAACCTTTAGTATTAATAAAAATAATTGCTTGCTCATTTTTTTTTAATGTTTCGTTTAATTTTTTTTTTAATTCAAAAGAAAAAGGTTCTAAGTTACCTTTTGTTAATTCTTTCTTCATGTCGACTAATTTTATTAAAGGAAAATTATTTACTAAAATTCTTTGATTTAAAGTTAATAATTTATATATATTTTGTTGAACATTATAATGACTTTCTAAAGAAGGAGTAGCGCTACCTAAAATTAAAGGTACATTATGATATTTTGTTCTAATTTTAGCTAATTCTTTAACATCATAAGATACTTGTTCTTTTTGTATAAAAGATTCATCGTGTTCTTCATCGATAATAATAATACCCAATGATTGTAAAGGAGAAAAAATAGCACTTCTAGTACCTAATATAATTGTCGCTTCTTGATTTTTAATCATTTTATATTGATTATATCTTTCTTTTGACGACAATAAACTATGCATAATAGATATTTTTTCTTCAGTAAATTTAGATTTAAGTCTTTGTGCTAAAGGAGCTATCAAAATTATTTCAGGAACTAAAATTAAAACTTGACGTTTGTTTTTTAAAATTTTCTCAATTAATTTTAAATAAACTTCTGTTTTACCAGTTCCAGTTTTACCATAAAGTAAATATACTTTATTTTTATTTAAATCAATTTGTCCTAAAGCTTCTTCTTGTTCTTGATTTAAAGTTACTTTTTTATTTTTTGATAAAGAAAAATTATGATGCAAAATAAAATCATTTAAATTTTTTTCATATTTTAAAATAATTCCTTTTTTTAATAAATTATTAATGACAGCATAAGTACTAAATTTCAAAAAATCTATTTTTTTAATATTTAATGTTGTTTTAAATTGTTCTATAACATGTTTTTCTTTAGGATTTAATTGTATTTGATGATAATCTTTACAAATAGGATTAAAATAATAAAAAGTTTCTTTTTTTTCTGAATAACGAGGTTTTAATAAAGTTTGTATTTTTAAAATATCAAGTTTACAAGCTAATTTATTTAATTCAACTCCAAATTTTTTATATTCTGAATCATTAAGTAACCATTCATTTTTATTATTAAATTTTTGTATTATTTCTTCCGAAATACCTTTTTTATTAAAAAGTAAAACTTTTTTTTGGTAATTTATCAAAAGCCCTTTAGGAATAACTGTCTCATAAACTAGTGCTTTCGAAATAAAAGGAATTTTTAAAATTTCTTCTGCTAATAAAAAAAGTTCTGGATCAATGCAAGGTTCCAAATCTAAAACTTCTAATAACTCTTTTTTAGCAAAATCACTATAGTTAACTAAATCACAAACATATCCTAATCTTTTGTTATCTTTTAAACCAAAAGGAACTATAACACGCATACCTTTTTGAATCATTCCATGAAACTTTTCAGGTATTATATAATCAAAATGTCGGTTTCTTAATGTAAATGCCTTCAAATCAATAACAACTTGAGCAATCATTAAAATCTAATTCCACCCATTATTCCTTTATTTAATTAATAAAAATATTTAAGAATTATTCTATAATTTAAATTTTTATTTATTAATACCTTTTAAAATATTATCAATATGATTTCCATATTCTAAAGATGTATCATAAATAAATACTAATTCAGGTATTTTTCTTATATTTCTTATTTTTTTTGCCAATAACATTCTAATTGTAGATTTATTTTTCTCTATAATTTCAGCAGCTAAAGATAAAAATTCTGGTTGATTATTTAAAATAACATAATAAACATTTGCAAAAGATAAATCATTAGTTAACTTAACTTCAGTTACATTAATAAATCCAATTTTATTATTACGAATAGATACATTAATTATTAACGCTAATTCTTTTTTTATCAAACTAGCTAATTTTTCATTTGTTAATCCCATGTATTTTAATTCTCCGCTTTCTCTAACTTATATGCTTCTATTATATCATTGATTTCAAAATTACTAAAATTTTCTACTAAAATACCACATTCATGACCCTTCTTAGAATTTGGAATATTATCTTTTAAATGTTTTAAAGAAATTATTTTCCCTTGATGAATAATTTTTTTATTCCTAATTACTCTTAATAATGAATCATTAGTTATCATACCGCTAATAACATAACAACCAGCAATAGTTCCTATTGTACTAATATTAAATATTTTTCTAACTTCAGCTTGACCTATAACTTTTTCTTCCAAAGAAGTTTTTAATAAACTTTTCATTATCTTTTCTACATCTTCATAAATACGATAAATAACATTATATAAATTTATTTTAATACCTTTATTTTTTGCTAAACTTCTAACAAAAACATTAGAATTTACATTAAAACCTATAATTAAAGATGAATTTAATTGACCTAAATTAATATCACTTTCAGAAATATCACCAACACCCATTTTTATAAATTTAATTTTAACATCAGATAAAGAAATTTTTTCTAAAATACTTTTTATAGCTTCTAAACTACCTTGAAAATCTGTTTTTAAAATAATATTTAAATATTTGGTCTCTGCAGTATCTAAATTACTTAAAAAATTTTCTAAACCAGAAATTTTATTTTCTGATTCTAAATTTTTTTTATATTGTTCTTTTTTTTGATTAACTATTTTTTTAGCAGTAACTTCATCTTTAACAACCATAAAAAAATCTCCCGCTAACACAACTTCTTTTAAACCTGAAACTTTAATAGGCTGTGAAGGTAAAGCTATTTTTAATTTTTGTTTTAAGTCATTTTCTATAGAACGAATTTTACCATAAGTTTGACCAACAACAACAATATCGCCAACTTTTAAAGTTCCTTTTTTAATAATAAAAGTAGCTATGGGTCCTTTAGATATAGCTAAGTTACTTTCTAAAACATGACCTTCAGCAGGAATTTTTATTTCAGTTTGATAATTTTCTATTTCGCTAATTAATAAAATTAATTCTAATAATTGATCAATACCTTTATTTTTTAATGCAGAAATTTCCACATATGGAGTTTTGCCACCCCAAATTTCAGGTAATAAATCATAATTAGAAAGTTCAGACATAATTGGTTCCAAATTAATTCTATTAGTTTTATCAATTTTATTTAAAGCAACAATAATAGGTACTTTTGCTGCTTGTGCATGTTGTAAAGCTTCAATAGTTTGCGGTTTAACTCCGTCATCAACAGCCAATATTAAAATACAAATATCTGTAAATTGCACTCCTCTAGCTCTCATTTGATTAAAAATTTCATGACCTGGAGTATCTATGAAAGTGATTAAATTTCCTTTATAATTGGTTTGATATGCACCTATGTGTTGAGTAATGCCACCAAATTCTTTATCAACTATCCTGGTTTTTCTAATTGTGTCTAATAATGTGGTTTTCCCATGATTAACATGGCCCATAATGGTAATAATTGGAGGTCTTTTTTCTAATTTTGGAATATTTTTTTTTTTCATAATTATTTTTTTTAAATTATCCGAATTTTCAAAAATAATTTCAACATTAAACTCAGTACCCAATAATTCAATAATGTTTTTATCTAAAGTATCATTAATATTAACTATTATCCCTATTTTTAAAAGTTGTTTAATTAAGATAGCACTAGAAATACCAAATATTTTAGCTATCTCTTGAATATTATGTTTTGAATTAAAAACATAACTTTTTTTTATTTTTTGTTTTTTAACGTTCGAGTCATCATTTTTGGTTTTATTTTTTGATTGAGGTATTATTTTTTTCACAAGCTTTATCCTTTCATAAATAAAATGTTTTTTTATTAAAATCAATAATTAATTTTCGATAGTTTGAACCATTTCTAAAAGTTTTTGATAAATTTCTTTAGGTATATAAGTTTTTAGTTTTTTTTCTAAAATCTTTTTTTTTTGAATTAATAAAACATTTTTAAGAGTTAAAACAAAATAAGCTCCCCTACCTAAAAGTATATGATCAAAATCAATAAAAATTAATTTATCTCTTGTAACTACAACTCTTATTAATTTTTCTTTTGGTAAAATACAGCGACTTGCAATACAAGTTCTTAAAATAAGTTTTTTTTTTATCATTAATTTACCTTATTTTATGACATATCTATAACATAAATATTTTTAAGTCATTGTTTTTATTTTTTTTAATTGAGATAAAGTTTTAATATCAATATTCCATTTAGTAGCTTGAGCAGCTAATTTCACATTTTTACCTAATTTACCAATTGCTAAAGATAGTTGATCATCTTCTACAATTACCAAAGCTTTTTTATTTTCTAAATTCTTAATATTTACTTGAAATATTTTAGCTGGTTGTAAAGAATTAGAAATTAATTCTTCATTTTTTTCGCTCCATAAAAACAAATCAATTTTTTCTCCTTGTAAAAGTTTAATAATACTCTTAATACGATTACCGTTTTTACCAATACAAGAACCAATCGGATCGACTTGAGGATTATTAGAAAATAACCCTATCTTAGTTCTTTCGCCTGGAATTCTAGCAATCATCATAATTTTTAAAGTACCATCATTAATTTCAGGAATCCAATCTTCAAAAATTTTAGTCACTAAACCAATATGAGTTTGACTTACAAAAATTCGTGGTAATTTAGTAGTTTTTTGAACTTCAACTATATAAACTCTAATACGATCACCTTCGGCAAAAATTTCTTTATTTAAAGTTTCTTTTTTAGGCAACAAAGTAGTCATTTCTTTTTCCAATTCTAGATAATAAAATTTACTATTAGAACCAATAACTTTCGCATTAATCAATTTACCTTCATAACTTTTAAAATAATCATAAATATTTTCTCTTTTTTGTTTAGTTAATTCTTCTTTAAATTTATTTTTAAAATCTTTAACAGCATAAAGGTTAAAATCTTTAGGATTAGTCTTAATATTAATAATTTGACCTACTTTGACTCTTTTTTTAATTTTTTTTGCTTCTTCTAAATCAATGTGAGTATAATCTTTGTAATTATTTAAATATTGTTCTTCTGGATCAATTATATAATATTGCTTATATAAATTTATTTCATTGCGATCTTCTTTAATATCAACTTTACAAGATTTAATCTTATGTGCTTTTCTACAACCATAAATAAGAGCTTTCGTAAAAGCATCTTTTATTTGTTCCTTAGTTAATTCATTTTCTTCAGCAAACTCACTAATAATATTAAAAAAATCTTTACTATTCAAAATTTATACCTACCTTATAAAAAAAATAATTATACATAATAAAAAATTAAATAAATATTTTTTATTATTGATTTTATAAAATTTTTTAATTTATGCTATCAACAATATTAAAAATAAATATTAAATTAAAAATAGTGATTTAAAATCACTATTATAATTAAAAAACTAATTTTAAAACCTAAAAATAATAAAATAATTCAAAAGAAAAAATCCTAAAATTAAAATAAAAACTTTTTTTTAATATTATAATTATAACATATTTATAAAAACATTAAAATTAAATTAAAGATTATATAAATATTTCAAAATAAATAGATAAAAAACAATAAATTTCGTTTTATAAATGATAATAAAATTAATACCACTACTGTATTAAATCATAAACATAATTAAATATTCTTGGATTTTATTTTTATCATCAATATTTAACATAATACCTTCTAAAGCAATAGAAATACGTCCGGTTTCTTCAGAAACCACTAAAGTCATACTATCAGTAGTTTCACTAATGCCTAAAGCAGCACGGTGTCTAGAACCTGTGGTTTTTTCAAAATGTTCATCATCGGATAATGTATAATAAGCGCCAGCACATAAAATTCTATCTCCACGAATAATAGTACCACCATCATGAAGTGGAGTATTAGGAATAAAAATATTCATTATTAATTCTTTTGAAACCATACCATTAATTAAAATAGCTTTTTGCGAAAACATATCTAAAGTATTATGTTTTTCTATAGTAATTAAAGCTCCAATTTTTTTACTTGACATTTCAATTACAGAATCTAAAATAGCTTTTTGAGTAGTATGACTTCCCATAACGATATTTTTCTGTTTAGACCAAAATTTTAAATAATTATTAAAATAAATTCTTAAATAAGGTGCCTTTATAATAATAATACTAATTAAAGTAAAAATTAATAATGAATTATAAATTTGTAACCCTAATAAGTCGTCTAAATCGCATAATAAATTTTTAGTAATTTTTTTAAAATAATAAACTAAACCAGTACATAAAAACATTAAAAAAATAATTTTAAAAATTTGATATTTACTAAAAATAATTTTAAAAGCGAAAAAAAATAATAATATCAATAAGATAAAATAAATTAAAAATTCTAAAAAAAAATCCATAAAATACCTTTTCTTTTTTTTATTTTGGTTACAAATTATTAAATTTATATCTAAATATATATAAATTATAATAAATATTTATATTTATTAATAAAAATATTTTTAGCTATTTTTACCATAATAAAATATAAAATTAATATTGATACAAATGATAATAAAAAAGACACATTTTGAAATTTATTAAAAAATTCAGAATTCAATTTTAATGGATCACATAAAAAAGGTATAAAAGGTGAAAGTGTCACAACAGAAACACCCGTTATAGGTAAAATAAACATTAATAACGATGGTTTTATATCTTTAATAATATTTTCTGTGCGTAATAAATAAATAATAAAAACTTGCGACCACATAGAAAAAATAAACCATCCAGTTTGAAATATAGTTTCACTTTCACCATGCAAAATGAAAAAAAACAATAAATCAAATAAAAAAGAAATAAATCCAAAAAAAATCATAAAATTTCTAATGTTTTTTAAATCCCAATTACGTGGCTTTTTTAAATAATTAGAATCTACATTATCAAAAGGAATAGCGAAACAAGTTAAATCATAAACAACATTTAAAAATAAAATTTGAATTGTTTTTATTGGCATAAATTTTAAAAATAAACTTGCTGTTAAAACACTTAAAACGTTACCAAAATTAGAAGCTAAAGTAAATTTTAAATATTTTAACATATTAGTATAAGTTTTTCTACCTTCGATAATTCCTTTTTGTAAAATACTTAAATCATTTCCTAAAATAATAATATCTGCCGCTTCTTTTGTAATATCTGTTCCAGAATCAACAGAAATAGCTAAATGAGCTTTTTGCATTGCTGGCACATCATTAATGCCATCACCCATAAAACCAATAATATTTTTTTCTTTTTTAAAAACATCTATAATTCTTGCTTTTTGTTCTGGTGAAAATTTTGTAAAAATATTTATTTTTTTAGCTTTTTGATATAATTCATCGTCATCTAATTTGTCTATTTCAGTCCCAGATAACAAACTAATATTATTAATATTAATCATTTGTGCTATTGTTTTAGTTAAAATATCATTATCGCCTGTTAAAATTTTTACTTCAACACCGTATTTTTTTAAAGAAGATATTGTTTTTTTAGCACTTTTTTTTATAGAATCAAAAAAAGTTAAAAAACCTATTAAAATCATTTTTGTTTCATCAAAATCATTTAAAGATTTAACAAAAGAAGAAATATTTTTTTTCGCTACTCCAACAACTCTAAAACCTTTTTTATTATAATCAATAATGTTATCATAAATTATTTTTTTATATTCAGGAGTTAAAGGAACAATATTTTTTTTACTAAATTCAACATAATCACAAATATTTAAAATTTCTTCTATAGCTCCTTTAGTAATCATTGTTTTTTTTTTATTATTTTTATTTTCTAAAATAATACTAACCATTCTTCTAGTATAATCAAAAGAAATTTCATCGATTTTATGAAATTTTTGATGATAATCAATTTTAATAAAATTATTTTTTTGTAAATCTTGAATCTTAGAAATAATAGAATCATCTATAATATTTTTAGCCCCAGAATGAAAAAAACTATTAAGATAAGCATTTTTTAAAACATTTTGATTTAAATTATTATTTAAATCAAAATAACCATCTAATGAAACATGACCTTCTGTTAAAGTGCCTGTTTTATCAGTAAATAATATATTCATAACACCAAAATCTTGAATAGAACTCAAATTTTTAACTAAAACTTTTTTTTTTGATAATAAAAGTAATCCAACAGATAAAGAAGTAGTAGTAATTAAAGGTAACATTTCTGGAGTTAATCCAAATGCAATAGTCAATGAAAATAATAAAGATTCCATTATTATACTGGGAGAATTAGGATTTTTAAAATAATTAATTATAAACATTAAAGGCATCATAAAAAAAATAAAAATAAGTAATAATTTAGAAATAGAAGCAATACCATTTTGAAAATTAGAAAAATTATTTTGTTTATCAATATTTTTATTTATATTACCTAAATAAGTATTTTCACCTGTAATAATCACAATACCTTTAGCATAACCAGAAATGACATTAGTCCCCGTAAAAATCAATCTTTTATCTTCTAAAAAATTTTCATATATATCTTTATTTTTAGCATCTTTCTGAACTGAATAAGCTTCGCCTGTTAAACTAGCTTCTTGAACAAAAAAATTTTTAGTCTCAATTAATTTAATATCAGCAGGGATAATATCACCAGAAGTAAAAAAAACAATATCACCTCTCACTAAATCATCTGAAATAATTTTTTGAATTTTATTATCTCTTTTTACTTTAGTAGTGGTTTGAACCAATTTCTTTAGTTTTTCAACTATTTTTGAAGATTTCATTTCTTGAAATAGAGAAATAAAATTAGATAAAAAAAATATTAAAAAAATGATAATAATAGTTGTAAAATCTTTAGAATGATCCGGTTTTATAAATATAACGTCAGTTAATAAAGAAATAATTAACATTAATAATAAAATAATATTAAAAGGATTGAAAAAAAATTTTATAAATTTTTGAATATAAGAAATTTTTTGATATTTTAAAAATTCATTTCCACCGTAAATTTTTCGATTAATTATAACTTGTTTTGATATTATTCCATTTTCTTCGTCAGAATTAAAATAATTTAAAGTTTCTTTTAAATTTTTTTGACTAATTTCTTTTATATATTTAACATAATCAAAAGAAGAATTTTTATTTGATTTTTTTTTCATAAAATTAAACCCCCGAGTAATGAATAACTTAAAAAAATATAAAAATTTTTTTTATCAAAATCAATCAATAAAATTTAAACTTATAAGTTAATTTTACTAAATTTTTTAATTTTGAATAAACAAACTTAAATTTAATATAAAAATATAATAAAAAAACACCTCTTAAGAAAGGGGTGCATAAATTTTTTTTATTTTCTATTATAAAACTCAACTATTAATTGTTCTTTAATATTAGGCAATAATTCATCTCTGTGAGGAATACGAACATATTTCCCAACTAATTCTTTATTTAAAGAAATATAATCAACACGATTTAATTTATTTGCTAAAGCTTCTTTTACAATAATCAAATCTTTTGATTTTTCTTTCAAAGTTATAATTTGCCCAACTCTTAAACTATAAGAAGGAATATCTACCTTTTTACCATCTACCAAAATATGGCCATGATTAACCAATTGTCTGGCCTGTTGTCTAGTTTTAGCAAATCCTAAACGATAAACAACATTATCTAAACGAGACTCCAATAAAAACAAAAACATTTCACCATGAATGCCTTTTAATTTACCCGCATCTTTAAAAATTTTTTTAAATTGTTTTTCAGAAATACCATAAGTAAAACGAACTTTTTGTTTTTCTTGTAATTGTAAACCATAATCTTTAGCTTTAATTCTTTTTTTACCATGCATTCCTGGTGCATAAGGTCTTTTAATTAATTCTTTACCTGTTTCTGATAAAGAATAATTTAAACGACGTGAAACTTTCCAAATAGAACCTGTATAACGAGACATTAATTGTATTTTCTCCTTAAATTTATAAAAAATAAAATTAAAAATTTTTAAATTAATTTATATTAAATAATAAAAATATTTTAATTTAAAATAAATTAAAAATTTTTAATAAAATTTTTATTAAAAATTAAAAAATATGTAAATAATAATAAAATAATTAAAAAAAAAATAATATTTTTTTTAGAATATCTAAAATAAATAATAATTATATAAAAATTATTTAAAATAATTTAAATCGAAATTTATTATTCAAAAAATAAAAAATTACTCCATTTAATAAACCGGTTGTTATAGTTGGAATAAAATTATAAATAATAGAAAAAATCAAATAATGTTTATGATCCAATAATTTTCGAAAAAAATTAGGAAATTTACTAATTACTTCAGGAGTAAGTGTAAGATTAATCCAAAAAAGGTAACCAGATAAAATATGAAATATAGCTTTTAAAGAAAAAATTAAAAATAAAGCTAAACAAATTTTTTTAAAATGATTATTATTGTTAAAATCAGGTAAATAAAATAATCCAGAAATACTATAAGATAAATCAGGCAAAGTATAATCCAAAAGATAAATAAATATTGAACAAGTGGAATTAATATTAAATAAATCCAACCAAACTTTTAATGTGAAAAAACTTGCTTTTTGTAAGTGATAAAAATTAAACAAAATACAAGATAATAAACCGTACTTAAAACCAAATATAAAGCCTATTAAAATTAAAGGCAAAACTGAAATTTTAAATATTGTTCCACTACCGATTGTATTCCAAGAAAAAGTTAAAGTCCAAAAAATATCTAAAACAATAGCAAAAGAAACTAAGGAAGCTGAAGCTGCTGTTTTTTGTAAATTATTTAATTTCACTTATTTTTTATTAACTCTCTTTATGATTAATGTTTTATATTAATAAAAATAAAATATTATAATTTTATGTAATGAATTAATTAAAATATACTGAAAAAAATTAATAAAATTTTTAATCAATTTTTTTATTTGCTAAATATAATTTATCTTTATAATAACCACTGTTTTTAGTAACACGATGTGGCAAAGTAAAATTTTTAGTTATAGGACAAACTACTAAATTTGGCGCACTTAGTTTATAATGTGTACGTCTTTTTCTTTTAACAGTTTTACTAGTTCTTCTAAACGGGACAGCCATAATAATTTTCTCCTCAGTTCTTATTAATCACATAAAATATAAAAAAATATCTTTTAAACAATAAGTTAATGAAAATAATAAAATTAAAATAATCATAATTTAATCTTCAAAATTTATTAAAATTTATGACTTAATGGCGTTTGAGAAGGGATTCGAACCCCTGACCGACGGCTTAGAAGGCCGTTGCTCTATCCAACTGAGCTACTCAAACACTAAAAATTTTAAGAAATTCAACAACCTATATTATACTTTAAAAAAAAAAAAAATTCAAATAATTATATATTAAATGAAAAAATCGATAATAAAATATTAATTATAAATTTTAAATTTTTAAAGTTACTTTTAAAAATAAATAATCAAATTTATCAAAAATATGATATTTTTCTATAATTTCAAAATCATTTTCTTCCAACCAATATAATAAATATTCTATTTTACCTTGTGGTCCTAATAAAAAATGTTTATTTTTATGAGGAGCTTTTGATAAAATTTTAATAATATTGAAAACCCCCATACCGCAAATTAAAGCTAAATCAAAATCTTCTTTAATATTATCAAAACCATCACTTAAATAAAAATTAACATAATATTTTTTTAAATTTTTTTTAGCTTGCATTAAAGGCTTAAATTTATTATCTGAAGCAATACCTTTTTTTATATATCTTAATTCAAAAGCCTTTTTTAAAACTAATCCATGATCAGTGCCAATATCTAAAACTTTTTCATAATTTTTAGATGAAGATCGAATTAAAGCAATTAACTCAAGAAATATTTACTTTAAAGCTTCTTCCCAAACCCAGCGGGCATGTTTCCATGCACTAAGCTTTCACAATTAAGTTTAATAATTTAAACATAATTCTAGCGTTCTTTGCCATGTAATCGGTGTTACCGTCTCAAACTACTACAACGCCTCTGCCACCATAAAAAACACTAATAAATTAAAAATTATTGTGTGTTCCCATTAGGCTTCCCTGGTAATACAAAAAGCTAAGTGATAATGAATATCGGTTATTTCAATGTCTTTTTTTATTTTTATAAAATGTTTATCATTATTACAACCCTATTTTAGAGTAAATGACTTTTAAAAACCGTTAACTAATTTTTAAAATTAATGATAACAAATAGGGTTTTGATAGGGAATATTCCTATACTGAATGTTAATTCAGTCTCATTACCTATTAGAGGCTTGCTTTGCCCACTCGACCTGAACTTCAATCTTTTGACTTTAACCTTATTTCATATGAACTTGCAATTTAGTAGTAACATAATATTCTTTTTAGTTAACTTATCGCTTTACAGATATGCTATTTTCCTTTTTTATCTTTCGATTCAAAAGTGAATCTGTTGTTCTCGTTTTGTCATTTCTAAAACGTCTAGTCTTTTTTCTAGATATCTTTTTATATCCTAACAGGCGCCCTTAACGAAGCAATAAATAAAATTCTTTTCATTTTTGATATATCCTATTTTTTATTCATCCTATTATAAAGAGTTTTCAATTTATTTTGTCTTGCAGGAGTTCTTAAACGTCTAAAAGCTTTAGCTTCTATTTGTCTAATTCTTTCACGTGTAACACCAAATACATTTCCTACTTCTTCTAAAGTATGAACTTTCCCATTTGATAATCCATAACGCATTCTTAAAATCTTTTCTTCTCTATCTGTTAAAGTGTCTTCTAAAATTTCATTTAAAGTATTTTTCATAATTTCTTGTAACATATAATCATGAGGTGATAAAGAATCAGGATCACTAATAAATTCCCCTAAAGAAGAATCATCTTTTTCTCCAACCCTTGCTTCCAAAGAAATAGGTTTTTTCTTAATTATTTCGATAATTCTTAATTTTTTTTCAGAAATATTAATAAATTCAGATAATTCTTCAATAGTTGGTTCTCGATGTAATTTTAATCTTAACTTACTTTTTGCCATAGAAATAATATTAATTCTATCCACAATATGAACAGGTAATCGAATAATACGAGCTTGATCAGCTACTGCTCTTAAAATTTTTTGTACAATCCAAAAAGTAGCATAAGTAGACAATTTACAACCTTTATCAATATTAAATTTTTCTATAGCACGCATTAATCCTCTGTTGCCTTCTTGAATCAAATCTAAAAATTCTAAACCTCTTCTAATATAACGCTTAGCGATAGAAACAACTAAACGATAATTAGCTTCAACCAATCTATGTTTAGCTTTATTAGATATTTTTAAAATATCGTTTAATTCAGAAATTTCTTTCTCTGATAATTCAATTTCTTTTTTTCTATAACTTTCTAGTTTCGCTTCTGCTTCTCTTCCATCATAAACTAATCTAAATTGTTCCTGTTCTTCTTCTAAAGTTAATAATGGAATTTGGCCAATTTCTTTCAAATATATCTTAACAGGATCATAAAATTTTAAATCAATTGGATTTTTATCAATATTTAAAAATTCTTCTTTTTTTTCTTCAAATTCATCTAATACTAAAGTATCTGTTTCATCTTCATAAACCAAATCTTCTTCTTCTAAAATAATTTCATCTAACGAATCAGATAAATCTTTTATTTTATCTTCTGAATATTTTAAGATTAAAGAATTATCATCTTCTTTTTTAAAATTCAATAATAAATTATTATTAATATCATTTTTTTTAACATAATTAAAAAAAAATTCATTTTTTATTTTTTGTCTAATATTAAATTTTTTAAATAAATTTTCAATTAAAATTTTCCAATTCATATCAATTACCTTTATTTTATTTTTTTTATTTTCATTTTTAGTCTTTATATAATTTGAAATTGTTTAATTGTAATTGTAGTTTTAATACTTTGTTTAAAATTTCTTTTTTTTTATTTTCTTTTTTTTCATTTTTCATTTTTAATTTGTATTTATAAATTGAATTATTAATTTCTTTAATTTTAATTTTGTTTTTTAAATCAATTATAAAACAAGAAGCTTGAGGATATAATTTGAAAAAATCATCTATATTTTTTATTGTAATAGAATTTTCTTGAGGGTGAGAATCATAATATTTTTTAATTTCTTTAAATAAAAAAACATAATAATAATAAATTAAATCGTTTATAGATAAAACATCAGGTGACTTTTGTTGAAAATTAGAAAATTTTTCATCTTTAGATAATCTATCCCAATTTATATACAAATAATGTCTATCAAAAATAACATCTAATAAAAAATTAGTTGTCATAAGCTGTTTAACTTTATAAATATCAGCAGATTTTTGTATATTGTTATTTTTATCAAAAAATAATTTAATTTTAATGTTATATTTATTATTCAAAATACTTTGATAATGTATTTTAATTTTTTCATTTTGTTTATAAAATAAAGAAAATAATTCCGATTTAATTTTTTCTTTTTCAACAGTATCTAAAGAAAAATAATTTATTTTTTTAGATAATTCTTCACATTTAATATCTAAAAAATCTTCTGTATTATCTATAATAAATTTTTGAAATTGAATGGTGCCTTTTTGACGATAATATTCATCTGGATCTTGACCGTTTGGAAATAATATTCTTTTAACTCTAAAACCTTCTTTAGTTAAATAATTACCCAATTTAAAAAATGACTCTTGACCGGCAAAATCATTATCATAGGCAAAAATAAATTCTTTAGTTAATTCACTTAATATTTTAATTTGTTTAATGCTTAAATTAGTACCCATAGTAGCTACAGTATTTTTAATACCACACTGAAAAGAAACTATAACTTCAAAAAAACCTTCATATATAATAACTTGATTTTTTTTTATAATCTCTGATTTATTTTCATAAAATTGATATAAAAGTTCTTGTTTGTTAAACAACTTGGTATTAGTATTAAATAAATATTTAATTGGTTCATTATTATTTAAATTACGCCCAGCAAAACCAACAAATTTACCATAATGATCAGTAATTGGAAAAATCAAACGTTCATTGAAAAAATTATAATAATCACCTGTTTTTTCATTTTCTTTAATAATTCCTAAATCAATCAAATCGTTAATAGAAAAATTTTTTTTTAAATAATCAACCAAAGATGAAAAATTATTAAATTCTTTTTTATTTTTTATTTTATTATTAAAAATATTTTCTTCTAAATGACTCAAAGCATAGCCTAATTTAAAATATTTGATTGTTTCATCTTTTATTTTACGTTCTTCTTCAAGATATTTAAAAGCTTTTTTACCAAATGTTCTATCATACAAATTAGATTGAAAAAAAATCATTGTTTCTTCTATAATTCGATACAAATGGTTGTTTGAATTAGATAAAAAAATTTTTTTAGATAAATCAACAATATTTAATCTTTGAGCTAATTCTGAAACAGCATATTGAAAAGAAACTTTTTTTATTTCTTTATAAAAAGAAATAGGCCTACCGCCTTTTTTACACGACATACAAACAGCAATATTTTTTTCTGGCGAAACAGAAAAAGAAGCGTTTTTTTCAGAATGAAATGGACATAAACCCATAAAATTCTTACCAACTTTTTTTAAAATAACATTATTTTCTTGAACTAAATCATAAATGGGCACTTCTGTATTAATTTTATTAATAAATTCTTTAAATTTCAATTTGTCTGTTCCCATATATTACCTCAAAAACTAAAATAATAACTTATTTTCTAAATATTTTTTTATATCTTTAATAAATATCCTATGTTGTTTCAAATTATCGCGATTTCTAATAGTGCAAGTTTCATCTACAAAAGTTTGACAATCTATCGTAATACAAAAAGGAGTGCCTATCATATCATGTTTACGATATCTTTTACCAATACTTTGATTTTCTTCATAACAAACTTCAAAATATAACATTAAATCTTTATAAATTTTCTTCGCTTTAGAACTATGTTCTTTTTTATTTAAAGGTAAAATGGCTGCTTTAAAAGGAGCTAAAAAAGGATGAATTTTTAAAACTTGTCTAGTATCTTTTATATTTAATTTTTCTTCTTCATAACAGTTAAACAAAAAAGCTAAAAATAATCTTTCTACACCTACTGAAGGTTCAATTACAAAAGGTAAATATTTTTTTTTATTTTTTTCATCTAAATAAGTTAAATTTTGTTTAGAAAATTGTTGATGCTTTTTTAAATCAAAATCTCTTCTTGAAGCAATACCCCATAATTCAGAAAAACCCCAAGGAAAATTAAATAATACATCAGTAGTAAAATCAGAATAATGACTTAAATCTTCTGGTAAATAATCTTTTAACATTAAATTTTTAGAATTAATTCCTAAAGATAATAAAAAATCATTAACATATTTTTTCCAATATAAAAACCATTTTTTTTGTGTTCCCGGCTCACAAAAAAATTCTAATTCCATTTGTTCAAATTCACAAGTACGAAAAATAAAATTTCCTGGTGTTATTTCATTCCTAAAAGATTTACCAATTTGACCAACCCCAAAAGGAATTTTTTTTCTAGCTGTTTTTAAAATATTTTTAAAATTAATAAAAATTCCTTGTGCTGTTTCTGGTCTTAAATATACTTTTTTACTTTTTTCTTCAACTACACCTTGATAAGTTTGAAACAACATATTAAAATTTTTTACAGAAGACCAATTTCGAGTACCTAAAAGTTTATGATCAATAATATATTTTTGCATTTGTTCAAAAGACCAACCACTAATGTTTAATTTATAATCATTTTGATTAATTAATTTATCTGCACGATAACGTTTATTATCATCTTTATTTTCTATTAAAGGATCGGAAAAATGTGATACATGTTCTGAAGCTTCCCATACTTGTGGATTTAATAAAATAGCACTATCAAACAAAATATTATTTTCTTGTTCTTGAATAAATTTTTTTAACCAAGCTTTTTTTATATTTTGTTTTAATAATGAACCTAAATGACCATAATCAAAACTATTAGCAAAACCACCGTAAATCTCACTGCTTGCAAAAACAAAACCTGTCTGTTTAGCAAAAATAAAAATTTTATCTAAAGATGTCATAAAAACCTCTAATTATTTTATATATTTTGAAAAAAATAATTAATATTATTCATTTTAATAAAGATTTTGTAATTTTATATCTAGATAAAATTCATAATAATAATAAATAAAATTTAAAATAGGGAGTTTTTCTTTAATTTCTTGAATGTCATAAGAAGATCGAAGTAAAGATAATTTCTTAATTTGAACATCACTAAGATTATTGTTTTCTTTTAAATTAAAATCACTTTGAACATCTATAATAATTTTACTTTTTAATAAAAGACTATTAAAATTAATTTTATATCCTAAAAAATTTAAAAGTCTTAGAGCGAAACTTAAATATCCAGTTTGAATAAATTGTAATGCTTTTAAAACTTCTTGAAAAATAACATCATGAGGTAAATGATTATCATGACTATCAATTGTTTTATCAATTAATTCTAAAATTAAAGAAGCTTTTTTAATATTTATATAATCTTTTTTAATATTTTTATAATTATTTAATAAAAAAGCTTTATTAAGAACTAAAAATAAAGAATTTTGCTTGTTCTCAAATTCTATTAAATTTAAATATTCAATCCAAATACGATAAGGGTTTATTATCATTTGGCAACCTTTAGCAATTAAAGTTTTTTTTCCTTCAGGTGTATAAATAAAAACTAATTTTGAATACTCTTGATATGAAGAAATTTTATAAATAATACCTGGAGTTCTAACCATCAATAATAACCTAATTGTTTTAATAAATAAATATTTTCGCGCCATTTTGGTTTTGTTTTAATCCATAAATTTAAACGTACTTTTATATTTAAAATATTTTGAATTTCTTTTGCAGTATTAATAGAAACTTGTTTTAATTTTTCGCCTTTACTACCTATTAAAATTTTTTTTTGAGATAATTTTTCTATTAAAATTAATACCCAAACCTCAATAAAATCATCATTAATATAATTCATGCGTTCAACCATAGTGCCAACAGAATAAGGTATTTCTTGACGACAATAAAAAAATATTTTTTCTCTCACTAATTCAGCAATTAAACGATCTTTTTTTTGATCAGTAACCATATCAGAAGGATAATACTTTGGTCCTTCTTTTAAATAAGACAAAATACTATTTTTTAAAGGAAGTAAATTTTGACTATTAATGGCAGAAATAGGAATAATATCATCAAATTTAAAATATTTTAAACAATCTAAAATAATTTTGTCTATTTGGCTTTTATTTTTAAAATTATCTATTTTATTAATTACTATAATAATAGGTTTTTTATGTTTTTGAATATTTGATAAAATTTTTTTTTCTGATGAGTTTAAAATATCAGTTATCAAAAATAAAATTACATCCACACCATAAATACTTTTTAAAGAAGATTCGTCCATTCTTTTTGATAATAAAAATTTACGATTATTAAATCCAGGTGTATCAATAAAAACTAGTTGTGAATCAATATCATTACAAACTCCTATGATTTTATTAATAGTAACGTTAGGTTTATCACTAACAATAGAAATTTTTTGTTTAACTAAAACATTAATCAAAGTAGATTTACCAACATTTGGTCTTCCTAAAATAGTTATAAAGCCGGATTTAAATTTCATATTTATCTCCTTAAAATTAATCATTATTATTTTTTTTATTTTTAGAAATGATTTTTTTATCTAAATCAACTTTTTTTAACATTTTTTCTTGAATAATAAGCATTTTTTTTAATTCATCCTTGGAATGATGTTCATAACCTTTTAAATGTAAATAGCCATGAGTTGCTAAAAAACAAACTTCGCGACTTAAACTATGATTATAATTTTGTGATTGTTTTTGGGCTTTCTTTAAATTAATAAAAATATCACCTAAAGAATCTTTATCAATTTCATTAATAAAAGATAAAACATCAGTATCATAATCTTTTTGACGATAATAAAAATTCATTTTTTTCATTTTTAAAGGAGTTATAAAAATAATATGTATATTTTGTCTTTCAGGTACAAAAAAAAATATTTTTTTTAAAATTTTTGTCAAATATTTAATTGAAATATTAGTTTTATTATGTATTTTAATTTTCATTTTTTTAAACTTTTTTTAATTTTAAATAGATTTTTAAAAATAATTAAAAATAAATAATTACAAATATCTTATTACATAAATTTGTTAATAATAAAAAAATAAAATAAAAAAAGCAACTTAAAAAGATGCTTTTTATTCAAATTTATATTTAATAATATTATTATTAACGTAATGACATTTTATTACGACGATTTTTCTTTTCTACACTTGGTTTAATATAATATTCTTTTTTACGAGCTGCAGCAAGATTACCAGATTTTGATACCTCACGTTTAAAACGACGTAAAGTTTCTTCAATAGTTTCTTCTTCACGAACTATAGTTTTTGGCATATTTTTTAACACCTCTTTTCATATCAAATAATTTAATAAATAAAAATAATGTCCTAAACAATTATACAAAATTTATTTTTTTTGTCAAATAAATTTTTTAAAAAAAATATCTTTAAAATGATATTTATTTTGTGTTTGGTAAATAACATAAAAAAATAATATAACTAAAATAAAAAGTAATCAAAAAAAACAATAAACGGTTTAAAAACAATTCTGCACCTTGAATCTTACGATTTTTATCTTTTTCTGAATAACTACCCGAATAAGAATTAATGTTATTATCATCAGAAAATAATATTACACTAAAAATAATCAAAAAATTAAACAAAATTAAAATACATTGCGATAGATATTCTAAATTCATAATTATTAACCTCTATTCAACTTTATTTTATATGTTTTATTATAAATATTTTTGGGTAATAATAAAATAATAAAATATAAATTAATATTAAACCAAAGCTTTCATAAAAACATCATTAATATTGTCAACAAGAATAATTTCTAAAACCTTAAGAACTTCTTCCGGAATATCATCAATATCTTTTAAATTATCTTTAGGAATTAAAATAGTGTTCAAACCACTACGATTAGCGGCAATAGCTTTTTCTTTTAAACCACCAATAGGCAAAATCGTTCCATTTAAAGTAATTTCTCCCGTCATACCGATATCTTTACGAATATACCTTTTTTTTACAGCAGAAATAATAGAAGTAGCAATAGTGATGCCTGCAGATGGTCCATCTTTAGGAATAGCGCCTTCTGGTAGATGAATATGAAAATCATTTTGATTAAAAATCTCAAAATCAATTTCGAATTCTTTAGCATGAGATTTTAAAAAACTTAAAGCTGTCATAGCACTTTCTTTAATAACTTGACCTAATTTTCCTGTTAAAATTAATTGCCCTTTACCTTTATAATAAGTTACTTCTACAGGCAATATGTCTCCACCAAAAGAAGTATAAGCTAAACCATTAGCTATTCCAATTTGTTCTTTAATATTAGCTAATGTATGAAAATAAATAGGTTTACCTAAATAAAATTCAATATTTTCTTTATTTATAACAACTTTTTCTTTTTCATTAATTAAAATCTCTTTTACAGTTTTTCTAACTAAATCAGCTAATTTTTTGTTTAATTCTCTAACACCTGCTTCTTTGGTATAATGACGTATTATATGAAATATACTAGAATCATCAATTTCAAATTGTGACTCATTTAAACCATGACTTTTAATTTGTTGTGAAATTAAATGATTTTTAGCAATCATAAACTTATCTTGTTCTGTATAAGAATTTAATTCAACTATTTCTAATCGATCCCTCAAAGGAGCAGAAATATTTTCTAAATAGTTAGCAGTTGTAATAAATAAAACTTGCGATAAATCAAAAGGTTCAGATAAATAATTATCCATAAAAGTTTTATTTTGTTTTGGATCTAAAACTTCCATTAAAGCTGAAGATGGGTCATAACTATTATTAAATACTAATTTATCAATTTCATCTAATAAAAATACTGGATTCATGGTGCCTGCTTCTTTCAAACCATTTAAAATACGTCCTGGCATAGCACCAACATAAGTTTTTCTATGACCTCTAATTTCACTTTCTTCTTTCAAACCGCCAAGTGATTGTTTTACAAATTTACGTCCTAAAGCTTCTGAGATAGAAATAGCCAAAGAAGTTTTCCCCACACCCGGAGGACCAGATAAACAAAGTATAGTTTGAGGATTTTTTTTAGTCATAATTTTTACTGCAGCATATTCAATAATACGTTCTTTAACCTTTTTTAAACCATAATGATTAATATCTAATTTATCTTGAATCTTTTTTAAATCATTAACATCTTTACTAAACTTATTCCAAGGCAAAGCTATTAAAAAATCTAAGTAAGTTCTAATTACAAAATATTCAGCTACCAAAGAAGAAGATGATTGATAGCGTGATAACTCTTGAAAAGCTTTTTCTTTGATTTTAGAAGGCATTTTAGAAATTTTAATTTTATTTCTAAGTTCTTCAATTTCTTCTTCTTTTTTAACTTTTTCGCCTAATTCATTTTGAATAGCACGCATTTTTTCTCTTAAATAAAACTCTTTTTGGTTTTCATCAATACTACGTCTAACCTGATCATTAATTTTTTGTTCAATAGAAATATTAAACATGTAAGAAGCAATATCATTTAAAATGTAAAAAAGTCTTTTATTTAAATTACATTCTTTTAAATATTTATATTTTTGAGATTCATCAATACGCAAACAAAAAATAATTAAATCAGTTAACTTTTCGCTGCTAATTTCTTGTCCAAATTGCTCTAAAAGATTTTTATCTGAATTACCAACTATTTCATTAGAATTATTGCTAATTTCTTCAATAACCATTTTAATTAAAACTTTTTCATCTTTTAAATCACCATATAAAGTTTTAACTTCATTATATTCTACTAAATATAAAGGAGAAGTTTTCACAAATTTTTTAACTTTAATTCTTTTAACAACATGAAACTTAACTTTATAAATATCATTAGAAATTTTGACTTTAGTAATAATTTTTGCTAAAACTCCAAATTTTTCAATATCTAAAATTTTAATCTTATCACTAAAAAAATTCTTTTGTAATAAAACCAAAACATAAGGATAATTATTTTTTTCTGCCAATTTTAACGCTTCAACAGAAAAAGAACGTCCTACCTCAATTCTAAAATCATTGTGTGGAATTGGAACAAGCCCTCTAATAACTACAGCAGGCAATTCATTAGTAATAATTTTTGTTTCTTCTTTATAATTATCCATATTTGTTTACCCCTATCCAAAATAAATTATTAAATTATTATTATAAATAAATAAAAAATAAAAAAAATATATTTCATGCATTAATTTTTTATTTTTTAAGATTTTTTTCAATATCTATTTTAATAATCGCTTTTGATATTATAAAATTAAAAACTTTTTCTTCTAATAAATAATTTTTAATTCTCGAAGAAGAATAATGGTTTTTATTTACTTGAATATTTTTATTATCTACTTTATTTATTTCTTGTTTAATTTGTTCTATTTCTGTTTCAAGTACTGTTAATTTTTCTTTTTCAATAATTTTTTTTAATAATATTTCCCATTTAAATTTATGAAAAATTTTTTCTTCTATATTTTTTTCAAATTTTTTTTTAGATATATTTAAAGAAATAAGATATTGTTCTAAAGTAATTTTTTCTTTCATAATTTTGGTTTTTAAATTTTGTATTTCTTGTTCTTTCATCTTATCTAAAAAATATTTAGAAATATCTACATAAGAATTATTAATTATATGATTTAAAATTTGTTCTTTAAAATATTTTTGTTCTTTAAAATTATTTTCAATTTCTAAATTTTTTTTTATATTTTTTTTCAATTCAAATATATTTTCAATATTTTTAAAGTTCATTTTTTTTACTACTTCATCCGAAAGAACAACTGGTTTTTTAATTTTAATAGCTTTTAAAAAAACATTAAAAATAGCTTTTTGGTTAACTAAATTTTTTACATGATAATCAGAAGGAAAAATAATATGAATTTCTTTTTTTTCTTTAATTTTCATTCCTATCATAGATTCTTCAAATCCAGGAATAAACATACCGCTTCCAATTTCTAAAGAAAAATCTTTAGCTTGATTTCCTTCAAAAGGTTTTTTATTAATAAAGCCTTCAAAGTCAAATATAGCAATATCTCTTAATTCTAAAAACAAATTACTTTTTTTATCTTCAACAATAGATTGTTTTTCTAATAAATGTTTTATTTTGATTTTTATTTCTTCTTCAATATTAAAATTTTTTTTAATTATCTCTAAACCTTTATATTTACATAAATCAATTTTTGGAACTAAATTAACATCTAAACCGAAATTTAAAGGATGTGAAAAATCAAAAGGATATGGTTTTAAATCTATTAATTCAGGTTGACCAATAATTTCTAATTTTTTATCTTTTAAAATTTCTTGATATTTTTGAGTTATCAACTCTTCAAAAACTTTATTATATAAATAATCAGTATTAAAAAATTTTTGAAAAACTTTTATTGGTATATGTCCTTTACGAAAACCTTTAAAACTTATTTTATCTTTTATAAGATTATAATTATCAGACAATTTTTTTTCCAATTCATCAACATTAATACAAAAATAATATATTATACGATAATCACTAATTTTTTTTATTTCCATAATTTTCTCTCTGATATTTGTTATTACGCATTTTGAAATAAGTTTTAATAAAATTAAATTAATTCATATTAGAATATCATAGTAAAAATTTTTGTTAATATACATTAATATTATACAAAATTTTCAGTAAAATATAAAATTTATTCAAAAAAAACATAAATAAAAATAATAGTAAACAATAAATATATAATTTATAAAAATAAAAATTAAAATAATTTTTCAAAAATATTTTTTTTATCTATTTTTTCCCAAGAAAAATTATGTTTATAATTTCCAAAGTGCCCTTCAGAAGCTGTTTGTTGATAAATAGGATTTTGTAAATCTAATTTTTGTATAATTCCTTTAAGTCTTAAATCAAAATTATTTTTAATTGTTTGCAAAATTAATTTTTCAGAAACTTTATTGGTGTTAAAAGTGTTAATATAAATTCCCATCGGATTTTCAATTCCTATAGCATAAGAGATTTGAATTTCACAAATATCACAAATTCCAGAAGCAACAATATTTTTAGCTAAGTATCTTGCCATGTAAGAAGCACTACGGTCAACTTTAGAAGAATCTTTACCACTAAAAGAACCTCCGCCATGACGAGAATAACCACCATAAGTATCTACAATAATTTTTCTGCCTGTTAATCCAGTATCTGCATTAGGCCCACCATTAATAAAAGATCCTGCAGGATTAATGTAATAATTTGTTTTAGAATTAATAAAATTATTATCTATAACCGGCATTATCACTTCTTTTTTAATAGCATCAACTAAAATTTTTCTATCAATATTAGCCTCATGTTGAGAAGAAATAACTATTGAATCAATATATAATGGATTATTATTAAAATCATATACCATAGTGATTTGAGTTTTTCCATCTGGTCGTAAAAAAGGGAGAATTTTATTTTCTCTAACTTCTGTCAATCTTAAAGAAAGTTTTTTTGATAAATCAAAACCTAAAGGTAAAAAGGAAAGTGTTTCATTAGTGGCATAACCAAACATTAAACCTTGATCTCCTGGTACATTTTTATCAACAACTAAAGAAATTTCTTTCGATTGAGAATGAATTTTATTGATAATTTTTAAATCTTGATAAGAAAAATTTTCTTCTCTTCTATCATAACCTATCGAACGAACAATTTTTTTAATAATATTATTATAATCAATAAAAATATTCGGTTCAACTTCACCTAAAATAAAAACTGTTTTGGCAGTTACAATAGTTTCTATAGCAACTCTAGCATCTTTTTTCTGTTCTAAAAAAGCATCTAATAAAGCATCAGAAATCTGATCTGCTACTTTATCTGGATGACCTTTAGTAACTGATTCACTAGTAAATTTTTGCATTTTAACACCGCTTAATTTTTTAATTTGAATATTTTTAAAAAATTATTTACAAATAATAAATTATAAATTAAAAAAAAACTTGTTTTTTCAAGTTTTTTTTAATTAAAATAATTGTAAATAATTTTATTATTTTATTGATTGTTTTGTAAAACGAACAATTTCGATAGCTTGTGGTCCTTTTTCTCCTTGAACAAGAGTAAATTCAACCTCTTCGCCTTCATCTAAAGATCTAAAACCTTCACATTTAATGTCAGTTTGATGAAAAAAGATGTCTTGAGAATCACTATCTAATTTTTGTAAAAATCCAAAACCTTTATCTTTATTGAACCATCTACAAACACCTTTGATCTTTTCTGTACAATGTTTTGTTTCTTTTTCTGACATAGTAAAATATATACTCCTTTAATTTTAACATTTTCGGTTTAATACAACCTAAATATATTATAACTAATTTATTTAAAATTTCAAGATATTTAAAATATAAATTTTAAAAACATTTAAATTCCATAAATATTAGAATAAAAAATAAAATATTCAATTATTTTATATTCACAAAAATCAAATAAATTTAATAATTAAAATATTATAAAATAAAAAAACTTTGATAAAATAAAAGTTAATATATTTGCATCAATTTTATTAAAAAAATATTTTAATAAAATTAATAACTAATGAAAAAATAAAAATTATTTTAAAAAAGAAAGAAAATAATGAAAATAGAAAATATTGGCATAGATATTATAGAGATTAAAAAAATTGAAAAAATAGGAATAGAAAAAATATCTAAAAGAATTTTATCACCAGAAGAATATAATATATTTTTAAATATAAAAAATATTAAAAGAAAATTAAGTTTTGTTGCTGGTAGATGGGCAGTCAAAGAAGCTATTTTTAAAACTGCATATACTAGTAAAAATAAAAAAATTAATTTTTGTTCTTACACGATTTTAAATAATGAATTAGGAAAACCTTATGTCAAAAATTTAGATACAAAAAACATTATGATTTCTATTTCACATAGCGAAAAATATGCCATAGCATTGGCAATTTTAACAACCTTATAAATTAAAAAATAAATTTGATTTGACTTTATTATAAAATTATAATAAAATTAATTGTTATTAAAATATAAAAAGTTATTTTTTTGAAATAGGAAATAGAATTTTTCATTTTTTAAATTTTTTAAGTAAAATTTTAAATAAAATAAAAAAGTGTAATCAATTGGAGTAGTACTCAAGTGGTTGTAAGAGGCGTCTCTGCTAAGGACGTAGTCCGAGTAATCGGTGCAAGGGTTCGAATCCCTTCTGCTCCGCCACAAATTTTAAATTTAATAAATTTTTTAATAAAATTAAATTATTAAAATTATAAAAAAATTTATTAAGTAATAAAATTATTGAAATTTTGAACTTTTTATAAAAATTAAATCATTATTTTAAAATAATATTTATTTTAAATAAAGATTTAATTTTTTTTTAGAATAAGAAAAAAATAAATTAAATAATAATATAAAAATAATTATAAAAAAACTAAAAATAAATAACCATTTATCACTTTCAATAGATGCGGAATAAATTTCATACCAAGCATCAAAAATTTTTTTATTTAATTCTTTATCATAATTATATATTATATATTGTTTGTTATTCAAATTTTTATTAAAACCGTCACTCATAGTTTTAATATTTGGTACATCTTCAGAATAAGGAGAATCATATTTAATATAATTATAATTTTGTTGTAATTTATCTTTATTAAATAAAAAATTAATAAATTTATAAGCTCCTTTTTTATTAGCATCTTTAGGAATAATAATACCATCAATCCAAATATTAGTTCCCTTATTTGTTTCATCCTCATGATCAAAGGTATAGTAACTTAAATTATCATTTTGATCCATTAAAAAAGCAGCATCACCAGAATAAACTAATGATATATCATAACGTTCATTATTTTTTTCTTTCATATTATCTAATATTTGATCTGTAACAAAAGAAAGTTGAGAATTTGTTTTTTTTAATTCTACTAACCATTCTTTAGCTTTTTTAATCTGTTCATCTGAAGGTTTTTCTATATTATCACAATCAGTCGCTTTTAAACCTATAAATAAAACATCTTTAGGATTATTGTATAAAGATATTTTTATCTTAGGATTTTTTAATATGCTTTTCCATTCATCAATTTTCATATTCATATTTTCAATAATTTTTTTGTTATATAATAAACCAACATTCCCCCAAACATAAGGGATTGCATAAAAATCCTTGTTTTGATCCACTTTATTATCATTATTATAAAAAATTTCTTTAAAAGTAGTGCTATTTCTTAAAATCTTTGATAAAGAATTGTTTAAAATTGGTTTGGATTCATCAAACAACCCACCAGGACCTAAAGATAATTTTGTAAGATAATCATCCTTTTTTAATTTTTCTATAGCATATTCACTTAAAATAACAATATCATAAATATTTCCTGTTTTAATTTTATTTATTGCTAACTCGTTGGAAACAAAAAAACTTTGCTTAATTTCAAAATCTGGATCTTGTTGATTAAATTCTTCAATAATTCCATTATCAATAAATTCCCCCCAATTAAATAAAGTTATAATTTCTTTATGTCTTTTAGTTGGATAATAAAAAAATAATACAATTAAAACAATAACTAAAGAAATCAAAAATATAATTTTTTTCATTTAAAAATAGATTCTTTTCTTAATTTTAGATAATTAATAAAAATTTTAAAAAATATAAATAAAATCAAAATAGATGATAATGCGTTAATAGCAGGATTAATAGTTCCCTTTAAACTATAAATATAAGAAGAAATATTTTGATAATCAGATCCCCCTACAAAATAAGATATAATAAAATCATCAAATGATAAAGCAAAAGCTAAACTAGCACCAGCTAAAATAACACTTTTTAATTGTGGTAAAACAACCCTGATTAAAGTTTGTAAAGGGTTGGCTCCTAAATCATAAGCAGCTTCAAATAAATTTATTTCAAAATTATTACATTTAGGAAAAATAGTAGCTAAAACATAAGGAACACTAAATGAAATATGAGCAAAAAGCATTCTTAAAAATCCGTTTTCTAATCTAATAAAACCAAAAAAAACAAATAAAGCTAAAGCAATAATTATTTCTGGAATAACAAAAGAAATTTGATTTAAATTTAAAATAAAATGTTGCCATTTTAATTTATTTTGAGCTAAAGAAATTGCTGCTAACGTACCTATAATAGTCGAAATAAAAGTAGAAAAAATGGCAATTTTAAAAGTAACGATAATGGAATTTCTAATAGCAGAATTACTAAAAATTTTACCATACCATCGAAAACCAAAACGTTCCCAATTTACTAAAGAAGCAATTCTACCTTCTGTTTGATTAAAAGAAAAAATTACTAAAGATAAAATAGGAATGTAAATAAATAATAATATTAAATTTAAATAAAAATAATCTAAAAAATTTTTTTTAAACATAATTTTAACAATACCTTTAAATTATTTTCTTTTTTTACAAAAAATAAAAACCAATAACACTAATAAAATTAAATTAACTGCAATAGAACAAACACTTTGAATATCTCCAATTAAAAGGGTTTGATTTTCTATCAATTCAGAAATCATAGGAATAGTAGAATGACCAAGATATTTAGAAACCACAATATTAGTTACCACTTGAAAAGAAACTAAAATACACCCTATAAAAGACTCGTTGAAAGATAGAGGAAAAATAATTTTTTTAAAAACTTGTGTTTCATTAGCACCAAGATCTTTAGCAACATTAATTAAATGAGGATCTATGGAAATAATGCTTAAATAAATAGGCAAAAACATATAAGGTAAAAATAAATAAATAAAACCAATAAACATGGATAAATTAGTTTCTAAAATTATAACATGAAAAATTTTTTCTAAAAAACTAAAAATTTGAACTAATGCTTGTGTTTTTAAAATCATGTTAATCCAAATCATACCATTAATTAATAAAACTAAAATCCCTTGTGTTAAAGGATTAAATTTAGAAACAATATAACCCAAAGGATAAGATATGATAAAAAGCAAAAAAACAGTAATAATAGATATCGATAATGATCTCAATAAAATATAAAAAAAAGAAAAATTAGTAAAAAGAGAATGATAATATTTTAAAGTAAAAGTAGTATGGACAAAACCTTCATTATTAGTTTCTTGAAAAGAATTTAAAATAACAAAAAAAATAGGCAACAAAATAAAAAATATTAAAACTAAATAATAAGGGATTAATGATATTTTATATAAATAATTTTTTTTTCTATAAACCATTACCACACTTCCATAACATGTAAATCTTCGGGATTAAAAAAAAGCCCAACAAAACTATTAAATTTAAAATAATCTGTGGTGTGAATAATATATACTCTATAAGAAGTTTCTACATTAATTTCCCAATGAATTCCCTTAAAAGCTACTAAGATAACTTTACCAGTTATTAAACCTTTTTCTTCTTTTACAATATCAATATCTTCAGGCCTAATAACAATATCAACTTTTTCATTTTTTTTAAAACCATGATCAATACATTTAAATTCGCGATTATCAAAAAATACTAAATAATCATCTTTCATTATTCCAGAAATTAAATTTGATTCTCCTATGAATTTAGCAACAAAATTATTAGTCGGTTCATTATAAATATCTTCTGGAGTTCCTATTTGCTGTACTTCACCTTGGTGCATAACTAATATTTTATCACTCATAGTTAAGGCTTCTTCTTGATCATGTGTAACAAAAATAAAAGTAATTCCTGAATTTCTTTGAATTTCTTTTAATTCATATTGCATTTCTTGTCTTAATTTTAAATCTAAAGCTGCTAAAGGTTCATCTAGTAATAATACTTTTGGTTCATTAATTAAAGCTCTTGCTATAGCTACTCTTTGTTGTTGCCCACCTGATAATTGATTAATATTTCGATTTTCAAAACCTTCTAAACCCACAATTTTTAAATATTTAAACACTTTTTGACGAATTAATTTTTCAATATCTTTTTTATCTAAAATATTATCATACATTTTATTTAATTCAAAATTAAAATTATTTTTAAAATTAGTGATTTCTATTTTTAATTTTTGTTTTAATTGCTTAATGTTAAATTTAATTTTATCTTTATTATGAATAGTAAAATATTTTAAAATATTTGATAACTCTTGAATTTTGATTTGATAAATTTGTTTTAAATTATATATTTCTTGTTTATTATCATTTTTAAAAATTTTTATTTTTTGTTTAATAGATAAATTAAAATCTTTAATTCTTAAACCAAAGGCAATATTTTCAAAAACATTTAAATGAGGAAATAAAGAATATTTTTGAAAAACAGTGTTAACTGGTCTTTTATGAGCAGGTATTTGCAAAATACTTTTACCTTCGAATAAAAGATCACCATTATTAGGAGCTTCAAATCCTCCAATAATTTTTAAAATAGTAGTTTTACCACAACCCGAAGGACCCAATAAAGTAACAAACTCATTAGTTTTAATTTCGAGACTAATACCTCTTAAAACTAATTGTTCATCAATTGTTTTAGTTATATCTTTTAATTCAATCAAATTAGCCATAAATTCAGTTTCTTCCTAAAAAATATTAATATAAATAAAATAATTATTAAATTTTTTTAAAAATTTTTTAATAAATAAAAATAATTAAGTAATATATAATAAAACAAATAATATTCATTTAATCAAAAATATTCTATATTTTTTCTATATTTTTAAAAATATCCAATTAAAAAAAGTATCCGAAAATAAATAATAATTTATTAAATTTAAATAATTAAATTGATCAAATTATTATTCAGTAGAAAGAATAGCTAAAAAAGCTTTTTGTGGTAATTTCACTTTTCCTAAATTTTTCATTTTCTTTTTACCTTCTTTTTGTTTAGATAATAATTTTTTTTTTCTACTAACATCTCCACCATAACATTTAGAAATAACATCTTTACGCATAGATTTAATGTTTTCTCTTACAATAACTCGTTTTCCAATTGCTACTTGAATAGGAACTTCAAACATTTGTTTAGGAATACATTCTATTAATTTAGAACAAATTACTTTACCTCTAGAATAAGCAAAATCTTTATGAATAATAATAGAAAGAGCATCAATAACTTCTCCATTTAGTAAAATATCCATTTTTTGTAACGATGAAGAACGATAACTATCTATTTCATATTCAAAAGAAGCATAACCTTTAGTAACAGATTTTAGTTTATCAAAATAATTATACATAATTTCAGAAAGTGGAAAAAAATAAATTATCATAGCTATATTTTTATCTAAATAACTAATATCTTTTAATTGTCCTCTTTTACTTTGTGAAAGAGTCATAACAGTTCCAATATAAATTTGTGGACAAATTATAGTTGCTTTTATGAAAGGTTCTTCTACTCTTTCAATTATTTGAGTATTAGGCCATTTAGAAGGATTATCAACTAAAATTTTGGTACCTTTTTTAGTATAAACATGATAAATTACAGAAGGAGCAGTAGTGATAGCTTCTATATCAAATTCTCTGCTAATCCTTTCTTGAATAATCTCCATATGTAAAAGGCCTAAAAAACCTATTCTAAAGCCCAATCCTAAAGCAACAGAAGTTTCGGGTTCAAATGTTAAAGAAGCATCGTTTAACTTCAATTTTTCTAAAGCTGATTTTAAAGTTTCATATTTACTACAAGTAATCGGATAAAGACCACAAAATACAACCGGTTGAATTTTACGATAACCAGGTAAACGTTGTTTAGTAGGATTTTTATGATTAGTAATAGTATCACCAACCCTAACTTTATCAATATTTTTAATAGAAGCAGATAAATAACCTACTTCTCCTACAAATAAAAATGGTTTGGGAGTTTGAAATGGACTATAAACTCCAACTTCTGAAACTTCATAAACTTCGTTATTAGACATAAAACGAATTTGATCACCTTTTTGAATCTTGCCGCTAAAAACTCTAATTAAAGAAACAACACCTTTGTAAGGATCAAAAAAAGAATCAAAAACTAAAGATTGAAAAGGTTCATTAATATCTCCTCTAGGCGATGGAATATTAGAAACAACTTTTTCTAAAATTTCAGTAACTCCTACACCAGTTTTACCGCTAACTAAAATAGTATTTTCTGGTTCAATACCTAAAGTATCTTTAATCTCTCTTCGAACTTTATTAACATCAGCATTTGGTAAATCAATTTTATTAATTACAGGAATTATTAATAAATTATTTTCTATAGCTAAATAAAAATTAGTTAAAGTTTGTGCTTGGATGCCTTGGGTTGCATCAATAACTAAAATAACCCCTTCGCAGGCAGCAAGAGCACGAGAAACTTCATAATTAAAATCTACATGTCCAGGTGTATCAATTAAATGCATAATATACTCATCACCTTTTTTATCATTAAAAATAATTTGAACAGCATTTAATTTAATAGTAATACCACGTTCTTTTTCTAAATCCATAGAATCTAAAAATTGTTTTTGCATAAGTCTTTTTTCAACTGTATTAGTAATTTCTAAAATTCTATCAGCTAAAGTTGATTTTCCATGATCAACATGAGCAATAATAGAAAAATTTCTAATTCTTTTTTGTTTATTGTTTATTTTTTTTATTTGCATTTTTAAACACCGTATAAAATAATTTAATATTTAAAATATTAAATTAAGTTTATTATAAAATAATAATAAAAGTTTTACATTATTATAACAATAAAAATTATTTAAATAAATAGATTTATATATTTATAATCAAAAATTAAAATTTTTAAAAAATATATAAAAAAAATTGAAAATATTTTAAAAAATACTTGAATATAAATTGATATAAGTTTAAAATAATAATGTTAGATATAATAGTGTTAAATATGTTTTAAATACATTATAAAAATAAAAATATATTATAATGTAAATGAGCTGAATATATATAAGTATGCATAAAAAAATAAATGAATGTTGAAAGGGGTTTTCTTATAAAATGAAGGTAATTATAATTGGTTGTACTCATGCAGGAACAGCAGCAGTGAAAACTATTAAAAAAAACAATCCTCAAGCAAAATTAACCATTTACGATAAAAATGATAATATTTCATTTCTTTCTTGTGGTATAGCTTTATATATAGAAGGAGTTGTTAAAGATAAAAATGGTTTATTTTATTCTAATAAAGATGAACTTTTAAATATGGGTGCAGAAATCAAATTAAAACATGAAATTATCGATATAAATTTAAAACAAAAACAAGTTTTAGTTAAAGACTTAGAAACAAACAAGGAATTTATTGACAATTTTGATAAATTAGTTTTAGCTTTAGGTTCTTGGCCTATCATACCACAATTAGAAGGAATTAAATCAAAAAATGTTTTATTATCTAAAAATTTTAATCACGCAAATAATATTATAAAATATATTAAAAATATTAATAAAATCACAATAGTTGGAGCTGGATACATTGGCATTGAATTAGCAGAAGCTTTAGCAGTACAAGGTAAAAAAATAGTTTTAATAGATGCAGAAAAAAGAATTATGCCTAAATATTTAGATAAAGAATTTACTGATATAGCTGAAAAAACACTAAAAGATCATGGTATTCATTTAGCTTTAAATCAAAAAATTACCGGTTTTGATGTTGAAGGAGAATTGATAACTAAAGTTCATACTGAAAAATCAACTTTTGAAACTGAAATGTTAATTATGTGTATTGGCTTCAGACCAGATACAAATTTAATAAAAGATAAAATAAAAGTTTCAGAAAATGGAGCTATATTAATTAATGAATTCATGGTAACTTCCCATCCAGATGTTTATGCATGTGGTGATTGTATAAATAGTTATTATAACCCCACAAAAGAACCCAAATACATTCCTTTAGCAACAAACGCTATTAGAACAGGAATGATTGTAGGTTTAAATATTAAAACCCCAAAATTTAAATATTTAGGAACTCAAGGAACAAGCGGTATTAAAATTTATGATTGGCATATTGCTTCTACCGGTTTAAATGAAAATGTAGCTAAAAAATTAGGGAATAATTATGATTCTGTAATTATTAAAGATGCTAATAGACCTGAATTTATGCCTAAATATGATGCAGTTATATTAAAAATAATATTCGATAAAATTTCTCGTAAAATTTTAGGTGGCCAAATTATTTCTAAAACAGATTTAACAGAAAAAATAAATACTTTAAGTGTTTGTATTCAAAAAAACATGACTGTTGAAGAATTATCATTAGTAGATTTCTTCTTTCAACCACATTTCAATAAACCTTTAAGTATATTAAATTTAGCAGGCTTGAAAGCTTTAAATATTAAATAATAACTACTTAAAATAAAAAATATATTCTAATTAATATTTTATTTATTTAAAATAAATAAAATTATAAATAATA
Organism: Candidatus Phytoplasma mali; assembly: GCF_000026205.1. Taxonomy (GTDB): domain Bacteria; phylum Bacillota_I; class Bacilli_A; order Acholeplasmatales; family Acholeplasmataceae; genus Phytoplasma; species Phytoplasma mali. Next base: position 365,078 of record NC_011047.1, on the reverse strand, counting down.
AATAAAAGAAAGTTTAAAAAAATGAAAATTATAAATCAACAAAAAAAAAATTTTTTAGTTTTATTTATATTATTAATTTTAACTTTAACTTTAACTTTAAAAAATACAGAAATTTCTGCAAATATGTCAAAATTACAACAAAAAAAAATTTCAAATTTAATAGACGAAACAAACAACAATTTTAAAACCTTTAAAAAAAAATTTAATGCAGAATTTAATACAAATTTACAGAAAACAAAATCTATGTTAATAAAAGGTGTTTTTCAAGTTTATTGCAAAGAAAAAAATATAAACGAATTAGAAATATATATAAATAATTTAAAATATTTCAATCAACAATTAAGTTAAAGATTTTTAAATGAATTTATTAACTTCTAGAAGAGCAATTCGTACTTTCGAAAACAATCATAAAATACCAAGAAATGTTTTTAAAAAAATTCTAAAAGATACCTCATATGCTCCCTCTTCTTTTAATCTTCAACCATGGCATTTTTTTATTATTGAAACATTAGAAAATAAAAAAAAATTAGCAATTTGTTTAAATAATGGAAATCGAAGTCAATTAGAAACTAGTTCGGCTATGATTTTAATTTTTGGAGATATAAACAAAAAAGAACTAAAAACAAAAATATATAATGATTTAGAAACATCAAAAAAAGAAATAATATTTAAAAAAATCAATAATTATTATGATTCTATGACCAATGAAGAAATAAAAAATGAACTTTTTTTAGAATGTGGTATTGTATCTTTGCAATTAATGTTATCTGCTAAAAATTATGGTTATGAAACATGTCCTATTGGTGGTTTTAATAAAAAGAAAATAAATGAACTTTTCAAAATTGAAAAAAAATATTTACCAATTTTAATAGTAGCAATAGGAAAAAAAGTTACAAAAGATGAAGAAACAAAAAATTTTAAAATGGAAACTACAGATTTCACACATTGGTTATAATTTTTAAAAATTAGTTTTTTTATAAATCAAAATAATTAAATGATCATAAATCTTTTAAAATAAATAAAGAATTTATGATCATTATTATTTTTAATAAAATTTTAAAATTAAAAATTTTAACAAACAAAATGCTATAATTAATAATAAATTATTAATTTTTATAAATAAAGGGTTATTATTTTTTATGAAAAAAATAGAAAAATATATTATAATTTTATATTATAAGTACACAAAAATTAAAAATCTTCAATGTTTTAAAAATAAACATTTAAAATTTTGTCAAAATTTAAAACTTTTAGGTAGAATAATTATATCTCATGAAGGAATTAATGGCACTTTATCTGGAAAAGTCGACAACATAAACAAGTACATTAAAATAATGCAAGAAAATGAAATTTTTAAAGATATAGATTTTAAAATTACTAAATATAAAAAAAACGTATTTAATAAATTATCTATTAAAATTAAAAAAGAAATAGTTAATTTAAAACTAGATAAAGATATAGATATGTTAAAAATAAAAAGTAATTATTTAAATCCTAAAGAATTTCATGAAAATTTAAAAAATAACGATAATATCATAATAGACGTTAGAAATCATTATGAATATCAATTAGGTCATTTTAAAAACGCCATTAACCCTAAAATTAAAAATTTTCGTGAATTACCCTTATGGGTAGAAAACAACAAAAATTTACTTAAAAATAAAAAAATAATAACATATTGTACTGGCGGAATACGTTGTGAAAAATTTTCTGCTTTTTTAAAAAGTAAAGGTTTTGATGAAACTTACCAATTAAAAGGTGGAATTATTACTTATGGTAGTGCAAATTTAACAAACGACATTTTATGGAATGGAAAATTATATGTTTTTGATAGTCGCATTGCTATTAAAATAAATAATAAAAAATATAAAATAGTAGGTAAAGATAATTTTGACAATAAACCCTGTGAAAGGTATATAAATTGTGCAAATCCAATTTGCAATAAACAATTCTTTTGTAGCAAAAAAAATGAACATAAATTTTTTGGTAGTTGTTGTTATGAATGTCAAATTAGTAAAAATAATCGTTATATAATGAAAAATAAAAATATCAAAAATACTTTATCAACTTAAATAAAAAAATAAAACAAAGGATAAAAAATATGTTTGCAATAATAAAAAATGGTAGTAAACAATTTAGAGTTTTTGAAGGACAAGAAATTTTTGTAGAAAAAATATCACTTATGGAAAAAAGTAATTATGAATTTAAAGAAATTTTAGCTATTGGTGGTAAAAATAATATTTTAGGCCAACCTTTTGTATCTGGTGCTAAAGTTCAAGCACAAATAATTAAACATGGAAGAGCAAAAAAAATTATTGTTTTTAAATATAAAAGTAAAAAAAAATATCGTTGTAAACAAGGACATAGACAAAATTATACTAAACTTTTAATTACAAAAATAATTGCATAAATTTAATTAAAATATGATTTATTATTATTTTTATAAAAAAAATAAAAAAATAGAAAAAATTAAAGTGTTTGGACACTCTTTATATGATAAAAAAAATAATGATATTGTTTGTTCTTCGGTTTCAACAGCAATTATTTTAACTTTAAATAATTTAAAAATGTTAGGATTAAAAAAAAATATTGATTATATATTAAAAAATGGTTTTTTAAATTTAAAAATATTAAAACAAAATTCAATAATGATGGTTTTATTAAATAATTTAGAATATTGTTTCAAAGAACTAGAAAAAAATTACAAAAAGCATATCAAAGAATATTCAAACATTAAATAATTTTGAAATTTAATAAGGAGAAAAAATGTTATTAAAATTAAATATTCAATTATTTGCATCTAAAAAAGGAGTAGGATCTACTCGTAACGGACGTGATTCCCATTCTAAAAGATTAGGAGCAAAAATATCAGACGGTCAATATGCTACTGCGGGTTCTATTATTTATCGTCAAAGAGGAACGAAAATACATCCTGGTTATAATGTAGGAGTAGGTAGTGATTACACTTTATTTACTAAAATAAATGGGTTTATTAAATATACAAATAAAAAAAACAAGAAACAAGTTTCTGTTTATGAAAATATAAAAAAAATATAAAAAGATAGTTTTTATATTTTTTTTTAATTTTAATATTCTAAAAAATTGAAGGAAAATTATATAAAATGTATTTTATAGATGAAGCAATTAATGAAATTAAAGCTGGTAATGGCGGTAATGGCGTTGTTTCCTTTAGAAAAGAAAAATATGTTCCTTTGGGTGGTCCTGATGGAGGTAACGGAGGAAAAGGTGGCTCTATTTTTTTTATAGGAGAACAAAGCGAAAATAATTTATTAAAACTAAAATACCAAAAACACTTAAAAGCTAAAAATGGTGAAAATGGTAAAAATAAAAATAAACATGGCGCTAATGCTGAAAATATTTATATAAAAGTTCCTTTAGGAACTATTATTTATAATTTACAAAATGAAATAACTGGAGAAATATTAAAACATGGTGAAATATTAACCATTGCAAAAGGAGGAAGAGGTGGAAAAGGGAATAAATCTTTAGCAACTTTTAAAAATCCAGTTCCTAAATATGCAGAAAAAGGAGGAATAGGAGAAAGCTTCAAAATTAAAACTGAATTAAAAATTCTGGCTGATGTTGGTTTAATAGGTTATCCTAGTGTAGGTAAATCTACCTTAATTTCTATAATTTCTGATGCTAAACCAAAAATAGCGGACTACCCTTTTACAACTTTAAAACCTTATTTAGGAATGGTTTATGTGGACAATGAAAGTTTTATTGTAGCCGATTTACCAGGTTTAATACCAAATGCTCATTTAGGAAAAGGAATGGGAATTAAATTTTTAAAACATATCGAAAGATGCCGTATTTTGATACATATGTGTGATATGAGTAAAAGTAATCCATTACAAGATATTGAAAACTTAAATCAAGAATTAAAAATATATAATAAGAATTTATTAAAAAAACCACAAATAATTATAGCAAACAAAATGGATATAATAGGTGCGAAAACAAAATTAATAGAATTACAAAAAAAAATATTAAATAAAAATATTATACCTACTTCATTATTAAAAAACCAAAATCTAAAAATATTAAAATATAAAATGTTGGAAATGATAAAAAAAAACGTTGTAAACTTACCATTATGCGAAAATTCTTCTTTTAAAACATACACACTAGAAGAAGAAAAACCTGATTTTGTTATTAAAAAAGATAATCAAGGATTTTTTGTTGTTAAAGGAGAAAAAATAGAAAAATTTTTTTATAAAACTGATTTTAATAATGAAGAAGCTACTAAAAAATTTGCTATTTTTTTAAAAAAAATAGGAGTTGAAGAAGAATTGATAAAAAAAGGAGTTTATTTTTCTAAAAATAAAATTAAAATTTGTGATCGTGTTTTTGAATTTATAACTTAATTTTATTATAGAAAAATTAATTTATATCATGAAAAAAGATAATTTAATAATTTTAAAACAAATTACTTTAACATCTCTTTTATCATCGTTATCAATTGTATTAGCAAAAATTAATAATACAATACCATTAAATAATTCAATTATAAAATTTAGAAATTATGATTATACAATTAAATTTTTACCACTAATAATAATGTCTTTTTATATTCCTTTTTATTTATCTTTTTTAGGTTCTTTTTTATCAGAAACGTTAGGTTTTTTTTTAATTAACAATCATCAAAAATATACTTATAATCCTATAATTAGTATTATTATTGCTATTTTATTTGGTATTTTACCAGGTTTAATTTTGAAAAAAAAAAATAGCTATTTAAAATTTTATATTTTTTTTGTTTTAATTTCATTTTTTTATCAAATATTTAATACTTTATCTTTTATATATTTTAATATATATTATTATCAAGATAATAACAACATAAATTTGTGGAACATAATTGGAAAAAAATATATATTATGGAAATCATTATCAATTTTAATAACAACATTTTTTTTAACTTTTATTATTAAAAAAATAATCAATAGTTTAAATTTTTTTAATGAAATAATAAAATAAAAAAGTTATTTTCTATTATTATAGAAAATAACTTTTTTTATTAAAAATATATTTTATTGAATTTTTTTAAAAAATTTTATTTATCCATTTTTTAAACTTATTTAAAAAATTTTTTCTATTTTTACTTTTTTTATTAGAAAATTCAGATAAACTCCTTACCGAATTCATTATATTTGATAAATTTTCGGAATGATTATCTTTAGAATTTTCCAAAATATCTTGTTTTGAATAAATTGATAAAGAAGATGAGCAAGGTGATAATCGATGATTATTATTAATAGAACTAATAAGAACCGTTATCAAAAAAAGTTGATACATTATTAAAACTATGATTATCAGAAGAAGGTTCTAAAGTTTCTTCATCAACTTTTTTCTTAAATGTATATTCTAATAAAACTACAGGTATAAAATAATTAGTAAACACATATTTTTTATTTAATTTAAAAATTTCTTTATTATAATCTATCAAATGTAATTTATTTTTATGAATAATATCAAAAAACGGAAACAATTGATATTCTATATATTTAATGTTGTTGTTTTTTTGCATAATTATTTCAATTAAAGAATCTAATTTTTGAACAGTTTCAGTAGACAAAATAGTAACCGGTAAAGTAGATATTATCCCCTCAATATTTGTCAATAAAATACTATTTTCTTTTAATAATTTTTGAACATCTTTTACATCACCTTGAATAACCGTTAATTCAGGAAAACGTTTTCTTAAAAAATCACAAGAATCAGAATTAATCTCAATAGAAATAATATTTTGTACACCATATTTATCAACTAAATATTGAGTAATATTGCCTATTCCAGCGCCTAATTCTAAAATTTTTTTATTATTCGAAAATAATTCATCTTTAGTTTTATTAGTTACCATACTACTAATTTCATAAGCAATATGTTGCGACTCAACACTTTGCAAAGAACCTTGAATATCATGTTCTAATAAAGCTTTTCTCATATGTTGAAAGTCGTATTTATTATAAAAAATTAAAGATATACAAAAAAATGATAAAATAATTAAAAAAAATTTAAATAATTTGTAATTTTTTAAATTTTTAATAAAAATAAAGGATCCACCTAAAATAAGAAAAGATAGCATAATTTTAATTAAATTAAAAATTAATGATATTGATTCTGTTTGAATATCTGGTGAAATAAAACGAGTATATCGTAATTCATTCCCGTCCCAATATCTAAAATAATATATTGAAAAATCAATTAAAAAATAAAAAAAAGGGAAAATTAAAAGAATCCAAAGATTTTTATAACTTGGAAAAGAGTAATTACGCCAAACAAAATATGATAATAAAATAGGAAAAATAAAATAACACAAAATATAATTAAAAAGCCAACTAAGAAGACTCAAATTATTTGAAGAATCCTTTGGACTAATTAATCCACTACTTTTAATAAAACCAACTAAAATTATAACTGAAATCAAAATATTTACTAAAGAAATAAAATTCAGTTTAGAAACAATTTTTTGATATTGGAATTTATTAATCAATTTACTTTTTGAATTAATAAAACTTAAAATTAAAATTAAAAATGAAAATAAATAACTACATTGTATAAAACTAAAAATATTTTCAAAATTTTTCTGACCATTTACAAAATTTAATGATAAAACCATAAAAGATGTAATAACTAAAATAAAACGAAAAAGAAAATTTTTTTTATTTTCAATATTTTTATACATAAATAATTAAAACCTGTTGCTTTCTAAATAAATATTATGCTTTACTTAAAAAATTAAATTAAAATTAAATTAATCAAACTCTTTTAAAATTTAATTTTTTTAAAGAACGGGCAGATATTTTAATTTTTTTAATTTTACCATTTTCATCTTCAATTCTAATACTTTGTAAATTTGTTTTCCAAATTCTTTTGATTGCATTCATAGAATGACTACGTTTATTACCAAATAAAGTTGATTTTTGTGAAATATAACATCTTCCCATATGAAATTTGAACCACCCTTTCGATATCAAATATTTTAATATTAAAAATATTTGATAAAAATATAAAAATATACTAAAATAAATAATGATTATCATAATTATATTATAATTATTAAAAAAAATCAAATTTAAAATATAAAGTTAAATAATATTATATAAAAAAATATTATTAACTATTAATATAGAAATAAATTAGAAAATAGGTAACAACAAAAATGATAAATGCAAAAAAAATTAACGCAGATTTATTTAAAAAAATGATTACTAATGGTGCTATTAATTTAAAAAATAATTATAAAAAAATAGATAATTTAAATGTTTTTCCCGTGCCGGATGGAGATACTGGAAATAATATGAAAATGACAATGATGGAAGGTATTAAAGAAATCAATAAAATACAATCTGATTCTATTATTAAAATTGCAGAAGTTTTATCTAAAGCTTTATTAATAGGTGCTAAAGGTAATTCAGGAGTTATTTTATCTCAATTTTTTGCGGGAATTTATATAAAATTAAAAGAAATTAATAAAAATACTATAAACATTTCAGAATTTATGAAAACCTTAATTTGTGGCTATCAAAAAGCTTATCAAGCTGTTTCGGAACCAACAGAAGGAACTATTTTAACAGTAATTCGTGAATCTGTCGAAAGTATGAAAGAAATTGAATACAAAGACCAAGATATTAATGAATTAATGCAAAAAATCATTAAAAATAGTGAAATTTCTTTAGAAAAAACACCACAATTATTACCTATTTTAAAAAAAGCTAAAGTAGTTGATAGTGGAGGAGCTGGTTTTATTGAAATTTTAAAAGGGATGCTTATGTTCTTACAAGGCAATAAATTAGAATATAATAATAAAGAAGAAGAAAACAATAATTTCGAAGCTATTCATAATTTAGATATAGAGGAATTAAAATATATTTATTGTAGCGAGTACATAATAAATTTAAAAAATGATAATCAAATAGATAAAGAAAAAATAAAAAAAAAATTACATAATAAAGGGAATTCTGTAGTTTTAATTATTGATGAAAATATTCTAAAATTACATATACATACTAATAACCCTGATATTGTATTAAATTATCTATTAAATTATGGCGAATTAAATAAAATAAAAATAGATAACATGAAGCAACAACATGAAAAAATAATAAAAACAAAAAAAAATAATCAATTAAAAGAAAAAAAAAATTCTAAATATACTATAATAACTGTAGTATCTGGTAACAAAATGTTACAATCATTTCAAGAATTAAATGCTGATATTATAATAGATGAAACAATAAATATGTCTTTAAAAGTTAATGATTTTATAGAAAAAATTAAAGAAATTGATAATAGAAATATTATTATTTTACCTAACCGAACAAAAATATATCTTGAAGTACAAAAAATTATTAATATTTTACCCGAAAAAAATATCAAAATAATAAAAACAGAAAGTTTTGCACAAGGATATAGTGTGCTTTTAACTTTTGATCCTAATTTAGATTTAGAAAAAAACTTAAATAATATGAAACAAAAGTTAAAAAATACAAAAATAGGTAAAATAATAAATGAAAAAGATACAGATTTAACGTTAAATAATAATGAAAATAATAATGATTTTATATGTTTTTTAGAAGAAAAAAAAATATATAAAAACAATGATTTAAACAGGGCGAGAAAGATGCCTAAATTACTAGCAAACTAACCAATTGCAAGCATTGTGATAATATGCTACATCAGATTCTCGGTTCTAAAAACGAAAGAATTTAGAATTACAGCAGAGAATAAAAGCGAAATGCGGGAAAACTATTTACCCAAAAAGATTACGCAAGATGAAGATATCTATGGATAAGAGTTGAAATACTCCTAAGAGAAAAAAGAAGAGTAATAACATAACTTGGGAATACAATAGTTAAATTTTTCCAATCTTAGAGCGGTTAAGTATTTTTTTGTTTAGATGCTTAAAATTATCAACCTAACAAAATAGGTCATAAAATCTAAGAACTCACCTCTAGTTAAAAACGAATTTTTTATACATAATTTAATTATGGTAGAAAAAATAAAAAGAGGTCATCTCACCTAAAGATATCAGGTAGTAATTTAGAGTAACTTCTATCCCCCTAAACCATATTTTTTCCTTAAATAAGAAAAAAATCATTAATGGCAAGGGGAAAGCAGAACCATAGTAGTCGTGAACAATTAAAAATCAACATTGGAATATGTTGATTAACTGACTCACCAAGGAAAAGGTTAATAACCTTTACAAGGCGAAAGGGGAAAACTGAGTTTCATCATATAGAATGTTGGAAGAATTTTGAGTAAATATAAAAAACAAAAAAAGAAAAACTCCCAACACAGAGTATCAGAAATAACTGATTTCGAAAACTAAATTTTAAAATATTTTTATCATTGTTAATGATATAATATTATACTAAAATTATATGTTGAAAAAATAAACTCAATTAACCGCCGTATGCTTGGAAACTTGCTTGTACGGTGGTGTGGGGGGCTTTAAGGGTAATAAACGTAAGAAGAAACTCCTTAATTCTATCCCAATAAGCTACTTTTTATTTAATAAAAAAATTAATAAAAAATGATTCAGAATTTTTAACTATTTTCTATAACAAAAAATTAATCCGAAAAAAAAATCTGAATAATTTAAAATCATTTTTAAAAAAAAATTTTGTTCAAATAGAGATAGAAATGATAGAAAATGAAGAAAAAAATATTTTTTATATTTTTTCCATAGAATAAAAAAATTAAAAAATATAATAATGATATTAATTTATCATTTGCGGATATGGCGAAAATTGGAAGACGCGCATGCTTGAGGGGTATGTAAGAATTATTTCTTATATGAGTTCAAATCTCATTATCCGCACCAAAATTAAGTAATCATTGTTAAAATTCATATAATAAAATATATAAATATAAAAAAAGCTAGATATAATTTAATCTAGCTTTTTTTATATTAAAACTTTTTATTATTAATAATAAATATTTTCTAAATAATAACTTCAAATTAATCATGGAGCGGACGAGGGGAATCGAACCCCCATTTCGTGCTTGGCAAGCACGTATAATAACCACTATACGACGTCCGCGATTAACCAAAAAATTAAAAAATATGAAATAATTTATTTATATACATAATTAATTTTGGTGCCCTTAACAAGAATCGAACTTGTATTTTAGCATTACCATTGCTACGTTTTACCATTAAAACTATAAGGACTAACCAAATAATAAATTAATTTTTTGGAAAATTAAATTTTATAAAAATAATAATCAAAAATATTATACACTTAAATTAAAAAATAATAAATATAATAAAATTATTTTAATAAAAATAAAAATTAATTTTTATCACTAATAGATACAACACTATCTTTTTCATCAATAGATGAAATCTTAATCACTTTAACTTTAGTAATTACTCTATTAACATATTTTAAACTCTGAAATTGATAACCTTGAAAAATAATTGTTACGTTTTCGTTTTTTTTCGGCCATCTTTTTAATTGACTAATCATAAAACCACTAATTGTGTCATAATCATCAACCGGTAATCCGGCTTGAATAATATTTTCAACTTCATATAAACTAGTAAAACCTTTAATTATATATTCATTATCAGAAATTTTTTCAATATCAACACTTTTATTATCATATTCATCTGAAATTTCACCTAAAATTTCTTCAATCAAATCTTCAATAGTAACAATACCAGCAGTTCCACCATATTCATCAATAACAATAGACATATGATTTTGTTTCAATTTCATTTCTCTAAACAATTCGCTAATTTTTTTAAATTCTAAAACATAATGCGCTTCTCTCATAAAATTATTAATTGAAAATTTTTTACTTTCATTAATATCTATTTCGTCATTATCTATTAAATATTTAAAAAAATCTTTAATATGAATTATACCAATAATATTATCTATACTTTCATCATATACCGGAAATCTAGTATATTTTTGAGTTTCGATAAATTGAATTAATTCTTTTTTGGTGCATTTAATCTCCACCGCAGCTATTTCTTTTCTATGATGCATTACTTCAGAAACGGAAGTATTATCAAATTCGAAAACATTTTGAATAATTTCATTTTCATTTCGATCAATAATTCCTTTTCGGTAACTTGAAGATAATAATAAACGAATTTCATCTTCAGAAAAAGAATTAACAATTTTATTTGGATCAAATCCTAAAATAATTAAAATAAAATTATTAATTTTAGTTAATAACCAAACTAAAGGTGTAAAAAGAAAAGAAATAAAATTCATTAAATTTACAAAAATATAAGTAGTTTTTAAGGGAGAATTCATAGCTAATCTTTTAGGAATTAACTCACCAAAAATAATAGAAACAAAAATAATAATTATTTCAATAATATATAATTGAAAACCTTTAAAATCACTAAAATATTTCATCACAACATTACCTTGTAAAAAAGTTAAGATATGAATCATTATTTGAATCATTGATAAAAAATTCGTTGGTTTTTCTTTATTTTTTTTAACTTTAATAGCTTTTTTAAAACCTTTTTTTATATCTAAATCAATTGCATTCTCACTTGAAGAAACTAAAGCTATTTCACTAGCAGCAAAAATAGCATTAAATATTATTAAAATCATTAATATAATTATAGGATATGTTAAATCTCCTAATAACGACGACAACGACTGCACTTATAATATAAACCTCTTTTTCTATTTAAAAAAATTTTTAAAAAATAAGTTGTTTCATTATATTTTATATTATTATTTAAATAATGTTATTTATTCTATATAAATTATATAATATATCATAAAATTAATTAAATCTATAAATTCATAAAATAAACTATTTTTAATATATAAATAATTGAAACAATTAGAATGAAATATAATTTTTAAAATCTTTGTAAAAATATATAAATTTAAAATACATATAAATTTTAACATTTATTTATTAAAATTTTAAAATAATGAATATTAAAAAATATAATATAAACTTAAAAATTTAAAAATTATTTAATTAATTCTTCAAATTCATGTTCTTGCAAAACTTTAATATTAAATTTTTTAGCTTTTAATAATTTAGAACCAGGATTTTTACCTAAGATTAAATAATTTGTTTTATTAGTAATACTATTAATAATAACACCTCCTAACTCAATAACAATATTTTGTGCTTGATTTCTAGAATATTTTTCTAAAATACCTGTAAAAATAACTTTTTTATTTTTAAAAATATTATTTTTAATATTATTTTTACTTTTAAAATAAAATAAATTAAGCCCTAAATTTTTAAATTTTTCTATTAATTTTAAATTTTTTGAATTTAAAAAAAAATTTTTAATATTTTGAGCACTTTTTATTCCTATTTCATCAATTTTTAATAAACTTTCTATGGAAGCTTTTTGTAAATTATCAATATTTTCGAATTTTTGAGCTAAAATTTTAGCTAAATGAATACCAACATTCTTAATTCCTAAACCTATTAAAAAATTAGATAAACATTTATTTTTACTTTTTTCTAAAGAAATAATAATATTATTAAATTTTTTTTTACCAAAACCATGTAATTCTTCAACTTCTTTTTTATATTGATTTAAAGAATAAAGATCTGAAATATTATTTATAAAACCTTTATAAAATAATATCTTTAAAGTTTGTAATCCTAAAACATTAATATCCATAGCTGATTTAGAAACAAAATAAAATAATTCTTGTATTTTTTTTTCTTCACAATCTAAATTGAAACAAAAATGATTAGAGTCTTTTTTAATTAATTTAGTATTACAAGAATAACAATGTGTAATCATTTCAAAAGGAATTTGATTTTTTCTTTTAGTTTTAATAACTTCTATAATTTCTGGAATAATACTACCAGATTTATGAACCAAAACAAAATCATTAACTCTAATATCTTTTTGTTTAATATAATCAAAATTGTGTAAATTAACTTTGGAAATTACGCTACCATCAACTATAGTTGGTAAAAGCTCTGCGATTGGAGTAACAATGCCTGTTCTTCCAATCTGAAATAAAATATTATTAATTAAAGTTTCAGTTTTAAAAACTTTAAATTTATAAGCAATAGCCCATTTAGGAGCTTTAGAAGTATAACCAATTATAGAATGAAATGATAATTCATTAATTTTAATAACAATGCCATCAGTATTATAACCTAAATGATTTTTAATTTCTTCATAATAACTAATTTTTTTAATTAATTGATCCCAATTCAAAACATATTCGTAATAATTATTAACAGGAAATTGCAAATAAGTTAAAAATTCTAAAATTGATTTTTGAGTAATAATAAATTTTGGAGGATTTACAATAGTATAGAGAAAAATAGATAAATTTCTTTCAGCAGCCACTTTAGAATCTAATTGTCTTAATGTTCCGGAAGCTGCATTTCTTGGATTGGCAAATAAACTTTTATTTTCCTTTTTTCTAATTTGATTCAAATAATTAAATGATTCATAAGACATATAAACTTCACCGCGGACTTCTAAATCTAAAGGTTCTTTTAGTTTTAAAGGTAATTCTTTAATAGTTTTAACATTATCAGTAATTAATTCTCCTTGATAACCATCACCTCTAGTAATAGCTTTGTCTAAAATTCCTTTTTTATATTTTAAACTAACAGCTAATCCATCTATTTTTAATTCAGTTAATAAAGTAAAATTAGAAATTTTTTTAGAAATTCTATCATAAAACAATTTTAATTCTTTAATATTAAAAACATTGTTTAATGATAACATTGATTTTTCATGTAAAAATTTATGAAATTTTGATGAAATAGGACCACCAATTTTAGTTGTTGGGCTAAATTTATAATTATATTCTGGATATTTAGATTCTAAATATAGTAATTCTCGAAATAAAGCATCATATTGTTGATCGTTTAAACTAGATTCATTCAAAGTATAATACTCATAATTTGTTTTATTAATTTTGTCAATCAAAAATATAATTCTTTTTTTTATTTCTTCCATTAACCTCACTACCCTTATATATAATAAAATTAAAGAACATATAATAAATAATTATTTTATAGATAATTTTTTAACAACATTTTGAAATCCAATAGGTAAAATACTTTCTAAAAAAATATTTTTTTTAGTTATAGGATGAATAAACTCTATTTTTTTAGAATGTAAAAATTGACTCTCATTAGAGTAACAATTCTCTTTTAAACCATATAATTTATCACCTAATATATGATGTTTTAAATAAGATAAATGAACTCGAATTTGATGTGTTCTACCTGTTTCTAATTGGCATTCTATTAAAGAAAAATTATTAAAATATTTTAAAACTTTAAAATAAGTAATAGATGGTTTGCCGTTTTTTACAACCGCCATCTTTATACGATTATGAGGATGTCTGCCAATAGGCAAAATAATTTTACCTTGTTTTTCCAAGTGCCCATGAATTAAAGCCCAATAATACCTTTTTATTTCTCTTTTTTGAATAGACAATTGTAATTGTTGTCTAATTTCTTCACTTTTAGCTACCAAAATCAAACCAGTTGTGTCTTTATCTAAACGATGAACTATTCCAGGTCTTAAACCATCCATTTTTCTAAAATTTTTAATTTGAAATAATAAACCATTGATCAAAGTAACTCCAGAAAAAGTTATAGAAGGATGAATAACTAAATTTTTCGGTTTATCTATAACAGCTAAAAATTCATCTTCATAAATAATTTCTAAATTTAAATCAATAGGTTGTAAAACATTAAGAGGTGTTGAAGGAATAAATACTTTTATATGATCATTTTCTTTTAAAATATAACTTTTTTTAGATGGTTTATTATTAACTAAAATTTTTCCCAAAATTATTAATTTTTGACATCTGTTTTTACTAAAATTAATTTTTTTATTTAAAAAATGATCTAAACGCATACCTTTTTCTACATCAATAATAAAAAATTCTTCCCCCAAATTTATTTTTTCCTTTCTAGTAAAAAATATTATAATTAAAAAATAAAAAATCTCTTAAAAAAGAGATTTTATAAAACATTAATATAAATATAAAATTATATTTATTTTTATTTATTACAGTCTTCTTTTTCTGATTTTTGAAGATTTTTTTTTAATTTATCTTTTTCCCACCATTCAATAATACCAGTGTTTAAAATTTCTTCTAAATCTTTTTGAGTAATAGTTTCTATTTCTAATAAATATTTAGAAATTAAATCTAAAAGATCTCTGTTTTCAGTAATAATTTTCTTAGCATTTTGATAACAATAATCAATTATTTTTTGAATTTCTTTATCAATTTCCACAGCTTTAGAATCTGAAAAATTTTTATAAAAATTATTTTCCATGTACTGAATAGGACCTAAATCACTCATACCATATTGAGTTACCATTTTTTTAGCAATTTCTGTAGCATATTTAAAATCACTATATGCACCATTCGAAACATCTTGAAATACTACTTCTTCAGCAGCACGGCCGCCTAAAAAAGAAGTTATCTGAGCTAAAAGTCTTTTTTTAGAAGAAAAAAAAGTTTCTTCTTGAGGTAAAGTTAAATTATATCCACCCGCATTACCTCTAGGAATAATTGTTACTTTTTGAATCTGGTCAGCTTCTGGTAATTTCAAACCAATAACAGCATGGCCTGATTCGTGATATGCCACCATTCTTTTTTCTTTATCGTTATATTTTTTACTTTTTTTAGAAGGCCCCATTAAAACACGATCTAGGGCTTCGCTAATATCTTCGTTACAAATCACTAAAACGTTTCTTCTGGTGGCTAATAATGCAGATTCATTTAAAATTGCTTCTAATTGAGCTCCGTTAAATCCTGGAGTTTGTTTAGCTAAAGATTCAAAATCTACATCATCATTAAATTTTTTATTTCTAGCGTGTAGTTTCAAAATAGCTTCTCGATCTTTAACACTTGGTAAAGTAATATGAAAATGACGATCAAAACGACCTGGTCTAGTAACAGCAAGGTCTAAAGATTCTGGTTGATTTGTTGCTGCCATTACAATAACACCAATATTTTTAGTAAATCCATCCATTTCAACCAATAACTGATTTAAAGTTTGATCATGTTCACTATTACTATAATTTACACTCCCTCTTTGATGTGATATAGTTTCTATTTCATCAATAAAAATTATACAAGGAGCATTTTGTTTAGCTTCATTAAATAACTTTCTAATTCTAGAAGCACCTAATCCTACATATACTTCTATAAAATCAGAACCAGAAACAGCAAAAAAAGGTACTTTAGCTTCACCAGCAACAGCCTTTGCTAACAAAGTTTTTCCAACCCCAGGAGGTCCATATAATAAAACACCTTTAGGGATTCTAGCACCCATAGCTTCATATTTAAAAGGGTTTTTTAAAAAATTAATCAATTCTGACATTTCTTCTTTTTCTTCATCAGCTCCAGCAATATCTTTAAAAGTAAATTCTTGTTGATTAACTAAAACTTTTTGTCTTGATATATTTAAATTTTTTCCAGAAATTTGGGCGCTAGTTTTTTCAATACTGTTGTATATAAAATAAAATATAATAATTAAAATACAAATATTAACAGCGGAAATAAAAGGAGCAAATCCAAAATAAGGCTGATACGGTATTCTTTGTAATGGAATCAAATTAGTTTTTTCCTTAATTTTAGTAATCATTTGTGATAAATTTGTAATATTATCTTTTTTATCTATAGGTGTTCCTATAATTTCAAAACAAATTTTCATTATTTCTTTATAAGTTTCTTGATCAACATTAGGAAATTTCAGTTCTTTCTCCCATTCAAAAGAATCTTTATTTCCCGTTCCCCATTGGAAAACAATTAAATAAGAACCATAATTTGAAGTTTCGTGAATGTCAAATTTTTTTATTTTTATAATTTTAGTCTTGTCTTCTTTTGATTCTTTTGATTCTTTTGATTCTTTTTTTGATTCTTCTGTTGATTTTGTTTGTAATTCTTTAATTTCTTTTAATACAGCAATAATTTCTGAAGGTTTATTATTGTCATGTTGATGACTAATTTCCATCATAATTAAACAATACAATAAACTTAAAAGTAAGAAAATAAAACAAAACCAAAAAATATTAAAATTTTTAAAAATGTCTTTTATATTTTTTTTCATTAACTTAATATTCCTTATTATGTAATAGTCAAAAAAATAAAATTATAAATTTTTTAATTTAAAATTCTATTTATATAATTTAATTGCTTTATAATTTATTTTTATTTTAATTAAAATAAAATATAAAAATTGATAATTATTATAATTTATTTTATCATAAAAAAAAAACTATATTAAAATGATTATTTTAAAATTAAATAGCAATTATTTTTTTTACCTAAAGTTTTATTAATATATATTTGTGGTATCCATAAAATTTGATCTTGATCATCAACTATTAACCATAATTCTTCTCTTTTGTATAAAGGTATTTTTTTTTCAATTAAAAAACTTTTTAATTTTTTTGTACCATATAAAAATTTTATAATGTCGCCTTGTTTACGATGTCTTAATTTTAAAGGCAATAATAAATTATCATAATAAATTTGACACATGTGATTAAAAATAAAATTTATTAATTCTAAAAATAAAACCATACATAAAATAGGTTTTTTAAATTGTTTTAAAGATTTTTTTGTTTTATCTAACAAAAAAAAATGATCATAACTTTTAACAAATTGAAAATTTTTAGAAATATCCCAACATAAATTAGGTTTAAGTTTTTCTTTTAAACCCTTGATAATATCTTGCAATAAATTAAAATTTTTAAAAATATTTTTATTTTCGAACAAAAACAAAATAATATCTTTTTGTACTGTTGAATGTAAATCTAAAAAAATTTTTAAACAAAAAAGATTAGAATTTTGTAATTTAAAAAAATTTTTTGTTTCATTTCTAATAAATTTATGAGCACCCAAGAGTTGAAAATGATAAATTTTAATATGTTTTAAAAAATTAATATCTTTTTTGAACCAAGGAATAATTTGATTACGAATTTCATTACGTTTATAAATATCTAAAGTATTAGTAATATCATCTAAATAATGAATATTATTTTTTTTTGCATAGTTTAAAATTTCTTTTTTGTTTACATATAAAAAAGGTTTTAAAAAATAAAAATCAGAAATTTTTTGTTTAACTTGCATACCACCGCTATATCCTAACAAAGAACTCCCTCGAGAAATTTTCATAAAAATATTTTCTGCCAAATCATCTAAATGATGAGCTGTTATAATATAATAAGTACGATAAAGCAAAGCAACCGATTGTAAATTTTTTTGTCTTAAAAGCCTAGATTCATTTTGAAAATTATTTGATAGTGGTTTAATTTCAAAATAAAAAAAAGGGATGTTATTTTTTAAACAATAATTTTCTACTAATATTTTATCTTTAAATGATTCTTTTCTTTTTAAATGATTAAAATGAACTACAGCTAAACGAATATTTTTATGAAATAAAACATTTAATAAAACCATTGAGTCTACTCCACCACTAACTGAAATAATATAAAATAATTTTTTATTTAAATTAATGGATAAACTAATACACATATTAAATTCCTTTTAATAAAAGTAATTAAAAAAATTAATAATTTAAATTTAAAATTTTTAATTGTTCTTGTTCTACAGAATCAGGAGTTTCTAACATTAAATCTTTAGCACTTTGAGTCTTAGGAAAACCAATAACATTTCTAATATTATTAGTTTTATTAAATAACATAGATAAACGATCTAATCCTAAAGCAATACCACCATGAGGTGGAGTTCCATATTTTAAAGACTCTATAAAAAAACCAAATTTTTTTTCAATTTCTACTTCGGTAAAACCTAAAGTTTTAAACATTAATTGTTGAATACTATAATCATTAATTCTTAAAGATCCGCCACCAATTTCATAACCATTCCATACTAAATCATAAGATTGTGCAAAAGATTTAATCGGGTTTTTTTTGAAAATTGATATATCTTTAGGAGCAGTAAAGGGATGATGAGTACTGTAATATCTATTAGTTTTAACATCAAACTCAAATAATGGAAAATCTGTAATCCATAATAGTGATTCTCTATTATAATCAATTAAATTTAAATCTTGAGCCAATTGATTTCTAACAAAACCTAAAGCTTTATTAATATATAATTGATCTTGTGAATAATCATTAAAAGAAAAAAAAATTTCATCTTCCTTCAAAAAACTATTATCATTGATATGTTGACTTAAAAAACCTTTAATAACCTGATTTTCTTTTTTTAATGTAACTAAATTTAAATTATATTTTTCTTTTAACAATGATTTATATTTATTTATTATTTTATTTGTTAAATTTATTTTTGAAAAATTTTTTTTAACTTTAATGCCTCTAATTTCTGAATTAAAAATATTTTTTTGTATAAATTCTTGTTTTAAATAATGAGTAATATTTTCAATAGGAAGTTCAAATCGTAAATCTGGTTTATCGGTACCATAAGTATTTATAGCTTTTTCATAAGTTAATGTTAAAAAAGGTGAAGATAAATTTTTATACCAAATTTTTTGAAACAAATCAATCATTATATTTTCAATCAAATGCATAATATTTTTTTTGGTTAAAAAAGATGTTTCAATATCTATTTGTGTAAATTCAGGTTGCCTGTCAGATCTTAAATCTTCATCACGAAAACAACGTGCTATTTGAAAATATCTTTCAAAACCGGATATCATATATAATTGTTTAAAAATTTGAGGAGATTGAGGTAAAGCATAAAATTTACCAGCATAAAGTCTAGATGGCACTAAATAATCTCGCGCACCTTCTGGAGTTGATTTTGATAATAAAGGAGTTTCTAGTTCTAAAAAATCATTAACTAAAAGATTTTGACGAATAATTTGAGTAATATTATGTCTAGTTATTAAAAATAATTTCATTTCATTTCTTCTTAAATCTAAATAACGATATTTTAATCTTATTTCTTCTAAAGATTCAATAGAAGTTGAATTAATACTAAAAGGTAAAGTTTTGGCCGGAGATAATATAAATAATTCAGATATTAAAACCTCAATATCGTTTGTAATTGATTTTTTATTTTTATTAATACGTTCTATTACTAAACCTTTTACTTCAACAACAGTTTCTATTTTTAAACATAAAATTTGTTGATACTGCAAATGATCAGATTTAACAATTAATTGAACATTACCTGTAAAATCTCTTAAATCTAAAAAAATCATTTTGCCTAAATTTCTTTTATTTGATATCCAACCTTTTAAATAAACTTGTTCTCCTATATGTTGTAAATTTAAATCATTATTATTATGAGTATATTTAATATTCATAAATCAAGTTCCTTTTTTAAAAATTTAATCATTTCTAATTGAGATAATTTTTTTTGATTTTGATTAATAGTATTTTTTATAGAAATTTCATTATTTTTATCTTCTTTTTCACCTAAAATCACAAAGTATTTAGGATTATATTTTAAAGCTTTTTTTAATTGTTTTAAAAAAGGTAAAAAACGATAATTAATTTCAGTTTTAATACCGGCATTTCTTAATTGATTTACTAAAAATAAAGATTTAAAAAATAATTTAGAATCTAAAAATAAAAAATAAACATCTATTTGATTATTATTAGAATATTCTAATAAATCGTATTTTTTTAAAACCGAAATTAAACGTTCAGTTCCTAAAGCAAAACCAATTCCTGAAGTTTTATGACCACCTAAAATTTCAACTAATCGATCATAACATCCTCCTCCACCTAAACTATTTCGTTTTCCGATAGAATCTGAATTTAAAATAATTTCAAAAACAGTATGATTATAATAATCCAAACCTCTTACTAAATGAGGGCAAATTTGAAAATTAATTTTCATAAATTTTAAACCTTTAATTACAGAATCAAAACGTTGTTTGGAAAAATCATTTAAATAATCCGTAATTAATGGTACTGATTTTAAAAAATTTTTTTGTGCACAAGTTTTACAATCTAAAATTCTTAAAGAATTTTTTTTTAATCTTTCTTTACATAAAGAACATAAAAAAATATCTTGTTTTTTAATATAATCATTAAAAACTTTAATATATTTTTTATAAGAACTTTCATCACCCAAAGTATTAATAATAATTTTAAAATCCTTTAATCCTAAAAAAATTAACATTTCTGAAACCGTCGCAATAACTTCTAAATCTAAAAAAGGAGTATTATCGCCTAAAACTTCAACCCCTATTTGATGAAATTGACGATAGCGACCTTTTTGTGGTCTTTCGTAACGAAAAAAAGAACCTAAATAATAAAATTTATTTAAATTTTCGTTAAAGTCTAATTTATTTTCAATATAACTACGAACAACACCTGCTGTACCTTCTGGCCTTAAAGCAATAAGTCTACCTTTTTTATCATAAAAATTATAAATTTCTTTGTTAACCATATCAGAATGTGTTGCTGTTCGATTAAAAATTTCGTTGTATTCTATTATGGGAGTTCTAATTTCTAGATAATTATAATTTTCAAAAAAAAATTTAACTTTTTTTTCTAATTCTTGCCATTGTGATATTTCATCAAATAATAAATCGTATGTACCTTTAGGTTTTTTGATAATCATAAAAATTCATTAAAATCCTTTTAATTCATTAAAGAATAAATTCTAATTATATTTCAAATCATATAATTTTATTTTATTTTTAAAATTTTTAATTTAAATATACAATTTCTTTTAATAAATAATTTCATTATTTAAAAATATTTATTAAAAATATATATAATTATGACATATAAAATAATAAAAAAATACAGCATTTAATTATGGATATAATTAAAATTATTTCAAAAAGTAAAATTTTATTAAGTTAAATAAATAATAAAAAACAAATAAATCAAAATTTAATCGTTTTATTAAATATAAATATTTTAAATTTTAATTATTTGTTTTTTAAATTATTTTTTTAATAATAATGATGATAAAAATTTTTATTTTTATGATTTTAAATATTTCAATAATTTTTGTTTTTTTCTACTTTTTATAAACAAACCTCTTTTTGAATGATAATCATGAGGATGTTCTTTTAAATGATTACTATTTTTAATATCTTCATCTAAAAGAGCTATTTGAACTTCAGTTGAACCAGTATCTCCTTTAAAGCGTTGATGTTTTTCTATAATTATTTTTTTTTGTTCTTTGCTTAATGCCATGTTTAAAGCCTTTCATTTTTTTCAAATTAATTTTTAACTATAGTTATAATTTAACAAATTGTTCAATATCTAAAACAAAAGTAATCGAACCACCTGTAGTAATTTCGTTAGATAAATTATAATAAGCACCAAATTGGTTTATAATATTATTTGGGATCATTTGAGTTTTCTTTTTAGAATAATCCTTTATTATTTTTAATATTTGTTCTACTTGGCTTTCTTTTGCTCCTATAACAAAAGTAGAATTATTTTCTTTCAAAAAACCTCCTTTAGTGGCTAATCTAGTAATAAAAAAATTTTTTTTAATTAAATTATTTTGAATTTCACTAGCGTTTTCATAAGAAACAATTGATAAAATTAATTTCATTTTCTCTTGCATATGAATATTATACCTTAAATATAAATTTATTCATAATACTTATAAATATTCCAATATTAAATTTTAATTATTATTATTAAAAAAGGAGGCACAAAAATTTTAAAATATTATTTTATTACTTTTTATTTAATTTTTTGTTTTTTTATCGAATATTTTTATAATAAAAAAGAAAAAAATTATAAAAATTATTCAGAAGATAACAATAACAAAGAAAAAATAATAATTTGGAATAATAAAAAAAAATTATCCAATCATTACTTTAATAACAATAAAATATGGCAAAAAATTCAAAAAGAAATTCAATATTTAAAAAATAAATTACAAATATTTTTATCCAAATATGAAAAAAATATTAATATTTTTTCCAATAAATTAAAAACCGAAATAAATCAAATATTTCTTAAAAATTGGAATCAAATAGAAAAAATACATGTATTTTTAAATACTTCAGAATTGTATACATTAAAAAATATAACAATAAAATTAAATTTTGAAATAAAAGAATTATTAGAAAAAAATTATAAAGAGGATAATTTAATAGAATTAAAATTTAATTTTATAAATTTTAATAATATTTATGAAAAAATTTTAGAAAATAAAATAGAAGAAACGAAAACAGAAGCACAAGAAATAATTAATAAAATTGAAAAAAAAATAAAAAGTAATGAAATAACTAAAGACGAAAAACAAAAAGCTAATATTTTAATTCAAAATTTAAAAAATATATTAGAAACATCAAATATTTCTAAAATTAAACTTAAAATTAATCATTTATGGATTTTTGACCAAGAAATATTATTATTTCAAGAAATTGAAGAAGCTAAAAATACAGCTATTCTAAATATTGAAAATAGTCGTAAATATTTAAAATTATTTGAAAATGAATTTTCTTCCTATCAAAAAAAATTAATTCAAAATCAAATAAAAGAATTAGAATATGTTATAAAACAAAAAAAGATACCGTCATTAAAAATAGATCAAAAAACACTTAAATTAGCACAAATATTAGAACAAGTAATCAATAATAAAAATATTCAAGTATCAAACAAAAATAAAAAAATATTAAATATAAAAAAAAAATATTTTTACAAAAACGATAAAAAAATCAGTAATAAATCAACAAAAAATTATTTTTATTTTTTTGCTACTTTAATTATTATTAATATTACTTTAATCATGATGATTAAAATAGGAATCATTAAATTTATAAAAAAAATATAATAAAAAAATGACTACTTTTTAAGTAGCCATTTTTTTATTATATATAATTAATTAAAACAAATTAAATAACGTAATATTTATTATTTTATATGTATAACTATAATAATTGTGTCATTAAATTATTAACTAGAAATAAAATAATAGGTTTAAATGCTTTTATAACATATCCAAATATAAAAGATTTTTCCCCAACAACATCTATTAATTTATCTGTTAAATTATTAATTAAATCAATTATTGATTTTTTAACTTTTACATCTAAATTAATGATTGGCGTTGTGTTTGATGATTTATTTACTTCTTTAAATTCTGTAACTTTATTTATATTTTCTTGTTGATATTTAAAATTATTATTTTCATCTTGCTTAATTTTAATAAATGGATCTGTAATTTTTAAACATTCTTGATCTTTAAAACTTTTAGCTTTAATATCAATTGGAGATAATAAAAAACAAAATAAAATAAATATAAATAAAATTTTAAACAAATTAATTATTAAAAAATTTTTTTTGGGCGAAACATTCATCATATATTTCACCTCCTTCTTTACTAATCACTATAATTATAACATTTATTATATAAAAAATAAATATTTTTAAAAATTATTTTATCAAATCGTGAAAACAAAATAATACATAAATAATTCTTTTGTAAATAAAAAACTAACGAAGTTAAAAATAAATATAGCAACAAAAAAAAATATTGTTTAAATATTTTATTTTGTTGAAATTTCAAAATCATATTTTTGAATGAAACATTAACTTTTGTAAAAAAAGACAATTCATAAGATAAAAAATCTAAATCATTATTGATGCTAATTAATCTCCCTTTATGATCAAAAAAAAAACAAAAATTATTTAATTTCTTTTCAAAAAAATTTTTCATTTTAGGCTGGTCAAAAGGCAAATCCATAACAATAACATTATTTTTTTCAACATTATCATTCAAATTATAAAAAGATAAATTACTTTTTATTAAATATGAAGAAAAATTTTTATCATCAAAATTATTAACTACATATATATTTTCGCCCAACATAAATTCATTATCATTAACAGAAACATTGCAATAGTTATTTTTAGAATTAAATTTAATTAAACCTAAAAGATTGTTTTTGTCCGGAGTAAAAAAATAACTATCCATATAACCTACTTCTTCAAAAAAATCATTATTAATTTTTAATTTTAATTTTAATTTTGAAGATAAAAAATATTTAACTTGTTGTAATTTTCTCTCATATTCAGAATTAATATATTTTTTAGTTAAAATAGAATAAACAAAATAATTTTCTTGATTTAATGTACTTATTTTCTTTTTGTCAATAATAATACCTATATTATCATCATAATTATCAAATAAAACAAAACTATTAATAATATTTTGACTTATTTTTTGTTGATAAATTTCTTGCAAATGTGTATTTTCAACAATATCATTTTTAATATTTGTAAATAAATTCGAATTATTTTTATTAAATTTATTTTCTAAAATAAAAAATACCTTATCCTCAGAATTATCATTTAATGAAAAAATATATGTATTTCTCGAAATAAATGAATTTGTAAAATTAGTTTTTTCTATAATAATTTTATATTTAAATTCTTCTTTATTTTTACTATCAAAAAAAATATTTAATTGTTCTATTTTTGGATCATATTCTATCAAATTAGATGATTCATTAAAACCTTGAATAGTAAATTGAACTAAATTATTATGATTCAAAATATTATTACATTGAGGTAAAATCAACTCTTTGATATTAGCTGAAATAATATTTTCTAAAGAAATCAACAATTTTTCTTCAATATTATTAAATATATTATTGCGAAAATTAATAATTTTTTTTTTAGTATCTAAAATAATATCAGGATCTTTAGGATTTAAAAATGCTATTTTATCATTATTATAAGATTTTAAATCCATAATATTTTTGATTTTTGGTTTAATATAATTTATATTAATAGATTGTGATAAATTATTCGGTTTACTAGAAGATTTATTAATCCCAATTAAAGAACCTTTATAATCAAAAAGAGGACTTCCGCTATTGCCGGGTTCTATAATTACATCAAAAATAATCTCCTTTTCAAAAAAAGTCGAAATAACCCCTTTTTTAAATAAATTAAAAAAAGTTTTATATTCATCTTCAAAATAAATTGTTTTTATTTTTTGTATTTGTGAACAAAGAACATAAACAGAATTTCCTATGTAAAAATCATTGGATAAATTTTTATCAAAATCAAGATTATCGATAATTTTATTAATATCAGTTAATATTTCTAAAGAATTATTTTGATATCTAAACTTTAAAACTGCTAAATCATCATATTCGTGATTATTATCAATATAAAAATGTACATTAGCTTTTATTTCAGGAGAAAAAAATTTATTTTGAATATGAAAAATTTTATTTTTAACATTTTGTTCATTTTCGTTATCCATATCAATAATAACATGTCGATTTGTTAAAACATAATATTCATATTCTGTATCTTTTATTTTGTGATATTTAAAAATAATACCAGATCCTAGTACACTGATTTTATCATCATCTTCTATACTATTAATAGAGTTAACAGCCACAGTAATTTTAGATAAATCCTGTTCTTTAGATAAAAAAAAATCTTTTTTATTCATAAAAGAATTATTTAAATTAGTATTTATTTTATTTTTAATATCTGTTGATTTATTAATATTTAAAATTAATTCTTGAGGCAATAAAGCCAAAATGAAATCTACATTAAAAACTAAATTTAAAAATTTAAAATGTTGATTATCTTTTTCTTTAATAAATTTTTTTTTAAATCCCACAAACTCACCTTTTTCATTAAAAAAAAATTTATTTTCTTTACCTTTTGTATAAACATAAAAAATAAATTCCGAATCATGTTCATCATCATTATTTAAAGAACTAATTACTCCTTCTTTATAAAAAACATTTTTTAAAAAATTATCTTTGGAAAAAGAATATAATGTATCACCTTTTTCATAAGTTTTTTTTTTTAAATCAAAACAGTTATATTTTTCTTGAGAAATAAAAGAATAAATATAAATTCCAAAATTATTTAAACGAGATGTTATTTCTTTAAAATTTTTATCATTAATTATATCTAATGAAATTAAATAATATTCAAATTTTTCTATTTTATCATTAGATTCTAATTTTTTTTTACTAAAAATTAAACTTAAAGGATACTTATCAATACTTAATAAATCTTTTTTTATAGTTTCTAATTTATCAGATTTTTGTTGATTAAAACTTAAATAATTTTTATCTATATAATTTTCTTTTTCATAATCTTTTATTATTGTTGAAAAAAAATAATATTTTGTAATAATAAAATAAAAAAATAATAAAAATAATAAATTAAAAAAAAACCAATAGTTTAAGTTAATTTTTTTATAATTTTGATTCATCCGAAAAACTTTCTATGTAAAATTTATAAACAATAATATTATAAAAATATTAAAAATTTAAATTATTTAAAAATTAATTTTTAAAATTAAAATTATAAAATTAATAATTTACAAATATTTTTATTAATATAAAAAAATTATAATTAAAAAATAAAAAATATCATTATTAACTTTATTATAGCATGAAACACTTCGTCCTTTAAGTGATTTTTAAATAAAAAAAAGACTACAGTTAATATAGTCTTTTAGTTAAGTTAGCATAAAAGTTTTCCACTTAAAATATCAGCATCAATTTTTTTTTCAAATTCAGTTTGGAATGATTCTAAAGTTGGTTTAGTTGGTGGTTTAAAAAGACTAACATCAGTTTCAAACTTAATACTATCTGGATATAAAATTGAACCTATACAAAGTAAATTACTATTGCCATTATTTTGAGAAACAAAATATTTTGGTACTTCGTTATTATATATACCAAAATACCAATTACTATCAAAATATCCAGCTATATGTTTATAATACAATCGATATTCGTCATCATGAGTTAGAGGATAAATATATCATTTGCCACCTATACCACCACGTGGATCAGTAATATTTTTAATTTTTCCTCTGTCTAAACAATAAAGAAGACGATTATTATTTCCTAAAATTGCTCTAATTTCTCCAATACGATATACATTTCCAGCTTTAAATATACGTTGATCTTTCCAATTTTGGAGATCGATTTCGTATTGTTTTAAGTCCTTGTTGTATTTGGTTTTTGCAGCTTTTTCCTTATCAAACCAAAATACGTGAGCGGTTTTAATGGTATCGTGTTTTTGCAACATATCTTGTAAAGTATATGTATCATCGGCATATGGATAAGATTTATTAGGATAAGCTTCAAAATAAGCTCCTAAAAGATTTGAATCGGGATTTTTAAAATAATAATATAAACAATTTTCCATAGGAATATTAAAACTTGGAATAATATCAACACCATCTATTTTAATATTATAATTAGATTGCATTAATGAAACAATTTCTTCCATGTTGGCAACATGATGGTTAATGATGTTGATTTTTTGAGGAGTTTTAATCGTAAATAAATAAACATTGTTGGCACCATTCGTTAATTTTAATAAATCGGCGAGTGAATATTTGGAAGGATTTTCGATAATTCGAATACCGCCGTCAAAATAAACCGCAGTAATAGCTTGATTTTGATAGGTGCCGGCTGGTAAAGGTAAAACCAATCCACAATCAACACTCATATTATAACTATTGAGATTAATAACTTTAGTAGTACTAATTATACGATTATTTAATAAATAATTATTAATCTGTTCGCGAATTGTGGTTTGATTAGTCTCCCCAGCAATCGTAATCGGAACTAAATGATAATTAACCTGTTCGTTCGGTAAAGTTTTATTTGCGTCCCAAAAAATAAATGCTTCCTCGATAAATGGTGCGTTTTGATAACTTAACATATCATCTAAAGTGTATTGATAATCAGCATAAGGATATTTAAGTTGATAAGGATTAAAACGCGGTTTAAAATAAGCATGTTTTAAATATCGATCGGGATTTTTAAAATACCAATTCAATGTGCTTTCATTAAACCGATTAAATCCAGGTGAATATCCGTTACAATTAACACCACGAATACCAAATAAAGCTAATATTTGATCCACATCTGTGGAATCTAAAATTTTAAAATGGTGAACTCTAGCATGCGGGGTTGATGGGGTAACCAATATTGATAAGTATATACATGAGGATCCGTAAAACTAATAGTTTCGGTAGTGTGCATGTGAAAACGAGAGCAACCGAGTTTTCTTAAAAGCACCATAAGCAGCATGAACTCCAACAGCAAGATTAATTAAACTAATAACTATTAAAAATTCGAGCGTTAATTGAATAATAAAATGTTTTAAAAACTGATACATTTAATTTTCACCTCCTTAGGGTTTAATTTTTGGTTTTAATTTGAATTTAAAAATAAAAAAAAGACTCTCATTAAGAGAATCTAGAACTTATAATTTATTTTTTGTAATTTATTTTTGTTTTAATTTAAATATTCAATTTAATTAATAATTCAATAAAAGTGTATAAATGAAAAAGAATATTTAAAATGAATTATCATTTATCAAAAAGTTTTAAAGATTATTTTTTAATTTTTTTGTTTTTTTTGTTTGTTTACTATCTTTAGTGTTTATTTTTTCATTATAAAGGGTAATATATTGTTTCTATAATAAATATTATAAGTTTTTACTATAAGGTAAAGTTTTAATATAATTTTCCATCAATTCCCAATCTGGTGTTCCTGCTTTATTTGTCGGCAATTTAATAATTGTCTTTTTGATACGTTTTTGATTGAAGCCTCTACCATAAGAATATCGAAATTGCTCTTGGTTAATAATAGTGGTTAAAAACATAGCAATATATTTATTTAATTTAAAATTTGGTTTTAATTGTTCGACATGGTCTGTAGCTGTAAATTTATTTTCTTGATAAAAACACGAACCTATCACCGCTGAATCAACAGTCAAAACATTTCCTTCTTCCGAATAAAAAGAATAAAATCCGTTAACTCCGTTGTTAGTCGCTCTAGTAGAAATATATGCATATTCACCTTTTTCATATTCTTCTATTTCTTCTTTAGATGTTGTTTTGGTTCCTTTAACTTTAAACAAATCTTTAATTTGAAAACTTTTACAATTTTTAAATATGTCAAAATAAGAATTTTTCGTTATGTTCGATTTTTTTGGTGTGAAAACAATTTTTTGGTTAAGTTTTTCTAACAAAGTAATTTCATCGAAATTTTTATTTAAAATTCCTAAATCTTTTTTTATTTGAAAAATAACATATTTTTTAATAGTTAACAAAAAATCTTTTTCGGTTAAGTGATTATAATTGGTTTTAACATATGCAAATGAAATCCATTCATCATTTTCTTTAATTTGGTGTTTTAAATAATTATAACCATCGTAATATTTGGAATGAAATTTATTTAAAAAATCTTTTTCAATATCACCCCATTTGTGAAAACGGTCAACTCTACCTTTGTTTTTAAATAAAACTAAACCATCATCTTCTAGGTTATAAAAATCAACTTCTTTATTGTTGTGAGGGATGTTAGTTTTAAAAATAGAAATTGCTGTATGCGTAGAAGCATTAGGTTCAAATATTTTTTTTGGCATTTGAATTATTTTTTCCAAAGTATGTTTTTTTAAAATTCTATTTCTGATTGGATTGTCATTTATGTAAGTACTTAAAGGTGCAATCATCACAACACGACCATCAACCAACTTTAACAGTTTTTCTAAAAACTCAATTTCTTTTTTAGTAGGGTTTATTGGTGTGCTTTTTCCAGCATAAGGTGGATTAATAAATCCAATGGTCGGTTTTTTTGTTCCCTCTTTGATTTTTTTATCAACTTCCTCACTGAAAAAATCTAAATTATAAATTTGTGATTTCCCGTCACCACGAAATAACATATTAGAAATTGATAAAGTATACATAGTAGGGTCTTTATCGAAACCGATAATTTGATTTTGTTTTATTTTATTAATTTCTTTTTCATTTTTATTATCTAATTTATCGATAATAGAATTCATGCCCGCAATTAAAAACCCGCCAGTGCCACAACAGGGATCTAAAACCACATCAGTACTACTAATATCAATTAATTTAGTAAATAATTCAGTAATATGTCTAGGTGTTAAAACAATGCCGTTTTTGACATTAGTTACACCAGCATATTTTAAAAAAACCTCATAAAAATTACCAATAATATCATAACTATATTTATTTTTGCTGTCTAATAGATGATAAATGTTTGTTTTCAATTCTTCTAAAACATCTTTAATTATTTCTAAACCATTATCTCCTAATAAGGATTTAATTAAACACATTTGTTCGTGTAAATATTTAATTTTTTCATCATTAATGTTTTGATTTAGTAAAACATTTGTTATAGCAATATTAATGTCTTGTAATAAACTGTCATAAGCACATTCATATTCTATTTTTCTTTGGTTTGCTTTTAATTTAGAATCATAAGAATATCGATTGTTTTTTTGATTATCAAACTCTTCTTTAAACTTGGTATTTTTTAAGCAAATTAATAAAATAGAAATTAAAATAGGTCTATATTGAACTTCTAATGGTCTTAATTGAATATTAATTATTCTAGCTGTTTTAGCTGATTGTTTTATAATAGTATCTAATTCGAATTTATTATTTTTAAATAATTGTAAATATTCATCATCATTTTTTAAAATTTCTGAAATCGATAATTTGTCTTTTAATTCTATAATAGAATTGTTTTTGATATAAAAATGAGTTAATTTGTGTTTATTTTCCATCATTTCTTCCTTTTTTATAACTATTTTTAATATTAGAATTATAGTATATTTGAGTTAATAATACAACTGATTCGTTTAATGTAGCAAATTGTTTTAATATTTTTTTAATTTGTTTTGACATTTTAATATTTTTCTTTTGTTTTTTGAATGTTATTTTTAAAAATAAAAATAAAAAAAACACCATTTAATGGTGTTGGTTAAAAAACTTTTAGAAAAATTTTATTATTATTTTAAATGTTTTAGTGAATTATTTTTAAAAAAATTATAAATTTTTGCAGTTGAAATAATGGCAATTGATATTTTTTTATTAGGATAATATGTAGTTTTCCACGGTGCTTCGTTGCGAGTTTGGGCAGTTAAAGTTCGTGAATCTTTATTACCATTTTTTTCAAGTACCAAATTTAATATTTTAATAACTTTACTAGGTAAAGGGTGTTTACTACATTTATATTTAAAAATATCTTTGCTTTCAGCAAGATATCTGATAAATTCAAAATAAACTGACGGTACTATTGGCCCAAAATCCCATGCATGTATTTCTTCTAAAAATAATGGTTGATTATAACAAACTAAATATTCAGCTTGCGCATAATATAATAATTTTTGTAATTGAGTAATACCGGTACCATATTTTTTACGACAATTTTCTAAAAGATATTTTCCAATATCAAAAATATTGAATTGATTTTTATTTTCCATTTTGAAATTCCTTTTCTTTTTTTAATTTAAAAATAAAAAAAACACCATTTAATGGTGTTGGGTTAGTTGATAATTTAATTGGGCGGTGTTTAAACCAGTGCTTGAAAGCATGCTTTGGTTTCGGTACTTTTTTTGTTTGGGATTGTATTTCAAACAGTACTCGAAAAGCATGCCTACAAGAAGGTTGTTGGTTTAGGCTGTTGAGAGTCAACAGTAAACCATCATCATTAAAAAACAATTAGGTTAAAGATGATAATTAATGATTAATAATGCTTAACAATCGATTCTTTCGATTCCGCTCGGGAAGCGAATTTTAAATCATGATAAAGATATTTTTAAACTGCTAATGCGGTTTAAAAATACTTGGTTATAATGATGAATATGAATTGCTTGCGGAATAACCGATAAATTTAATTAAGGTTTATTTTTGAATGTTGAAATGTTTGTTAATTTGTCGGGAAATGTGTTCGTCGAGAAGTTGTTTATCACTTTCATCAAGACTTGCGTATCGTTCTTTAAATTTTTTTTCATATTCTTGATTTAATTGTATTTGTTCGAGTAATAAATTTTCTTTTTTTCTTAATCCACTAATTTCTTTTTCAGCTAGTTCTTTATCACGCATTAATTTTATTACTTCATCGCGTAATTGTCCAGTTTTAGGACTACTAAATCCATTATGAATTTTACTTTGTTCGATGGCTTCTCTTTTAATATAAATATCTTTATCTAATGCGGTTATTCGAGGTTTATTTTTTTCAATTTGAGAATTAATTGGAGTAATTTGGTTTTGTAAATCGGTAATTTGTGTTTGAAATTTATTTAATTCTTGGTTTTGTTTGGTTTTATCATTTGAAATATCATTAATTAAACCTTGATAACTCGCTTTAATCTCATTAATAATTTTAATGACGTCAGCATTAAATGTTGGTGATAATGAAGTCACCACCGAATTTGCATCGGTACAATAAGCAGTAATGTCAGTAGATTGTGATAGCGAAATAGGAATTTTAGTGGTAGCTTTAGATTTTACCAATTCCGAATTACGAACCGGAATAATTGGTGGTGGATTAATATTTGTAGGGATAATTGGCATTTCCGGTTCACTTTTAGGACTCACTGATGATGGTTTAACAACTTTTGTATCTGGTGAAGTTGGATACGATTGAAAAATAATCACGCCAACAACAATTAAAATCAGCGTACCAAATAATAACAGCCAAACTTTTAATTTAAAACGCATTTTTTCCTCCTTTTTAATTTATTTTTGAATTAATAAAGTTAAAGTTTTAATATTAAAATAAAGATATTTTTAAACTGCTAATGCGGTTTAAAAATACTTGGTTATAATAATGAATATGAATTGCTTGTGGAATAACCGCTAAATTTAATTAAGTTTATTTTTGAATGTCAAAATGTTTGTTGATTTGTTCGGGAATGTGTTCGTCGAGACGTTGTTTATCACTAGCATCGGAATCCGCGAATTGTTCTTCGTGTGATTTTTTATATCGTTGAACTATTCTTATTTGTTCAAGTAATGATTTTTCTTTTACTTCTAATCTGCCAATTTCTTTTTCAGCTAGTTCTTTTTTCTCAATTAAGTCGTAGTGTTCAGTTTGTAATTTTTCAGTTTTAGGGTCACGATATCCTTTATGAATTCTACTTTGCTCGATGGCTTTTATTTTATCTGCAATATCTTTATCTAATGCAGTTATTCGAGGTTTAATTTTTTCAATTTGAGGATTAATTGGAGTAATTTGATTTTGTAATTCATCTTCCATTTTTTGATATTCTTTTAATGTTGGGTCGTCTTTGGTTTGATTGCTTAAATATTCGTTTTTTTTATTTTGATAACTCGTTTTAATCTCATTAATAATTTTAATGGCATCAGCGTTAAATGTTGGTGATAATGAAGTCACCGCCGAATTTGTATCGGCACAATAAGCAGTAATTTCAGCAGATTGCGACGACGAAATAGGAATTTTAGTAGTAGTTTGAGGTTTTACCAATTCCGAATTATGAACCGGAATAATTGGTGGTGGATTAATATTCGTAGGGATAATTGGCATTTCCGGTTCACTTTTAGGACTCGCTGATGATGGTTTAACAACCTTTGTATCTGGCGGAGTTGGATATGCAGTGGACCAGCAAAATTGAACTACTAAAAAACACAAAAATAAAAAAAATCGTTTATTAAATTTAATTGAATGATAACTAAAAAAAATATTTTGTCAAATTTTTTACTAAAACGAACTGAATTATTTTTTAGAAAGTTATTTACCCTTTCGAGAATTTTTAAATTTAATTTCTTATTTGTTATTAAACCAGAAAAAAAAATAAAAGTCAAATTAATTGATTTTTTTAAAAAAATTTAAAAAATTTAAAAAAAAGAAAGAAAGAAAAAGAACCAAAAAGAAAGAAAGAAAAAAAATTATTTGTACATTAAGTTATATACATTAATTATTATTTTTTATATTTTTTTTAAAGATGTAGATGTTGATGTAGTTTTTATCTTTTAGATGATATTTTAACTTTTTTTAAAAATCTTGTCAAGTAATTTAATTATTTTTTTAAATTTTAAAAAATTATTTTAATATTTTAATTTTATATTTGGAAAAAATTTTATTTAAAAACCTAAAAAACTACATTTAAAAACCAAAACTACATCAACATCTACATCTTTAAAAAAAATATAAAAAATAATAATTAATGTATATAACTTAATGTACAAATAATTTTTTTTCTTTCTTTCTTTTTGGTTCTTTTTCTTTCTTTCTTTTTTTTAAATTTTTTAAATTTTTTTAAAAAAATCAATTAATTTGACTTTTATTTTTTTTTCTGGTTTAATAACAAATAAGAAATTAAATTTAAAAATTCTCGAAAGGGTAAATAACTTTCTAAAAAATAATTCAGTTCGTTTTAGTAAAAAATTTGACAAAATATTTTTTTTAGTTATCATTCAATTAAATTTAATAAACGATTTTTTTTATTTTTGTGTTTTTTAGTAGTTCAATTTTGCTGGTCCACTGCATTTTTAAAAGATAAATGTTATAATACGAATATACAAAATAATTTTAAAAAAAAGGAATTAATTATGGAAAATAAAGATAACCAAATTAACGTTTTTGACGTTGCTAATTATATTATTACAAAATCAAAAAAACTTCCAAATAATAATTTAACCCATATGAAGTTACATAAAATTATTTATTATTCCTATATAAGTTATTTAATACAAAATCAAACATCCAAAACAAAAAGATTAATTTTTGAAAAACCTAAAGCTTGGAAATATGGACCTGTTTTTGGACAATTATTTCATATTTTAAGAAATTATTATGAAAAAATAATAACAAAACCCCTTGAAGGTGGTAATATGTCTAAAATTGATAAAGAACGCGCTGAAGTAATTAATAATATCTTAGAAAAAACTAAAAACATGAATGCTGTTCAATTATCTGAAATTTCTCACAACCAACCCCCTTGGGATTATACTTTTTATTATTATTGGCCTAAAACAAAAAATAATACAATTTCTGATGATCTTTTATTAGAATTTTTTTCGAAAAACGAGCTTTTTACACAACCAAAAAATTTAGATGAAATGTTTCAAAATACTTTTCCAGATTTTTTTCTAAACGAATAAGGATATATTAAGATAAATGATTTTTTTAAAAGATAAAATTAATTTAATAAAACAAAACATTTCAAATATTTGTTACAATGTTGAAAAATTTAGTTTAGATTTTACTTTTTTGATAGAGCGTGGTTTTAGAAGTATTCTTGCTGTAGGATTAAATAATTTTTTTCAAACTTCAGAAGAATTTAAAAATACATATTTATTCGCTGAACCTCTGATGAACGAAGGATATCCAGATATTTGTATACCCATTCATCATAAAAAAAGTCTTTATATTGAATGCAAGATATGGACAAACGCTTCAATAATTATTGAAGCGTTTTATCAACTTATCACTTATACTTCCCATCGTACAAACGATGATGAGCTTGCGATAATTCTTTTTCGTAATAAACATCTTATAAAACAATTAAAGAAAAAAACCTTTTACGAGTATAAGGAAGCACTTGTTGAAGCAAGAAATGATAATGTTCTAAAAATTCGCGATAATATAAATGAATGGTTTTCAAAACAAAAAAGAGATAAAGTTATAAAAAATTTTAATCAAAAAAATAATTATGAATGGGAATTTGAAATTATTAATAAAAAAACAGAAAAACAAGTTAAAGTATCTTTATTTATGTGTCATTGTCCTGTTCAGAATTATTCCCAATGTAAAGATTGCAAAGAAATGTTTAAATTAAAAAAACCAAAAAGAGACGTTTGTTTATCTTGTCATGATAAAAAAACTAAAACAATTAAATAAAACAAATTAAGACCTTCAATTTGAAGGTCTTTTTTATACCCATTTTCCCCCAGCCACTTTCAAAAGTGGCTTTTTTTGTTTATAAACAACAATAATACAATAAATTAAGGAGCTTCATCAATGAATTTTCAAGATAAAATAAAACACATCCAAACCTATTTCCCTATGTCAGTTTTATTAAAAAAATTAAATATAATACCACCAAACTTTAACCCCAAATATCGTTTTCCTTGTTCCATCCATCAAGGCCAAAACCCAACTTGTTGTCATTTAACTTCAGATAACAAAATTCGAAGTGTTGCATTTTTTTAGACTTTTTAAAACAAAAAAAGATCGATATAAATATCGATCTAAATAGTTAAATTATTTAATTTTAAAAAAATCTAAGGTTTTGGAACACTTCGATTGAAACAAATATTAATCATAAAAATCTCCAACCCTATATTAGAATCTATCTGATTAGTTTTAATTAAATATTTTAATTCTAATAAATTCATAAATAAATGAGTGATTTGATTAATTGAAAATAAATAAGTTTCTTTTATTAAAAAATAAACCTTTCCTGGAGAAAAATTTAAAATAGAGGAAATTTGCGATTGATTATGTTTTTTTAATAATAAATCTTGAACTATAATTAATTGTTTTAATTTAATAAACATTTGATTAATAATATAATAAACATCTTCTTTATTTTGTATTAAATATTTTAATATATTATGTGCAGATGATATTTTATTATTTAAAAAATAATTAATTAATTTAAAAATATAATATTCAAAATCAGAAAAAACCAAATTTTCTAAAATATTTTTATTAATTTTGGGTTCATAATAACTATAAATTTGAATTTTTTTAATTTCTTCTTCTAAAAAAAATAAATTATAATTAGTTTTTTCAATCAAACTAATAATAATTTTATCAGAAATATCTAATCCTTTTTTTTTCAATTTTTTCTTAACATAAATAAAAAAATCTTTTTTTTGTAAAATAGGAATTTCATTAATTTTAAAATATTTATTTAAAATATTTTTTATATCTAAACTAAAATTAAAATTTTTACTAAAAAAATAAAGTATTACATCCAAACGTGGATTTTTAAAATAATTAAACAAAAAATTATTTTTTATAGTAATTGATTCAAATAACAAATTACTTTTTTTTATAATAATTATTTTTTTAGTAGAAAAAAAATTAGTTGTCTTCAATTCTTGTTCTAAATTATATAAATTATTTTGTTCTGAATTATAAAAAATACAATGAATATTTTTTTTTTTACTTTGTTGAACTAAAAATTTAATTTTTTTTTCTAAAAAAAATTTTTGATTAACAATTGTCAAATTAAGCGGAGATGAAATCATTAAAATTCCTTACTTTTTGAATAATTTACAATAATTAACTAATAAATAATATAAAAAAAATATATAATTTTATTTTTTTATAAAAATTTTTTTATTACTAGGATTTAAAAAATAAGTAGTAATAGAAAAAGAAATCATTTTTAAATTACTTAATAAAATACTATTTATATTAAAATTTTCTGATGGATTTAAAAAAAAATTTATTAAAACAAAAAAAAACGAAATACTATAATTAAAAATAATAATAACTAAACTAATATCTTTATTTTTATAAATAAATAAATATTTAGCTATAATATCTATACCACCTGTAGAACTACCAATTTTAATAGGAATAATTAAACAAATAGAAATTAAAATTCCCGATAAAAAAGCTCTTAGAATATTTTTTTTAAGTTCTATTGATTCTGTATCAAAAATACCAAAAAAATTTTTACTTTGAGCAAAAAAACCTTCATTGTTTGGGTTCTTTACAATATGAAAAGAAAAAAAAGAAACAAAAAGAGAAAGAAAAACAATAGAAAAAATAGAATTAATATTAAAATTTTTATCTAATTTTGGAAAAGCTATGAATAAAAACAATAAAAAATTTACCAATATATAAAGAAAAGAAGCAAAA
Organism: Candidatus Phytoplasma mali; assembly: GCF_000026205.1. Lineage (GTDB taxonomy): Bacteria > Bacillota_I > Bacilli_A > Acholeplasmatales > Acholeplasmataceae > Phytoplasma > Phytoplasma mali. Next base: position 326,528 of record NC_011047.1, on the reverse strand, counting down.
TAATCTTTATTGTTTTCTTGTAAAAATCCTATTTTAATAAAAAATCTAGAAACTGCATCAGAAACTCCATAAATACCAGAAGTATAAATAACACATTTATATTGGGGGCCAAAAAAACAAACACTAAAATAACCAAAAAAACAACAACAAATCATAGTAATTAAAATAATTTTAAAATCTTTTATTTTGAATTTATATTTTCAACTTTCTAATATAATTTATCATTAACATTTTCATAACAACGAATACATAAATCATCAATGTTTTTTTTATCATATATAATATTCCAACATCTAGGACATATATTTCCTAAAGCTTTAGAAACTTGAATATTAACATCATATAATGAAGGTTTAATATTAATTTGTGAAACTATAAACAATTGATGCAAATTATTTTCAATTTTTAATATTTTTAAAGCTAATAAATATTCATCTGTTAATTCTAATAATAATTTTGCTTGTAATGAATTATTAATAATCTTACCTTTTATTGATTTTTCCAAGTGTTTAAAAACCATTTCTTTTAAAGAACAAAAAATTTCATAAGATTTTTCAATATTATTGATATTTTTAAATTTTTTAATTTTTGGCATTAATTCTAAATAAATATCTTCTTTTTTTTGTAAAAAAGATAAAGATTGATAAGCTTCTGATGTGGTATGAGGAATAATTGGTGTCAAAATTTTTAAATTATCTAGCAAAACATCATAAATAGTTGATTGTATCATTCTTCTTTCTAAATTATTTTCTTTTTCAATATATAAAATATCCTTAGCAAAATCAAGATAAAAAGCGCTAATTTCATTATTCAAAAAAACATGAATATAACGAACTGCTTTTTCAAATTGAAATTTTTCATAAGCTTCTAAACTTGCTTCTAAAATTTTATTAAATTTAATAATAATAACTTGATGAATTGGTTTTCTTTCATAAAAAGTTAAATAATGTTTTTCAGGAATAAAATTATTTAAATTACCCAACATAAAACGAAAAGTATTTCTTATTTTGCGATATATTTCTTCTGTTTGTTTCAAAATATTTTCATCCACTCGAACATCAATATTATAATTAGTGGTAGCAATCCATAACCTTAAAATATCTGCACCTTTTTTTTGAATAATTTTTAAAGGGTCAATTATATTTCCTAAAGATTTACTCATTTTTTGACCTTTACCATCTAAAACAAATCCGTGAGTAATAACTTGTTTGTAAGGAGAATGATTATAAACAGCTGTAGAAATAATTAAAGAAGAATTAAACCATCCTCTATATTGATCTGCTCCTTCTAAATAAATATCTGCTGGAAAATTTTGATTTTTAAGTTTTAAAATATTAAAAGAAGAACCCGAATCAAACCAAACATCCATAATATCAGTTTCTTTAGTAAATAAATGAATGAATTTTTGATTTTTAACATATTCTTCAGGTAATAAATCTTTTATTCCCCATTTGTACCAAATTTCTGAACCATATTTTGAAAACAAAGAAGCTACGTGATTAATTACATCAATATCTAAAATAGGAATATTATTTTCATCATAAAAAATAGGAATGGGTACACCCCAAACTCTTTGTCTACTGATTGCCCAATCTTTACGTTCTGCAATCATATTATGCATTTTCATTTCACCCCAACTAGGAAACCAATGAACTTTTTTAATTTCAGATAATAATTTTTTTTTAATTTTTTCAATGGAAATAAACCATTGTTGAATAGCTAAAAAAATTACTGGTTTTTTAGTACGGCCATCATGAGGATAATTATGATAAATTTTTTGTTCTTTTAATAATAAACCTATTTTTTTTAAATCTTCAATAATTAATGAATTAGCTTTTTGATAATAAATACCTTGATATTTTTCAGTTGCTTTAGTCATAAAACCTTTTTCATCAACACTACAAATAATTGGTAAATTATATTTTTTACCAACTAAATAATCTTCAAGACCGTGAGCGGTTGCAATATGAACTAATCCAGTTCCTTCAGTTTCTGAGACATATTCTCCTAAAATAATTTTGCTATATCTTTGTACAGTGGGATTTTGATATTGTAAATTTTCTAATTCAATTCCTTTAAAAATTTTTATTATTTCGATATTATCATTCCAATTAAAAATTTTTTTTAAATAATTTAAATTTTTTACTCCTACTAAATATTTTTTATTATCTATTTTAATTAAATTATAATCAGCCTGAGGATTAACAGCTACAGCTACATTAGCAGGCAATGTCCAAGGAGTTGTAGTCCAAATTAATAACTCAGAATGTTGCCAAAATTTTTGATCACTATCTTTAAAATTTAAAAATATTTTAAAAGATACAAAAATAGAAATAGATTGTACATCATAATACTCAATTTCGGCCTCAGATAAAACAGATTCTAGGGTTGGCGAATAATAAACAGGTTTAAAATCTTTAAAAATTAAATTATTTTTTACCATTTCACCAAAAAATTTAATCTGTTCAGATACATAAACATTATCTAAAGTTACATAAGGGTTTTGCCATTCACCTAAAATACCTAATCTTTTAAACTGTTTTTTTTGTTTTTCAATATAATGTATAGCAAAATTTTTACATTCTTGTATAAAATCTGCCTTAGAGTAATCGTTTTTGTTAATTTTTTTAGAAACAGCAATTTCAATAGGAAGGCCATGCGTATCCCAACCTGGAATATAAACTGTTTTATATCCATTCATAGTTTTAAAACGTAAAATAAAATCTTTTAAAATCTTATTTAAAGCATGTCCTATATGAATATTACCATTAGCATAAGGAGGACCATCATGTAAACAAAAATTATTATTATTTTTATTTTTTTCTAAAACTTTCGAATATAAATTAATTTGTTCCCATTTTTTTTGAATGTTAATTTCATTAATACCTAAATTCCCTCTCATAGGAAAATCTGTTTTTGGTAATAATAAAGTTTTTTTATAATCCATAGTAAAATAATTTCCTTAAATTTATTTTTCAAACATTTTAAAATTAATCAAACATTAAAATGAAAAGTAATTATATCACCATCTTGAACTATATATTCCTTACCTTCTAATCGAACTTTACCTTTATTTTTGGCATTTTGAAATGTTTCATATTTAATTAATTCTTTATAAGAAATAACTTCAGCTTTAATAAAACCTCTCTTGAAATCAGTGTGAATAATATTAGCGCATTCGGGAGCAGTCATACCTTTTATAAAAGACCAAGCTTTTATTTCTTGTGGTCCAGCTGTTAAATAAGTTTTTAATTTTAATAAATCATAACTTTGTTGAATAACTGTTTGAAGAGAAGATTGTTTCAAGTTATAAATTTTTAAAAAATAATCTTGTTCCTCTTGGTTTAATAAAGAAAGTTCTTTTTCAAATTTAACACAAATAGGAACTAATTTTCTTTTTTCTTTTTGAGTATAAAATAAAACTTTTTTAAATAAATCACTATTTTGAAAATGTTGTAAATTATTTTCTTCAATATTAGCTAAATAAAGCATAGGTTTAAAAGATAATAAATTAAAATTTTTAATTATTTTATTTTCTTCCAAATTAAAAAGTGAATCATTAATTTTTTGTCCTTTTTCTATAAATTTTTTAATTTTGTATAATAAATCTATTTCTAATAAAATATCTTTATTTTTTAATTTTTCACCTTTTTTTTTAATCTTTAATAAACGCTTTTCTATTTGTTCTAAATCCGCTAAAACTAATTCAGTATTAATAATATCAATTTCTTTAATAGGATCAATTTTTTCTCTAACGTGCAAAATATTATCATTATCAAAACATTTAACAATGTGACAAATAGCATCTACATTTCTAATATGATTTAAAAATTGATTGCCCAACCCTTCCCCCTTGGAAGCACCCTCAACTAAACCTGCAATATCTATAAACTCAATAGTAGTAAAAATAATTTTTTTTGAATTAAAAATCTTAGCTAATGAATGTAATCTATAATCAAATACATTAACAACTCCTGTATTGGGTTCAATAGTTGCAAAAGGATAATTAGCTTCTAATGCGGACATTTTAGTTAAAGCATTAAATAAGGTAGATTTTCCAACATTAGGTAATCCTACAATTCCTACTTTCATTCTTTTAAAATTCTCCTGAAATAATTCAATTTAAAATAATATAAATGTAATTTTATCGAAAAAAATTAATATTTTTTAAATAACACAATTTTCAAAAAAAATATAACTATTTATTTAATATAAATTATATCATAAATTTAAATTTCATTTTTTTAAATTTGAATTTATGATATAAATATATTTTGAATAAATTAATAAAAATAAATTAAATATTGAAAATATTTTTTTACATTGTGAGACAACTAGAGTGTGCAGTAACCCAATTTTTTTCGTTACCAAAAATAAAAAAAATAAAATAAATTTTTTATATAAATTAATAAAATAAAAATGCAAAATAAAAATTAAATTAAAAAATTTAATTAATTCATTTTGTTAATCAAAAAATTAATAATTATTTTCAATTTGTTTAATAATTTTTTTTATATTTAAACCCTTTATACAATTTTCAAAATAAAAAACACCAATGCATTGTATTTTAAGATTGTTTTGATAAATTTTATTCTAACGAATTGAATATTTTTATTATGAAATTAACCAAGATTGAATGTTTTTTATTTATTAGAATTAAAAATGGTTGTTATCCAATTAGTTATGATAAACATAATTTTTTACATTCTACAAAGTTAAATAAAAAACAAAATCAACGTTAATTATTTAAAAAATTTTTTATATTATTAATTAAGAATTTTATGATGTAATAAAAAAGCTAAAAAATAACTAATAACATAATAAAAAATCAAATTTCTTTTAAAAATAAAGAAGAAATAAATGAAAAGATAAATATTGAGTTATAAAATTTTAAAAAAAACTTAAAAAATAATTATAATAACGTAACAAAAATTAAAAAAATTACTATCAAACATTCATCATAAAAATATAAATAATATTTTATTTTTTTTATCTTTATATTCGAAATCACTTTTAGTGATTTTTTTTTTATTTTTAAATTATAAAAAAATATTATTTATATTTTTATGCAATTTATTTGAAATTTTTATCAAAAAAACATATAAATATTTTCAATTTTATCCATTATCATTGACAAAACATTTTAAAGAGTTATTATTATAAAAATAATAAATAATTTGGTAATAATGATTTGCATAAAATTAGTTATTTGTTTGTTTAATTTTATTTCTACATCTTTATTGGATTCAATTAATTACTAGATTAAATTCAAAATTTTCAAGAAAAATGTAATGTAAATCTTCATTAGTTTATTGGAAAGTTCAAACAGTTTGATAACTGTTTTAGGTCAATTAAAAAAAAATTATTAAAATTAGATAAGATTTTTATTTAAATTAACATTAACAATTAACTTTATCAAAAATTATTAATACCGATATCACCTATTTAACAAATAACCTTTATTTATTGGCAATTATGGATTTATATAATTGAGAAATTGTAATTTTTCAAATTGCTAACCAAACAGTAATCAAATTAATTATCAACAACATCAATCAAATACCCTACAACTTAAACAAAAAAATCCAGTCTAATGTTGTTAATCCAATAAATCTAGGTCTCATCCATAATTCCCTTTTATATATTTCTTAGGGCAGCTTAAAAATTTAAAACTTCAAAATGATTCAACAATTGTTTGTTACCAAAAGAAATTATAAACATGATTAATAACTTTATTCAGTATTATAACCAGTATAAGTTCCCACCAATATTTAAATTATTATCCCCAAGAAACTTTTCAACTTAAAAATGTTTTATTTAAAATACAATCTATTTTGATAGTAAATTTAAAATTATTATAATTTTTTATGTTATTAAATATTAAAATGAGTTTAAAAAAATAAAAAAAAATATATTAAATGCAATATAAACATTAATTAATTTTTTTGTTTTTAAATTTTAAACAGAAAAACAATAATTAATTTAGTTTTAATAAAAATTTGAAAAAATAATTTTTTTAGTTATTTTCAAATTAATTTCAATAAAAGATTTTTTAAATCATAAATAATTAAACAGAAAAAAATATAACTTTTTTAATAAAAAAATTTATTAGAAGTTATATTTTTTCTTTCTTCTCTATTTTATAAATTTAAAAGACGTCAAAAATACATTTAAAATAAATAATAATAATAAATTAGAAAAAATAAGATTATTTTATCTACTGATCATTGTATAATAAAATTTTATTATTTTTCAAAAATTCAGAAAAAAATAAAATTACTTTAAAAATGTTTAATTTATAAGGTTTTAGTTTTCCATTTTTATTTATTTTCATAAAATAATTTTGATACCATTGAAGTAATTTATGATAATTTTCTAAATTAAAATTATTTATCGTTTTTTTATTTTTTTTCAAAATTTTAATTACTATTTGATACCAAGATAAATTAATATTATAAGGTTTAAAATCTTTTATATCCCATTGAATACAACATTCCAAAATTAAAAAAACATCTGTCGAAATTAATTGAGTATTAATTACTTGTTGAAAATAAAATAAATGAAAAGTGTTTACATAATGTTCACGTTTTTTCATTTCTTCTACCCATTTTTTAATTAATAAATTAAAATAAACTCTTCCTAAATCTAAAAAAGATTGCATCCCTTGATTACGAATATTCATATTTAAACAATAATCATACATTCCAAATTCTTTTCTTAAGGCGCACAATGCAATATCAGGGCTATATTTATATAATTCATGCGGTATTATTCTCATTTTATAAAATTACCTTCCAATAGAAATTGTTTAATTATTTGAAAAAAATATTTTTTTTATTATTAAAATTTTATAAATTATCAATTAAAAAGTATTACAAAATTTAGACTTTTTTTTTATTTCTAAATACAAATTATTAAAAGGTATATCTTATATATACATCTTAAATCTAAGCAAATTAGTTTTAAATAAAATTCTTCAATTTCATTTACTATTTCCAACTCAAAAAAATAATTTTAAAGTGAAAAAAATAAAAATAAAATAGTTACAATAATTGTTTTTATTAATTGTACATATGATTAAATCATAAATATAAATTAATACGATTTATTTATTTTATAATTTATAATAATATTAAACTTTTAATTCAATAACAATTTAGAAAATAAAAAAAGCTAAAATGTTTATTTTTTTAATAAATAATTTAGCTTAAATTTAATTTTATTTTAATTAAATTTAAAAAGGTGTTATTTTTTTGTAGGTTATATGTTATTAATACCAAAAATTAAGGCAATAAAATGGTTATTAATTAATTAATATATTTTTTTCGCATGTTTATATAATCATTTTTTTATTTTATTAAAAATTTATTTTGATATTTAATCAACAATTGTTGAAATTTTTCTCCTTCTTGAATAATACTTTTAATAAATTTTATATCTGGTTTAATTGTTATAAATTGAAAATTTTCAGAATCAACAAATGCTAAAAAATAACCTAAGTTACTTTCTGAAATATACAATTGACATTGTATTTGAGCCCAGTAATAAGGTTGAATTATTTTTTTTTGAAAAAAATTTTTCCACTCTAAATTTTCTGGTCTAAATGGACATTTAATACCTAATAAAGTTTTTTTTGATTCATCATACCCATCTAAAGTTGTAAAAAAAATATCTTTAACTAAAGTAATTGGTTTATAATTGGTTTTCATTTTTATACTAAAAAATAAATTTGCTCGAGGCTTCGTTTTTCTACCATGTTCAATAGCTTCACTTTGAATAAATTTATAAGTTAATAATTTTTTTTTAATTAATTCTTCTTTAGTTTCATAAGGATTTAAACCCATAATAGTTGCTATTTCTGTAGCATTAATACAATTTTTACAATAATGATAAAATTCTTTAGTATTTTTTTTAATTTCTTTTTTATCCATCTTTTTTTATTCTATCTTTTTTATTTTATATTTTCTGTTAATTATTTTAACATTAATTGTAAAATAATTAAAAAATTATGTTTTAAAAAAATATAATAAATATTTTAACAAAAAATTAAGGAAAAAATATTTTTAAAATTTTTTTATTAAAAAAGAATACTTATTTTAATTAATCTAAAAAATTAAATTATTTCATTTTTTAAAAACTCTAAATTTTAAATAAAATTTTGAAGCTTATTTATATAAATATTTTTAAAATTATTTAAATTTAACCCCTTTGAAGGGAATTTAATACTTTTATTTAAATATAATCAATTTTAATTATTATATTTATTATTTTATATAAATAAAAAATACAATTATTAAAAATATTTAAAGTTGATAACATCAATAAAAAATGATAAAATAAAACTCTAACAGATAGATAAAAATATAAATAAAATTAAAAAATAAGGCAAAAATTTAAATGAAAAAAATGACGTCTTTGGAAATTAAAAATATGTGGTTGAATTTTTTTATCAATAAAGGGCATTATCAAGAAAATTCTTTTTCTTTAATACCAGAAAATGATCCAACTTTATTATGGGTTAATGCAGGCATTACGCCTTTGAAAAAATATTTTAATGGCTCTCTACCTGTTGTTAATTCTCGTATCGTTAATATTCAAAAATGTTTAAGAACAAATGATATTGAAAACGTTGGAAAAACATCTACACACCATACATTTTTTGAAATGTTAGGTAATTTTTCTATCGGTAATTATTTTAAAAAAGAAGCTATCGATTTTGCTTATGAACTTTTAATGTCAAAACAATGGTTTGGATTTGATTCTAATAAAATTTATATTACTTATTATTATAAAGATATAGAAACATTAAATTTATGGTTAAAAAAAGATATTCACCCAGAACATTTGATTTCTTTAGAAAGCAATTTTTGGAATATAGGACAAGGTCCTTGTGGCCCTTGTACAGAAATATTTTTCGATAGAGGATCAAAATATCATCCTAAAGGTAAGGAATTAATAAAAAAAGATATCCCAAATAATCGTTTTGTTGAAATTTGGAATATTGTTTTTTCACAATATAACTTTAATCCTGAAAATAAAAAAAATATTTATCAAGAATTACCAAGTAAAAATATTGATACTGGCGCTGGTTTAGAAAGATTAGCTTGTATACTTCAAGATGTCGAAAATAATTTTGAAACAGATATTTTTTTTCCTATTATTCAAAAAATATCATATTTAAGTTCTATTAAATATCAAAATCAAGAAGCTTTTAAAGTGATTTCAGACCATATCCGAACTTTAGTTTTTGCAATTGGAGATGGGGTTATTTTTGCAAACGATGGAAGAGGATATGTTTTAAAAAAAATTTTAAGAAGAGCAATACAAAAAGGAAAAATTTTAAATTTTAAAAAACCTTTCTTATATAAACTAATACCTATAGTTGTTAAACAAAATCAATTTTTTTATCCTAAATTAAAAGAATATCAAAGTATTTTAGAAAAAATAATTTATAAAGAAGAAAAAAAATTTTTTGATATGCTAGAAAATTGCGAAGAAAAAATTTTAAATTTAATAAAAAATAATTTTTTAAGTGGGGAACAATATTTTAAATTATATGATACTTATGGAATTCCAAAAGAAATTATTTTAAACTATTGTGAACAAAAAGGGTTTATTATCGATAATGATGGTTTTATTAAAAAATTAGAATCACATAAAAATTTGTCAAAATTAAATCAACATTTTAAATTAAGCATTCAAAAAAAAAATGATAAATTTTTAAATTTTAAAGATAAAAGTAATTTTATTGGTTATAATATTTTAGAAACTAAAACTAAAGTTATTAAGATTTTTGAAGAAGGTATTATTTTAGAAAAAACACCTTTTTATCCTAATATGGGTGGTCAAATTAATGATAAAGGTTTTATTAATAATATACCAGTAAAAAAAATTATTCGTTTACACCATGGTCAATTATTACATCAAGTTCAAAGTGACTTATTTTATGAAGATCAAGAAGTAATTGCTAAAATTGATTTTAATGCCAGAAAACAAATATCTTTACATCATACTGCTACTCATTTATTACAAGATGCTATTATATTAATTTTAGGTAAACATATTGAACAAAAAGGATCATTTATTGGAGATAATTTATTAAGATGGGATTTTAATCATTATGAAAAAATAAAACCTCAAGATATTCTTAAATTTGAAATTCAAGTTAATAAATGGATTCAAAAAAAAACAAACGTTATAATTAAAGAAATATTATTTTCCGATGCTAAAAAAATTCCTAATATTAAATACTTTAAAGATAAAAAATATCCCGAAATAGTAAGAATTGTTCAAATGGATGATTATTCTATAACATTGTGTGCCGGAACACATGCTAAAAATACTAAAGATTTAAAAAAAATAATTATTTTATCTTGTAATTTAATAAGTTCAGGGATTTATAGAATAGAAGCGTCTGTGGGTTTAAATGCAATAAATATTTTAAATCAAAAAATTAATTTTTATTTAGATGAAAAAAAAAATATTATTAAAAAAGCACAAAGAATGTCTATTTCTAATTTTAAATTATTATTACCAGAAAATATCATTATAACAGAAAGTTTTCAAGACATTTTAAATTATAAATTATATATACAAAATCTACAACGAAATTTTAATTTTTTTAAAAAAGAATTATTAGAAAATCAAAAAAAATATGTTTTATCTAATATAAAAAAATTTATTCCATCAAAAATTACTACTAAAATGTTTTTAAAAATTAATGATAAGATGGAAATGGAAGTACTGAAATATTTATTAGAATATTTATTTGTTAAATTTAAAATGGAAATATTATTAATTTGTTATTTACAAGATGATAAAATGTTTTTTCTTTGTAAAAGCGCAACTTTACACGCTGGTCAAATAATAAAAACAATATCTCAAATAGCAGAAGGTTTTGGTGGAGGTAACAATAAATTTGCTCAAGGAAGTACTAAACACCCAAATAAATTAAAATCGGTTTTAAAATATTGGAATGATAATTTATCATGATTTATTTTCCTCCTTATTTGGGTCTTGACTTAGGAGAAAAAACCTTAGGTATTTCTATTTCTGAAGCAGGTTTTTTTTCTGTTAATTTTAAAACTTTAAATTTCCCTAATCACCAATATAATTATTTATTAAAACCTTTAAAAATATTAATTATTCAAAAAAATATCAAAACAATTATCTTGGGTTTACCTAAACATATGAATAATGATTTAGGAGTGAAAAGTTTAATAAGTATTAATTTTAAAAAAAGATTAGAAGATTATTTAAAATTGGATGTAAAAATAATTTTATGGGATGAACGTTTATCTACAAAACAATCTTTAATATTTTTAAAAAATAATAATAAAAATAAAAAAAAAATTAAACAACTAAAAGATGAAGTTGCTGCTATGTTTATTTTACAAAATTTTTTAGATTATCAAAGTAATATTTAAAATAATGTTATTTATAATTTTAAATTGAAAAAGGATTTAAAAATGGAAGATAAAAAAAATATATATGAATTAACAAAATCTGGAGTACTAGAATTAAAAGAACAATTACATCATTTAACAGAAATTAGAAGAATTGAAAATTTAAAAATTTTAAAAGAAGCTAGAGAACAAGGTGATTTATCTGAAAATGCTGATTATGATGCTGCCAGAAATGAACAAGCTTTAATCGAAAATGAAATTTTAAAAATCAAAAATATTTTAAAAAAAATTAAAATTATTAAAAGTTTGAAAAATAAAGAAGTGAATATTGGTAAATTAGTAGAGTTAAATTTTTTAGAAAAAAATATAAAAAAAAGTTTTTACCTAGTTGGTATTTTAGAAACAGACCCTTCTTTAAATAAAATTTCAATTGATTGCCCTTTAGGCAAAGGCATTAGAGGCCATCAAGTTGGAGACAAAATTACGATTCAATCAGAGACTGGTAAAAATTTTCAAGTGGAGATATTAAAAGTAGAACAACATGAATTATAAATTAAATCGATATGTTCCGGACTTTTATTTTGATAATATTTTTAAAATTCCTTACGATTTATTTTTAAGCCAAGGTTTTAAAGGTATATTTTTTGATTTAGATAATACTTTAATGTGTTATTCAGATAAAAATTTAAGCAATTTTACTAAAAAATTCTTACAAAAAATTAATGAAAAATTTAAAATTGTTATTGTTTCTAATGCTTCTAAAAAAAAATTACAAAAAATTTGTAATAATGATTTTTTATATGTTTATTTAAATATTTTTTGTAAAAAACCGTCATTATTTGGTTTTAAACATGCCTTAAAATTAATTAATTTACCATTTAATCAAGTTTTAATGGTAGGAGATCAGTTAATAACTGATATTTGGGGTGCCCACAAAATGAAAATTAAATCAATTTTAGTTAAACCTATCAATAGAGAAAAAGAATTTTTATTCACAAAATTTAAACGTTTTTGGTTTGAAAGAGTAATTTTAAAAAAAATTAAAAAACAAAAAAATGAAATATATGAAAATAAATTAAAAAATTTTGCAAATTATTTAAAATTTTAAAGTAAGGCAATTAGTTTTTTATGTTATTAGAAAAAATCATTGAAAAAGTTAAAATAAAATTTAAAAATGATAAAAAAAGATTGAGCCATATTTTAGGCGTTCATCGCACTTCTATTAAATTATCACGTTTTTATAAAGAAAATATGTTACAAACTCAAGTTGCCGCTCTATGGCATGACTATACTAAAAACGAACCTTTAGAATTTCATATATCTTGCTTACCACCTAAAATAATAAAAAAATATCAATCTACTCCACATATTTACCATGCATTTAGTGCGGCAGTTATTTTACAAAAAGAATTTCAAATAAATGATATTAAAATTTTAAATGCTTTGAGAAAACATGTTTGGGGACATAAAGTTATGAACAAATTAGACAAAATAATTTTATTAAGCGATAAAATAGAACCTCAAAGAAAATATACACAAGTTGATTATTTTAGAAAATTAGCTTTTATTGATTTAAATCAAGCAGTTTATCAAATTTTAGATTTTAATTATGATTTTAATCAAAAAAAAGGAAATATTATGCACAAAGAACAACAAGAAATTTTATCAAATTTAAAAAATAAAATTAGAAAAAAATAAAATTATGAAATACTATTATGTATATTATTAGTGGTAAATATAAAGGCTTTAAATTAAAATCAGTTCCTTCTGCAACAACTAGGTCAACTACTCATTTAATTAGAAAAGTGATTTTTGATACTTTAGGTTCTTGGTTAGAAAATAAATATGTTTTAGATTTATTTTCTGGCAGTGGAGCATGTGGATTTGAAGCTTTAAGTAGAAATGCTAAAAAAATTTATTTAGTTGATAATTCTTTGTCTGCTATTAAAACTATTTATAAAAATAAGATTAAACTTAATTTAACATCTTCGAATTTTAAATTATTTTTTTTGGATTATTCTAGAATTTTAAAAATTTTTTTTAAGAAAAAAATTTTTTTTGATTTAATTATAATTGATCCTCCATATAATTTTAATTTTTATTTACCTTTATTGAAAAATTTAAATTTTATTATAAAAGATAATGGTTTTATTGTTTGTGAAATTGATAAAAGGGTTATTTTGCCTAATAACATTGATCAATTAACATTAATCAAAGATAAACAACATGGTAGTAAAAAAATAAAATTTTATCAAAAAAAAAAAAATAAAGTATAATTAAGCTATTAAAAACAGAAAGGATAAATACAAAAATGCTGAGTGAAATTGCTTATTTATTTTTAGGTACTATAATTGGGGCTGTTTCAATGTTTTTTGGATTCAGAAAATATTTAACAAAAAATCCTCCCGTTAATGAAAAACAAATTAGAGAAATGTTTAAACAAATGGGAAGAACACCTTCAGAAAAACAAATTAAACAAATTGTTGAAAGTATGAAAAAAACAAAATGATTAATTTATATTTAATAATATAATGGAATGGAAATATTTTTTAATTTTATTTTTTTTAGTTTTATTAATTATAATATTAATGGATTTTTGTGATAAAAAAATATGGTTTTACAAGTTAAAAAAATATTTAACTACGTGTTCTTCATTAGAACAAGAAATTTTAAAAACTTTTTGCAAAGAACCCAATACAGTTCATAAATTAAATGATAAACATAAAATTACTCATGTTTTAAGTAATTTATTTATTATTATTAAATATGATAATAATGATGATGAAAACATTAATCTTCAACCACAACAAAGTTTTTATTATATAAATCCTAAGGTATATAAATTAATGAAAAAATATCAAAAATTTAAAAAAATTTATTTTATTAATTAATATATTTTTATTATTTTTAAAATAACTTTCCGAGGAAAATATAAATATATGGCTTTTCAAGTAACTATTTTTTATGAAAAAAAAATAAATGATTTTATTTTTATTAAAGATAATATTAAAAACAAATTAACTTCTGCTTTGATACCAAATAATCAAAATCAAAGTGATCCTCAAGAATTATTTTCTTTATCTTGGATAATTTGTTTTTATAAAACATCTCAAAAAATTCTTTTATACAAAGGATTTAATGATGTAGATATAAAAATTAATTTAGTTTCTAATTTACACAAAGATCAACAAGGTTTTTATTTTGAATTAATTTTGAAAGTAGGGATAGAAAATTTTTCACTAGATGATATTAAAGTTATATTAGAAGAAGCTCATCAAAAATGCCCAATTTCTAGAATGATTAACAAATATAATCATTTAAAAATTTTTCCTGTTAATTATCAAGATATTTTAATTAATTAGTAATATTTTTTAAATTTAATTTTATAAAAAATAAAAAAACCATGTAAAAGTGGTTTTTTTTATATTAAATATTTAATCAAAAATAATCTCAATGATTTTTATATATTAGGCTTATAAAAAGAATTTTTATTTAAAACTGATATTGGTTCTGTAAAATTACCCTTTTCAATTTTTTTTAAATTTTCTCCTAAAACAGAAAACTGACTATCTATACTGTCCAAATGCCAAATTAAAAGAGCTTCTCCTATTTTAGGTTTTTGCAAAGCGCCAAAATTTAATAATCCATGATGAGAAATTATAATATGTTTTAAAACCAAAACTTCTTCTTTATTTTGATAATTTAATAAAAATGCTTCTTCTGAAATATCATTACTCATCATTACTAAATGACCTAACAAAACACCTTCTTTAGTATATGTTCTATTTAAATCGTTTAATTCTCTAATTTTTGCCATATCGTGTAAAATAATACCAGCATATATTAAATCTAAATTTAAATAAGGAAATGATTCAATAAAAAAATCTGACATTTTTAAAATATTAACAGTGTGATTGCTTAAACCACCATAATAAGTATGATGCATTTTCAATGCTGCAGGATGTATTAAAAAAGATTTTTTATTTTTTTCATATAAATTTTTAGTGATTTGAAAAATTACAGTATTTTTTATTTTATATAAATAATTTTCTATAATTTTTTGTGTAACAGCAAAATTAATCTTGGTACATAAAAAAAAATGAGAAAATAATTGATATAATTCGTTTACTGGTAAAATATTTTCCACTAAATCAAATTCTTTATTTATTAAAAATTTTTTTTCTTTTTTTAAAATACAAATAACTTTAAATTGATATATTTTATTTATAATTGGTTTTTTGTCATTTTTATTTAATTTAATATTAATATCTTTATTATCCGTTAATTTTAATGTTAAATTATAAAAATTTTCTCCTTGATTAATGCTTATTGCTTGCCCTAATAAAATATATTCTTTATTTATTTCTTTTTCAAACATTATTTTTTAATCACTTCTTTTTTTAATTTTTCTTACATAATTTAATAAGTTTTTTTTACTATTTATAATTTTTTCATCTAAAACTAATTTAATGATTTGCTGTTTTAAATTATTTAACCATAAACCAGGTGAAATTTGCATTATTTTTAAAATTTCTATAGATGAAATTTTTAAATCTGAATTTTTTTTAATAATTAAATTTTTATAAATTATTTTTATTTTTTGAGTTTCATTTTTTTCTTTTTTAAATAAATAATTAATTTTATTGGTTAACAAACATATTTCTAAACCATATTTAAATAATGACCATTTTATATCTAATTTTTTTTTATTAAATAAAAATTCAACAGTTTGATATAATTTTTGATCTTTTTTAGAAAAATTAAAATAATTAAACATTTTTTTATTTAATATTAAAGATAAACTAAAGAAAATATCTTTATTTATTTTTTTTAATTTATTTTCAATACAAAAATTAATTCCCTGACTTAAACCTTTTAAAAAATCTATTATATTAGTTTCCTTTATAGTTATCAAAGATTTATAAAAGTGTTTTTGTGAAATAATTTTTATAAATTCTTGTAAAATTCTATCTTTAGAAATTTTTTTTAATAAATAGCTTTGTTTTTTTAAAGCTTTTTTTGTGTTTATTTCTATTTCAAAACATAATTTTGCTTGAAAATAACAAGTTCTTAATATTCTAACACTATCTTCTTGAAATTTTTCTTCAGGATCTTTTATTGTTTTAATAATGGAGTTTTTAATATCAGATAATCCACCTAAATAATCAATAATATTTTTTTTATCATCCATTAAAAGACTATTAATAGTAAAATCTCTTCTTAAAAGATCTTTTTTTACATCATTAGTGAAAATTATTTTTGTAGGATGTCTATGATTTTTGTATTTTTCTTCAATTCGATAAGTAGTTATATCAAATTGGCTATTTTTAAAACAAACATTACAAGAACCATGCTTTATATTATTAGAATTGATTTTAAAAATTTTCATTAAATCTAAGGTCAAGGCATTAGTAATAATATCGATATCAACAAATGGTAAATTTAAATAATAATCTCTAACTGCGCCGCCTACAATAAAAGCTTCAAATCCATTTTGTTGTAATATTTTTAAAATATCGTTAGCTAAATTTAATTTTTTTATTTTCATTTTTATATTTTTCTTTTTTTATTTAATAAATAATTATTTTATAATTTGATAAAAATTTTATTAATTAATATTAATTTTTTAAAAAAATAATTTACATAACAATTATATATTTTTGTATAATTTAAAAAATAATGATAAAATTATATTAATTGTTATTTTAAAAATATTAATAAAAAGAGGAGAACTTATGAAAGGTTTATTAATTTTATATAATGGTTTTGAAGATTGTGAAGCTTTAGTTACGAGAGCTATTTTAAAAAAAAATGATTTCGATATTACAACTGTAACTAATAATAAAAATTTAAATGTTTTTTCTGCTACTAGATTAAATTTAAAAGCAGATTGCTATTTAGAAAATATAAATTATGATGATTATAACTTTTTAATTATTCCTGGTGGGCCTTATGTTAAATCAGTTATAAATAAAAATGATTATGCTTTAACTAAAATTTTAGACATTATCAATTACTTTAATAAAAATAATAAAATAATTGGAGCTATATGTGCTGCTCCAATATTTTTAGGTAAATTAGGTCTATTAAAAAAACATAAATTTTCTTGTTATCCTGGATGTGAAATATTAATAGAAGGTGAATATTGTCCTAATATTTCAACAGTAGTTAGTGATAATTTAATTACTTCTCGTTCTCCTGAAACTGTTTTTGATTTTGCTTTTACATTAATAAAAAAATTAAATTAATTACATAAACTAATCCAAAAAATATTATAATAAATATTTATATTATTTATTATAATATTTTTAGATTTATTATTAAATTTTGAAATTTAAAAATAAAATTTATAAATAAAGAAAGAAATAATACAGAATCAAAACGATCTAATAATCCACCATGACCAGGAAGTAATTTGCCAAAATCTTTAATATTATAATTTCTTTTAATTTTAGAATTTATTAAATCACCCGTTTGTACAATAATAGAATTAAAAAAAGTAACTATAATAAAAATAAATGGGTTCTGAATTGGAAAAAAATTAATATTCAAAAACCTGTTGATAGAATAATAAATTAAAAAAATAATAAAAGTAGATAATATGTTACCATATATATATCCTTCTAAAGTTTTATTAGGACTTATATTTGGAAATATTTTTTTTTTACCAAACAAAAAACCAGTTAAAAAAGAAAAACTATCTGTTAAAACAGTAATTAAAATAATATACCAAAAAAAAAGGGGATTTTTTAAAAAAATTGAAAAAAAACTCGATGTTCCAATACTAATATAAAATATGATAATAAAATTTATTTCTAAATCTTTTACTATAATGCTATCAAAAATAACAAAAAATATTAATAATATTAAAATTACAAATAAAACAAATATTGATAAATATTGTATTATTCCGTTTTCTAAGTTATTATTATTACCATCATCACTGGACCATTGTAATAAAGAAAATAAAAAAACAATTACACTTGATATTAAAATAAATATTTTATAATTAAATTTTATTTTTTTTTTTTGTTCAATCATATTAAACATTTCTTGACTAGCTAAAACAATAAAAAAAAATCCTAATAAAATTGATAAATCAAAACGATACTCTAAGAAATTTAATTGTAATATAAAAAATAAAAATAAAAATAAAAATAAAAATATTCCAGTAATTATTCTTTGTTTCACTATATAATTCCTTTTATAATTTAAGTTATAATTAAAATATTTTTTATTTTATATGCTTTAAATTTTTAATAATTCTTTTTTTTTATCATTAGTTTGTTTTTCTATTAATTCAATATATTTATCAGTTAAAATTTGATTTTTTTTTAAAAAAAGTAACTCTAAATCTTTTGTTAATATCATTGTTTTAATTTTATTATTGCCTTCACGACGAATATTTCTAATTACAACTTTAACATTTTCAGAAATTTTTTCCACTTGTTTAATTAATGATTTTCTTCTTTCTTCTGTTAATGGTGGAAAAATTAATTTAATAAGTGAATTATTAACTACTTCTGGATTTATTCCTAAATCTGAAGCTAAAATAGCTTTTTTAATTTGATCTGTTATTTTGATATCATATGGTTTTATGTTTAATTGGTTCCCTTCAACAACACTAATAGAACTTAATTGTTTTAAAGATATATTTTCACCATAATAGTTGATATTAATTTTATCTAAAACATTAGGATTAGATATATCTGTTCTAATACTAGATAATTCTTTTAACATTTCAATGCTTGATTTTTGCATTTTGTTTTCAACATTAGTTAAAATTTCATTCATTTGTTCTTGCATTTTTATTTATCCTTATTTTTAGAAGTAATAATGGTCCCAATTTTTTCTTTTAAAAAAGATTTTTTTATGTTACCTTTAGTGCTCATATTAAAAACCAAAATATCTATATTGTTTTCCCAACATAAAGAAACTGCTGTTAAATCCATTATATCTGATTTTTTTGAAATTAATTGCTCATGAGTTATTTTAGATAACAAAATAGCATCTTTAAATTTTCTAGGATCTTTATCATAAACACCTTCTACACCAAATTTAGCCATACAAAATACATCAGCTTTTAATTCAATCACTCTTAAAGAAGCAGCCGTATCTGTAGAAAAATATGGCGAACCTAACCCTGCACCTAAAATAACTACTCTACCTTTATCTAAATGACGCAAAGCTCTTCTTCTTATATAAGGCTCCGCTACTGTTGGTACAGAAAAAGCTGTCATTACTCTAGTTTGAATATTGATTTGTTCTAAAGCATCTTGTAAAATTAAAGAATTCATAATTGTACCTAACATACCTATATAATCGGCTTGAACTCTATCCATTCCAAATTTTTGTTGCCCATCAAAACCACGCCAAATATTACCTGCGCCAACTACAATAATTATTTCAGTTCCTAATTTTTTAATTTCTTTAATTTCCTCAACTATTTTACGTATTTCACCAACATCTATACCGTAATTTTCATTACCTTTTAATGCTTCACCACTCAATTTTAAAAGAATTCTTTTATACATAAAATAATATTTCCCTGTTCCAAAGATAAATTAATTTTATTAATATATAATAATTTTTAAAAAATATACATTTTTTTATTTTTTATATTTTTTAAATCCTTTCTCCTACTTCTAAACGCCAATAATTAATAATTTCAACTTCTTTTTCTTTAAGATAATCTCTTAATTTTTGCTCAGGATTTTTTACAAAAGATTGTTCTATTAAACAAATATTTTGAATAAATTTATTTAAACGACCTTCTATGATTTTTTCTTTTATATTAAATGTTTTTTCATTTCCTAATTCTTTATTTACTTGTGCTTCGATAATTGATTTTTCTTGATTTAATGTTTCTAAATCTACTTGTTCTTTATTTATAAACTTTGGTTTATTTGCTGCTATATGCATAGCTATATCTTCTGAAACATCTTTTTTACTATTTTTAGTAATTACTAAAACAGAAATAAAACCATTTTGATGTTTATACATTCCAAAATTTTCATCATCTTTTTTAATAACCTTAATAACTTTTCTCAAACAAATTTTTTCTTGAACTATAGCGGTTTTTTCTAATAATAAATCTTTAATTTTTTTATCTTCAAATTTTAAATTTAAAATTTCATCTATATTCATATTTGGTTTAGTTTCTTTTAATAAAATTTTTCCTAACAAATTTAATAAATCTAAAAAAATTTTATTTTTTGCAACAAAATCTGTTTCAGAATTTAATTCATATAAAACAGCTTCATTATTATCTATGATTACATTAGTTAAACCTTCACCCAATATTTTCCCAGTTATCTCGGATGCTTTTTTAATACCTTGTTTTCTTAAAAAAATAATAGCTTGATCAATATCACCTTTAGAATTAATTAATGCTTTTTGACAATCCATTATTCCTGCTTGTGTTTTATTTCTTAAAAATTTGATTTTTTCTACATCAAATTGCATTTTATTTTTTATCCTTTTTTTAAAATTAATTAATGAAAAAAATAATAATAAATTTAATTATTTTTGTATAACTTGATTGTTTTTTTCATCAACATTATTATTATTTATTTCTACTGTTGTTTCCTTCATTGCTTTAGCTATAATCGAAGTAATCAATTTTACTCCTCTAATAGCATCATCATTAGCCGGAATTATATAATCTACTAAATCTGGGTCACAATTAGTATCAACAATTCCAAAAATTTTAATTCCTAATTTAGCAGCTTCATAAACTGCAATAATTTCTTTTTGTGGATCCACAATAAAAATTGCTTGCGGTAATGTTTTCATATTTTTAATGCCACCCAAAAATTTTTCTAATTTTTCTCTTTTTTGCATTAATTTTGATACTTCTTTTTTAGGTAATTTTTTCCACAAACCATCTTTTTCTTGTTTGTATAATTGATGTAATAAATTAATTCTTTGCGTAATAGTTTTAAAATTAGTAAAAGTGCCACCTAACCATCTTTGAATCACATAATATTGTTGCGCGTCTTGTGCTTCTTCTTTTATTATATTTTTAATTTGTTTTTTTGTAGCTAAAAATAATATTTTACCACCAGTAGCAGCTATTTTTTGTAATTCTTGATAAGCTTTTTCAATTTTTTCTACTGTTTTTTTTAAATCAATGATATGAATACCATTTCTTGAAGTAAAAATATATTGTTTCATTTTGGGATTCCATTTTCTTGTAATATGTCCAAAATGTATTCCTGATTCTAATAATTGTTTAATTGTAACGACAGCAGCCATTTTTATAATCCCTCTTTTTTGTTTTTATCTTCTGAATAACTTAAAAATATCCACTTTTTTAATTTAAAAGCACTAGAATATTCAAACATTATTCATGTATTTTAATTTTATTTTTTTTCAATTACACATATCTAAAATTTTAACATATTTTTATATTTTTTTAAATTTAATTATAAAACATTAATAATTAGTACTGCCAAAACCACCTTTTCTTTTATTATTAGAAATTTTATTATTATCTATTTTTTCTGTCACTAAATAATATTTTTGAAAAATTCCTTGCGCAATTCTCTCGCCTTTATTAATTTTTATAGTTTCGTTTGTAAAATTATATAAACTAATAAAAATATGTCCTTCGTTTTCTTTATTATTATAATAATCATGATCAATAATTCCAACACCATTAGATAATATTAATTTTTTTTTAATAGGTACAGAAGATCTGATGCAAATAATTAAAAATTCTTCTGGTTCAAAATAAGCTTTAACTCCGGTAGGTACTAATTTAATTTCTTTTGGTTGAAAAATAATATCTTCAGCTGATTCTAAATCATAACCTGCGCTAAATTTAGTTTGTCGTTGAGGTATTTTAATATTATGATTTGTGTAATTACTAATAATTTCAAAATAACGTTGATTTTTTTTCATATTAATTCTCTTTTTATTTTTATTTTATTACTTAATTTTAAAATTTATTTTTTTATTATTTTTATGAAAAAAATATATTTAATAAAAAAAAATTTATATTAAAATATTTTAATTATGTTTTCCAATTAATAATTTTTATATTTCGAAAAGATAAAAAATTGTTGGTTTTAGAAAAAGGTTTAGAATTAAAAAATCCAAGATAAGATGACAAGGGAGAAGGATGAGAACTTTTTATAATATAATTTTTTTCTTTAATAATATATTTTTCATAATTTTGAGCAAATTTACCCCATAAAATATAAACAATATTTTGTCTTTGTTGTAAAAATTTAAAAATATTTTTAGTAAATATTTGCCAACCAATATTATTATGACTAAAAGATTTAAATCTTTCAACAGTCAAAATAGAATTTAACATTAACACTCCCTCTAGAGCCCATGATTTTAAATTATTTTTATTATTTATAATCCCTAGATCATTTTTTAATTCTTTAAAAATATTATTCAAACTAGGAGGGGTTTTATTATTTTTAACACTAAAAGATAAACCATGAGCCTGGTTATCCCCAGAATAAGGATCTTGTCCTAAAATAACTGCTTTTACTTTTTCATAAGGTGTTAATTCAAAAGCTAAAAAAATTTTTTGAAATTCGGGAAATATAATTTTCCCCTTTTTTATTTCTTTTTGTAAAAAATAAACCATACTTTTAAAGTATGGTTTATTTTTTTCTTTATTGATAATTTTAGACCACATTTTTTAAATTCCTATTTTTTTAACTTTTTAATGTAATATAAAAATTTTTTTACAATATCAGGAATATAAATTAATATAAATAAAATTAAAAATGTTAATATAAATAAATATTTTGGATTAAATTTAAAAATATATTTCCCAATAACTTGATCATAATCAATATCTTGATCAGATTGATTATAAGAATCATTAGCATCTCCTAAAGTCGTTATTTTCTTGTTTATTTTATCATTGTGAACAACTCTATGAATAATCATTTCAGCAGGTTTAATTTTATTTTGAAAAACTATAATATCTCCGTCATCATTATTTTTATCAAATTGTTCAATTTTTTGAGAGTTATTATCATTAGGAAAAGGAACAGGAACATGAGGCTTTGTAGATTTTTTTAAGTCTTCACAGTTATTTATTCTAAAAACAAACACTCCATCATGAGTGTTTATAGTTGGTTCCATACTACCGCTACTAACTATATATTTATTAAAAAAAAGATGTTTTACTGTTGTTTTAGGATCTATAAAATCATGAATCAATATGGACATCATATAAATTAATATGAATGAACACAATATTATTTTTATTTTTACTAAAAAAGAAAATATTTTTTTAAATTCTATTTTAATCATTTTTTTTAAATTAATCATCTTTCTATTATTATATTTTTTCTTTAATATTGTTATTACTTTTTTATTTTATAATATAGTTTTTATATTTTTTTATATTTTAAAAATATAATAATTTACATTGAATAATATTTTATATTAAAATATTTTTAATTTTTTTTAACATTCTTAATCCATTTAAAATTACTAAAATAGTACTTAATTCATGACAAAATACAACTATTATAGTGGTGAAATTTTTCGGCATCCATGTAATATAGGGGTAAAAATTTATAAAAATTAATAAACAAATTATTGTAATCGAAAATACAATATTTTGCCACAAAATTTTTTTTAATTTAATAGATATCTTATGTAAATAAATAATTTGTTTTAAATTATTTTGCATTAAAATAACATCAGAAACATCAATAGCAACATCAGTGCCTTCTTTTAATGTAATTCCAACATCAGAATTAACTAAAGCGGGAGTATCATTTACACCATCACCTACCATAGCTATCATTCCATATTTATTTTTTAATTTTATAATAATTTCTGATTTTTCATGTGGTAAAACATTATGAAATATTTTTTTTAGAAGAATTTTTTTTTTCAAAGATAAAGCTGTTTGGTAATTATCTCCGGTAATCATAAAGGTATTAATTTTTTGATCATTAAAATATTTAACAACTTCTTTTGCTTCTTCTCTTAATTTATCTAAAATAGTTATTAAAATAATTATTTCATTATCACAACTGAAACCAATAACTGTTTTTCCTTCAGATAAAAATTTTTTTGTTTTTAATGAAATATAATCAGTAACATTTGTAAATGTATCAATTTTAGCAACTTTATAAAATTTTTTTTTATAAAAAGCTTCGATACCAACACCAAGTAAGTTCTTAATTTCTATTTCTAAATTATTATCAATATTTTTATTTTTTTCTAAAAAATTTTTTATTGAAAAAGCAACTGGATGATTAGATTTTTTTTCCATAGCAAACAAAATATCTAAATATTTTTTTTTATCTTTTTCTAATATATTATTTTTAAATATAAAATTTTCTACTACGGGTTTTCCTTTAGTTAAAGTACCTGTTTTATCAAAAGCAATATTTTTTATATCAGAAAATATTTCTAATGTTCTCCCACCTTTTAATAATATTTTTTTATTAGCTAAATTGGAGATAGCTGATAATGTAGCAGGAATATCTGCAACTGCCAAAGCGCAAGGTGAAGCAACTGTTAAGAATATTATAGTTTTATAAAATAATTCATTAATATCTATTTTAGTTATTTTTCCTATTATTAAACCTATTATTAAAATTATAAAAACAATAATTAATATTAATTTCACATAAATGGGTTCTATTTTTTTAATAAAACTAGCTTTTTTAGAAATATTATTTTTATTTTGACTAACCAATTTAATTATTTTAGAAAAAATTGTTTCATCGCTATTAGATGTTATTTCCATAATAAATGAATTTGTTATATTGATAGTACTACAAAATATACTATCTCCTTCTTTTTTATCAATAGGTAAACTTTCGCCTGTAATATTTGCCTCATTAATAGTTGAATTACCCGAAAAAATAAACCCATCCGAAGGTATTTGATCTCCATTTAAAATTATTATATGATCACCAATTTTTAATTTTTTAACATCAATAATTTCTATATTGTTATTTTCTTTCAATAAACGAGCTTTAGTTGGTGCCATTTTTAAAAGATTTTTTATTTCTTTATGACTTTTAGATTCGGCATATTCTTCTAAAAAATTAGCTCCTGAAAAAATAATGATTAATATAATTGAATCGTTATAATTGCCTATAAAAATAAATCCCAAAGCACCTAATGACATCAAAATATGAATATTTGGAGTAAATTTTTTATTTTTAATTGTTTCATTAAAGGTTTCTATAAAACCTTCGTATAATATATGATAACCAATTAATATTAAAATGATAAATGTTACAATTATTTTAAAAATTCCTTCTGTTAATGGATAAGAATTATTCCAAGGAATTGTTAAAAGATCCAAATGAAAAAAAGGTAAAAATATAAATAAATAAATATTTATACCTAATAAAAATAAAATAAAAGGAGTTTTAAATATTTTATTTTTATTTTTTTTCAAAAAATCATGCGACAATTTGTTTAACACTCCTTTATATAAATTTTTAAAAGATAATTTTTATCAAAAATAATTTATTTTTATAAAAATTTTAGTTTATTTTAATTTAATTCTGTTTTTTCTTGATTGTCATTTGCCAAATCTTGTTTTTTTAAATCATAAGCTTTATAAATTTCTATTTCCATCATTTTTCTTGTTTCAGCATTCAAAGGATGAGCTATATTTTTAATAATTCCTTTAGCTGTTTTTTTACTAGGCATAGAAATGAACATACCTTTTTCATTTTCAATTATTCTAATATCACGTACCAAAAAAACATCATCAAATATAACGGAAGCAATTCCTTTTAATACACTTGCATCATCTTTTATTAATATAATTCTTACATTTGTTATTTGCATATAATTTTAAACTCTCCCATATTTATTATAAAAATCTAAAAATTTAAATATAAATTTTCTTAAAAAATTCTTAATATAATATATTTTAACATAATAACACAAAAACTAATTAATTTATGTTTTTTAAAAACATAAACCATAAATAACTAATTTCTTTGAAAAGTTCAATACTTATTTGTTCTGCTCTAATATGATATTGAATATTATTATTATCAAAAAAAATAATTATCTTTTTTTTATTAATTTTATAACCTTTTACTAAATTATTAATTAAAGTTTTTCTTTTTTGACTAAAAGAAATTTTAACAAAAATAAAAAAATTGTTTTTAAAATTTATTGTTAAATTTTTTTGATTTTTTTTATCAAATTTTAAAACTATACTATCTACTTTAGGCTTTGGTTTAAACATATTTTTTTTAACTTCTAAAATCTTTTTTATTTTTGTTAAAAATTGTATAATAACCGATAATGCATTATAATGCTTTGTATTCGGTTTTGCTAATAAACGTAAGCCAACTTCTTTTTGTAACATAATCGTAAAAGAATTTATTTGTTTTTCTTCTAAAAATTTAAAAATTAACGGAGTTGTAATATAATAAGGCAAATTACCAATTAAAGTTATTTTTTCTTCACCGAAGTAATTAAAAAAATCTTCTTTTAAATTTCTTTTTAAGAAATCATCATAAATAATTTTAAAATTATTACTTTTTTCAAAAATTAAAAATGGTTTTAATGTTTCATCAATTTCATAAGCTAAAAATTTTTTTGATTGTAAAATAATAAATTGTGTTAAAGCCCCTTTCCCGGGTCCTATTTCTACAACATTCTTATTTTTTAAATTAGCTTCATTAACTATTTTTTTTAATAAATTAATATCACTTAAAAAATTTTGACCATATTTTTTTTTACTATTATGCATATATTTAAAGTTTGTTATTTTCAATATCTTCTTGTTGTAAAGGACGATAAAAAAATTTAGAGTCCTTTCTAATGCCATATTTAATTATTTTACTAATCATATATGATTTTTTTTTTAAAGTTTGAATTTTATCTTCTAGATTATTTAAAATAAAAATTTGATCTCCAATATTTTTTTTTTTTTCATCATAAGCGTTATGATTTACATCATCAATTGCGGTATAATATTCATTATTTTTTTTATAATAAATTAAAATTTTTTGTATTTTTTTTTGATTATATTCATTATTGTCAAGAAAATGCCAAATTTTACGATTTAAAAAATCATTACATAAATTACTTAATATTTCATCTGAATTATTTTTTAAAGAAACAATTAAACCATTAATATAATAATCATCCATTTCCAAATATGAATTTAAATCATTTTTATTTTTTATAAAATATTTAATTATTGTAATATTTTCATTAATAGAAATATTTTTTTTTATTAAATATTGTATACGAATATAAATTTTTTCTAAAATTATTAAGTAAGATCTAATTTTAGGATGATGGTATACCTGCCAATACATATGATAACGATTTATTAAATAATTTTCTATAGCGTAAACACTACTTTCTTTAAAAACAATTTTATTGTTTTTGATAATCATACTACGCATTAAACGTTGTGTATCTACATGACCATAAATTGCTCCTGTAAAATAAGAATCTCTTTCTAAATAATCTAAACGATCAATATCAAGTTGACTAGTTAAAATTTGTTCTAATAAAGGAAATTTTTGCTCTTTTAATATAATAGAAGCAACTTCATATTTAAATTTAAAATCAATTTCTGAATCCAATAATTTACTAATTTCTTGATCATGAATAATAATTTGAGCACTTTTTTTTTCATGTTTTATATGAAAACATTTTTCAAAAATATGTGAATATGCTCCATGACCAATATCATGCATCAAAGAAGCCACCATTAACAATAGCTTTTCTCTTTCAGAAAAATGATTTTTTATATTTTTAAAATCTAAAAAACGTCTAGATAATTCATAAACTCCTAAACTATGAGTAAAACGAGAATGTTCCGCACTATGAAATACAATATTCGCGCAACCCAATTGTCTTATTCTACGTAATCTTTGAAAGGCTTTGGTGTCTATTAATTTTTCTAAAAAAACATAATCCAAATAAATATAACCGTAAATAGGATCTCTAAAAACTTCAGGTCTGTTAAATTGTTTTATTTGTTTCATTTTATTAATTTTAACCTTTAAATAATTTTATGAATATCATTTTATGATTTAAAATAAAATTGATAATAATAATTATTTTTTTATTTATATTTTAATAAAATTTATATAATTAATTCAACTATATCATTATTTTGTAATAAAAAAGCACACGCATCATCTGTATCCAAATGACATTCTAATATAAAATCTTTATCAACACGACATGTTATATTTTCTAATATACCAGGTTTTATACCATTTATTTTTATTTTAACTTTTTGTTTATCTTGAATTTGAAATTTTTCTGCATATTCTTTTGATAAATGAATATGTCTATCCGCTATGATTACTCCTTCTTCAATGTCTATTTGTCCTTTTGGCCCTATTAAAGTTGCAGATCCTGATTTTTTAATGTCTCCTGAATTTCTAACCGGAGCAACAAAACCAAATCTTAAAGCATCACTTTTACTAATTTCAACTTGATTCAAATTTCTAGTTGGACCTAAAACTCTTACTCCTGTTAATATTTGACCATTAGGACTTAAAATATTTATTTTATCTGTTGAAGCATATTGACCTAATTGTTTTAAATCTTTAAATTTTTTTAATTGATAATTTTTTTCTCCAAATAAAATATCTAAAGTATTTTGAGATAGATGAACGTGCCTTCCTGAAATTCCTACAGGTATTTGATAATTCATTAAAATAACATCTCCTTGTTTTTTTATTGATTTAAATTATAAAAATTTAATATAAAATAATATATTATTTTTTTATAATACAACAATATTAAAAAAAATTAAAAAACTTTTAATATGAAAATTTAAATTATTTTTTAAAAGTTTTAAAATGTTTTTTTTGTAAACATTTTCAAATACTATTATAACTTATATTTTATTTATTTTATTAAAATTAAATAAAATGATTATTTTTTAATTAAAAATTATATTTTTGTAAATATATTTTTTTATTTCTTTATTAATAATTTTAATTTATGAATATATAAAAATAGTACTTAAAATATTAAAGTCAAAAAAATAATAATAAAATAGCAATCATATTGTAGTAAAATTAATGAATTTTTTCGTATTCATTTTATTAAAAACTAAAATATAAAACCATCAACTGCTAATTTAAATATAATAAACATTTATTGTTATTAAAATTAATTATAATTATATATTAAATTACAAAATTTTAAAAACTAATCAGTAAAATTTAAAAACAATTTTTGGAAACTTTGAATTGTTAATAAAAAATTTAAAATTATTACTTTTTTTTTAAAAATGATAAATTTTAATAATTTATAAA
Source organism: Candidatus Phytoplasma mali (assembly GCF_000026205.1). Classification (GTDB taxonomy): domain Bacteria; phylum Bacillota_I; class Bacilli_A; order Acholeplasmatales; family Acholeplasmataceae; genus Phytoplasma; species Phytoplasma mali. The sequence continues at coordinate 296,860 of NC_011047.1, read as the reverse complement.
ATTTGTCAATAATAATAAATATGTTTTTTATTTTTGATTAAATCTATTCAATTATAATCTAACTAATATATAATAAAAAAATCTGAACTATTTATTTTTTTAATAAATAATTTAGATTTTTTTATATTAATTATTTAAATTTGATTAGAAAAATTAAAATTAAGTAACTTTTTATCCTAACAATCTTGAATAAAATTTTTAATAATATTTGAAATAATAGGAAATGATTTTTGTACCATTAATTTTTTTTTATCATCTATAGGAGTTAAAAGATAATCTTCTAAAGATATATTATGATCTTGACTAACTCCTATCTTTAATCTTTTAAATTTTTTTGTTTGTAAACAATCAATAATATTTCTTAATCCGTTATGGCCACCATGACCACCTTTTAATTTAAGTTTATAATTACCTTCAGGTAAATAAATATCATCAGATAAAACTAATAAATCATTTAAAATAATTTTATATTCATTTAAAATTTTTTTTACAGCATGACCGGATGAATTCATATAAGTTTGTGGTTTTACAAATAAAACTAAGTTTGAACCTACATTAGCTTTATATATATATGAATTATGTTTTTTTACAATTTTTTTATCTGTAATAATTGTATTCAATAAATAATCAATCATCATAAAACCTATATTATGTAAAGTAAATTGATAATTTTGACCTGGATTTCCTAAACCGACAATTAATTTCATATTTTTAACCTTCATTATAATAACTAATATATTTTAAAAATTAAAAATATAATAAATTATTTTTTTTTGTAAATTAAAAATCTTTTCCAAATAGTATCAAATAATAAAACAATAAAAGGACAAATCGATAAAATTAAATATTGATTCAAAGTAATTGATTTAGTGTCAAAAACTTTATTTAATGATGGTATATTTGTTATTAAAACAAATAAAATAAATTCGCATAAAATACCTAAATATAAAATTTTATTTTTTTTGTTAAAAGTTTTCCAAAAATAAAACTTATCTGAACGACAGCAAAAAACATTACCAATCTGCGCAAAAATAACTCCGCCGAATGCCATAGTTGAAGCTAATCGCAAATCTTTTATTTGTTGATGATCTTGTACATGAATATAGTAAAAATATAAAAATAAAAATAAAGCTATAAATCCTTCTATTAAACCTAAAAATAAATAAGCTCTTTTGAAAACTGTTTTATCTAATAAATTCTGATCTTTCGTTCTTGGTTTATTTTCTAATAAAGAAGAATCTGGTTCTTCAGCACCTAAAGCAATTGCGGGAATTAAATCCGTTAACAAATCAATTGCAAGTATTTGTAAAACTGTTAAATAAAGAGGTGTTCCAAAAATTGCCATTAAAATAATAGGAAAAATTTGCGGCACATTGGAAGCAAAAACATAAGTAATAAATTTTTTAATGTTTTCATAAATACCTCTTCCTTCTAATAATGCTTTAGGAATAGTAACAAAATTGTCATCCAATAAAATCATATCAGCTGCATTAAATACAATATCTTTATTATTTTGACCCATAGCAATTCCAATGTGTGCAGCTTTCATAGCTAAAATATCATTAACACCATCACCGGTAACACAAATAATTTCACCATTATCTTTATATGCTTTAATAATTTGTAATTTATGTTTTGGTGTTGTTCGTGAAAAAATGACAGGTTTGTCTGTTTTTAAAATATTTTTTAATTCTTCTTTAGATAATTGATCTAATTCACAACCATTAATATTAATAAAATCATCTTTAATAATGCCAACTTGTTTACCTATGGCTATTGCTGTAATGCCATAATCTCCAGTAATGATAGTGGTTTTTAAACCTGCTTTAGTTAAATCATAAATAGCTTCTTTCACTCCTATTTTTGGAGGATCATAATTTATAACAAAACCTAAAAATACCATATCATTTTCTTGATAATCTTCTTGTTCATTTTTTTTATATGCTATAGCTAAAATACGAAATCCTTCACTAGAAAACTCATTATTTTTGTTTAAAAATTCCTGTTTTTCAGCAGTACTTAAAGTAATGGCTTTTTGATTTTTATATTGCATACAACAATTTTCTAAAATAATATTTGGTACACCTTTAATAAATAAATATTTATTATTAATATCATAAAATGAATTTCTATTATTATTTACTAAAACACTCATTTTTTTTCTTTCAGAAGTAAAAGAATTAACTTTCAGAATATCAAAATCATTTCTAGTTTTATTAATATCATAACCATATTTAGAAGCAGCTATTAATAATGATCCTTCAGTAGGACTACCAATAATTTCAAAATCTTTTGGATTTTTTAGGTTAATGTTTATATTAGCTTCAGAACATAAAATAGATGCTGTTAAAAGTTTTTCTAGTCCTTTTTTATCTTGAACATTATTTAAACAAATTTTACCTTTTTTTTCATAACCCAAACCAGTCACATTAATTAAACCATCAGGTGTTAAAATTTTTCTAACAGTTAATTGATTTTTGGTTAAAGTTCCTGTTTTATCAGTACAAATAACAGTTGCTGAACTTAAAGTTTCAACTGAAGATAATTTCTTAATTAAAGCATTATGTTTAGCCATTCTTTGAGAACCAACAGCCAAACTTAAATTAACAGTTGGTAAAAGCCCTTCGGGAATATTAGCGACCAACATACCTAAAGCTACCGTAATAGAAGTTTTAAACACTGATGATATATTACGGTTTTCATGTCTTAATATTTCAGATAATATATAAATAAAAAATGCTGAAATAGCTAAAGTGGAAGCTATTAAACTAATTTTTTTAATAATTTTATGAATTTCACGATCTAAAGTTCCGCTTCCTTTATCAATGCACTGAGCCAAAACAGAAACTTCACCAATTTGAGTTTGATCTCCAATAGCATATACTACAGCTTTAGCACTTCCTTGTGAAACAGTAGTACCCGCATAAACTAAATTAGGGATTTCCGAAATCACTTTAAATCCTTTATTATTAGGAAAATGAGTCCTATTCAAGGGAACAGTTTCTCCTGATAACATTGAATTATCAACAAAAAATTGATTAGAATCTATAATTCTAGCATCAGCTGGAATAGCAGTACCATTTTCAATAAAAATAATATCACCAATAGTTAATTCAACGGTTGAAATCATTTGAATTTTACCATTACGATAAACTTGTATTTTTTTAGGAATCATATTAGCTAAAGAAGATAAAATTTTATCAGTTTTATATTCTTGAGAAAAAGAAAATAAACCGTTAATAATAATAACTAAAAAAATAGCACTACCAATTTCAATTTCTTTAATAATAATTGCTAAAAAACCCGAAAACCACAATACAAAAGCTATTAAAGAAGTAAATTGTTTAATAAATTGTCTCCAAAAATTAAAATTTTTTGTTTGTTTCATTATATTTTTGCCATATAATAATTGCCTTTCAGCAACTTCTTGATTATTTAAACCTTGTGGACTTATTTTCAAATATTTTAAAACCTCTTCTGAGCTTAAACTACTTATATGTAAAATATCTTTATTAAACATAAAAAAATTATTATTATCCTTCCTCTTATGGTAATATAAAACTTAATCAAATGTGTATAAATAATTATATCAAATTGAAATAAATTAATTTTAAATAAAATATATTTTTTTAAGTTTATACTAAAAAATAAATATAAATTAATTTATAAAAAATTTTTTAAATTAAAAACTATGACAATTTGTTATATACAAGATATTAAAAAATATAATAATAAAATGATAAATAAATTTAATAAAAAAATAAATATAATATTTTCTAAAATATTTTTTACAACATATTTAAGTATTATAACAAAATAAATAACAAAATAAAAATTTAATTATTAAAATAAAAAAAATTAATTATTGCTGTCAATATTTTATGATATTCTATAATTATAATATAAAAAGTAATGAATATTATATATTAAATTTTATTAAATCTCATATGAAAAATATAATACAAGGAAATAAAAAAAATTAAAATATGAAAATATTATTTGCCAAAAAAAATCTTCAAGAATTAGAAAAAATATTAGCAACAAATATAAAAAAAGGACTTAGTTCAGATAAGGCAAAAGAAAAACTTAATTTAGAAGGTAAAAATAAATTAAAAGATTTTATTAAAACTTCTTTTTGGTTTAAACTAAAAAAACAAATTCAAAATTTTTTAGTTTTTATTTTATTAATATCTTCATTTATTACATTAATCATTGGTTTTTTCACAAAAAATAACAGTGAATTATTTGAAGGAATGTTAATTTTATTAATTGTTTTTTTTAATGCTTTATTAGGTGTTTTTTATGAAAACAAATCAGAAAAAGCGTCTATATTTATAAACAAAAAAACATTAAGTTATATTAAAGTTTTAAGAGATAATAAAATTACAATGGTTTTAATAGAAAATTTAGTAAAAGGAGATGTTGTTTTTTTAGAAACAGGAAATTTGGTTCCAGCTGATTTAAGATTAATAGAAACTTATAACTTACAAATAGAAGAATCTTTTTTAACGGGAGAAAATATACCAATAATAAAAAATAATTTAATAATTTCAAATAAAGAAACAGAAATTTTAAATTGTAAAAATTTAGTTTTTAAAAACACTGTAGTTACTTATGGAAAAGCAAAAGGTTTAGTAATTGCTACCGGTATGAAAACAGAAATAGGAAAAATTATTTCATTAATACAAAACACTAAAAAAAAAAATACACCTCTAGAAAATAATATTAATAAATTAGGTAAATTTTTAACTATTATAATTTTAATATTAATTATTATAAATACTTTTGTTATCTTATCAAAACATTATTATTTAAAAGAAATTAGTTTAAAAATTTTTCAAAATACAATTTTAACTTCTATTTCTTTAGCTGTAGCAGCTATCCCTGAAGGATTATTAACTATTATTACTATTATTTTAACATTAGGTATGAAAAAATTATTAGATAAAAAAACAATTATAAAAAATATTCGTTCTTTAGAATCTTTAGGAGCAACAAAAATCATTTGCACAGACAAAACAGGCACTTTAACAGAAAATAAATTAAAAATTACAGATCTATATTTATATGAAAATAATTATATAATTAACAAAAAAAATATCTTAAATCAAAATGTAGTAAAAATATTAAATTATGGTTTATTATGTAATAATGCTGATTATGATATTGAAAAAAATAACGAAAACAAAAAATATTGTCCATATGCTAACAATCCAATAGATCAATCATTTATAGATTTAGGTATTTTTTTTAAATATGATATTCCAAACTTAAGAAATAAAAATATTAAAATTTATGAATTACCTTTTGATTCCAAAAAAAAATTAATGACCACAGTGCACCAAAATAAAGAAGGATATTTCGCAATAACAAAAGGAGCCCCAGAAATTTTATTAAACATTTGTAAATATATAGATAATAAGGGGAAAATTTTAATAAAAAACAATAATAATTTAAAATTATTTGAAAATTATTTAGAAAAAATGAGTAAAAAATCTTTAAGAATTTTAGGATTAGCATATCAAAAATTAAATTATAATTTCAATATAAAAAATAATTGTGATATTCAAAAAATTGAAAAAAATTTAATTTTTTTAGGTTTAATATCAATTAAAGATAATGTTAAAAAAGAAGCTTTTGAAACTATTAAAATTTTTAAAAAAGCTCACATAATAACCATTATGATTACTGGTGATAATATTAATACAGCAGAAGCAATAGCAACAGAATTAAAAATATTTGATAAAACAAAAGATTTAATCATTACTGGAGATATTTTAAATAAAATGTCTGAAAAAGAATTTAATGAAAAATTGCACTTAATTAAAGTTTATGCACGTACAAATCCAGAAAATAAATTAAAAATTATAGATGCTTGGCAAAAAAAAGGTGTAATTGTTGCAATGATAGGTGATGGAGTAAATGATGCTCCCAGTATAAAAAAAGCTGATATAGGCATTTCTATGGGTAAATCTGGTACTGAAATTTCTAAAACAGCTTCAGATATAATTATCACCGATGATAATCTTTTAACTATTACTCATGCTATTAAAGAAGGTAGAAATATTTTCAATAGTATGCAAAAAAGTTTAATTTTTCTAATAAGTTGCAACACTGGTGAAATATTAGCTGTTTTAATAAATACTTTTTTTAATAGTTTTTTATTTTCTTCTAATTTTTTATTATTAAATGCTGTACAAATTCTTTGGATTAATTTAATTACAGACTCATTAATAGCAATAGCTTTAGGAATAGATTCAAAAGAACATAATTTAATGAAAAAACCACCAAGAAATATTAAAAATAATATTATAAATAAAAATTTAATATTAAAAATAATATTAGAAGGAATAATGATTGGTTCTTTAACTTTTGCATCTGCTATGATTGGTTTCAATATTCATAAAAATGATATAATTAATAATTATAAATATGCTCAAACTTTTGCTTTTATGGTTTTAGCTTTATCTCAATTAGTTCACGCTTTAAATTTGATAAATTTTCGTAAATCTATTTTTGTCGTAAAGCCTAGTAATTATTTAATAAAAATATTTATTTTTAGTTGTTTATTACAATTTTCAACTATATCTTTAACATTTTTAAAAAATATTTTAAATTTAGCAAATTTAGATTTTAAAGATTTTTTATTAATAATTATTTTATCTCTTACACCTTTATTTATAATAGAAATATTGAAAAAAATAAAATCATCAAAATTTTTAAACATCTTATAATTTTTTTAATAATATTTTAAAATAATTTATTCAATGAAATCTCCATTATGGTGATTTTTTTTTAACAAAAAACTAAAAAAAATTTATAAATTAAATAAAAAAGTCTAAAAAAATGTAACACTTAGGATTTTATTTTAGGTTTAAACGTTTTAATTTGTAAATCAATTGGGGTAATTTTATTTTTTAATTTTGTAATTTGTAATTGAAATTCGTTTAATTTTTTAATTTTTAATTTAAACTTTCATGAATGAACTTTTGATAATTTTGTTTAATTTCATTAATAATCGCAATTGCTTATGTGGTAAATTATTATAAAAAAAGACTCTCATTTGAGAATCTTGGTTTTGATTTATTTTTTTAAGTTTTTTTAATTAAAATAATCCTATTGATTCACAATATTGTTTTATTTTTTGGTTTAAAATATGAATTATTTTTTTTTGATTTTTAATTAATTCATATTCAACATTTAATGATTGTATAATTTTTTCTTGTTCTTCTAAACTAGGAAATTTTATTATTAAATTTTCAATTTTTGTTATAGGAATTTGAATTTGCCCAGTAGTACCTATAGCCATATTATGTAATTCACTAAAACCTATAATTCCAGACATAAAATATAATAAATATCGAGGATTAATTATTTGTTTATTGGCACGAATAATATAACCACAAGTGTTAATAGTTGTTGAATTATTAAAAAGAGAACTTTTAAAAAAACAAATACGTCCAGCTGTTCCTATTCCTTGTTTGTTTAAAATTAAATCTTCATTTTGTAATAATTTATTTTCAGGTATTTTTAAATTTTCATTTGAATAATGTCTTTTTTTTAGGTTGAATTTATCTAAACCTCTAACTTGACCTGATTTAATAAATTCAACTTTATTTTCTTTATCTATTTTTTTAGTATTATCTATTTCAAAAGAAATAAATTTTTTTATTGATACACCTTGAATAATGGAAGAAATTTCTTTTAAACGCAAAGATTTCCATTCTTTTTTTATTACAAAATGAGGTCTCCAATTAGCATAAATTTTTTTAGATTGTTCAATGATTTTATTATATGGTATTAAATTTTTAATTATTTTTTCTTGTTCTTTGATTGTTGGCAAAGGAATTAGTATGTTTTTAAACATTTGAGAATCTACACCAGGATAAAAATCATTTTTTACAAAATTACCCATATCAACAAATAACAAACAATAAAATAAAAAAAGAGGTAAAATTTTATTTTCATCACAAGTTAAAACTGTAATCGTGGATGCTACATAAGAATCTTTACTTATTAAGGCACGATGATTTAATTTACAAGATTCTCCTGTGGTAGGTATTAATAAAGAATTTTTTTTAAATAATTTTAAAGTTGTTTTGTAAGCAGGATTAATTTTATGAACGCTTTCCGATAAATTCAATTTTATATGAAATTTAGCAATATCAGAAACTTTAAAAAAGGGAATTTTTCCTTCTATATAAGCTTTTTCATCTTTAGGCGGGTTATTACCTTTTTGAATATTCACTACATCACTTAATTTAATTTTTGGATAATCATTATTTAAGGTAACAAATATTTCTTTTTGATTTAAAAATGAATAATTATTATTTTCCGTAGGGATAGTAGTATATATTTTTAACATTTCCAAATGATATCGATCCCAATCGTTTTGGATAGTTAATAATTTTTTTCTTTTTTTATCTAAACTAAACCCATCGCTTTCAATTTTATATATTTTAATAAACGAATTTGTTTGATTTTCTTTTTTAGAATTGGCTATTAAAATACTAGTTTTAACACTAGTATATGGTTCAAACATTCCCATAGGCATAGAAATAATTTTTATATCAAAATTATTATAAAGTTTTTTTCTTAAAAATAAATTTTTTTGATTTGATAATATTCCATCTGGAATAATGATTGCCATTCTACCACCTTTCTTTAAAAAATTAAGGCAAGTTTCGATATATAATTGTTCTTTTTGATTCCCAAAAGGAATGTTAGTTATTATTAAATCATATTTTTGTTTGTTGGTTACCTTTAAACTATCACATTGAATGATATTATTATGTCCATCTCCAGCTAAAATCATATTCATTTTAGCTAATCGAGATGTACTTGTAATTTCTTGTCCAAAAATAGTTTCTTTTTGGAGTTTTTTTAATAAAGTTTTATCGTCAAGAGAAATTTGTTGATGAATATGTTTAAAGACTTCAATTAAAAAACCACCCGTACCACAAAAAGGATCTAAAATAGTTTCGCCTATTTTTGGGTTTACAATTTTTACTGTGTTTTTCACAATATGACGTGGTGTAAAATATTCTCCTAAATCAGTTTTTTGACCATGACCACCTGAATAAACACTAATAAAATATTCAAAAGCATCACCTTTAATATCTGTTTCTAAATCAATTAATTTTAAAGGATCCAGTAATTGAATTATTTTTCTTAAAACAGATGAATTTTTAATTTCCGTTTGAATAAATACATCAGAACTATATTTTTTTTGAAATTCAGGGATAATGTTTTTTTTAAAAAATTCTAATAAACTATTATCTGGTGTATTTTTAAAATTTTCCCATAAATATAATTCATTGATGTTTTTTATATTTTGTTCACTAAAAAGTTTTAAAAACAAAATATTGCAAAATTCATTAATTCTTTGGATGCCAGCGCTGATTCCAACTTCTTGTAATAAATTATTAATTTTTTTAAAAATACTTATTAAATTTTCCCTTGATATTCTTACTTCTTTAGATATATTATTGAATTTGTGTTTTTTTGAAAAAACATTAGCTAAATTATTTGGTATAAAAAAATCTATTTCCGAATCATTATAAAATAACGGTTTTTTATCAATTAAATGATAAGTTTTGATAATACTTCCGTTAGTAACACAAGCAACAGGAGCACCAATGTTTTCAGCATAATCAATAGCTTGTTCTAAACCATTTTTTAAGTTATAATTAGTAGATTTTTTTTTTACTTCTAAAACTAAAAAAGGTTTATTGTCTAAAAACAATACTCGATCAGCTCTTTTTCTACCAATAGGGTATTCACAAAAAATATTTTTTTTTTCACCTTTTATACACCAACCCTTTTTAATCAACATAACATCAATAGTAGAAGTAATGTCTGCTTCAGTCAAACTTTTATTCATTTTTTTTCCTTTTTAATTAATTTTATTTCACAATTTATTTACAAAATTGAGCGTTTTTTTCAATTTTTGGATTTGGGTTCAAATATCTTGAATTCTAGGATAGTCAGCTTTTAATGTTTTTTCATAGACTTCTAATTGTAAAATTAAGTCGTTTAATTTAGAGAGTTTTTTATTTGCAGATAAGAATAAATCGCTTTTTTTGAGCACCGCAATTCATTTTTTTTAATTTGTTAGTCATATTTTTCAAATTCGTTTAAAGTATTTAAATATCTCATAAGTCTACTACCTGATTTGGTTGAAATTTCGTTGATTTTATTTTCCATTGCTATACCAATTTGTTGTTATTGATAAAATTTTAGATTTTAATTCATTTGCACAATTTTGATTCCGTAATCTAATTGTGAAAGTTCACTTTAAACATAAGTATTAATGGCGGAATTAAAAGTGCTTTCGTCAATCCTTTTCATAGCTCCCCCATCCCCGAGGGTGGTTTAAAAATAACATTTTAGCATTTCCTAATTGTTTATCTAATTCCCCATGGTAAATTCTTTTTCTTTGATTTCCTGATGTTGTGTAGTGGTTTCTTTATAAGTTACACAATAATAAATTGCTTTTCCTTATTTACACAAATTTGTTTAGACAAATAAATAAATTTTTTTCATTGAAGTAATTCACTGCTAACAACACTGATCATAGTTGAAACGCTATCTGCACCAAACTGCGATTTAAGATCATATTGATCCGCTTCCACTTTGGCACCAGGCTAATGGCCTCATGCAATATATAACTTTCAATTGAATACTTTTATCAGAACCTTTGACTATATTGTCTTAGACTTCTTACAAAAAAACAAAAAAATAATAATACCAAGATTACAAAAATAATTAATATGCCAATCAATATTCCTTTCAATTTAAAGCATATAAATATGTTAAACCAATTCCTAAAAAAATCCAAGTGAAATAACTTTTAAATTCTAAAAAACCACTAATTAAATCTATTGACGTTAAAATATGTTTTACTTCCTTTCGGTTTTTTACAAATTTTATTTAATTTAAAAAACAGTTTTATGATTTGTTGAGATCGATTTAAAACTAAAAAAACTACCTTGAAAAATAGCTTAATTTTAAAATTATCAAATTTGATTTTCTAATTGTGAATAATAGTCAATAATTGCTCGATTACCAATTGAATTCAAACTCCAATCTTTACTCCAAAAATGATTTATACCAAGTTAAAAAGTCTTTATGAGTTAAAGAGACTAAATTTCTAGAAGTCCAAACACCATATTTTTCTAAAACATAATCACAAACGTTTTTTGATATGGATCGAATTTTAATTCATTAAAATTACGAATAATAATTTTTTTATTCGATAAAGTTTTAGTTTCATGCATTAAATGCAAATACAATTTCGGTGATACCACACCATAAGGCCATGCTTCGATATCTGAATGAAACATTTTTGTTTTTTGATTTGTTTTTACTAAATAAATTGCATAAATATAAAAAATTAATTTTTGAATTTTTAAATTGGTTAAATCAGGGATTTTTTTATTGGCAATAATATAATTTGCGACATCAAAAATATTTATTTCATTACTTTTTTCCATTTTTATTTTTCCTCGTTTTTTTTATTTGAAAATGATGTTTTAAAATAATTCTTCATAAATGTCGGAGTACATATCAAAAGTTTTAGTTGACATTAAATTATAAGTTGTTTCTTCATCATCGTCATTATCCAAAATCGGAATAAAATATTCATTTTGTAAAATATTGCTAATTGTTTTTAAATATTTAAAAACTTTTAGAACGATAGAAAAAGAACAAATTTTAAATGCTTGCTGATTATTTTCATCATAAAAATCATAAGTAAAATCTTTATCGTTAGGAATTGATTTATCATCCAAACATTGAATACGTCTTAAATTACCATTTGTGTAAAATTTAATTTGTAAAAATTGTAAACTATCTTGATCTATTCCTTCAAAATCAAAATTAATTTCTTTAATTTCATTTTTATTATTTTGAATAATTTCAATATTTTGACATTTTAATTTCGTTAATTTTGTTTTTAATGTTTTAATTTTGTTTTTAACCATTTTTTATCCTTTTAGTTTTTATTTTAAATTTTAAAAATCAATTTCAAAGTTAATTTTTTTATCACGAATACGATGATATTTTTTTTTGGATTTAATTAAATAACCAGTTTTGGGAATTAAATAACGAATTCGAGGAAATTTATTAGGATTAATTTTTAAAATAATTGGTTTTTTATTCATAATTATTTTTCCTTTCGTTAAATTAAAACAAACAACTCATAACCTGACGATGATTTTCGGTTTGCGTCGTCATAATTGTAGTAACAATTTTTACATATTTTTCCGTTAACTGAAAATCTTGTGGCAGTTTAAGTTGTGTAGTTAAATTGTTTAAAAATATTTCAAAAGTTGAAAAATGGTTGGATTTAGTATTAAACATATTTTTAAACCAATCTTTAAACCAAATTTCTGTAAATTTTTTAAAATTTTGTTTAAATTATTTTTTAGTTATTTTTTCTAATAATTTTTCACGTTCTAAATTACTTAATACTTTATTTGTTGACATGTAATGCTCATTTAATTTTTGATTTATTAATTAATTTTTTATTGGTAACAATTTAATGACTTATTGAGGCCCAAATTGAATTAAAATTATTTTTTAAAATTATAATAAAATTTTTTAGTTATTTTTTTTAAATAATTAATCTCCATCGACAATTTTATATTCAGTTTTTAATTTAATAATATCGTGTGCAATATTGTCTAATTTAGTAATCACATTGTCAATTTGATCGACTACTTCACGAACTTGGGTATTTAATTTATCAGCTTTAGCGTTAACATCAGCGATCATCGCATTAGAACAATTAATTGGTTCGAAATAAAACCTATCGCCATGAGTATGATTAACAAAGTCGTCTAATTTACCAAAAATGGTTAATAAATTATTAATAACACCATATTTTTGACAATAATCTTGTGGGTCTTCATCGAATAAATCAATTTCATTTAAAAAATACATATACCAATCAATAGCACTATCTATATCTTTAAAATATGGTTTTTTCATTAATTTATTACTCCTTTTATTTAATAACTAAAAATGAAACGTTATTTACAATCACAAAAGTGATTTAAATTTTACAGATAACTAATTTTTAAAAATTAATTTTAAAAAATAATTTAATTAATATTTAAATAGAAAGTATTATTTGAAAAGTCGCTATTAAGTTTAGTTTGAACTCTTTCGAATACTTTTTTTAGTTATTAATTGAATTTTTTATTTATAACAGTTTAATGACTTGTTAAGGTCAAGATTGAATTATTTACAAACTATAATGAAATTTCGTGGTTAAAAAAAATAAACCATTTTTTTTGATAATAATTGCAATTAAGTTTTTTTGTTGGCGATTATATAATTTGGTTTTATGATGATAACAATTTTTAACTGTATAAATTCGAATGTAATTACAATCGTTTTCAGTAATTATTTGAGTTTTGAAATAGGTTTTTAGTTTGGTAATTGCTTTATTTTTAAAAATTTCAGCTTGTCTTGTTGTTAAATTTAATTGGTTAGCGATTTCGATATTAGTTAATTCTAATAAAGATAAATCATATAAACCTTTTGAAATATGTCAATTAAACGCTAATTTTAAAACTTTTAATTCATTTTCGGTTAATTTTACCGATTTAATTTTGGTTAAAAGTTTTAATTCGTTAATTTCCCGCATTAATACTTGGTGCGGATCGATAAAATGGTGTTCGCCACAACTACTTGCTTTTTCTTCTTCAATATCTTCGTTGTTGTATTGAATAGCTAGTTTGTTATATTCAGCTTCATGTTTTTTAATACCCGCTGTTTTATTTATTAATTTACGCATTTTCATTTTTGCGTTATTATAAAAAAATGTAATAAAATTACTTAAATTATCTTGATAGTTTTTTATTGCATCATCTAAACATAAATAACCTTCTTGAATTAAATCACCACGTTCTAACATTGGTGGCAATTTAAATTTTTTAGCAATATTAAAAAGTGGTCTTTGACATAATTCATAAATTTCATCTCGTAATTTAAGATTTTGTGAATCTAATAAAAAAGCTTGAACTTTTATTTCCAGTTCGGTATTTAATTTATTTAACATTTTTGTCCTTTTAAAAACAAAAAAAGATCGATATAAATATCGATCTAAATAGTTAAATTATTTAATTTTTAAAAAAAGTCTAAAGTTTTTAAACACTTCGTTATATATAGGTGCAGTTTAAAAATAAAATCTTGAATAAAGTAAAAAAATATATAAAAAAATATGAAAAATTAAAAAAGGATGATTTTAAAAAAAATATTTGAATCAATTTTTATATTTATAATTTAAAATTTTTTTTAAATTTATTTAATATAAATTAAAAAAAATTATATTATAAATAGTGCATCAAAATACTACCTGCTACGGATACATTTAAACTCTCTACTTTTTTAGTAGGAATATTTAAAAAATAATCAGTAATTAATTCAATATTATGAGAAATACCAGCGCCTTCATTTCCTAAAACTAATATTTTTTTAACATCTTCGGGAAATTTATTTAATTGATCAATACTTAAAGTTTTTTTATTTTTACGAACTAAAGAACTAAAAATTTTATAATTTTTATTTTTAAAATTTTGTAATAAATATTCTAAATTACCTCTTTGGAAATAAAGATAAAATATAGCTCCTTGGCTAGCTCTAATGGTTTTTTCGTTATAAAAACTTGCACTATTTTCACTTAATAAAACCTGATTAAAACCAAAAGCTAGTGCACTTCTTAGTAAAACACCTAAATTCGAAGGATCTTGAATATCATCTAAAACTAAAACTTTATTACTAACAATAGGATTATTTTGATGTCTACAAATTGCCACTTGTTTAAATAAAGTTTTTGTTTGTTTTAAATCTTTCATTAAATTATTAGATATTAAAATACCTTTTTTATTCAAAGAAGTACTATAAATTTCTAAAATAGATTTCGTTTTTTCTGCTTCTTCAATCAAATGATCTCCGAAAACTAAAAATTGTTGGTATAAGTCACAATATTTTTTATTTAATAATTTTTTCATTTTTTTAAAAATAATATTTTGTTTCGATGAAATCATATTTATAAAACCTTTATTCAAAAAAGATTTATTTAATAATAATTCTTAAATATAAAAACTATATTAAATATTTAAAATAATAGGAACAATAATAGGATTACGTAATGTTAATTCATAAATATAAGAAGTTAAATAATCTATAATTATTTTTTTCAAAGATAATTTGATAATTTCTTGTTTTTGTATTTTTTCTTCAACTTTTTTTTTAATTTCCAAAGATATTTTACGAATTAATTTTTGATTGCCTTTCATATAAATAAAACCTCGTGAAATAATCATAGGAAAATTTAAAACTTTTTTTTTCTTATAATCGATAGTAACAATAACCGATAATAAACCTTCTTCGCTCAAAGTACGTCTTTCTTTTAAAATTAAATTACCTATATCATCGCCAATACCAGAACCATCTATTTGAATATTTCCTGACGGTAATCTTCCTAATAATTTCATTTCTTGATCATTTAAACCAACTAGTTGACCGTTATCTAAAACTAAAATATTTTCCGGCAATACACCACAATCAATAGCTAATTGTCTATGTTTAGTCAACATACGATGTTCACCATGTACAGGAATAAAATATTTCGGCTTCACTAAACTTAAAATTAATTTTAAATCATTTTGACTTCCGTGTCCTGAAGTATGAGTATTAATCAAAGGCCCATGAGTAATAATATTAATGTCTATTTTTAAAAGTAAATCAATAATTTTATTAATACTATCTTGATTACCTGGAATAGGAGAAGAAGAAAAAATAACAGTATCTCCTTGATTCAGTTTAATTTGTTTATGAGTATTGTTCGCAATACGACTTAAAGCTGCCAAGGGTTCTCCTTGAGAACCCGTACAAAGCAAAGTAATATCATTATATTTATTTATAATATTATTATTAACAATTAAATCATTAGAGATTTTAAAATAACCATTATTTTTTCCTGTTTCGATAGTTTTTTCCATACTACGACCAAAAACAGCTAATTTTCTTTTAGTAAAAATAGTAGATTCAATAATTTGTTTTATACGATACAAATTAGATGCAAATGTAACAATAATAATTCTCCCAGTAATTTGCGAAAAAAGATCATTAATAGAAGCGCCAATTTTACTTTCTGATTGAATAAATTCTTCTTTTTCAGCATTTGTTGAATCAGACAATAAACATAAAACACCTTCTTTTTGAATTTCTGTTAATTTTTCATATTCTGCAACAGGCCCAACCGGAGTATGATCGATTTTAAAATCTCCAGTATAAAAAACGTTACCATTTTTAGTTTTGAAAATAATACCAAACATATCCGGAATAGAATGATTTAAACGAACAAAAGAAATTTCTGTATTACCAAATTTATATTTAGAATTATTATTATATTTTTCCATTTTAGTTAAATTATTGATAATATCTTTATGTTCTGATAATTTAACTTCAAGTAAATCATAAGCAATGCCAGAAACAAAAATTTTAGGAATTTTAACTTTTTTTAATAAATAAGGAATACCACCAATATGATCTTCATGACCATGAGTTACAAAAAGTCCTATTATTCTACTTTCGTTTTCTAATAAATATTCATAATTAGGAATAACATAATTAACACCGAATAAAATATTTTCAGAAAATAAAATACCTGCATCTACAATAAAAATATTTTTTTCGATTTCGAAAATATACATATTTTTACCGACTTCACCTAATCCACCTAAAGCACAAAAAAAGATATCAAAATCTTGTAAATTAGCCTTTGGATGAATAATTTTCATTTATTTCATAATGCCTTTCTTATATTAATAAAAAATATAAAATTATAATATAATTTATAAATCAATAATTACCTATAGTGATCAAAATAGGAATAACAATAGGTTTTTTTCTAATTTCTTTAAAAATAAACTTTATTAATTCTTCTCTTAAATTTTTTTTAAAAACCAACCATTTTAAATTATTTTGTTTCAAAAAAAATTCAATTTTATTTTCAAAATTTTGTTTTAATTTAGCAAAAAAAACATTATTAACTTCGTTTGAAGCTATAAAACCTTTACTTACTAATTCAGTTTTACCTAATATTTTTTTATTTTTAATACTAATATTAGCAATAAATATAATAACACCATCCATAGCTAAAAATTCACGATCTTTCATAATAAAATCGTTACCATCTTCTACAGGAGTACCATCTATTAAAATTTCACCCAGTTTTTTAAAAGCTTTTTTTTGAACATAAGGTTCTTTTTTAAAATCATAGTGCCAAATATCACCATTTTCTAATAAAAAAATATTTTTATCTAAATAATCTAATTCATTAGATATTTTTTTAACTTGATATTGATGACGATATTCACCTGAAATTGGAATCAAATATTTAGGTTTTAGTAAATTTAACATAAATTTTAAATTTTCACTAAAATTATATGAATAAGTTAATAAATCTTTAATCAAAATATCTATCGAAACATTATTACGAGATAAAAAATCTAAAGTTTTAGAGTAAATTCTAGCACTGCCTGCAGATTCAACAGACATTAATAACACTTTGTCTTCAGAAGTTAAATGAACTAAACGATCAGTTTTTTTACACATCCTTTGTAAACGATAAAAAGGTTCGAATTGTTTACCCACAACTATAACAACTAAATTTTTATAATTTAAATGATCTTCTATTTTTTTTAAATTAACAAAATTAGAATCAGGTATTTTTAAGTATTTTTTTTGTAAAGCTACATCCATGATAATTTGACTTTTTCGGCCTAAAATTGCTATTTTTAAATTTCTTTTTACAGCAATATCAATAATTAATTGAATTTTTAATAAATCTGGAATTAAAAGAACAATAATAATATTTCTTTGAAGATTAATAAAATAACTATTCAAACAATAATGAATATTTTGTAATTTTTCTGGCTCACCAGAGATAAAAGCTTTTTGAGAAGTTGTAAAAAAAGCAAGAACTTTTTGTTTTGCAATTGACGTTAATTTAAAAAAATCAGTAAAAAAAGATTTATCTTTTTGTTGTAAAAGTTGAACTTCATTAGAATATACAACAAAACCTTTTTCGGTTTCAAAAGCTAAACCAAAAGTTTCAGGCAAGTATTGTGTAATTAAAAAGAAAGAAACTTTTGTATCTGTAAATATGACTATTTGATCATCTTTTAAAATATTTAATTCTAAATCTTGATAAATAATCTTGTGTTTTTTTAAATATTTTTTTAATACCTGCATAATAAAATAAGTTGTATAAACTGGTTTTTTTAAATATTGAATTAAATAAGCAAAAGCGCCTACATAAGTTTCAGAAGCAGAAGTTAAAAAAATTCCTTGAATTTGATCTTTAATTTTTTCTAATTGATTATAATCGGCAATAATACAATCAATACCATACATAATTTCATTAGGATATTTTAAACCTGCATCAATAATAAAATATGATTTTTTTATTTTTAATAAATAAAAATTTTTACCATTTTCGTTCAGACCTCCTAAAGCAAAAAATTGAATTTCTTTCATATGAATAAATATCCTTTATTTAAAGTGTCAATAAAATAAGAAAAGTAAAAATCTCGTTTATAATTAAATATATAATTTAAACAGAAAGAAAAGTAAAATATTATGAAGTATCCAACAATTAAAAAAAATAAAAGTCAAAAAAACAATAATAAAAGTAATTTAGGAATGTCATTAGAAAAAGATATTAATATTACTAATAAATTTTATTTAGACAATCA
Source organism: Candidatus Phytoplasma mali (assembly GCF_000026205.1). Lineage (GTDB taxonomy): Bacteria > Bacillota_I > Bacilli_A > Acholeplasmatales > Acholeplasmataceae > Phytoplasma > Phytoplasma mali. The sequence continues at coordinate 278,087 of NC_011047.1, read as the reverse complement.
AATTGCTTTTATTTATAAAAACCCTATCCCTATTCAAATTGTAAAAGTTAGTTATCCTTCTAGAAATAAAGCTAAAATAACTGAAGCTTACTTTCGTAAAGAAGCTCTACCAGATTATCACGGCCTATACAAAGGAAAATATATAACATTTGATGTAAAAGAAACTAATTGCAAAACTTCTTATCCATTTTCAAATATACCTATTCACCAAATTAAACATCTACAACAAATAAATAATAATGAAGGATTAGCTTTTTTTATTGTTCATTTTAAAATTAATGATAAATATTTTTTAGTTCCAATTAATTTAATCATAGAATATTTAGAAAAAGGTTTTAAAAGCATTAAATACAAAATTTTATTAAATAATAATTTAAATATATCTTTTCAATATAACAATCCACGTATAAATTATTTAAAAATAGTAGATCAATTATTAACAAAACTTTCTAAATAATAATAAAATATTATAATTTCGTATCATCATAATAATTAAAATATCATAATTTAGATAAAAATTTAATCATAAAAAATATTTATTAATATAATTATAATAAAAAAAACAATATAATATTTTTTTTGATATTTTAATTCTTATATATATAAAATAAACCAAAAAACAAAATAATATATAAGATAAAAAAAATAAAAAAATAAATTCTGTTTATAATTCTAAAGATTAAGGTAATGTATAAAATAAAAACATTCAATTATAAAATGAATTAATAAATATAACAATTATAGAAAAAAATAATATTTCAAATACAATAAAAACTATCAAAAAATAATTATAAAAATCTATTAAATCATTAATAATAAATTTAGAAAATATTTTAATTACAAAACTATTTATAAATAATAATTACTCTTTAAAGCAAAAAATAATTTGCATTTTATAATATATTCCTCTAGATTATATAAATTTCATATTATTTATTTTTATATTATATTTTTTTAATATTTTTTATTAAATATCAATTAAATATATAATATTTTTTGATAATAAGATTACTAAATTAATTATTTTATTATCAAAAAATAAAAAATATTTAATTTGTAAATAATTAAAATATTAATTATTATAAACCAATAATTTTTCTAAAATACCTTCTTTTAATAGTGAAATAAAATCTTTATTCGAAGCATCTAAAATATATTCACTAATATTAGTGTTAACTAAAATTTTTTCTAAAAATGGTAAAGAATATAATGACCCTTCGAATTTTTCTACAAATAATTGTAAATTATCACTTTTATGAAAAAAATCACCAGCCAAATTCATTTTTATAATTTTACCATCTTTCAAAACTAATAAAATTTCCAAATATCCCCAAGAAAAACGTTTTTTTAAAATTTTTGAATATTCAGGATGTTGAAAATAAAGCCATTCTTTAGTCATGTATTTTTTAGATAATGACTCTACTTCCAAAATCTGCTTATCACTTAAAATATACTCTTTATCAGTTAGTTTTTTTTCTAAAAGTTGATGCAATTGTTCTTGCGAAATATTTTTAATATAATTTTTTAAATTAGTAATTCTAGATTTAACACTAGTAATACCTTTAGAAATAAGTTTTTCATCATTAGGATTTAAAGCTCTAACCATAGTTTCTACATCACAATTATAAAGCAATGTTCCATGCATGATCATGCCATCTTTAGTTTGCATAAAGGCATTACCAGAAACTTTTTTGTCATTTAATAAAATATCATTTCTACCACTAAAATGTAAAATAACACCTAAATCTTTAAAAGTATCAATAATTTTTTGTAAATATATTTTGAAATTAAATTTTTTATCTTTTTTTCTAACAACAATACTAAATAAAGGCACTTGAGGATCATTATATACACAGCCACCACCTGTAGGACGTCTAAAAATAGGAATATTATTTTTTTTCAAAAAACCTAAATTAACTTCATTTTCTATAATTTGATTTTTTCCTATAACAATTCCATGAATTTGCCACATGAAAAAGAAAGCTTCTTGTTCTTTATTCAATAAATTAGATAAAATATATTCTTCTAAAGCAAAATAAAAATAAGGTTTTAAATCATTTTTTCGATTATATTTAATTAAAATCATCCCTATAATATTCCTTTTTTTAATTATATTAATATTATTTATTAAATAAATTTTATAAAATTAACGCTATTCAAATTTAATTATAACATTTATTAACTTTTTTTATTATAAAATTTTTTTAAAAAAACCACTGCTTGTTTTATTTTTATAATAATTATTTTCTAATTTTTTTAAATCTTCAAATATTTTTTTCTGTTCTTTTGAAATATTCTTAGGTGTTTCTATATTAACAATAACATAGTGATCACCCTTGCGATAATAACTATTAACATCTGCTATGCCTTTATTTTTTAATCTCATTTTATTACCAGATTGTGTTCCAGCAGGAATTTTCAAATCAACTTTACCATAAATAGTTTCTGTTGCTGCAACAACTCCTAAAACAGCTTGAGAAAAAGTAATAAAAATTTCTGTATAAACATCCAAACCTTTTCTAGAAAAAATTTTACTTGCTTTAACTCTAAAAGTAATATACAAATCTCCTCTTAAATTATTACTACCAATTCTACCACCGTTACCTTTTTGAGACATTTTTAAAGTCATACCATTATCAATCCCAGCAGGAATATCTACAACTAAAGTTTTCTTATATTTTTGAGTTTTTTTACCTTTACAAAAAAAACATTTATTTTTTATTTTTTGTCCTTGGCCATCACAATAAGAACACATTTGTTGTGAACGAACATTACCAAAAAAAATTCTTTGTTCTACATTAACATATCCTAAACCATTACAATATTGACAAGTAACAATATCTTTATTATTATGAGCACCAGAACCATTACATTCTTGACAATAATCTTCTAAAACTAACTGAATGGTTTTTTTTGTTCCCAAAACGGCTTCTAAAAAATCAATTTCCATTTCGATTCTTTCGTCCAAATCAGATGATGTTTTTGTATTTCTACTATTTTTACTAAATAAATTATTAAAAATATCATCAAAGTCACCAAAATTACTACCAAAACCTTCAAATCCATCACTACCATTAGCATTTTGATGACCAAAATTATCATAATTAGATTTTTTATTAGAATCGCTTAAAACTTCATAAGCCTCTTGAACTTCTTTAAATTTTTTTTCAGAATCGTGTTCTTTAGAAATATCAGGATGATATTTCTTAGCCATTTTTCTATAAGCTTTTTTAATATCTTCATCACTTGCATCTCGAGATATACCTAAAATTTCATAATAGTCTCTTTTTTTTACCATATTTTAAACCCCAAATTTTTATCAAATTCTAAATAATATTAAATAAAATAAAAATAATAATATAAAAAAAGGACTGATACAGTCCCTTTTTTTAAAAAAATTTGAAACTATTTTTTTTCTTCAAAATCTGCATCTACAACATCATCTTTAATTTTTTCATCTTTATTGTCATTAGATGATGGATTTTTATCATCATTAGCTGTTTTATTTTGAGTTTTTTGATAAGCTTTAATAGCAATATTTTGTGCATCTTGAGATAAAGCATTAATTTTATCTTTGATAATATTAACATCATCTTTAGAAATAACTTCTTCAAGTTCTTTAATTTTAGATTCAATTTTTTCTTTTTCTTGAACTTCAACATCATCTTTTAAATCCACTAAAGCTTTTTTAGTTTGAAAAATTAAAGTATCGGCTTCATTTTTAATATCGATTAATTCTTTTTTTAAACGATCAGTTTCGGCATTTTCTTCAGCTTCTTTAATCATTCTTTTAATTTCTTCTTCAGATAAAGTTCCTGATCCTGTAATAACTATTTTTTGTTCTTTATTAGTACCTAAATCTTTAGCTTTCACTGATACAATACCATTAGCATCAATATCAAAAGTTACACTAATTTGTGGTGTTCCTCTTGGAGCTGGTGGAATATCGGTTAATTGAAAACGACCTAAAGTTTTATTATCGGTAGATAATGTTCTTTCACCTTGTAATACATGAATATCTACTGCTGGTTGATTATCAGCTGCAGTAGAAAAGACTTGAGTTTTTGAAGTAGGAATAGTAGTATTTCTCTCGATTAATTTAGTAAAAACATTACCTAAAGTTTCAATACCTAAAGAAAGAGGAGTTACATCTAATAATAAAATATCTTTAACATCACCAGATAAAATACCGCCTTGAATAGCAGCACCCATTGAAACTACTTCATCAGGATTAATACCTTTATTAGGTGTTTTTTGAATCTCTTTTTTAACTAATTCTTGAACTGCAGGTATTCTAGTCGATCCACCAACCAAAAGAACTTGATCAATTTTGTCACGAGTTAATTTAGCATCACTTAAAGCAGATTTTACAGGTCCCAAACAACGTTGAACTAAATCAATAGTTAATTCATCAAATTTAGCTCTAGTTAAATTATTTTCTAAATGTAATGGACCCGATTCACTCATAGTAATAAAAGGTAAAGATATTTGAGTAGAACTTACACCACTTAATTCTTTTTTAGCTTTTTCTGCAGAATCTTTTAAACGTTGTAAAGCCATTTTATCTTTAGATAAATCTACTAAATTTTCTTTTTTAAATTCTTTAACTAAATAATCAACAATTCTTTGATCAAAATCATCTCCACCAAGTTTATTATCTCCAGATGTTGATAAAACTTCAAAAGTTCCGTCTGCTAAATTAAGAATCGAAACATCAAAAGTACCTCCTCCTAAGTCAAATACTAAAACAATTTGTTCTTTTTGATTATTTTTATCAATTCCATAAGCTAAAGCAGCCGCAGTTGGTTCATTAATAATTCTTTTAACTTCTAAACCAGCAATTTTACCTGCATCTTTAGTGGCTTGTCTTTGAGCATCGTTGAAATAAGCAGGAACTGTAATAACAGCTTGAGTTACTTCTGAACCTAAATAATCTTCTGCTGTTTTTTTCAAATTTTGTAAAATCATAGCACTAATTTCTTGAGGAGTATATTTATTTCCATTAACAGAAACTGTATATTTTGTTTCTCCAATATGCCTTTTAATAGAAATAATAGTGTTGGGGTTTGTAATAGCTTGTCTTTTGGCAATTTCTCCAACCATGATATTATTTCCTTTAAAAGCCACCACAGAAGGAGTAGTTCTTCCACCTTCAGCATTAGTAATAACTTTTGCTTCTCCACCTTCCATAACAGAAACACAAGAATTTGTTGTTCCTAAATCAATACCAATAATTTTATTTGTCTTTGTCATTTGTTTCATTACTCCATTCATTTACTTTAACCATTGCTGGTTTTAATACTCTTTCTTTATATAAATAACCTTTTTGTAAAACTTCAATATTAGAATTATTAGGTTGATTTTTGTCAGATATTTTTTCTATTGCATAGTGTAATTTAGGATCAAAAATTTTTCCTAAAGATTCAATCTCTTCTAAGCCTTCTTCTTTAAAAATATTTTTCATTTGTTGATGAACCATTTTAAATCCAACTAAAAATTTTTTTAATATTTCATCTTCAACATTCATTTCTAAAACTTTTTCAAATTGATCAAAGGGAACTAAAATATTTTCTATAAAATTAATAGAAGCATATTTACGTTCGTTAATTCTTTCTTTATTAATTCTTTTAGTAAAATTTTCTAAATCTGATCTAAATCTTAATTTTTCATTTTCATGTGTTTTATTTAAATTGATAAAATCTTTTTCTAAATTTTTAATTTTTGTTTCTAAAATTTGAATATAATCTTTAACATTTAATTCTTTATGTTTGTCATTATTTTTGTGTTTATGACCAAATTCATCTTTATTAGAAAAATCATTATTTTCTACTTTTGGAATTTGATCATTTTCTGATAAATTTTTACTTTCAGAAGAAAAATTTTTTTCTTCATGACTAATTTCTTCATTTTTTTTAGAATCAAAAACCTTTTCTTTATTAGCCATAATAAAACTCCTTAATTTTTAACTTTTTTTCAATTATTTAAATCATATAAATTAGATAAATAAACTGATAAATATTCTAAAAGAGGAATAACTTTATGATAATTCATTCTATAAGGTCCTAAAATAGCTATTTGGCCTTTTTCATATTTATTAATAGAATAAGGTATAGAAATAATAGTAAAATTTTCTAATTGAATTAACTCTATATTATCAGAAAATTTAAAAGTAAGTCTTTTTTTAATAGTCATAATTTTTATTAATTCTTTTTTAGTTAAACAATTAATCAATTTTTTTATAATTTCTATATTATTAAATTCTGGTTGATTTAAAATATTTAAAACCCCAGATAAATAACAATTGTTATCTACAAAATTAGCAAAAATTTCAACAAAAGATTCAATAAATTGTTCTTCACAATTAATATATTTACCAATAGTTTTTTTTACAATATCACTTTGAATAATAAGTGTTGCTTCAAACAAAAATTTTCCTTTTAACAAATCATTTAAAATTATAATTACTTTCTTAATATCTAACATGTTAACATCTTTTTTTTGATTTAAAACAATATTTTGGTGTTGAACATGACCTTTATCTGTAACAATTAAAATAATTAATTCAAAATAATTTAAATAAATTAAATCAATTTTATTAATTTTACTAGTTTTCAAAATATCAGACCCAATTGCTATTGCGGTATAACTTGTAAATTCACTTAAAAGTTCTAAAACTTTTTTAATCAATTGTTCTTTAGTAAAACTTTTTTTTTGAATAATTTTATCAACAAAAGAAAACATTTCTATAAATTCTTCATTTCTCTTAATTAAATTATTTAAGTAATAATTGTAACCTTTAAACGAAGGAATTCTACCACTAGAATTATAGTTTTTTTTTAATAAATAACCTTGTTTTTCTAATTCAGCCATATCGGCTCGAATAGTAGCACTAGAAACATTTAAATGAAGTGTATAAGTTAACAATTTAGAACTGACAGGTTTTGCTTCTTTTGAATAATTTTCTATAATAGATTTTAAAATAATTTTTTTTCTATTAGACAACATCAGTTAATACCTCATTAGCAATCATTAAAATGACTGCTAAAAATATTGTATTATTTTATATATAAAATGTCAAGTTATAAATAATTATATTAAATAAATATATTTATTTAATATATTTATTTAATATATTTATTTAATATATTTATAATAAAACTAACTGTAAAAAAACATATATACGAACAAATATATTTAACAAAAATAATTTTTTTATTATTAATTTTTCTATATAAATCTATTAAAAAAGAAATAATAATAATCAAACCATCTGTAAAAAATAAAATATAAAATAATTCAATGTTATATTTTAAATTTAATTTTAAAAAAATACAATCCGTTCCGCCTGTACAAGCATCAATAGAAAAAATAAAACCACACCCAAAACCAACACTTAAAATAATTATAATAATAGATAAAAATAATTCATATATATTATTGTTTTTAATAAAATTAGGAAATTTATAAATAAAAAAATTTTTATTAATTTTATAATAATCAAATAATTTAAAACAAAAAGAAAAAAATATTGTAATTATCAAAGTCTTTAAAAAAAATGGCAAATCATGAAAAAAGAAACTTAAAAATAAAAATATAATTCTAATAATAACAATAACATTATTTTTAGTAAAAAAGTGATTTTGTTTACCATTTTTATAAAAAAATATTTTATCTAAAAAAATTAAACTGCCTTCTAATCCACCAATAATAAAATCTTTGGGTAAAATAAAAAAATAAATACCAAAAAATAAAAAAATAAAACCCAAAATAAATTTAAAAAATATAAATAAATTAATAAAATCAAAATATTTCAAATATAAACACCACTTGCTAAATTTAATTTAATTTTAAAATTTAATTTTTTTTCAAAAAGAAAAAAATTCATTATAAATAAAAATTGTTTTCATTATAAATAAAAATAAAAATATTTAAAAATATAAAAAATTAAATTCATCACAAAAAATAATATAATATAAATAAAAAAAAGTAATCTCTATTTTTAATAAAGATTACTACTTAAATTATTAAAAAAAATATAATGTAATATTTGAAAAATTTCTAATACTAATAAAATATGGTGGCTCCGGGCAGAATCGAACTGCCGACACGAGGCTCTTCAGGCCACTGCTCTACCGACTGAGCTACAGAGCCGGTCGTATTTTACATATATAAATAAATTCTGGCGGTTCGGACGGGATTTGAACCCGCGGTCTCCTGCGTGACAGGCAAGCATGTTAACCACTACACCACCGAACCATTTTTGGTTGCGGGAGAAGGATTCGAACCTACGACCTTCGGGTTATGAGCCCGACGAGCTACCAAACTGCTCTATCCCGCGATATTATAAAACTAAAATTTATTAAAAAAAAATTAAAATTTAATTATAATTAAATACTTATAAATGGCGGAAGAAGAGGGATTCGAACCCCCGCGTCTTTTCAGACCTGTCAGTTTTCAAGACTGATCCCTTAAACCGAACTTGGGTATTCTTCCTAAAAACTGTTTTGGTGGACCCGGTAGGATTCGAACCTACGACCAACCGGTTATGAGCCGGTGGCTCTGACCAGCTGAGCTACAGGTCCTTATGTGGTAGCGGCAGAGGGATTTGAACCCTCGACCTCACGGGTATGAACCGTACGCTCTAGCCAACTGAGCTACACCGCCATTTAAAATATATTAATTAATTTTAAATTTTTAATATTAAAAATAAATCATTGGTGGAGCTTAACGGATTCGAACCGTCGACCTTCTGTGTGCAAAACAGATGCTCTACCAACTGAGCTAAAGCCCCTTAAAATATTTGGTACCCAGAGCCGGACTTGAACCGGCACGGTCTTACAACCATGGGATTTTAAGTCCCACGTGTCTACCTATTCCACCATCCGGGCAATAATAACCCAAAATTTTTTTTAAAAAATAAATTGGTATCCCGTAAAGGACTCGAACCTTTGACACCTTGATTAAAAGTCAAGTGCTCTACCAACTGAGCTAACGGGACATTAATTACTGATTTGGTGCCAAAAACAGGAATCGAACCTGCAACCTACTGTTTACAAGACAGTTGCTCTACCGTTGAGCTATTTTGGCTTTTAAATTTTCTATTTGTTGATGGTAGAGGATGACGGGTTCGAACCGCCGACATTCTGCTTGTAAGGCAGACGCTCTCCCAGCTGAGCTAATCCTCTATAATTTTCAGCATTTCCTGGCGACAACCTATCTTGGCGCGAAAAATCGAACTATTGTCGGCGTTAAAAAGCTTAACTGCTGTGTTCGGGATGGGAACAGGTGTGTCCTTTTTAACTTAAGCACCAGGAAAATCTTTCAAAACTAGATAAATGGGTTAAAAAAATTAAAGTCAATGGATTTATTAGTACTAGTCAGCTGAAAACATTGCTGTTCTTACACCTCTAGCCTATCAACCTGATAGTCTTTCAGGAATCTCATAGGGAAATCTCATCTCAAGGGAGGCTTCATGCTTATATGCTTTCAGCATTTATCCTTTCTATACTTAGCTACTCAGCTATGGCTTTGGCAAACCAACTGAAACACCAGAGGTATATCCATCCCGGTCTTCTCATACTAGGGACAGCTCCTTTCAAATTTCCAACGCCCACGACGGATAGAGACCGAACTGTCTCACGACGTTCTGAACCCAGCTCGCGTTCCGCTTTAATGGGCGAACAGCCCAACCCTTGGAACCTTCTTCAGCTCCAGGATGCGATGAGCCGACATCGAGGTGCCAAACCACTTCGTCGCTATGAACGCTCGGAAGTGATAAGCCTGTTATCCCCAGGGTAGCTTTTATCCGTTGAGTCACGGCCCTTCCATACGGTACCGCAAGATCACTAAGTCCGACTTTCGTCCCTGCTCGACTTGTAGGTCTCGCAGTCAAGCTCCCTTTTACCTTTATGCTCTTCAAATGATTTCCAACCATTTTGAGGGAACCTTCGAACGCCTCCGTTACTTTTTAGGAGGCGACCGCCCCAGTCAAACTGCCCACCAAACACTGTCCCTCACAATCTACTTGTGGAGGTTAGATTTTACAAATAAAAAGAGTGGTATCCCAACGTTAACTCCCAAAAAACTAGCGTCTTTTGTTCACAGTTTCCCACTTATCCTGTACATTCTAATTATAAAATCAATATTAAGCTGCAGTAAAGCTCCATGGGGTCTTTTCGTCCTGTCGCGGGTAGTCGGCATTTTCACCGACAGTTTGATTTCACCGAGACTCTTGTTGAGACAGCGCCCAAATCGTTATGCCTTTCGTGCAGGTCGGAACTTACCCGACAAGGAATTTCGCTACCTTAGGACCGTTATAGTTACGGCCGCCGTTTACTGGGACTTCAATTCAATGCTTTGTTGTAAAACAACTAACATCCCCTCTTAATCTTCCAGCACCGGGCAGGCATCAGCCCCTATACATCACCTCACGGTTTAGCAGAGACCTATGTTTTTGATAAACAGTCGCTTGGGCCTATTCTCTGCGGCTTTTAAATTTTTGTTAAAAGCCCTCCTTATCCCGAAGTTACGGAGTTATTTTGCCGAGTTCCTTAACAAGAGTTTTCTCGCGCGTCTTAGTATACTCTACCTACCTACCTGTGTCGGTTTGCGGTACGGGTAGTTAATAAATTAACCCTAGAAGCTTTTCTTGAAAGTCTGACATCAAACACGTTACCTTCAAACCTTGTTTTTAATAAGAAAACGGATTTGCCTATTTTCTCAAACTTGGTCTTTCTACCTCAATCCATTAAGAGGTGCGTTTAGCCTACTTTGTCCCTCCATCAGTTTATTAACTAGTACAGGAATCTGAACCTGTTTGCCATCGGCTACGGATTTCTCCCTCACCTTAGGACCCGACTAACCCAGGGCGGACGAACCTTCCCCTGGAAACCTTAGGTTTTCGACGGATAGGATTCCCACCTATCTTTTCGTTACTTACACCGGCATTCTCACTTCTGACCTCTCCACTACTGCTTCCGCTATAGCTTCAGCGATGTCAGAACGCTTCCCCTACCATATAATAAAATTATCAAATTTTATTTATCCGTAGCTTCGGTATGATGTTTGAGCCCCGTTACATTTTCGGCGCAAAGTCATTCGACTAGTGAGCTATTACGCACTCTTTAAAGGATGGCTGCTTCTAAGCCAACCTTCTAGTTGTTTAAACATCTTTACTTCCTTTTCCACTTAACATCAATTTTGGGACCTTAGCTGACGGTCTGGGCTCTTTCCCTTTTGACCATGGACCTTATCACCCACAGTCTGACTGCTGACTTACTTTAATAACATTCGGAGTTTAATTGAGTTTGGTACTTCGAGGTGAAGCCCTTGCCCATTTAGTGCTCTACCTTCATTAAAATATTTAATCAACGCTAGCCCTAAAGCTATTTCGGGGAGAACCAGCTATCTCTGAGTTCGATTGGAATTTCACCCCTAGCCACAAGTCATCCAAACACTTTTCAACGTGTCCTGGTTCGGTCCTCCATTTAATTTTACTTAAACTTCAACCTGCTCATGGCTAGCTCACTTCAGTTTCGGGTCTACGACATGCAACTGAATCGCCCTATTAAGGCTCGCTTTCACTACGGCTCCGTTCCTTAAAACTTAACCTAGCTACATATCGTAACTCGCCGGTTCATTCTGCAAAAGGCAAGCCATCGTTCATTAACGAACTTTGACTAATTGTAGACACACAGTTTCAGGATCTATTTCACTCCCCTTCCGGGGTTCTTTTCACCTTTCCCTCACGGTACTAGTTCACTATCGGTCACTTAAGGAGTATTTAGCCTTAGGAGATGGTCCTCCCATATTCCAACAAGATTTCTCGTGTCTCGCCGTACTTTTTGATACCTTAGATTTTAACTTACGTTTAAAGGACTATCACCCGCTGTGGTGTTTTTTTCCAAAAACTTCAACTTCATTAAAATTTTATAACTAAATATGGTATCTGGCTGTTCCGCGTTCGCTCGTCACTACTAGCGGAATCGTTATTACTTTCTGTTCCTGCAGTTACTTAGATATTTCAGTTCACTGCGTTTTCTTCTTTGTTATAAAACAAAGATGCTAATGTTTTTAACATAGCGGGTTGCCCCATTCGGAAATCCACGGATCTTCACTTATGTACAGCTCCCCGTGACGTTTCGCCGTTAATTGCGTCCTTCATCGTCTCTTAGTGCCAAGGCATCCACTGTGCGCCCTTAATTTCTTCAATTCTTTTAACCTTAATTTATCTACTTTTCAAAGAGCTTGTTTTCTTAAGATAAATACTTTGGTGGGCCTAAATGGACTCGAACCATCGACCTCACGCTTATCAGGCGTGTGCTCTAACCAACTGAGCTATAGGCCCCGGACCATTATTTATTTTTATCTTAAAAAATAAAAAACTTTTTTAAGTCTTTCACAACTGAAGATGATATTTTCCTTAGAAAGGAGGTGATCCATCCCCACCTTCCGGTAGGGATACCTTGTTACGACTTAACCCCAATCATCGACCCTACCTTAGACAGTTCCCTCTTTTGCAAGTTAGGCTACTGGTTTCGAGTATTGTCAACTTTCATGGTTTGACGGGCGGTGTGTACAAACCCCGAGAACGTATTCACCACGACATGCTGATTCGCGATTACTAGCGATTCCGACTTCATGAAGTCGAGTTGCAGACTTCAATCCGAACTGAGACTGTTTTTTTGAGATTTGCTAAAAACTCACGCTTCAGCTACTCTTTGTAACAGCCATTGTATCACGTTTGTAGCCCAGGTCATAAGGGGCATGATGATTTGACGTAATCCCCACCTTCCTCCAATTTATCATTGGCAGTCTCACTAAAGTGCCCAACTAAATGATGGTAACTAGCGATAAGGGTTGCGCTCGTTGCGGGACTTAACCCAACATCTCACGACACGAGCTGACGACAACCATGCACCACCTGTATCCCTGATAACCTCCACTATATTTCTATAGCTTTGCAGAGTATGTCAAGACCTGGTAAGGTTTTTCGTGTATCTTCGAATTAAACAACATGATCCACCGCTTGTGCGGAGTCCCGTCAATTCCTTTAAGTTTCATACTTGCGTACGTACTACTCAGGCGGAGTACTTAATGTGTTAACTTCAGCACTGGTTTAACCCAACACTTAGTACTCATCGTTTACGGCGTGGACTACCAGGGTATCTAATCCTGTTTGCTCCCCACGCTTTCGTGCCTCAGCGTCAGTTAAGACCCAGCAAGCCGCCTTCGCTACTGGTGTTCCTCCATATATTTACGCATTTTACCGCTACACATGGAATTCCACTTGCCTCTATCCAACTCTAGTCAAACAGTTTCCATAGCATCACAACGTTAAGCGTTGAACTTATACCATAGACTTATTAAACCGCCTACACACCCTTTACGCCCAATAAATCCGGATAACGCTTGCCCCCCATGTATTACCGCAGCTGCTGGCACATAGTTAGCCGGGGCTTATTCATTAAATACCGTCAGAATGATTTTTCCATCATTTTTTCTTCTTTAATAAAAGAACTTTACATACCTAAATATTTCATCGTTCACGCGGCGTTGCTCGGTCAGAGTTTCCTCCATTGCCGAAAATTCCTTACTGCTGCCTCCCGTAGGAGTTTGGGCCGTATCTCAATCCCAATGTGGCCGTTCAACCTCTCAGTCCAGCTACACATCATAGTCTTGGTAAGCCGTTACCTTACCAACTAACTAATGTGCCGCAAGCCCATCTCTTAGCATACCCTTGCGGGTCTTTTAAAAGTTTCAAGATGCCTTAAAACTTCCTATCCAGTCTTAGCAGTCGTTTCCAACTGTTATCCTCGTCTAAGAGGCAGGTTACTTACGTGTTACTCACCCGTTCGCCACTGAAACTAAAAGTTTCCGTTCGACTTGCATGTATTAGGCACGCCGCCAGCGTTCATCCTGAGCCAGGATCAAACTCTTAATATAAAATCAAAAACTTTAATTAATTAAAATAAGATAAATTAATTAAATTTATAAATGTAATAAATTTTTATCATCTTCAGTTGTCAAAGACTAAACAAAATATTTTAATTTTTTTTAAATTAAAAATATTTCTCTAAGTAAATATATTATAACATGTTAAAAAAACAATGTCAATAATTTATTATTTTATAAAATAATTTTTTTATCTTAAAAAATAAAAACTTAATTAACTTTTATAATTTTAACATAAATTAAATTATTTTTTAATTAATATTTTAAAATAATATTATAATTTTTTAAAAAATTAAATCTAAAAGATAAAAAATGTTTTAATTTTATATATTCTCATAATAAACATAAAAAAATAACAAACAAAAATAATTTATTTATATAAATCTTTTTGTTTAAAAATTTATATAAAATAACAGTAATTTAATATGTAATAACTAAAAAATTCTAAAATAAATATTTTTATAAACATTAATAATATATTTTTTATATTTGAATATCTTTTTTTAAAATACTACTTAATTTAAAAATTTCAGTATGTTCTAAATACTTTTATTATTTATTAATTTAAATCATTAATTTGATAAATTTTATAATAATAATCTTAAATCATTTATTTAAATCTTAAAAAAATAATGATATTAAAATTAAATAATTACAAAAAAATATTATTATTTAATATATAAATTATTTTTTTTGATAAAAATAAAATTTAAGTAATTTTTGATATTCTTCAAAACTATTATAATTTTTATTTTTCATAAAATAACGTTTTAAATCTCTTGACAAAAAAATTCTAATATCATCACTATTATATCCTACTTGAATTTTTGTATCACAAACAATTATTGGTGTTCTTAAAATACTTGGATATTTAATAATAATATTTTTCAATTCCACAACATTTAAATTTTCAAAATCAATTTTTTTTTCTTTATAAATATTTGATCTTTTAGAAATTATATTTGTAAAACCATATTCTGTATTTTTTAATATAAAATTAATATCAAAATAGTTAATTTTATAAAAATTTAAATTAAATTCTTTATAATCTAATCTATGTTCATCTAACCAATTTTTAGCTTTCCTACATGAAGAGCTACTTAAACTAGTATATATTCTGATCAATTTATATATTTCTCCTTTATGATAATTTAATTTATATTTTTTAAGATATTTAACATTAAATTATTTAAAATTTAAAATAATAATTAATAATAATAATAATTAATATATGAAAAGAATTATAACAAAAAACAAAAAATATTCAACTAATAGACAAATATATAAAAAAAATATCACAATAATTTTAAAATTTAGATGATAATTATGTTGTTTTTTATGAAAAATTTAAAATTAAAAATAAAAATTTAAATACCTTTTAAAATAAATATATTATTAATATTTTAAAAATAAAAAAAGACCAACTTAAAGTTGATCACGATTGTTATTTTTTTTAAATATTAGGTTATTTAATTAATAAATATTAAATTAATTTTATAATTTGTTTATTTATAAGATTTTTTTAAAGAAATAATTTCATTAAAATTTAATATTTTTTCTTCTGTTTTATCAAAAACAAAATAACCATTTCTAATGAATTGAAATTTATCTAAATGTTTAAAATTTTTAACAGAACTATCTAAAAACCCAAATTTAGTTTCTAAAGATTTAAAATTAAATTCTGATTTTAAATCTTGAGGTGTTTCATTTTTATACATAGATGTAAAAAAATTAAATTTAGCTTTTTGCGATGTATTAACTTCTACAAAATGAATAGTTCCATTAGGCTTTCTTTCATTAAAACCACTGCCACTTTTTGTTTTAGGATCATAAGTAGCTAATAATTCAATTACTTCACCATGATTATTTTTAATAACATCATAAATTTTAATAAAATAAGCGTGTAATAATCTTACTTCACCATTTAAAAATAATCTTTTGTATTTTATATCGGGTTTTTTAATTTGAAAATCTTCTTTTTCTATATATATTTCTCTAGAAAAAAAAATTTTTTTAGTTGGAAATAAATAATCATTATTTTCTTGAAACTCTAAAATTTCTTTTTTGTTTAAGGGATAATTAGTAATTGTTACTTTCAAAGGATTTATTACCGCCATCATTTTAAAAGTTTTCGATTGCAAATCATCTCTTACGAAAGATTCTAACATGCTTTTTTTTACTTTAAAATTAGTTTTAGATAAACCAATGTTCAATAAAAAATTTTTAATAGAATCAGGAGTATATCCTTTTCTTCTTAAACCAGACAATGTAGGCATTCTTGGATCGCTCCAACCATTAACTAAATTATTTTCTACTAAAAATTTTAAATTTCTTTTACCTAAAATAAAATTTGTAATATTTAACTTACCAAATTCAATTTGAGTAGGAATATGAGACATTTCTGTTTCTTTAATAACCCAATCATATAAAACTCTATGATTTTCAAATTCTAAAGAACATAATGAATGACTAATTTTTTCAATAGCATCTTCTAAAGGATGAGCATAATCATATGTAGGAAAGATAAACCAATTAACATTTTTTAAAGTTTTAGCATGTAAAATACGATATAAAACAGGGTCTCGTAAATTAATATTAGAACTTTTCATATCTATTTTAGCTCTTAAAACTTTTTCCCCATTTTTATAAAAACCTTCTTTCATTTTTTGAAAAAGATTTAAATTTTCTTCAATACTACGTTTACGATAACGTGAATTTTGACCAGGTTCAATTAAATTACCGCGAGTTTGAAATATTTCCTTAGAACTTAAATCATCTACAAAAGCTTTATCTTTTTTAATTAATTTTAATGCTCTTTCATACATTTCTAAAAAATAATCAGAAGCAAATAATATTTTATTCGGTTTATAACCTAACCATTTAATATCTTCTAAGATAGAATTAACATAAATTTTATCTTCTTTAGTAGGGTTTGTATCATCATATCTTAAATTCGTTTTCCCATTAAAAAACTTAGCTAACTCAAAATTAATAAAAATAGCTCTTGCGTGGCCTAAGTGTAAAAAACCATTAGGTTCAGGTGGAAAACGTGTAATAATTTGATGATATTTTTTTTTTTTTAAATCTTCCATCATGATTTTTTTAATAAAATTAGATTGTTTTTGCATTTTTTTACCCTTAATTTTTAAAAAGATAAATTAGGTTTACCTTCCCAATGATAATTTTGATTAAATTTTAATTGATATTTAAATTGATAATAAGCTGCAATTCCAATCATAGCTGCTTGATCACCACAATATTTTAAACTAGGTATAATAACTTTTAATTGAGAAAATTCACTTAAAAATCTTTTTCTTAAACTATAATTAGCAGCAACACCACCTGTAATAATTAACTGCTTAAAAGAATATTTTTTCAAAACTCTCTTTGTTTTTTCTACCAAAACATCAATAACACTAGATTGAAAAGAACTACAAATATTTATTTTTTCTTGTAAATTAAAATTATTTTTAGAAACTAAATTAAATATTGAACTTTTAAGACCAGAAAAACTAAAATTAAAATTATCATTTTTTAAATATGGACGAACGAAATTAAAAATATCTTTACCTTTTTGAGCTAATTCATCGATAATAGGTCCTCCAGGATAACCAAAACCTAAAATTCTAGAAACTTTATCATAAGCTTCTCCAACAGCATCATCACAAGTAAAACCTAACTTTTTAATTTGTAAATAATTTTCTAAAGCTAATAATTCTGTATGTCCACCTGAAATAATCAAAACTAGTGAAGGAAACTCAATTTCATTTTCTATTTGTGCTGCATAAATATGTCCTAACAAATGATTAACACCTAAAACTGGTTTTTTATAAATATAACCAAAAACCAAAGCGCAATTAATACCTACCAACAAAGAACCAATTAAACCTGGTCCTTGAGTAAATGCAACTAAGTCAATTTCTTGAGGTTGAATATTAGCTTCTTTTAAAGATTTTTCTAAAACTAAAGTAATATTTTTCAAATGTTCTCTAGAAGCTAATTCGGGAATAACACCTCCATTTAATGAATGTTCTTTAATTTGAGAAAAAACAATATTAGAAATAACTTTTTTACCATCTTGAGTTACAGATGCACTAGTTTCATCACAACTAGTTTCTATCGATAAAATTATCATATTTTTTTCCTTAAATTTTTAAATTTTAACTAAATAATTAGGAACTAAATTATGTACGTTTTTAACTTTTTTGGCATAAAAAAAAACTTTTTTCAAATCTAATTTAATATTATCATTAGTTATTAAAATATGATTCGGATAATTATCTAAAAAAACTTTATTATATCTGCCTTCTGGTAAAATTATTTCATTATTTTTTAAACTTAAACCAAAAAAAAAATTATTTCTAGCATCTATTAAAGGAGTTAAATATTTTTGAAGATATCCACTAGTTAAAAGAATTAAACTATTAATTTCTAATAAAGGTATATTAAAAGATAAAGCAATTATTTTCGATGTTAAAACAGCAACTCTAGTGCCCGTATAAGAACCAGGACCTGTTCCTACTAAAATACCATTTAAATCTTTTAAATTTATTTTATTTTCTTTTAATACTGTATCCATCAAAGGAACCATATTAGCAACATAATTTTTTTTTCCAAAATTTTTTTTAAAAGTTTTTATATTACCATCAATAACTAAAATAACAATTTGAACTTCAGTAGAAGTATCTAAAATAAGAAAATTTTTCATTTACTTTATACATACCTTTACTATATATTTTTAATTTTATTTTTTAATATTTTAATTTAATTCAATTAAAATATTTCTTTGATTTTCACTTAAATAATCAATTTTTACCCTAAAATTAAAATTACTAAATAATTTTCTTAAATCTTGATAAGTTTCAATAACTAAAACATCTCCTATTTCAACTTCTTCTAATAATTCTTCTAAATTTTCAGGTTTCAAAACAAAACGATAAATATCTATATGATGTAAATTCCTTGTCGAACCAAAATAAGTTTTCATTAAAACAAAAGTAGGACTATTAATATTTTTTTTTATACCTAAAGATTTGGCTAAACCTTTTGTAAAAGAAGTCTTACCAGAACCTATTTTTCCTTCTAACAAAACAATAACTGTTTTTTTAATAAATTTAATTTTTTGTCCTAAAAATTTACCTATCTCTTTGGTTTCTTCAAAAGAATTAGTTTTTTTTGATATTATTTTTTTATTTTGTGTTTGCATTTTAAAACTTTTAAACTTCCTTGAATTTGAAAATTTTTTATATTTAAAATTTAATTAATTAAATAAATATCTTGTTGATAAAAAATTATCATTATTTGATCAATAACATTAAAAAAACCTTGAAAAATTTTTTTAGGAATATCAACAAAAATTTCTAAAAAACCTTTAAAGAAATTTCCAGAAAATAAATCATAAATACCTTCATTAAATTGTTTTATAACAATATTTAAATTTTCATTAATAGAATTATTTATTTTTTCCATAATTAAAAAAATTTCTTTCAAAAATATAATGCCTGGACCTAGAAAAGTTTTTTTTTCACCAAAATATAAAACTTCTTCTTTAATTTTTTCAAATCTATTTAAATTAATTTCTATAAAATTTAAAATTTCTATATTTAAAAATAAACCTGTTTTAATTTCAATAAATTCTAACATTTTAAATACAAAATTTTCAAATAAAACATTATTAAGTAAATTTTGTAAAATAAATCCAGTATTTTTAGATAATTTTTTAAAAATATTTTTAATACAAAATTTAATTCTTTGGAAATTTATTTTTTTAAAAGTTTTTAATTTAATTTTTTTTAAATCTTCTTTTTTTATAAAATCAAATTGGGAAATTTGTTCTAATAAATCATACATATTTTCTTTAATATTGAAATTAAAGTTTTTATTTTCTAAAAACCAAAAAAAATAAATATTTGTGTAATTAATATCTTTGGAATTATTAATGTTTTTACTTGGAAATAATTCTTTTGATGATGGTTCTAAATAAATAGCCATTAAATTTGAATTAATAATTGAATTATCAATTTCAATTAAACTTAATATTTTTTTTTGTGAAAAATCAAAATTTTTTATATTTTTTTGTAAATACTCTGTGATATCTTTTTTATTAGAATTTTTACCTAAATAAACATCAAACGTTATAAATTCTTTTTCTATTTCTTTATCTAAACCATAAATAAAATTATGATTTAAAATAATAAAGAAAAAAAATAAAATAAATAATAAAAATTTGATAATTTTAAAATTTTTAAAATACTTAATCATTATTTTACCACGCTTTTTACATATAAAAGAAAATTTAATTTATTTTAATATAATATAATTATAACAAAATTTAAATATAGGAAAAAAATTTAATATTATAATTAAAAATAAAAAAAACTATTTAACAAAATAGTCTTAAAAATATTTTTTTAAAAAATTTCAATTAAAGTTTCATCATTTGATTCTTCTTTTTTAATCAAAGTTTTTTTAATCAAAGCTACTGAAGATACTTTATCACTTTCTTCTAGTGAAATTAAAATATTTCCTTGTGTTACTTTAGATTTAGTTAAAGGTATTTGTTTGGTATCAATTCTAACTACTTTTCCATGATCAGAAAAAATAATTAATTCTTCATTTCGATAAATAGTTAAAAGTCTAACTAATTTACCATTTCTAGAAGTTATTTTTAATGTTTTAGTACCTTTTCCACCACGAATTTGATTACGATATTCGTTAGCTTTAGTTATTTTTCCATAACCCTTTTCAGTAATAACTAAAATATTTTGTTTTTCGCTATCAACCACAGTCATACCAATAATTTCTTCTTCTGTTTTTATTTTAATACCTCTAACACCAGAACTTTTACGTCCTGTTTGTCTAATTTCAAACTCATTAAAACGAATAGCTTTCCCATCGGAGGCAGCTAAAATAATGTCTTGTTGACCTGTAGTTCTACTAACAAATAAAACTTCATCATTATTTTTTAAAACAGCAGCTATTTTACCATTTCTACGAACATTTTCAAAATCTTTTAAAGAATTTCTTTTAATTAAACCTTTTTTAGTTACTAAAACTAAATAATTTTTTTCTTCTTTAAAATCTTTTACACTTGTTAAAGAAGTTAAAAATTCATTTTTTTCTAAAGGTAATAAATTAACCAAAGGAATACCTTTGGAGTAACGTGAACCTAAAGGAATTTCATAACCTTTTAACTGATAAATTTTACCTTTATTAGTAAAAAATAATTGATGATCATGTGTAGAAGTAATTAAAATATGTTCTAAAAAATCATTTTCTTGCATTTTTAAACCTGAAACACCTTTACCACCACGATTTTGTTTTTTATAAGTATCAAGATTTAAACGTTTAATATAACCTTTATTAGTAACTGTAATTAAAATTGTTTCTTTATTAATTAAAGATTCATTTTCAACAGTTAAATATTGTTCATTGCTAATAATAGATTTTCTTTTATCTTGAAATTGATTTTTAATTTTTAATAATTCTTTTTTTAAAATTTTTTCTTTTTTAGTTTGTGAATTAATAATGTTTTCACATTCATAAATTTTTAATTTCAAAATTTCTTCTTCTTTTATAACTTTTTTTATTTCTAAATTAGTAATTTTTTGCAAACTCATTTCCAAAATAGCTTTACTTTGAATTTCATCAAAATTATAATTTATCATAATATTTTTTTGTGCTTCTTTAACATCATTAGAATTTTTAATAATTTTTAAAACTTTTTCTATATCATTAAGAATAATTGCTAAAGCAGTAATTAAATGTTTTTTTTGTTTAGCTTTATTTAATTCAAATTTTTTTTGACGATTAATAACATCTATTCTAAAAAGAAAAAATTCTTCCAACATATTTTTTAAAGAAACTATTTTAGGAACACCATTAACTAAAGCTATCATATTAAAACAAAAAGAAGTTTGTAATTGAGTATGTTTATATAAATTATTTAAAATAATTTTAGGTTCAACATCTTTCCTCAATTCAATAATAATTCTCATACCTCTAGAATTATTAGATTCATCTCTTAAATCAGTTATACCTTCAATAATTTTTTCTTTAACTAAAAAAGCAATTTTTTCAATTAAACTAGTTTTTTTTATTTGATAAGGAATTTCTTTAATTATTATAATTGGTTTATTTTTATCAGAATAAATAATTTCTGTTTTAGAGCGAACAAATATTCTTCCTCTTCCAGTTTCATAAGCTTCTTTTAAACCAGAAATACCTAAAATTTCTCCTCCAGTAGGAAAATCAGGCCCTTTAATAAATTTCATTAAACCTTCAGTATCAATTTCTTTATTATCAATATAATTAATTAAAGCGTCTATTACTTCAGATAAATTATGAGAAGGTATATTAGTAGCCATTCCAACAGCAATACCAGTTGACCCATTTACCAATAAATTAGGAAAACTAGAAGGCAAAAAAACCGGTTCTCTTTCACTACCATCATAATTTTCAACAAAATCAACTGTTTCTTGATCAATTTCTTTTAATAATTCCATAGATATTTTAGACATCTTAACTTCAGTATAACGCATAGCTGCAGCATTATCGCCATCAATAGAACCTAAATTACCATGACCATCAACCAAAGGATAACGATAATTAAAATCTTGAGCCATTCTAATCATAGCTTCATAAATACTAGAATCTCCGTGCGGATGAAATTTACCCATTACATCCCCGACAATTCTAGCTGATTTTTTATAACTAGAATGAGAATAAACACCCAATTCATTCATTCCATATAAAATTCTTCTTTGAACAGGTTTTAACCCATCTTTAATATCAGGTAATGCTCTAGCTACAATAACACTCATAGCATAACTTAAAAAAGATTTTTTAATCTCTTGATTAATATTAATTTTTTTAATTTTTCCAACCAAAGAATCTTCATTTTTTAATAAATCATTTTTTTTTGACATTTTTTAGTCTCTTCTTTTTAAAAAATTTTTTTATTAGATATTTTATTAAACATCTAAATCAGCATAAATTGCATTGTCTTGAATAAATTTTTTTCTTACAGAAACTTCTTCTCCCATTAACATATTGAAAACTTGATCAGATTCTAAATCATTTTCTGAATTAACTTGCAAAAGAGTTCTAGTTTCTGGATTCATTGTAGTTTCCCAAAGTTGTTCAGGATTCATTTCTCCTAAACCTTTATATCTTTGAATATAAAATTTTCCACTTATTCGACTTAAAATTTTTTTTAATTCTTGTTCTTCATAAGCATAAGTTATTTTTTTACCATATTGAATTTTATATAAAGGTGATTTAGCAAAATAAATATAACCTTTTTCAATTAAAGGTTTTAAATTTCTAAAGAAAAAAGTTAAAAGTAAAGTTCTAATATGAGCACCATCAACATCAGCATCAGTCATAATAATAATTCTATGATAACGAACTTTGTCAATATTAAAATCTTTACCAAAACCAGTTCCTACTGCTTGAATCAAAGAAATAATTTCTTTATTACTTAAAATTTTTTCTAAACGAGCTTTTTCAACATTTAAAACTTTTCCTTTTAAAGGCAATATAGCTTGATATTTAGAATCTCTTCCTTGTTTAGCAGATCCACCAGCCGAATCGCCTTCAACAATATATAATTCTGACTCTTGAGGATTTTTATTATAACAATCTGCTAATTTAGATGCAAATCCTAAAGTTTCTAAAGGTGATTTTCTTCTAGTAGCTTCACGAGCTTTTTTAGCATCAATTCTAGCTTTAGAAGATAATAAACATTTTTCTATTATTTTTTTAGCTTCTTGAGGATTTTCTAATAAATATTTTTCTAATTCTTCACCAAAAAACTTAGAAATAATTTGTCTAACTTCAGAATTTAAAAATTTAGTTTTAGTTTGACTTTCAAAAGAAGGATTTGGATGTTTTAAAGAAATAACTACAGTTAAACCTTCTAAAGTATCTTCACTAATAAAATTAATGTTTTTTTTTAACATATTTTTATCTTTAACATATTTATTTAAAATTCTATTAAGAGCCATTTTAAAACCTTCTTCATGTGTTCCACCATCATGAGTCGGAATATTATTAACAAAAGAATAAATATTATTATTATAAACTTCAGTGTATTGAAAAACAATTTCAAAAAACATTTTTTCAAAAAATTTCTCTTGATAAAATTCCTTATTTAAACTTGTTTTATTTTGATTTAAATATTTAATATACTCTTTTAATCCTTCTTTATAATAAAATTCAAATTTTTCTTCTATATCTTTTCTTTTGTCGATAATAATTAATTTGATTCCTTTATTCAAAAATGCTAATTGTTGCATTCTTATCTTCAAAATTTCAAAATTATAATTTGTAGTTTCTTTAAAAATTTCATTATCTGGTAAAAAAGTAATAACAGTTCCTTTTTTATTCGTATTACCTTTAATTTCTAATTTAGTTACCGGTTTTCCTTTTTCATATTTTTGAAAATATATCTTACCTTGTAAATGAATTTCAACTAAAAACCAAGAAGATAAAGCATTTACTACTGAAGCACCAACACCGTGTAAACCACCAGAAATTTTATAAGAAGAATTATCAAACTTTCCTCCTGCATGTAATGTTGTTAAAATTGTTTCTACCACTGTTTTATTAGTCTTTGGATGAATATCTACAGGTATTCCTCTACCATTATCAGTTACACGAATAATATTTTCAGGTAAAACTTCAAGTATTATTTCATTTGCATAACCTTCTAGAGATTCATCAATAGCATTATCAACAATTTCCCAAACTAAATGATTTAATCCTTTTTCATTTGTTGAACCAATATACATTCCAGGTCTTATTCTTACTGCTTCTAAACCTTCTAAAACTTGAATGCTTTCAGCATTATATATTTTTGTTTTTTTTAACATTTTGTTAAAAAATTACCTTTCTTTTTAATAATTTTTTAATAATATAATATTTATTTCTAAAAATTAATTTATATATTTTATTATATTAACATTTTTTATATTAATTTATTTTTAAATAATTTTTGTTATTTTATTTTGTTATTTTAAAAATTTTTAATTTAATAAGGGTAGAATTAAATGTAAAGAAGTTTTATCTTCAAAACTAGTAACAATAAAAGGTTTGAAGGCAGATTGAAAAGAAATAATAATTTCTTTAACTAAAAAAACTTTTAAAATATCTTCTAAATATTTTGCATTAAAAGATATTTCTATTTCTTTGAATAAAATATTTTCTAAAGGTAATATTTCTTCTACAATATTACCAATTTCATCATTATAAGAAGATATTTCTATTTTTTTTTCTTTTTTTATTGTTAATTTAACAACACTAACATCATTTATGTCTTTATTTGAAATAAAAGAAACTCTTTCTAAAGTTTTAATTAATTTTTCTTTATTTAATTTAATTTTATAAATAAAATTATTTTCTAAAATTTCTTGTGTTTTAGGAAATTCACCTTCTAAAAGTGTTGTTTGAAAAAATAAATCATTAGCTTTTAAAAACATTTTTTTAGAATTAAAATAAATTTGTAAATTATCATCTTCATAGTATTCTAAAATTTTGCTTAGTTCTTCTAAAATTTTATAATGTATTACAATGTTAAAATTTTTATAATTAAAATCTAATTTTATTTTTTTTTGACTTAAACGAAAATAATCTGTTGATAAAACTTTTAAAAATGGTTTTTGATAAATAAAATTTATACCTGTTAAAATTGATTTTTTTTCATCTTTTGCGGCTGATATTTTAATTTCTTTAATAATTTTTTTAAAAATATTACCTTTAATTTCAATTTTTTCTTTAAATTCTAAAAAAAAATTAATTTTAGGAAAATAATTTAAATTCATTAATTTTAATTTATATTCTAAAAGTTCTGTTTTTATAGTTAATGAATTATTTTCATTTTTTTTCATTTCAATAAAATCACTATTTATTTTTTTAATAATTTCAATAAAATATTTTCCTGAAATTAATAAACTTCCTTCTTCTTGAATTTTTAAACTTTCATTTTTTATTTTTATTTTAATTGATGCATTTCCGTCGGTTGATTCTAATATTAAAAAATCTTTTTTAATTTTTATTTTAATTCCTAAAAAAATAGGAAAAAAAGTTTTATGAGGAATAATTTTTTGAATTTTCAATAATTGTTCTAAAAATATTTCTTTTTTAATTTTAAAATGCATTTTATATTTCCTCAGTTTCTTCTTTTGATTTTATTTTTTTTATAATAAAATCAACTGATTTTTTAAATTCTGTGTTTTGTTCAATATTTTTTTCAATTTTTTTGCAACCTTTAGAAATAGCAGAATGATTTTTTTTGAAAAATTTTCCAATTTCATTATAGGAAAATTTATATAATTTTTTAGATAAATACATCGATATGTGACGCGGTAAAGTATATTTTTTATGTTTTTTTTTTCCTAATAATTCATTAATTTCAATATTATAAAAACTACTTATTATAATATTTATTTTTTCTAAATATTCTTTTTTGTAAGATTTATTTTTAAAATTATTCATTTTTCCTTTAAGAAGTGGTTTTAAAATTTCTTTAGCAATATTTAAATCAATTTCATTACTATAAGTTTGAATATAATTAAAAAGTCTTAGTAAAGCTCCTTCCATTTCTCTAATATTATTAACAAAACAAGAAGCTATTAATTCTAAAATTTCTTTATTAATTTTAATTTTTTTTATTTCAAATTCATACATTTTTTGATTTAAAATATTAATTCTGTGCTTAAAATCTGGTTTTTTTATATCTATTATTAATCCAGCTTCAAATCTTGATATTAAACGCGACATTATGTTTTTTAATTCTGAAGTATTTTTATCACTAGTAATAACTATTTGTTTATTATTTAAATAAAGATAATCAAATAATTTAAAAAATTCTATTTGAGTTCTTTTTGCTTCAGACATTATTTGAATATCATCCATCAATAGTACATCAATATTTCTATATTTTAATTTGAAATTTTCTATTTTTTCTTCTTTTAGTTGATTAATAAAATCTTCTATAAATTCATCAGCTTTTACATATAAAACTTTTTTATCTTTATTATTTTTAATAATTTTATTTCCTATTGAATGTAATAAGTGTGTTTTCCCTAATCCAACATTTCCAAAAATATAAAGAGGATTTATTTTTATTTCTTTATTTTCTGAAATTTTTTTAGACATTTCGAAAGCGAATTTATTACTCTCTCCTATTATAAAATTTTTAAAATTATATTTTTTATTTAAATTTCCATAATTATAAATATTATAATTTGTATTATCTATTTTTTCTTCTTTAATTTCTTTTTTAGTTATAAATTTAAAATTTAAATTTTCTTTAAAAAAAGATTTTGATATTTCATTTATTTTTGATAAATAAATTTTATAAATTTTATTTTTTATAAATTCATTTTCTGCTAAAATAAAAATTATTTCATTTTCATATTTATAAACTTTTTTAGTATTTTTAAAAGTTTCATTAAAAACTTCATCACTGTAAATTTTCGAAATTTCTTTTAAAATTTTTTCCCAAATATAATTATATTTTTCCATGATTAAAATTTAAATCTCTTTTCGATTTAATTATTAATTATTTTATTTAATTATTAATTTTTTTATAATTATTTTTTCTTTCTATAACAATAATATTAACATATTTTTTTATTTTAATTATTAATTTATTTTTTTTATTTTTATTTATTTTTTATTATATATATAAATATTTATTATTATTATTATAGGGTTTTTTTTATGTTCTTTATTTTTTTTTTTAAGTATTTTACGTTTAATAATAAAAATTATAGGAACATTATAGGAACATTATAGGAACATTATAGGAACATTATAGGAACATTATAGGAACATTATAGGAACATAAAAAAAATAAGATATATAATTTTTAATATTTTTAAAACATATTTTTAAATATTAATTGACAGATTTTTTTATTTTTTATTTTTTTTTAAAAAAAATTTTTTATATCTTATTTTTTTAAAAAAGCTTACTAATTTGAATAAGTTAGGAACATTTTTTTTTGGCTTAAATAATTTGTTTTTTGTTAATTATTTAATAAATAAATATTAAGTTAGGAACATTTTTAAATATAGGAACAATTTTTAAAAATGTTTCTAGAATGAATTTTAGTATTCGTAAATTACTTAATTTTAAAAAAGCAGGAACATTTTTTTTAGAGTTAAAAAAAAATTAAGTGTCTAATGTTCCTAATTTTTTAAAAAGTCTAGTTTTTTGAAATAATTAATTTATGATTATTATTATAAATTTTAAAAATTAATAATTACAAACGATTTTTTTTCTTTTTAATTAATTCGAAATTTTTTTTAAACTAAAAATATAATTTTTATTTATTTTTCTTTATTTTCTTAAAAATACAAAAAATTAATTTTTAAAAAAAATAATAACTATTTATGGAAACATTTTCAATTTATAAAAATTAATTTAAAATATAAATGATTATAAATTACATTAATTATTTTTTTCAATTATAATAAAACCAAATAAATAATAAAAAAATAAAGTGTTATATAAAATATCTAAATTATTTGTTTAAAATTAAACATTTAAGAGGTCAAATTAAAAACATGAATAAATATTTTAAAAAATTTTTTTTTAGTTTTATTTTATTTCTAATTTTAATTTTAGCTGGATTTTTTTCATATAAATTATTTAAAAATGATAATACAAATCATAATCAAAACGATCAAAAAGAATTGCAAAAACATACAAAATTAAAAGTAGCAACAGCTTTAACACCGGTTGAAAAATTTTTAAATGAATCATGTAAAGAATTTTTAAAAAAACACAATATTGATTTAGAAGTTCAATTGCTTAGGGGTAGTTTTTTCGAAACAGTAAATTTAGTTGACAATGGACAAATTGATGCCGTTATATCATGTCATACTCCTTGGCTTTTGATTGAACAAAATAAAAAACAAACATTGAATAATATTGTTCCAGTACAACCTTTTTATATTGCTAAATTTGGTATTTATAAACATAAAAATATTAATTTAAATATTGATAATAATTTTAAAAATTTTAAAGTATTAATTCCAGATGATGATTCAAATAGGACTTTTGCTTTAAATCTTTTTAAAAAATATGGTTTAGTGGAATTAAAAGATAATAATAAAAAAAATCAACCATTAAGTTTTATTTTGTCTTTGGATGATTTACATCAAAATTCTAAATTAAAAGAAGATAATTTTGAATGTAAACCTTTAGCTCAAATAGAACAAGCTTTTCAAGAACGAATTAGTAATGAATATAAATATAATTTAGCTGTTAATTTTCCTTCTTTCATGTCCAATGTTGATGTTGATTATGAAAAAATAGATAATAATAATTTTCCCAATGTAATACCAAATGATAATTTTTTATTACAAGAAAAAGAATTTAATTTTTTTGCAATTACTTTAATGTCGAGGGAAAATAATAAAAATAATGAAGAAATAAAATATTTAAAAGAATCTTTAAAACAAGATGAAATAATTAATTTTGGCGAACAAAATTTACAAAAAACACATATTATGATTGATTCACAAGAGAAAATAAAAAATATTATGGACAATATAGAAGAATTATTTATCAACAATCATTTAAGAAAAAGTTAAGAAAAGGTAATTTATGAATTCTTTTTTAAAAAGATTTTTAGCAGTTTTATCTTATAAAGAACCCAAAGTTAATTTCAACCAAGAAAAACCTTATTTAATTTTAAATGGTTTTTTAGAAACTTTAAAATTAATATTGCCTGCTACTTTTTTTTCTTTTGTTATAGGTTTATTTTTAGGTATTTTTTTATATATTATTAGAATAAAAAAAACATATTTTAAAAATAAAATTTATTATTTGATAAATTTTATTTTTAATTTATTAATGTCTGCGCCTTTTTTAGCTTTTTCTATTTTAATTATTAAAAAATTTTTAGGACCTTATTTTAATTTGTATTATGGGTTTGAAGCTGCTTTTTTTTGTTTGATTTTTATATTAATTCCTATTTTTGCTCGCAATTGTGAACAAATTTTTTTAGAATTGGATGAGAATATTTATGAAACTTCTTATATGTTGGGTGCAAATAGATTTCAATTTGTAAGATATTTTATAATAAGAGAATCTATTCAGAGTATAATTTTAAAAACAATATCACTTTTTATTAGTTGCTTAGCTTATGCAAGTGTTTTAGGTCCTATTGGTATTAATGGTTTAGGGGAAATAGTTTATCGTTATGGTTTACAATCTCCACCATATCATAGACAGGCGAATAATTTTACAAACGAAGATGTAATATTTGTATGTATTTTTATAAATCTTTTAATGGTGTGTATCATTTATTTAATAGGAATTATTATTAATAATATAATAAATAATAATAAAAAATAAATTATTTCTCGTTAATATTATTATGTTTAATTCCTCTATATATAATTATTTTTCTTGAATTTATTTAATAATTTGTTTATAATATCGTTATGGGGATGTTTTTGGATTTGCTAGTATCAATTAATTTTATAAAGCATATCTTGGTTATGCAAGTAAAAACATCGAGGTTTTAAATAAACGACGAAAATAATAAATCATTACAAGATAATGGAGCTTTAATAAATTCTATAAATAATTATTATCCAACATTAAATTCTAGAATGAGTTCAGCTTTTTTATCATAAAAATAATTTTTTAAAATTATTACAATATATTTTTATGTTTTGAAAAAATAAAATAAATATATAGATATAAAATAATATATTTATTTTATTAAGAGTTATTTTAATTTTTTATTATCTCTTTAAAATTTATTATTTATTAATAAATTATAGAAAAAATAAAAACTATAATTTAAAATTAATAACAATTTAAAGACTATTAATTTAATATTTTTGTTTTTTATATTAAATTATAAAAATTTTAAAAAAACTAAATATGTAGAAAATATAAAAAAGATTGATATTATACATGGGTTCGAATCCCATCATCTCCACCAAAATTAATATTTTTAAATTTGATTTTTTTAAAAACAATAAAAATTTTATATTTTATATTTTTTTTAAAAAAATCATAATTTTACCTATCAGATATCAGATCGATTTTTATCGATCTTTTTTTTAAAAAAATCAAGAAATTGAAATTAAATTTTAAGTATTTTGAGATAAAAATTAATAAATAGTTAAATAAATTAAAAACAATTTAAACAATATTTTGAATAATATCATCATTTTAAAATGGAAAATTAAAATAATTAGCAAAAGAAAAATAATATAAAGTATTTTATTAGACAGTGAAAATATAAATTTATATAATAATAATTATTAAAAATAATTAAAAGTTAATAAAAAGTTAATAAAATTTTAAAAATATTAACTTTATTATTGACATTATTTCTTTTTTGGAGGTAATATTATTGTCATTATCATCTTTTAGAATTAAAGATGTTAAAACAACAAGTGAATCAAATTTTTATTTTTCTAAAAAACTATTAATCAATAATAAAAAATTAACAAAATTATTAAAAATTAAAAATGAATCTTTTAAATATAAAATTCAAATTATGATGTTTACATTTGATTTTTATAAAATTAAAGATTATGTTTTTTTATTAAATAATAATGAAAATCTATTAACATTCGATATTTCGATATTTAAAAAATTAGTTTTTGATAAAATTAAAAATAGTCAAATTTTTTCTTCACAAACCATTAAAAACGAAAAAAAAGAAATTAATGAATTTCAAAAACAAATTTACAATTTAATAAACATGCAAATAAATTTAATTTTTTCTAAAATTAAAACATTAAAAACTTTATTAGCAGAATTAAAAAGTCAACTAATAATAAAAATAAAAAAGATTAATTCTAAAAAAAGAGAAATATCAAAAATCATACAAAAAAATAAAAAAGTTTTTGATAATTCTGAATTTCAACCATTCCTAAATATAATAAAACAATTACAAGATAAAAAAACAGAATTATTTAACCAAATATTCAAAAATAACCCCAAAATCATCATATTTATTAAAAACAAATATGAATTTTTAATTAATATACTAAAAAATATTGAAGAATTTAAAAAATTTTTAAAAAAATTATTTAAAGAATATAAAAATATTTTTCAATATTTTTTTATCAAAAATATTTATCCAATAAACTCTGCAGAGGGATAAAAAAATAAAGGAGTTATTAATTAATGTTTAAATTTAAAAGTCAAATTAAAGTAATTTATATTTGTTTATTTATTATTTTAGGATTATTTTTTATTATCAATAATAATCATGTTATGGCATCTCCTCCTAAAAAAGATTCTAATAAAGGAAAATCGATTGATAAGTCGGTTTCTTCAAAAAGAGAAACAGTATCTATTAGAGAATATCGGGAATTAGAAATGGCATTAAATCAACTTCCAGAGGAAGAAAGAAATACGATTATGGAAACTTTAAATAATCCTGAAAAAATGGAAGTATTATTAAAAAAAGCTCAAGATGAAGCAAATAAAAAAAGAGGAGGAAGTTCATCATCTCAACATGATGATAACAATAAAGACAAAGGAAAAAAATAAAGATAAATAATATTTATATATAATCATTTATTTTTAATTTCAACCTTTTTAAATACTAATTAATTTTTTAAATATCATAAAAATATTTAATTTATATTTTTTTAAACCTTCTATAAAATCACCTCTGCAGGGTAATCAAAAAATAAAAGATTTATTAATTAATGTTGCAATTTAAAAGTCAATTGAAATTAATTTATATTTATTTACTTTTTTATTATTTATTATTAATAAATGTATTTTTACCATAAATAATAATCAAAATATAGTAGATGAAACTACGACTTTAAGTGCTTTAATGTTATAAGGAAGACAAATAACACAACAAATACTTGCTATTTCAAATCCATCAAGAAATCTTCGTTAAATAAGAATAAATAATTAATAAAAATTTAAATATAAAATTATACTTTCTTTAGGGAGTATTTTTTTATATTTAAATTTAATTTAAATTTGTTACAAATTATTTAAATTAATTCAAAAAAGAAAGGTAGTGAAAATTATATGACTAAGTATCCAATTTAATAAAAAATCCAATCTCTTGAAAAATAATTAAATTCTTTATATAGTATAGTTACTAAATAAATTTAAAGAGAGTAAATATGATGAAAATCAAAAATAATGAAAATGAAATCAAATATTTTTGAATTTTTTAATTACATTATTGTAAATTTTAAAAATGATAAT
The DNA here is from genome assembly GCF_000026205.1 of Candidatus Phytoplasma mali. Classification (GTDB taxonomy): domain Bacteria; phylum Bacillota_I; class Bacilli_A; order Acholeplasmatales; family Acholeplasmataceae; genus Phytoplasma; species Phytoplasma mali. The sequence goes on along the minus strand of NC_011047.1, from coordinate 244,913 downwards.
ATTTTAACACGTATGAAATTACATAAATTAATTTATTATACTTATATTAAATATTTATTAAAATACAACAAATGTTTAATTAAATAAAAACCTAAAACTTTGTTTTATGGATCTGTAATTGGTAATTTATATTTTTTTGAAAGATTATTACGATAAAAATATAAAAAAACTTTTTAAAAATTACAAAAATAAAAAAGTTTATTTTTCAAGACAACAAATTATTAACGAATTTTTAAATTTATTTCAAGATATTGATGTTTTATTTTTTATCTTATATTTTACATAATCAATAACCATGGTATATTAAAACTCATCTAACATGTTATTAAAATAATGATAGTTTTATTCCAAATTAACTTTTAAGAACATATTTTTCTAAAAATATTTTTTTATTTTATTATTGAATAATAATTTGTTATTTTTATTTTTTAAAATTAATAAAAAAATAGAAAAAATTAAAGGAATTATTTGGCATTCTTTTTTTGTTATTAGAAAATATCGATATGATTTTAAACAATTTAATGAATGTACATATCATAATATTGTAGTTTTTTTTAAATAATTTGTTTGAAAAAAATTACTGTTGAATAACAATCTATAAATATCTGTTTTTATATTTCTATTCGATTAGTAAAAGATCAAGATTTTATTATTGAATGTAAAATATGGGATCATAAAAATGACGAAATTATTAAAAGATTACAAAAATCATTTAATTAATTAAATATTCTAATTATATATCACGCAATTATTTTTAATACATTTTTTAAAAATAAATGAGATTCTAAACGTAAAGAAGAATTTAATGATTTTTATAAATCAATGTTGGAATTATTACCACAAATAATAGAAAAGAAATTTATTTACAACATTTAAGAAATAGAACAATCTTTTTGTTTAATTTGTATAACACATTCTATAATTAACAGAAAAACTGAAATATTTGTGTGTTTTTGTGATTGACCAATCAAAATTTTAACTTAAATTAAAAATAAAAAAATAAACTATTTTTAATTTAAGTTTTTTATAAAATTAATAGATACAAAAATAAAAGTAGGTTTTTTAATTAATGTTTAAATTTAAAATAATTTATATTGGGTTTTTTAATTTTTTAGGAATATTATTTATTATTAATAATAATTTTATTATAGCGATGGAACATCATAATCATGATTTTAATTATATTTTATTATCAAATCATTTGAGAGAAATAAATGATAAAACTTATTATCTTGCAAACAAAAAACAACAATTATTTATGTTATCAGTAAATACTAATCAAAACTTATATCCACAAAATTTATCTTTATTGAATGAAAAATATTATCGAGTAGTAAGGATGATTAAAAATTTAGAAGAACAAAGAGAATTAATTTATAAAACAATAAATAATAATCAAAATATTATAACATTTAGAAATACATTAAATAATATACCCACATCAATATTATTACAACAACATTTAGAAATACATTAAATAATATACCCACATCAATATTATTACAACAACAAGAGAATTTTACAATTTTACATCAATTAATGATTCAATTTAATGAACAATTACAACAAATATAATTAAAAAATATTTTTTGATTATATTTGACTTTATTTCATAAAATTACTGTTGTTTTGATTTTTTTAAACAAATATTTTTTTAGATAATGATTATTTTTAAAATTAAAATAATAATTATTCTAGGGCTTATTTTAAATATTTTTTTATATTTAAATTTTAAATAAATACTTTATAAAACTATTTAAATCCTATCATTTTTTAAATTTTTAAATTCTATTTATGATATAATATTATTAAGATAATAATATTATTAACATGGTTAATATGGATTAATATAATTTTTTTCGGCGAGAGGATTTTAAAAATGATAAAAATTGTTTATGATGGTTTAAAACATGGTCAAGTTTATAATATGGCTAAAAACTTAAATTATTCTTTTTATCACGTAAAAGAATATTTATCTAATTTAGAATTGAAAGAACATTTAATAAGTGGTCTTCCAATTTTTCTTATTACTAAAAGTGTGAATTTTGGTGAAATTCCAAAGGAAACTAAAATTTTTTTAGATAAACATTCTGCTTCTACTATAGGTGTTGCTGTTTCTGGAAATAAAAATTGGGGTTCTAATTTTGGTAAAGCGGGAGATTTAATTGCTTCTAATTTTAGTATTCCTTTGGTTTTAAAATTTGAAGGTAGTGGTTTTGATGAAGATGTTTTGTATTTAAAAAAATGGTTATCTGATTATATTTATAAAAATGGTCAAAAAAATGTCATTCCTAAGTGGATTATGTTAAATAACCAAGTTATTGATGAAAATGGGAATATTAAAGATTTAACCAAAGATCAAGAAGCGTTAGAAATTTATTTTAAAGAAGAAATAAAGCCTAAATTAAAATATTTTTATAGTTTAAAAGCTAAAATAGATTATTTATTAGAAAATAATTATTATGAAAAAGATTTTTTTAATCATTACACTTATGAACAAATAAAAACTATTTATCAAATAGCTTATGCAGAAAAATTTCAATTTGCTAGTTTTATGGGTATTTTTAAATTTTATAATGATTACGCTTTAAAAAATAGAAATAAAACAAAATATTTAGAAACTTATGAAGATCGTTTAGTTGTTAATGCTTTGTATCATGCACATGGTAATTTTATACTTGCTAAAAAATTAATAAAATCATTAATTCAACAAAATTTCACTCCTGCGACTCCAACTTTACTTAATAGCGGAAAAAAATATCGTGGCGAATTTGTTTCTTGTTTTTTAATTGAAGGTGGCGATTCTTTAAACGATATTGCGCGTATTTTTGAATTTTCTATGCAACTTTCAAAAATTGGTGGCGGAGTTTCAATTAATTTGAGTAATTTACGTGCCAAAGGAGAAACAATTAAAAAAAATGCCAATGTTTGTAAAGGGGTAGTTGGGGTTTGTAAGTTACTTGATCATGGGTTTAGATATGCTGATCAAATGGGTCAAAGAAATGGTGCTGGCGCGGTTTATTTAAATGTTTTTCATGCTGATATTAAAGATTTTTTAAATACTAAAAAATTAAATGCCGATGAAGATGTGCGAGTTAAAACTTTATCTCTAGGAGTTGTAATTCCTGATAAAATGTTAGAATTAGCTAAAAATAATGAAATGATGTATATATTTTATCCTCATACTGTTTTTTTAGAATATGGTCAAAATTTTGCTGATATTAGTATTAATATGGATTATTGGTATGATATTTTAGTCAAAAATTCAAAAATTAAAAAGAAAATCATTAATCCGCGTAATTTATTAGATTTAATTGCCCAATTACAAGGCGAATCAGGTTATCCTTATATTATGTATTGTGATAATGTCAATAAAAATAATATGTTGAATTTACCAATTAAATTTTCTAATTTATGTACCGAAATTTTACAACCAACGATTACTTCTCATTATGCCGATTATGATAAAAGAGAAGAAGATAGAATTGGAATGGATATTTCTTGTAATTTATCTTCTGGTCACATGGGTAATATGATTAAAAATAACTCAATCAAAGAAACAGTATTTATGGCTATGGAAGTAATGAATTCCGTTGCTTTAAATACTGATATTGCTTATGTTCCTGGAGTTGCTAAAGCTAATCGTTTAAATCGTAGTGTTGGTTTTGGCATTATGGGACATCACGAATTTATTGCAAAAAATTTTATTTTTTTTGGTAGTGAAGAAGATTTAGATTTAATTGACGTATTTTTTAACGCAGTTAATTATTATAGTCTACTACATTCAATGCAAAAAGCTAAAACTACTGGTCAAAAATTTTTTAATTTTTCGAAATCTAAATATGCTGACGGAAGTTACTTTAACAATCGAGGTGAAATTTTACCAAAAAATATTAAAGTAAAAAATATTTTCAAACATATTAAATTACCTAGTAATAAAGACTGGACAGAATTGAAAACAAACGTTATTAAATATGGTCTTTATAATTCACATCGTTTAGCGGTTGCCCCGAATGGTTCAATTGGTTATATTATGAGCACTACTCCTTCTTTAACCCCAATTAAACAATTAATTGAAGAAAGAACTTATGGTAATTCTAAAACATATTTTCCTACTCCTGGTTTAGAACAATTTTCTTTTATGTATGAAACTGCTTATAAAATTAATAAGTATCGTTTAATTGATGTTATAGCAACTGCACAAAAACACATTGATCAAGGAATTTCATTTGAATTAGGTATTACATCCGATATTACAACTAGAGAATTACAAAAATATTATTTATATGCACATTATCAAGGTATTAAAACTTTATATTATACACGAACTCAAAAATTAAAAGTTAATGAATGTGAAGCTTGTGGAGTTTAAATAAAATTATTAAAAAAATAAAAACAAGAAAGTTTAATAATGAAAAATAAAGATATTAATTATATTGGTGCCAATTGGAATCAATTCGAAGATCCTTATACTCATTTTTTTTATGAACAAAATTTAAGTCAATTTTGGCGTCCTGAAGATATTAGTTTACAAGGGGATTTGCAAACTTGGAAAGATCTAAGTAAATTTGAAAAAAATGTTTATTCTAAAAATTTATTAATTTTAACTTTTTTAGATACTTATCAAGGTGATTCTGGAATGTTCATTATTTCTTCTTCATTCAAAAAAGAAGAACATCAAAAAAAAGCGACACTTAATTTTATGGGTGCAATGGAAAATGCAGTTCATGCTAAAAGTTATTCAAATATTTTTATGACTTTATTAAACAGTAAAGAAATTGATGATTTATTTGTTTGGGGAGGTAATCAAAAATATTTACAAAATATTATTGGTAAAATTATTGATGTTTATGAAGATTTAGAAAAAAAAATTTTTCAACGTAAATATAATGATGAAAATATAACCGATTTAATTTTTAAAAAATATCAATGGAAAGCTATGGTCACTTCTGTTTTTCTAGAAACTTGGCTATTTTACAGTGGTTTTTATTATCCTTTGTTTTTTTATAGTCAAGGTAAATTAATGCAATCAGGTGAAATTATTAATTTAATTATTAGAGATGAAAGTGTGCATGGAGTTTATATTGCTAGATTAGCTTTAAATATTTATAATTCTTTCGATAAATTAATTAAAGATGAATTATCAAAATGGATGTATGATTTATTAAAATACTTTTATCAAGAACAAATTGCTTTAGTAAAAAGTGTTTATAATGAACATTATTTAATTAATGATGTTAATAAATTTGTACGTTATAACGCTAATAAAGCTTTAATGAATTTAGGTTTTAATCCTTATTTTGAAAAGGAAGAAGTAAATCCAGTGATTTTAAATGGTTTGAATACTGAAACTAAAACCATGGATAACTTTTCTATGAAAGGTAATGGTTATCAAAAAATGAGATCTGAAAGTTTACAAGATAGTGATTTTGTTTTTGTTGAACCAAAAATTAATTAAATTTAATTTTAAAATTTGTTCATGCATTATTTTCTAATAAAATAAAATCTTAGTTAAACTTAGTGCTACCTATTGCAAACCTACTGCCACCAATATTAAACCTTTAATTTCATCTAAAATTAATTCAGAAATTACAAAACCAACGGTTAATAAAATTCCAATTTTGTTTTTCGAATCGGAAAAAATTATCGCTTATTGTTCTGACACTAACTCTGATTCAACTTCATTATCACGATGTTTTAATAATGACACGATGAAAATTATTAATACCATTAAACAACAATATCAAACTCCCAAAATAGAAATACCACATTATAATTAATCAACTTGAAATTGAATATCCACATATCGATATAGTAAAATTTCAAAATAATCATTTAACAAATGAAAGAAAATTTGATGAATTTTATACTATTCATAAAATTGTGAAGTGTTGCATTTTTTAGACTTTTAAAAAAAATAAAAAAACCATTTATTAAATTTAATTTCATAATAAATAAAAAAATTATTTTTCAAATTTTTATTAACATTAAACTATTTTTTTCTTTCTAGTTTTTATAAATTTAATTTTTATTCATTATTAAAATATAAAAAAATATATTTTAATTTTTTTAAAATATTGTACTAGGCAAATTAAATTATTTTTTTATACAAAAAAAAGCTAAATTATTTTTTAAATAATTTAGCTTTTTATATTATTTTTTATGATAAAATATTTAAATTTTATTATTCTGGCATCATCATAGAATTTTCTTTATTATTGTTCTCTTTTATTGTTACTACTGCTGCTTCAGTAGTTATTATTAACGAAGCAATAGAAGCTGCATTTATAACTGCTTGACGAGCAACTTTGGTTGGATCAATAATACCTTTTTTTAATAAATTAGTATAAATACCTTCTTTGGCATCAAATCCAAAATTTTCTGGTTCGGATAATTGTTTACGAATTACGTGATCACCATCAAAACCTGCATTTTCTGCAATTTGATATGTTGGTGCTAAAAGACTTTCAATAACTACATTAATCCCTTTTTGTATATCTGGATTAGAATCAGTTAAGTTAACGTTTAATTCTTTATAAATTTCTATTAAAGCTTTACCTCCACCTACAACAATTCCTTCAGTTATAGCTGCTTTGGTAGCATTTAAAGCATCTTCAATTCTTAATTTTTTTTCTTTTAATTCTGTTTCAGTAGCTGCTCCAACTTTAATTAAAGCGACTCCTCCTGATAATTTAGCTAATCTTTCTTTTAAGTTATTTTTTTCAAATTCGTTATCAGCATTAGCACATTGGATTTCTATTTCTTTAATTCTTTCTTTTAAAGCGGAAGTTTTTTGAGCTCCAACTAATACAGTGTTGTCTTTTTTAATTAATGCTTTATGAACATTACCTAAATCTTTCATTTTTATATCTTTTAGATTCATATTTAAATCTTTAGAAATAAATTTAGCTTGAGTTAAAATAGCAATATCTTGTAAATTTTCTTTTTGATTATCACCAAAACCAGGCGCATTAGTAACAACTATATTAAATGTTCCTTTCATTTTGTTGATAACTAAAATACTGGTAACTTCATTTTCAACAGAATCAGCAATTATTAATAATGACTTACCTTGTTTTACTACTTCTTCTAATAAATGTAAAATTTCTTGAATATTGTTTATTTTATGGTCTGTTACTAAAACTAAAGGTTGTTCTAAATCGACTGACATAGTTTCCCTATTGTTAACAAAATAAGGTGAAGCGTAACCTTTATCATATTGCATACCTTCAACTACTTCTAATTTGGTTTCAAATCCTTTAGATTCATCAACGTTAATAACACCATTTTTTGTTACTTTTTGCATTGCTAAAGCAATTATTTTTCCAATTTCTTTACTTCCAGATGAAATAGAAGCTACATTTTCTATATCTTCTTGTGTTATTACTGGTTTTGATTTTTCTAAAAGTTTTGATATAACTTTTTTTGTTGCTTTTTCTATTCCTTCTTTTACTAAAACAGGATTAGCCCCTAAATCTATTGCTTTAAAACCTCTATGAATCATTTTTTGAGCTAAAATAGTAGCAGTTGTGGTTCCATCTCCTGCATTATCATTTGTTTTAGAAGCAACTTCATATAATAATTTAGCTCCCATATTTTGAAAAGGATCTTTTAATTCTATTTCTTTAGCAATAGAAACTCCATCATTAACGATTAAAGGAGATTCGTAATTTTTTTCTAAAATAACATTACGTCCTTTAGGACCTAAGGTAACTTTAACAGTATTTGATAAAATATCTACTCCTTTAAGAAGTTCTTTTCTTGCTTCTTTATTGTAAATAATTTCTTTTGCCATATTAAAAATTTACTCCTTTCGTATTTAATTTATTTTTTCAATTATTAATATTTTTAGCAATTTAATTTACTTTTTAAGTATTTATTATTGTTTTTTATTTTAAAAATTTATTTTTAATTTTATAATAAATGTTAATAATAACGACATTTATTTATAAACTTTTTTTAAAAAATTATTTTACAATAGAGCTAAAATATCTTTCGAAGAAATTACTAAATATTCTTTTTCTTCAATTTTAATTTTATTACCTGAATAATTTTTGTAAATTACTTCATCATTTTTTTTAATTTCTGATACTTTTGGTCCTACTGCAATAACTATTCCAACTGATGATTTTTCTTTTTCTTGAGTATTTACAATAATTCCGCTATCTGTAGTATTTTTTTCAATTTTAAATTCTAAAATTACATTATCTTCTAAAGGTCTAATCAACATCTTCACCCCTTTTTTTTAAATTTTTAAAATGCATTAAAATGTTATGAAATTTAAATATTTATTATATCTTAATGAAATTACGATGTTTTATAAATAATGTTTTTTTAATGATGATATTTTCATTAATTTTTAAAATTCAAAAATAATAAATTATTGTATATAACATCAAATTTAATTATAATATAGTTAAAAAAAAATGTCAAATTTATAAAAAATAAATATTACTTATTTTTTAAAAAAATTTTAAAAGATTAAATTTTTATGATAAAATTTTATTAAAAAATATATATAATATTATTAATATTGATAATATTTTTTCTAATAAATTATAATTTAAAATTGTAAATTGTTTTTTTAATTAAATTTTAGAAAGATTAATAAATACTAATATAATGAGATTTATTTTTTTAAAAAAATATAGAAAGGTTTTTAATTATAATTATGTATAAAAATGGTTTAATCAAAATTGAATTATCTAGTCCTGATATTAAAATTTGCAATCCTTTTATTAATGCTGAAAAAATATTAAAAGTTATAGATTTAAGTTTATCTAGTTTTGTATTATTTCCAGAACTTTGTTTAAGTAGTTATAGTGCAGGAGATTTATTTTTTAAAACTGATTTTTTAGAGGAAAATATTAAAGCTTTAGAATGGTTAATCAATAATACATCTTTCCAAGGAATTTATATTTTGGGAATACCTTTAGTTATTAATGCTTTAATTTTTAATGTAGCAGTTATTATACAAAATAAACGTATTTTAGGCATTGTTCCTAAAAAAACTATTCCAAATTATAAAGAGTTTAATGAAAAAAGATGGTTTCAATCGGGGAAAAATTTTTATCAAACAGAAATTATTTTATTAGGACAAAAAGTTCCATTTGGTGATATTTTATTTATTAATAAAGAATTTGATTTAATTTTTGGAGTTGAAATTTGTCAAGATTTATGGACTATAGAATCTCCCAGTGATCTTTTAGTTTTAAATGGTGCTCACATAATTTTTAATTTATCATCTTCTGTTGAACATATTGGTAAAACAGAACAACGTTTAATGGCTGTAATAAATCATTCTCGTAAACAAATAGGAGGATATTTTTATACTAGTAGTGGAATAACAGAATCATCAACAGATGTTGTTTTTTCTAATCATAAAATAGCTGCCGTTTTAGGTCAATTGATAGGTGAAAAACATTTATTTGATCAAGATGTTAGTTTGGTTGTGGATGTTTGTCTTGATTCTATCAAAAATCAAAGAATGGTTGATACTACTTACGGTGATCAAATAATTAATAAATTTTTTAAATTTCAAAAAGTTAATTTTCAATTAAAGGAAACGAAAAAATATATTTTTGAAAATAATTTAGATTGTTTGCCATTTATCCCGAATAATAATTTATCTAAACAATTAAAAATAGCTGATATGCTTCAAGTTTACTCTTTACAAAATAAATTAAATTATCTACCAAAAGTTAAAGTAATTTTAAATATTACCAATAGCATTCAAGATTTTTTATCTTTAATGGTTGTTTATAAAGTTTTTTTAAATTTAAAAAAAGATTTAAATAATTTGATTATCATTTTACCTTATTATGAATTTAGTGATATTAATCATTTTAAAAAAATTAAACAATTTTTAAAACAATTAGAAATCAATAATATTGTAAAAACTGTTTCTATATTAAAAGAAAATCATTCATTACTATTAAATTCTGAAAAGAATATTTTACGAGATGTTGATAATAAAGATATATTTGATAAAAAAAATTTATTTTTAGCTACCTATAATTTATCTGATATTGCATTAGGTAAGATTAAAATTCAGTTTTTTTATGATTATATTTATAATGTTAATGTTGGAATATCTAATACTTTTATGCAAAAATTATTTTTATATAATTTAGAATTTGATGATTTGAATATGGATTCAGAATTAAAAAAAATTTATTTATCAAAAGCCAATGATTTATTACAAGAAAAAATAATTATTGAAGATTTTATTTTATATTATTTTTTATTTAAAGGTTTGAAAAAAGATAAAATAGCTTGGTTTTTAAAAGAAGTTTTTAATTTTGACAGTAAAAAAAGTTTAAAATTAGTTAATGATTATTTACAAAAATTTTATAAATCACAACACAAAAGACAATATATTTCTCCAGGACCAAAAATATTAGACAACAGTTTATCTTCTCGAACAGAATTTAAATTACCGTTAGATTTTGAAATAAATCAAAATTAAAAATTAATAAAAATATGAAAAAAAAAGTTATTATTGGTTTATCTGGAGGAGTAGATAGTAGTGTTGCAGCTTTATTATTAAAACAAAAAGGTTATTTAGTAGAGGCTGTTTTTATGAAAAATTGGGATTCTGGTTTAAATTTTGATATTAAGGGTAATCCTGATATTAAAGAATTAGTGTGTCCTCAAACAAAAGATTATCAAGACGCTTTAAAAATATCCCAACAATTAGAAATTAAATTACATAAGGTTGATTTTGTAGAAGAATATTGGAATAAAGTTTTTAAATATTTTCTAGATTCTTTAAAAAAAAATTTAACTCCTAATCCTGATGTATTGTGCAATAATGAAATTAAATTTAATGTTTTTACTAAATATGTTGATACATTTAAACCTGATTTTATTGCTACCGGTCATTATGCAAATATAGATTATGATAAAAATAATAAATTAATTTTAAAAAAAGCTTTTGATACAAATAAAGATCAGAGTTATTTTTTATCTCAATTAAAACAACATCAATTGAAAAAAATTATTTTTCCTTTAGGAAATTTAACTAAACCAGAAGTTAGAGAAATAGCTAAAAAAGCTGGTTTAATAAACGCTAATAAAAAAGATTCAACTGGTATTTGTTTTATTGGTGAAAGACGTTTTTTTGATTTTTTAAAAAATTATTTACCAATGAAACCAGGAAAAATGAAAAAGCTTGATGGAACTTATTTAAAAGAACATCGAGGGACCATATATTATACTATTGGTCAAAGAAAAGGTTTAGGTTTAGGTGGTTGTCAATTTAATCAATCCCCTTGGTTTGTTGTTGGCAAAAACTTAAAAAAGAATATATTATATGTAGAACAAGGCTCAGAACATTTTTATTTGTACAGTGATTCTGCTTTAATAGTAGATGTGGTATGGCGTGGTACTATTTATGATATTCAAGAACAAATTAAAATTTCTAAAAAAAATTTAAACGCTAAATTTCGTTATCGTCAATTAGATCAAAAAATTAGTATTACTTGGTTAAATAATACTACAGTTAAAGTTTATTATCCTCAAAAAATTAAAGCCGTGACTCCAGGACAAATTTGTGCTTTTTATTTAGAAGATATTTGTTTGGGTTCTGGTATGATTAAAGAAGTTTATTCTCACAATAAAAAAATGATTTATGTTTAAAAATTATTTAAATTTATATTATTTTTTTAAATAATTATAAAGAAAAAAAGGGGGATATTATTTGATAATAAAAAAAAACTATTTACAAAATGATATTTTATTTCAAGATTTAATTAAAACTGTTACTAAAAATATTTCTAAAACACAAATTTTAAATAAAATAACTAAAGCTTATCAGTTGGCTAAGTATAAACATGCTGGACAAAAAAGATTAACAGGTGAAGATTATATTGTTCACTTAGTCACTGTAGCTAAAATTTTATCTCATTTAAATGTAGAACCTAATACTTTAATGGCTGGTTTATTACATGATATTTTAGAAGATACTGATTTAAGTTTTTCAGAATTAACTAATTTAATGGGTGAAGACATAGCTAATTTAGTTAAATATGTTACTAAGTTAGATAAGTTAGTTTTTAATCAAGATTCAGGACAATCTGATAATCATCAAAAAATTTTTTTAGCAATGGCTCAAGACATTAGAGTTGTTATTATTAAAATTGTTGATAGATTACATAATATGCAAACTTTAAAATCATTAAGACCCGAAAAACAAGTTAGAATAGCTAAAGAAACATTAGAAATTTATGCTTCTTTAACTCATCGTTTAGGCCTTTTTGAAATTAAATCTGAATTAGAAGATTTATGTTTAAGATATATTAATCCTCAAATTTACTATCATATTTCAGAATTAATTAAGGCTAAAAAAAGAGAAAGAGAAATAGCTATAGAAAAAATTATAACTAATATTAAACAATTATTTTTTCAAAATAATTTAAATAATTTTATAATTAAAGGAAGAGTTAAAAATATTTATAGCATTTATAAAAAAATGACTAAAAGAAATTTGAGTTTTTCTGAAATTTTTGATTTATTTGCTATTAGAATTATTGTTGATAATTTAGATTTATGTTATCAAATTTTAGGAATTATTCATGCTAATTATTTTCCTATTCCGTTAAAATTTAAAGATTATATTGCTGTTCCTAAACCTAATTTATATCAATCCTTGCATACTACAGTTTTATCAAAAACAGAAGGTATTTTATTCGAAATTCAAATTAGAACAATGGCAATGGACGAAATAGCTGAAAAAGGTATTGCTTCTCATTGGACTTATAAAGAAAATAAAGTTTATTCTAAAGAAACAAAACAATTAGAAATTGCGAAAAAATTAAGATGGTATAATGAACTTATTAAAATCACTAAAGATTCTGATAATTATCCTCAAGAAACTTCTAAAGAGTTTACGGATGCAATTAAAAATGATATTTTAAGTGAAAATGTTTATGTTTTTACTCCTAAACAAAAAGTTTTAGAATTGCCTAAAGGTTCCACACCAATTGATTTTGCTTTTAGAATTCATACTGAAATTGGTGCTAAAATGTCTGGAGCTATTATTAATGGTAAAATTACTCCTTTAAATTATCAATTAAAAAATGGTGATTTTGTTGATATTAAAACTAATAAAAATGTTGCAACAATTAATAAAGAATGGTTAAGAATTGTTAAAACTATTTATGCAAAAAGAAAAATTAAACATATATTATATAAATATCAAAACGAAGACTTGATTTCATTAGGAAAAGAATTATTAGAAAAAGAAAAGCAATTACAAAAAATATTTTTTACTATTGATAATAAATTTTTAAAAAATAATTTAAAAAAATATAATTTTAACTCTTTAAATGATTTTTATTTAGAAATAGGTAAAAAAAATATTTCTCCTAAATTAATTTTTCAACAACATGTTTTTAAAGAAGATGAACAAAAAAAATTATTGAATCATTATATTAATAAATCTTCACAAATATCAAATAAAAAAAATAAAATTGGTATTATTGTTGATGGTTTAAGTAATATAAAATTAAAATTAGCTAATTGTTGTTTACCTGTTTTAGGAGATACAATTTTAGGATTTATTAGTAAAGAACAAGGTGTTGTTATACATTGTAGTGAATGTAAAAATTTAAAAAAATATAATAAAAATAAATTAGTTAATGTTGTTTGGGATTTTAATGTTAAAATCAAAAATTCAACTTATTTGTATATAAAATGTTCTAAAAATATTTCTTTATTGCCACAAATTATGAATAAATTGAATAAATTTGCTATTAATGTTGTTAATTTAAATGTTATTAATAATAAATTTGAAACCATTATTAAATTAAAAATATTAGTTAATAATAAACAAGAATTAGATAATTTAATGATTAATTTAAGAAATTTTTCTAATATTCATTATATTTCTAGAAATGTTAATTAAATTATATTCATAAAATTTAAATGTTTGATATACTTATATATTATATGTTTAAATAATTATAATTTTTTGTAATTTTAATATTTTTCAATATTGAATATAATTTTTAATTTATAAATTATTAATTAATATGATTATAAAATGTGTAATGTGTTGTTTATTTTATGAATAAATAATTTTAGTTTAAAATATTTAAGTTATTTAATTATTTATTAAAAATGGCGGTTGTGGCGAAGTGGTTAACGCGGCGGCTTGTGGCGCCGATATTCGTGGGTTCGATTCCCATCAACCGCCCCAAACAATATTATTTATTATAAATTATTATTATTTAGGCCCATAGCCAAGTGGTAAGGCAACGGACTTTGACTCCGTGATTCGTTGGTTCAAATCCAGCTGGGCCTGCCAATTTTTTATTTATTAATAATTTTTTATAAGTATGTATTATTTTGCGGGTGTGGCGGAATGGCAGACGCACTAGACTTAGGATCTAGCGTTTAATAAAACTTGCAGGTTCAAGTCCTGTCACCCGTACCATGTTTATTTTTATCAAATATGATATATTAAAATTATAAAAATATAGGGATATGATGTTAACGGTTAGCATAACGGTCTCCAAAACCGCTTGTTCGGGTTCGAATCCTGATATCCCTGCCAATATATAAATTTAAATATTTTTTATATTTTATTTTTTTAAATTTTATATTAATTAATAAGATAAATAAATAGCAAAATGATTATTTATTATTAATTAATATAAAATAATTTTGATTTATTAATTTAAATAATGAAAAATATTTATTTTATATATTATATTAATTATCAAATCAAAATCTTTAAAATGTGTTTTAAATAAATAATTTTTCTTTCAATTAATATTTTTAATAAATATCACTATTTTTGATAAATTTGATAAAATAAAATAGAAAATGAAAATTCTATTCGGGTTGATCCTTTTCTTTATTAATTAAAGAACAAAAAAAATGTCCATAAGGAGAAAAAAATATGAAAAAATACGAAATATTATATATTATGCGTCCTAATATAGGGGATGAAGAAATAAAAAAAAATGTTGAAACTATTAATAAAATATTTTATAATAATGAAAATAAAATTATTCAATCAAAAGAACTAGGATTAAAAGATTTAGCTTATTGTATTGATAAACATTACAAAGGTTATTATGTTTCTATGTTTTTGAATGCTATGCCACAAATGATAGAAGAATTTAATCGTGTTGTGAAAATTAACGAAGATATAATAAGATCTATAGTTATAAAAGAGGAGTGATGTATTTATGATTAATAAAGTTATTTTAGTGGGTAGAATAACTAAAGACCCAGAGTTACGCTATGTTAATCTTGATATACCTACGGTTAAGTTTAGTTTAGCTGTTGGTAGAAATTTTACTAATAAAGAAGGTAATAAGGAAACTGATTTTATTAGTTGTGTAGTTTGGCGAAAACAAGCTGAAAATTTAACAAAATATATTACAAAAGGCGCTTTATTAGGTATTGAAGGTAATATAAGAACTAGTAGTTATGATGCTCCAGATGGTACTAGACGTTATGTAACTGAAGTTTATTGTGATAGTATTCAATTTTTAGAACCAAAAAAATCTAATAATTTTAGTGATAATTTAGAAATTAACAATAATAAAAAGAATATTGATATTTACAATAATGAAGATGACGATGATAACCTTCCGTTTTAAACTGATAAGGAGAGAGTAAATTATGAAATTTAATAAAAAGAAAATTTTTAAAAAACGTAATAAAGTTTGTTATTTTACAGATAATAAAATAACTAAAATCGATTTTAAAGATATAGAATTATTAAAAAAATTTATTACTGAACAAGGAAAAATTATACCAAAAAGAATAACAGGTACTAGTGCTATTTGGCAAAGACGTTTAGCAATTGCAATAAAAAGAGCTCGTCATATGGCTTTACTTCCTTTTATAAAAAAATAAAACAAACAGAATATTTTAATTCTGTTTATTTTTTTATAATATTTAAAAATACAAAGAAAGAGTTTTATTAAATTTCATGTTCAAAAAAAAAATTAACTATAAAGCTATTTTTATTTTATTTTGTGTAATAGTTATTTTTATATTATTTGTTAGTTTGACTATGGATTTGATCAGTATTAATGATAAAATTAAAAGTATAATAACTGGCGGAGAAACATCAATAAAACAAGTATGGACTACTTTTACTACTTTTAGTCTTTTAGTTAAAATATTTTTATTAATTTTATGCATAGGTTTTTTGTTGAATTTTCAAAATTATTTTGAAATTAATCGTTTAAGAAATAAACTTTCTTTATGGTCTAAGTTATCTTACTATGTAAATCAAGTGGGCGAAGAAGTTTTTAATAAATTACCTATAGGTATTGTTTTAATTGATGATGTGGAAAAAGGTGTTCAATGGTTAAATCCTTATGCTAATTCTATTTTAAAAAATCCTATCATTAACACACCTTTAAAAAATTTAAATGAAGAAATGGAAAAATTAACTAATGTTTCCGATAATAATACAACTATTATAAATATTGATCAAGAGAAATTTGAATGTTTATATAAAAAAGAATTTAATGTTTTTTATTTGTTTAATGTTACAGAAAAAGAACAAATTAAAAAACTTTACTATCAAAAAACACCAGCTTTATCAATTTTGTCTTTTGATAATTTAGAAGAGTCTTTGGTTCATTATGATTTATCTGAACAAACTCATATTCAAGGCCAATATTTGACAGTTATTTCTGAATTTGCAGAAAATTATGAAGGTTATTTAAAAAAATTATTCGATAATCGTTTTTTATTGCTTATCAATAGGGAAAAATTAGAAATTATTATAAAAGATAAATTTTCTATATTAGAAAAAGTGAGAAATATTTCTAATAAATATCAGTTAAAAATTACACTTTCAATTGGAATTGCTTGTTGGAATTTATCTTATGATAAATTATCTTCTTATGCTCAAAATGCTATTGAATTATCTCAAAAAAGAGGCGGAGATCAAGCAGTTGTAAATATAGAAAATGAAAATATTAAATTTTTTGGTGCTAAGACAGATTCTTTTATTAAAAATTCTAAAGTTAATGTTAGAGTTAATGCACAAATTTTGTTAGATATATTAAATAAAAATAATGATTGTTTTATTATGGGACACAATAATACTGATTTTGATTCTTTAGCTTCTATGATAGCTTTTTACAGAATTGCTTCTAGTATTAATAATTCTAACAAGCAATATTTAATTATAGATGAAGATAAATTAGATCCTAGTGTTACTTTTGTTTATCATAAACTTATAATTCAAATTCCAGAAATAAAAAATAACATTATTACTACTGATCAAGCCAAAAACCTTATTCAAAAAAATGATACTTTAGCTGTTTTAGATACTCAATCAAAAGAAATAACTAATAGTCCTCAATTACTTTCTTTAACAAATAATATTATTGTTATTGATCATCATCGTACACCAAATGATAATATTAAAAGTTTTTTTTCTTATTTAAATTCTTCCGCTTCTTCTACTGTAGAGTTAATGATAGAATTAATTCGTTTTTTAGGAAAAGAAATTACATTTACTCCTTTCGAAGCCAGTATTATGTATGCAGGAATTTTATTAGATACTAATAATTTTACTTATCGTACTAGCTCTATAACTTTTGAAGTTTTAGCTAAGTTAAAAGATTTAGGTGCAGATAGTATGGAAGTTAAATCTTGGTTAAGAAATGATTTTATAAAAATTTTAGAAATAAATAAATTAATTGATACAATGGAGATTTATATGGGAAGGTTTGCTATTGTTAAAAGTGAACAAATTTATGATAATAGATCTTTCTTAGCTCAAGTTTCGGAAACAGTTTTAGATATTCAAAATATTGATGCTGCTTTTACATTTACTAAATTAAATGAAAACACTATTGGTATTAGTGCTAGATCTTATAATAATGTTAATGTGCAAATATTAATGGAACAGTTTGGTGGTGGTGGGCATTTAAATAGTGCAGCTACCCAAATTAAAGGTGGTAATATTGAAGAAACTGTTCAAAAATTAAAAAAATTATTAAAATTAGAATATGAAACTGGTGTTAGCATGAAAATTATTTTATTAGAAGATATTAAAAATAAGGGTTTAAAAGGAGAAATGATCGAAGTTACTCCTATTTATGCTAATTTTTTAATAAAAAGTAAAAAAGCTTTATTAGCTAATAATGAAAATATAGCAAAAATAAAGAAAGAAAAAAATGATGAGATAGAAAAAAAACGTAATCATGAATTTTTAATGTCTAAATTGAAATCAGAAATTGATAATAAAAAAATTAATATTGAGGTAAAATTAGGTCCTAATGGAAAAATTTATGGAAAAGTTACTTCGAAAAGAATTGTAGAAGAATTTCATAAAATATATAATATTTTGATTGATAGAAAAAAAATATGTTTAGATGGCGAAATAAATTCTTTGGGCATTTATAAAATAGAAGTTATTTTAACTAACGAAATTAAAGCTTATTTTTTAGTTAACATTATCGATGATAAGATGATTTAATAATGCAAAATGTTATAATAAAAAAAACATTACCTTTTCATTTTGAAGCTGAACAAGCTATTTTAGGAATTATTTTTTTATATCCTCAAAAAATGCATTTTATTTATGATGTTTTATATGTAGAAGATTTTTTTGAAATTAAACATAGAAATATCTTTAAAGTAATGAAAGATTTATTCAAAGAAAAAAAAGACATTGATTATATTTCGGTTCATTCTTTATTAAAAGACAAAAATATATCAAAAGATAAAGAAGAAGATATAGATTATTTAATTGATTTAGTTAATTTGATTTCTGATATTAAAAATTTAGAAACTTATATAGAATTAATTAAAGAAGCAGCTTTGAAAAGAGAATTGATTGAAGTTAGCGCTTCAATTAATGCTAAAGGTTATAGTGATAAAATCAATGCTCAAGATTATTTAGATTTAGCTGAAACAGAAATTTTTAAATTTTCACAAAAAAGAAAAACTAATTTTTTTATAGAAATTGGAACTTTATTAAAATCTATTCAAGAAAAAACCATTAATAATCGTAATTCTGATAAACAAGTTATTGGTTTGAGGACTGGATTTAATAGCTTAGACAAAATTACATTAGGTTTTAAACCAGAAGAATTTATTGTACTTGCTTCTAGACCAGCAATGGGAAAGAGTGCTTTTGTCATGAATTTAGCTTTAAATATGTCTAGAGTTAATATAACACCGCCGGTAATAGCTATTTTTAGTTTAGAAATGTCCAATGAACAAATCGGAACTAGAATGTTAAGTTTTAAAACTAAAATATATCATAAAAAAATTATATTAAGTAAAGGATTAAGTGAACATGAATTAAATATGATTCAGAAAACTTGTGATGAAATAAGTGAGTATAATATTTTTTTTGATGATTCATCTTCTTTAAATATTTCAACAATTAGAAGTCAATGTCGTCGATTAAAATATGAAAATAAATTGGATTTTGTTATTATCGATTATTTGCAATTAATTCATGATTCTGATCAAAAAAATAATCGACAAACAGAAATATCAAATATTTCACGAAATTTAAAACAAATGGCGAGAGAGTTAAAAATTCCAGTTTTCGCTTTATCACAATTATCTCGTGATGTAGAAAAACGAGAAGATAAAAAACCAATATTATCTGATTTAAGAGATTCTGGTTCTATTGAACAAGATGCTGATGTTGTAATGTTTTTATATCGTGATGATTATTATGTCAAAGATAAAAATCAATTTGGAAAAAATGATGTAGTGAAAGTAGATTTAATTATTTCTAAAAATCGTCATGGTATTATTGGTATTAAAAAATTTGATTTTAATCTTACCAATTTATCTTTTATAGAGGAAATATAGGTCTTTTAATAAATTATATAAAATATATTTAAACTTATTATAATAAGGAAAATAGTTAAAAAATGTTTGATAAATTAAAAAAAATAAATCAAAAATATTTAAATTTACAAAAATTAATTTTATTAGAAACAAATTCTAAAAAAAAAGTTCAATTATTTAAAGAAATAGGAAATTTAAAAGAAATTGTTGATAATTATAACGAATATTTAAATTTAGAAAAAGAATTATTGAAAATAAAACATTTTATTCAAAATGACTCTAATAATAATGATGATTTATTAAATTTAGCCTTTCAAGAACAAGAAATTTTAAACGAAAAAATACATAATGAATTAAAAAAAATTAAATATTTATTATTTCCGCTTGAACCAGAAGATAATAAAAATGTTATTATGCAAATTAAAGGTGCTGCTGGTGGTGATGAAGCTAATCTTTTTTCTGCAGATTTATTTAGAATGTATTGTAAATATGCAGAATTAAAAAATTGGAAATTAGAAATTTTAAATTTAATGACTAATATTAAAGGTGGTATTTCTTCAGTAGAATTTATTTTGTCTGGAAAAAAAGTATATTATTTTTTAAAATATGAATCTGGTGTGCATCGTGTTCAAAGAGTACCTACTACCGAAGTGCAAGGTCGTATTCATACTTCTACTTCTACTGTTTTAGTTATGCCTGAGGTAGATGAAATAGATTTTAAAATTGATTGGAAAGATATTCGTTTTGATACTTTTAATTCTAGTGGTCCGGGTGGACAATCGGTTAATACTACTAAATCAGCAGTGCGTTTAACTCATTTACCGTCTAATATTAGTGTGGCTTGTCAAATAGGTAAGAGTCAACATGAAAATAAAAAAAAAGCATTTAGTTTATTAAAAGCCAGAATTTATGATAAAATTCATAAACAAAATATGGAAAAAGAAAATAAAAAAAGAAAGTTTTTAGTTGGTGATGGTCAACGTAGTGAAAAAATAAGAACATATAATTATCCACAAAATCGAATAACTGATCATCGTATTTCTTTAAATTTAAAAAAATTAGATATTATTATGGAAGGGAAATTAGATTTTATTATTGAACCTTTAATTGATGAATATAATAAATAAATTATTATTTTTTTAAAATATTTTTTTTTTGACATTTATTGGTATTAAATATAAAATCTTATAATTGTAATATGAAAAAAGGGTCGTTAATTATTTTTCCTACGGATACAATTTATGGGATAGGGGCTAAAATTAATGATAATGAAGGAATTAATAAAATTTATAAGTTAAAAAAAAGAGACTTTTCAAAACCATTATCTGTTTTATTTGCTGATTTATCGCAAGTTAGACATTTGGTAAAAATTAATTCAACATCTCGAAAATTAATTAATTATTTTTGGCCTGGTCCTTTGACTTTAATTTTAAAAACTACATCTTTTTATAAAAAAAAAAATAAAGAAAACAACTTAGGTATTAGACAACCTAAACATCCATTAGCTTTAAAATTATTAAAAAAACATGGACCTTTAAAAACTACTTCTGTTAATATTAGCGGTTTTCCTCCTTTAAATAATTACAAAGTTATTCGTCAAATATATGAAAAAAAAGTTGATTATATTTTTTATAGTTCAAATCAAAATTTATCAAAATTATCTTCTACTGTTTTAGATTTGCAATTAAATAATAATTTTAAAATTTTAAGAGAAGGTTCTATTACTAAAGAAATGATTTATAAAGTTATTTATAATTATTAATAATTATTATTTAAATAAATTATTAATCTTTTTTATTATTATTTTTAATTATTTTATTTTTTATATAAATTTAAAATAATTTATAATAAGAGAAATTTTATATTTTTTATAAAAAAAATTAAAACAAAGAAGAAGAAATTAATAAAATGTTAGGTGGTGATTCTTTTGTATAATGTTTCTTTATTGTCTATTAAGATTTTTTGTATTGCTATTAGTTTTTATTTTGTAGGATCTTTTCCTACAGGTTTGGTAATAGGTAAATTATTTAAAAAAAAAGATTTACGTTTTTTAGGTTCTAAAAATATTGGAACTAGTAATGCTGCTAGAATTTTAGGTTTTCAATATGGCCTTATTACTTGTTTTTTTGATTTTTTTAAGGGTTTTTTAGCTGTATTTTTTTTTAAAGACAATAATAATGTTTTTCATGATTATAGAATTATATTTGGATTATGTTCTATTTTAGGACATATTTATCCATTTTTTACTAATTTTAAAGGTGGTAAAGCGGTAGCTACTACAGTAGGTATGTTTTGTGGTTTAGAACCTATGTATGGCTTATTAGGTATGTTATTTTTTATTGTTATTTTTTTAATTTCTGGTTATTCATCGTTATCTTCAATTTTAACTATTTTTTTGATTTATATTATTTTGTTGTTTCAAGGTTCAGTTAATAAATTAGAATTAATTACTATTTTTTTTATTAATCTTATAATTTTATTTAAACATAAAAAAAATATTTTAAATTTAATTAATAAAAATGAATATAAGTTTAGTTTTAAAAAAAAATAATATTTTTTTAAATATTTTATATTACATTCATATAATATAAATTTTGTATTTTTATAAATTACTATTTTTTTAAGAAAAATAAAATTATTAAATATTTAAAAATAAAAATAATATTATAAATTTTTTTATAAAAATTTCTCAATTATTTTAATTTATTCTACATTTTTAAAATTTATTTTTATGCACTTCTATTTATATCTTTTTTGTACGTTACTTTAGGATTAAAAATGGGAAACATTTATACTTTACAGTGGGAAGATATTGATTTAAATAATGGTATTTTTAAAATTAATAAAACTTGTCAAAGAATTTACAATATTCAAGATGATCAACTTTTAAACACATATTTAACTATTACGGTTCCGAAAACCGCTAATGCGATTCGTGATATTCCTATTTCCACCGAATTAGTTAAAATCTTAAAACCCTTAAAGAAAAAAAATTTCAGTAATTTTTTTCTTTTAACCAATAGAGAAAAACCGGTTGAACCCCGGACTTATCGAAAATATTATGATAATTTATTACTAAAATTGAAAATTAAAAAAATTAAATTTCACGGTTTACGTCATACTTTTGCGACGCGTTGTGTTGAAACTAGTCATGATTATAAAAGTATTAGTTCTTTATTAGGTCATTCAGATATCAAAACAACTTTAAATTTATATACTCATTCGACCTATGAACAAAAGAAAAAATGTATTCAACAAATGTTAAAAAAATTTAATTAACAAGAAAAGTAGGAAATAAATGGAAATTATAAAATTTAAAAAAATTTATTCTCTCACAAAATGTCCACCTTTGAGATTTAAAGAGTTTGAAAAACATAATGAAACCCAATATCAAAGTTGTCAATTAAAAGATTTAGTTAAGATCAAAAAGGGTCAACAATTAAACCAAAGCAATTTTATTTCTGATGGTAAATATTATGTCATAAATGGCGGAGTTAAACCTTCTGGTTATTATCATAGTTATAATACTGAAAAGAATACGATCACAATCAGTAATGGAGGTTCATGTGGTTTTGTTTTGTTTCATCAAGAACCTTTTTGGTGTGGTGGAGATTGTTTTACATTAAAAATATATTTTACTAAAATCAATAATTTGTTTTTATATTATTATTTAAAGAAAAATCAAACTCAATTACAAAAATTAGCTCAAGGAACAGGTTTAAAACATATTTCTTTAAAAAATTTAAATATTTTTCCCGTTAATTTTATCACTAATATTCAAGAACAAACTAAAATCGCTACCTTTTTATCGTTAATTGATGACAAAATAAAAACCCAAAGTAAAACTATTGAAGTTTGGGAATTGTTTAAACAAGGGATTATTAATAATATTTATCAAATCAATCATAATTTAATTGAATTAAAAAAACTGATTATTGAAAAAAATGAAAAAAATAAAGATCATTTGGTGAAAAATATTTATTCTATTAGTAATCAAAAAGGGTTTATATCACAAACCAAATATTTTAAAAAAAATATCAATCATAATAATTTGGTTAATCATAAAATAATACAATATAATGATTTTGCTTATAATCCGTCTAACATTAATATTGGTTCTATTGCTCGTTTTAAAAAACCAGCTAATTCAATTATTATTAGTCCGATTTATATTTGTTTTCGAAAAAATTCTGAAAAAATTACTCATGAATATTTAGAAAATTTTTTATTTTCAAATTTTTTTAAAACACAAATGTTACAATTAATTCAAATAGGAGTTCGTAAAGTTTTAAAATTTTCTGATTTTATTAAAATTCGGATTAATGTTATTAATATTTCAAAACAAATTAAATTTGATTCTTTAATAAATTTAATAAATAAAAAAATAAACATGGAAAATATATTATTTCAAAAATACCAAAATTTATCACAATATTTTTACCAAAATATGTTTATATAAGATAAAAAAAGAGCTTTGATGGCTCTTTTTATCTTATATAAACATTTGATTTAAGAAATATTGTTTCATATAATTAAAATTATTACATAGTTCTTTTTCAATCTTGATTTTGTCATCAATTAACGATAAAAAGGTAGCGATTTTAGTTTGTTCTTTAAGAGAAGGTGAAAAAATCAAAAAATTATACAAATCTTTTTTTAATAAATTCATTATAGAAGTGCCTCTTTTTAAACTTTGAATTTGTTTTTCATTTTGTTTTAAATAATAATATAAAAATAAAGTATTAATATTATTTTCATTTATATTTATTAATTTAAAACAATTATTACCAATCCAAAATTTTTTACAATGATAATGAATATAACCGGAGGAGAAACCTGCTTTAGTGATAGAAATCGTATTTTCATTGGTATTATATTGATCACAAAAAAAAGCTAAAGGTTTAACTCCGCCATTCATGATATAATATTTACCTTCCGAAAATGAATGAGGATATACCTTACCAGTTTGAATTTCTGTGATGTCCACTAATTGTTGTTTTTTCCATGTATTTTCAAACTCTTTAAATCTCAAGTTTTGATTCATTAAAACATTCATAATCCCTTGTTTAAACAATTCCCAAACTTCAATAGTTTTACTTTGGGTTTTTATTTTGTCATCAATTAACGATAAAAAGGTAGCGATTTTAGTTTGTTCTTGAATATTAGTGATAAAATTAACGGAAAAAATATTTAAATTTTTTAAAGAAATATGTTTTAAACCTGTTCCTTGAGCTAATTTTTGTAATTGAGTTTGATTTTTCTTTAAATAGAAATAAAATTGCTTTGGTTTAATTGTTGACCCTTTTTGATCTTAACTAAATCTTTTAATGGACAACTTTGATATTGGGTTTCATTATGTTTTTCAAACTCTTTAAATCTCAAAGGTGGACATTAAATACTTTTTTAAAATTAAATATTTAATTTTTTTTGTTATTTATGTTTTATATTCTCAAACAATTAAGGTTGATTAATAATTTTTATACATTTATTAATTGATGAAGTTACTTCATTATCCCCTAAGTAAAATAACTTTTTTAGTACCATCATTTTTAATGTTGTATACATATACGTTTTGGGTATTGTGATTTAGATTTTTTATAGTGAACTACTTTTTGTAGTATCCAAAGCATCAAAAAATAAAATAAATGAAAAGCTAAACTGTTTATTTTTTTAATAAACAATTTAGCTGTTTTTTTAAGGCAGATTTATTTTTTTTTATTAATATTAAAAAAGGAAAAATTATAAATAAAATTTGGTTTATTAAAAAAATAAATTAAAAAATAGAAAATTTAAATTTTTAAAAAATATCTCAATTAAGATATTTAATTTGAAAATTAAAAATTAATAACAAATAATTCATTTTAAAATAAATTATTTTAATAATTTAAATATTTAATAAATAAATTTTCTTTTCAATATCAAATTTTTTTTTAATTTGTTTTTTATTTTTGTTTTTATTTTTTTTAATTTCAATTTTTTTAATTAAATACTTAAAATAAATTAAAATAATATTAAAAAATAATTTAATTTTTTCTAAAAAAATTATTTTTTTTATTTTTATTTTTAAAAAAAAATTATTTTTTTTCATTATAAAATTAATTTTTTCAATTATTTTATCATTTTTATTTTTTTTTTGTTTAAATTTATATAATAATTTTTTTTTAATATTTTGAAAATAATTCATATTATAATGTTCATTATTCTTTTTTAATTTTTTTATTTTTTGAAAATATAAAAATCTTTTTTTTAATTTTAAATTTAATTCTTCTTGTTTGAAGTTAAATATTTTTGTTAATTTTTTTTTTTCTTCCTTAAATTCTTTTATAATATTTAAATGAGCTTCTTTTAGGTTTTCTTCTATTAAATAAGATGTATTCTTCATATAAACAAATTGATTTTTTATTACATTAATAATTTGTTTTTTTTCTTTTTGTAAATGTATTTTTTCTTCTAATTTGTTTTTATTTTTATATTGTTGATTAATAATATTTATATTTTCAATAATACTTATTACCAAATCATAAAAAAGATCTATTTTTTTTTGATTTTCTTCGATAAGATTATTTTTTAAAACCACCATATTATTTTTTTCTTTTTTAAAAAAGTTAAAATTTTTTATAATTTTATTTTTTTGTAATTTATTTTGTTCATAAATAAAATTAATATTTTGTTGAAATTTTTTTAAAATTTTTAAAAATTTTTTTTGTAATAAATTATTCCTATATTTTTGAAATAATTTATTATTTTTTATATTTAAATTTTTTTGATTTAAATTATTTAATAATTCTATTTGTAAAATATTATTAATTTCAATGATTCGAAATTGTTCTTGTTTTAATTTCGAAATATTTTTTTGATGTTTTGTAAATAATATTTTATTTTTATTATTTAAATTTTTTAAATTTTTTTTTAAAATAAGATTGTTTTTTTCATATTTTTTTATTTTTTTTTCTAAAAAATAATTTAAACGATATTTATTATCATAAGAAATATTTTGTTTTTTTTGTATTAATTGTCTTATAAAAGAAAGATTATTTTCGTAATATGATATTACTTCTTTAACAATTTTAATTTCGTTATTAATTTTTTGTTTTTCAAATAAATATTTTTTTTGATAAAAAAAATAATAATTTTGATATTTTTTATCAATAATATTTGTAGAAATAAAATTAAATAAATTATGAATTTTATTCAAATTTTCAGTAAAAATATTTTGATTAATATTGATTTGTTTTAAATAATAATTAATATTACAAAAAATAGGGTTCGTAATTTCCATTATTTCGTCAAAAAATATATATTTTTTTACAAATTCTAATATTTGTTTTAAATTAAAATCTTGTTTTAAATAAGATTTTTCTAATAAATTTTTAATTTTGTGTTTTTGTATTTGATATTTAGTAAAAAAATTTTTTTTTTCTTGATTATGGAAAATATAATTAATTTGTATATTAACATTATTAAAAAATTTTAAATTTTCTATTTTTTGTTCTAAATTAATAATTTGTTGACGCTTTTCATAAATTTTTTCAATATCTTTTAATTGAAATTTATTTTTTTCTAATTTTAATTGTAAAATTAATAAATTTTTTTTTTGTTGATAAATTTGATTTAAAATTAATAAATTTTTTTCATATTCAAATTCATGTAAAATAATTTCTTTTTCTATTTGTAATTGTATTTTTTTGTTTTGAATTTCTTCTTTTGAATCATAATGTTTAATATCTAATAAATATTTTTTTTCTTTATTAATATTCAAAGATAATTCTGTTTGCATTTTAATAAAATTTATTTGTGTTGAATTGAATAATTGCAATTGTTGTTGATTTTTATCAAAAATAATTTCATCTTGTTTTTTTTTATATTTAAATTTTTGAATTTCTAAAAAATTTATATAATTTAAAAATTTAATTTTTTTTTGATTAGATAATTTAAGAAAAAAATTTTTTTGACGCCAAAAAGTCAATTTTTTTAAATGAATTAAATTATTTTTTTTAATTTTATTGAATAATTTTAAAAAAATTTTATAAATATTATTGTTATTTGACATTATCGGTAAAAAAATATTATGAATAAAGTAAATTATTTTTTTTTTATCAAAGCATTTTTTTATTTTATTTTGTAAATCTTTTTTTTTTTCTAAGTAATCTTTTTGTATTTGATCAAAAACTTTATAATGAAGAAAAAAATTTTGTTGATAAATATCATTTGTTTTATTAATTTTTTTTTCAAAAATTATAAGATTTTTTTTTTCTAACTCTTCTAAAATATCTTTATTTTTTTGATTTTTTTTAATATTAAGTATTATTTTTTCTTGCAAGTCTTTATTAATAATATTTATTTCTGAATTAAAATAAGTATTTTTTTCTTTAAAAATTTTATTTAAAATTTGTTCTTGTTGAGAATGATTATAATCTTGTTGAATTTGTTTTTTTTCTAAAAATTTTAATTCGTTATCTATATTTTCATTTTTTTTAAAAAAAATAGCTTCTATTTGTTGTATTTTTTCTAAAGTTTGTTTTTGAATTTGATTTTTTTGTTTAATACAATAAATATGTAAATTTTGAATTTTTAATTTATTTTTATTTTTTTGTTGAATTAATTCTTTAATTAATAACTTTTGTTTTTTATTGTCTTTATATATTTTTTCTTCTTTTAATTTTTTTTGATAAAGCATAATTTTTTTTAAATTATTTTTAGAAACAAAAATATTTTTCCAATTTTCTTCATTTAAATTTTTCAATAAAATTAAAAATTCATTATCTAAATATTTTATTTTTTCTTGTAAAATCTCTTCATTTTTATTGTTATTTGTTAAAATTTGTTGATTTTTAACAACATTATTAGAATCTAAAGGATTTTTTAAAAAATTTTTTTCAGAAGATGACATAAAAATTCTCCTTAGTTAATAAAATGATATTTAAAAAATCATACTTAAATTATTATAACATACTTATTATAAGATATAATTATAATTATAAGTTTTTATAAATAATAAATATATTTTTTAAGGGAGTTTTTTATGTATTCTTATATTAAAGGTAAGGTAGTAAACAACGGTCAAAACTTTGTTATAGTTGATAATAATAATATTGGTTACCATATTATAGTTTCTAATCCCTATTTTTATGAAATTAATAAAGAATATAAATTTTTTGTTCATTTTCATATTAAAGAAAATTTACAAATTTTATACGGTTTTAATGATAATAAAAATTTATTATTTTTTAAAAAATTACTAGATGTACCCACTATAGGACCTAAAAGTGCTTTAATGCTTTCTGAAACTGATAATTTAGAACAAGTTTTTCAAGCTATTGAAAATAATGATAATGTATATTTAAGAAAATTTCCAGGAATTGGTATAAAATCAGCTCAACAAATTATTTTAAAACTTAAAGGTGATTTAATATTTTCGGAAAAAATAATATTAAATCCAAAAAAAACAGAACTGGAAAAAATTTTATTAAACTTAGGTTTTGTTAAAAAAGAAATTAAATCTGTTTTAAATCAAATTGATGATAAAAAAGAACTAGAATTAATGCTAAAAGAAGTTTTATTAAAATTAGCAAAAAATATTTAACAAAAAGGTTATAAAATAATGAAATTAAATAAAAATTCTGAATTGAAATTATCTACTATTGATGAAAAAGAAAAAAATTTAAGACCAGAAACTTTGAAAGAATATATGGGTCAGAAAAACCTAAAAGAGATTTTATCTGTATATATAAAGGCTGCCAAAAAAAGAAAAGAATCTTTAGAACATTTATTAATTTATGGCCCACCAGGTTTGGGTAAAACAACTTTAGCTAAAATCGTTGCTAAAGAATTAAATGTTAATTTTAAAATTACTAGTGGTGCCGCTATGGAAAGAAGTGGTGACTTAGTTGCTACATTAAGTAGTTTACAAATGGGAGATGTTTTATTTATTGATGAAATACATCGTTTACCTAAGTCCATTGAAGAAATTTTATATTCTGCGATGGAGGATTATGTTTTAGATATCGTTTTAGGCACAGAAAATGAAAAAAAATCTATTAGAATTGATTTACCTCCTTTTACTTTAATAGGAGCTACTACTAGATTTGGTGATATTTCTTCTCCTTTAAGAGATCGTTTTGGTTTAATTTTAAAATTAAATTATTATTCTGAAGATGAATTAGAATTAATTATAAAAAGAACATCATTAGTTTATAATACAAAAATTGATAATAATACTTTAAAAAAATTAGTAAAAAGAAGTAGAGGTACGCCAAGAATAGCCAATAGACTTTTTAGAAGAATTAGAGATTTTGCTGATGTTTATAATAAAGGTTTGATTGATGAACATATTTCAGAAATAGCTTTAGAAAAGCTAACTATTGATAAAAACGGTTTAGATGATGCTGATTATACATATTTAAAAAGTTTAATAGAAAAATTTGAAGGTGGACCGGTGGGAATAAAAAATATTGCTGCAAATATTGGAGAAGAAGTTTCTACTATTGAAGATATATACGAACCTTATTTGTTAAAGGAAGGTTATATTAAAAGAACAAAAAGAGGAAGAATAGCAACACCTTTAACATTTAAACTTTTTAAAAATGATAAAATTAAATAATTTAAATGCTTTATTCACCATTTTAGCTATCTTTTGTTTATAAAAGATATTAAAAAAACTAATTAATTTTGTGGTTATTTTTAAAAAAAATTCTAAAAAATATTGTAATTAATATTTTTTTTAAATATACAAAAAGCTCTTTTTTTTAAAAAAGAGCTTTTTGTATAAATTTAATTATATAAAATAATTATTATTAATAATTTAATGACATTTTTTATCAGAAATATTATTTTTTATTTAAAGAAACTTTTTTAGCAATGTTTGTTAAAAATAAAAAATCTTTTACTTTTAAAGAAGAATTACCAACTAAAACTCCATCAATTTCTTTTTGTTCTAAAATATCTTGAATATTGGAAACATTAACGGAGCCGCCATAAATAATTCTTATTTCGTCAGCTATTTCTAAAGAAAAAAACTGAGAAATTTTTTTTCTAATAAATTTAATTATTTTATTAATATCGAATAAATCAGAAATTTCTCCTGTACCAATAGACCAAGAAGGTTCATAAGCAATAACAATGTTTTTGACATCTAATAACGAAACTCCATTAAATAATTTTTTTAATTTTTCAGCTAAAAATAATTTTTTTTTTTGAATTTCATTAATTTTAATATTTTCACCTATACATAAAATTATTTTTATTTTTTCTTTTAAAGATGCTAAAACTTTTAAATTAATTAATTCATAAGTTTCATGAAATAAATTTATTCTTTCACTATGTCCTAATAAAACATATTTAATACCTAATTGTTTAAGATTTTTTGGAGAAATTTCACCAGTAAAAGGTCCTTCTGTTTTATGAAAAGTATTTTGAGCTCCAATTTGTAATTTAGATCCTTCTCGTTGAATTAAAGAATCTAATAAAGTAAATTGAGGGAAAATAATTGTTTCTATTTGTTCAAAAGAAGGAATTTTAGTATTTATTTGATAAATAAATTCTAATGCCTCATCTTTAGATTTATACATTTTCCAATTACCAGCAACTAAAATTTTTCTTTTCATGTTGAAATTTCCTAACTTATTTTTTACTTTATAAATAATATAGTTAAAATAAAAAATAAAAATTATTTTAATATTATTTATTTTTTAAACAAAAAAATAATCATATTAAAATTTTAAAATATTATTTTTGTTTCATCTTTGATATTAATAAATGAATAAATTTATCAATTTTCATCATTATTTGTAAATCTTTTTTATATTCTCTAAAAGTAATTATATCATCTTTTATTTCTTTGTCACCAATAACTATTTGATAAGGTATTTTCCATTTTTGAGCTTCTCTAATTTT
The DNA here is from genome assembly GCF_000026205.1 of Candidatus Phytoplasma mali. Classification (GTDB taxonomy): domain Bacteria; phylum Bacillota_I; class Bacilli_A; order Acholeplasmatales; family Acholeplasmataceae; genus Phytoplasma; species Phytoplasma mali. The sequence continues at coordinate 213,224 of NC_011047.1, read as the reverse complement.
ATAACTTAAAGTAGAATCTTTTTGATTAATTTCAACTCTAAAACCATTTTTTAATAAAATAGATTTAATTTTTTGTGCATATATTAAATGATTATCTAAATTAATGGGGATTAAAATAACTTGTAAAGGTGCTAACCAAAAAGGGAAAAAACCTTTATATCTTTCTAATAAATAAGAAAAAAATCTTTCCATAGTAGAAACAATACAACGATGAATTAATATAGGTGAATATTTTTTGCCATCTTCACCAACATAAGTTAAGTTAAATCTTTTGGGTAATAAAAAATCAATTTGAACAGAAGATAAAGTTTCTTCATGACCTAAAGCTGTTAAAACTTGTACATCTAATTTAGGACCATAAAAAGCAGCTTCTCCTTGAACTTCAGTAAAATTTAATTTTAATTCCAACATAATTTCTTTTAAAATATTTTCCGCTTTATTCCACATTTCATCATCATTAAAATATTTTTTTTTATCTAAAGGATCACGATAACTTAAACGAAATATATAATTATTAATATCAAAATCTCTATATACTTCTTGAATAAAATTTACAATTTTTTTAAATTCTTCTTTAATTTGATCTGTTCTAATAAAAATATGAGCATCATTTAAAGTCATTTCTCTTACTCTTTCTAAACCAGAAACTGCGCCTGATTTTTCTAAACGATGCATCATTCCTAATTCAGCTATTCTAATGGGCAATTCTTTATAACTGTAAATTTTATTTTTATAAATCATCATATGGTGTGGACAATTCATAGGACGTAAAACATATTTCTCTCCATTTGGCATATTCATTGCTGGAAACATATTATCGCGATAATGTTCTAAATGACCTGAAGTTGAATAAATATTAATATTAGCAATAACAGGTGTATAAACATGTTCATAACCACCTATTAATTCTTTATCGACAATATATCTTTCAATTATGCGTCTTATAGTACTACCCTTCGATAACCAAAAAGGAAGACCTAAACCTACTTCTTGCGATAACATAAAAAAATTTAAATCTTTATTGATGTATTTGTGATCGCTCATTTTTCTTTCTTGTAAAATTTTTAAATGATTATTTAAATCATTTCTATTAAAAAAAGAAGTTCCATAAATTCTAATTATTTGTTTTCTATTAGAATTTCCTTTAAAATAAGCTCCAGAAATTTTTAAAAGTTTAAAATATTTTATTAATTTAGTGTTTATAATATGTAAATCAGAACAAAGATCAATAAAATCTCCTTGTTTATAAATATTAATTTTTTTATTTTTATTTTCTTGTAATAATTCTTTTTTATAATGATTATTTTTAAAGATCTCTAATGCTTGTTCATAAGTAAATTCTTTTTTTAATATATCTAATTTTTTTTCTGCAATTTGATGCATTTTTTTTTCTATAGAATCAAAATCATGATTAGAAATTTTATGTTCTTGAAAATCAATATCATAATAAAACCCCTCTTCATTAAAATTTCCCGAAGTTGGTAATATATTTGGATATTTAATACTTAAGGCATGTAACATCAAGTGAGAAGTAGTATGATTTAACATTTTTAAACTTTCAATGTGTTTAAAATTAATAATTTCTAATGTTCCATCTTCTTTTAAAGGAGTATTTAATTCAATTAATTTTTGGTTAAAAAAAGCTGCTACTGCTGTTTTTTCTGATTTTTTTAAATATTTTTTTATAATAGTTAAAACATCAGTTCCGCAAGAAAAATATTCTTCCAAACCGTTTTTTAATTTAATTTTAATCATATTTTAATTCCTCCATTGAGTTTTGTTTTTAATTTTTATAAATTATTTACCTAAACAAAATTTAGAAAATAAATTTTTTATTAAATCATCAGTTTGACATTCGCCTAAAATTAAACCTAAAAATTCATAAGATTTTTTAAAATCATCTACACAAATATCTACGGGTATATTATTTTGTAATGAATTTGAAGCATCTTCTAAAAAACATAAAGCTTTTTTTATTTGTTGAATATGTCTTGTGTTTGAAAAATAATTAAAATCTTTTTCTTTAATAACATCTAGTTTTAAAATTTTTAAAATATTATTTTTAAGTAATTCTAATCCTTTTTTTTCAATAGTGGATATAAAAATAATTTCTTCTGTTAATTGTTGTTTTTCAATTTTAGTTTTTAAATCTGATTTATTGCCTATTAAAATTCGAGGGTAATCTTTTGTTAAATTCAATAATTCTTTATCTTCTGATTGTAAACAATTGTTTTGATCTAAAACTAATAAAACTAATTCTGCTTTTTTTAAAAGTTGTTTAGTTTTTAAAACACCTATTTTTTCTATTTTATCTTCTGCTTCTCTAACACCAGCTGTGTCAATTAAATGTAATGTAATTCCTTGTAAATTGAAATAAACATCTACAAAATCTCTTGTAGTTCCTGGTATATCAGAAACAATAGATCTTTCTTCTTCTAAAAAAAAATTTAATAAACTAGATTTACCTACATTAGGACGACCAATAATTAAAGTTTCCACCCCTTCTTTTAAATAACGTGTTTTATAAGAATATTTTAAAACATTTTTTATTTCTTTAATTAATAATTTAGTTTGGGGCAAAATATTTTCTTTAGACATTACAGTTGTATCTTCGTATTCTGGATAATCAATATTAACTTCAATTTGTGATATTAAATTTAAAATTTTTTCTCTTAATTGAATAACTAATTGAGAGGTTTTTTTTTGTAAACCTAAGTTAGCTATTTTAATAGCATTTTCATTTTTAGCATAAATTAAATCCATAATTGATTCTGCTTGTATTAAATCAATTTTACGGTTTAAATAAGCTCTTTGACTAAATTCTCCTGGCAAAGACATTCTAATATTTAATTCTAATATTCTTTCTAAAACCATTTGTGTAATTAAAATTCCTCCATGAGTATGAATTTCAATTACATCTTCTCCAGTAAAAGATTTAGGATTTTTAAATAAAGAAATCAAAACTTCATCTAAAATAATATTATCTTTATTTAAAATAAAACCATGTGTGATGGTGTGAGAATTCATTTTATTTAAATTTTTACCTTTAAAAATTTTTCTTATTTCTTCTATGGTTTTTGTTCCACTAATTCTAATAATACTAACCCCACCCGTTCCAAAAGGGGTTATAATCGCTGCTATAGTATCGAAAATCATTTAATATATTCATATCCTTCGTTTTAAATTAAAAAAAATCTTATCTAAGAAATTTAATAAGGCTTTTTTATTATAATTATTTGTTAATAAAAACATTAACTGATTTTTTAATTTCTTCCAAAAATAAAAATAATTCATTTTTAGAATTAAAAATTACTCCACAAGCTTTTAAATGACCGCCACCACCAAATTTTTTAGAAATATTATAAATTTCTGGTCCACGTGAACGAATAGTAACTTTAATTTCATTATTTTCTTTTTCTAATAATAAGGCCCAAACATAATTTTCTTTTAAATTTTCTAATAAATTTACAGCCGAAAGAGCTTCTCGAAAACTTAAATTAAATTTTTGTAAAATATCTAAAGAAATATTCGCATAACAAAATCCTTTATCAATAATCAAATTTTCTATAATATATCCTTTATATTTTAAAAAATTTAAACTTTCTGCATGTATTTTTTGTTCAATTTCGGGAATATTTAAGCCATATTTTAATAATTTAGAAACAATATTGAAAGTATAACTATTAACACGATCATATTTTAAATTGCCACTATCTGTTAAAATACCGACATAAATTGCTAAAGCACCGTGAAAATCTAGTTTCATATTTAATTTTTCTTTCAAAATAAAAATCATTTCCGAACAAGAAGAAAAAGAAACATCAACCCAATAATGAATTTTATCATCAATAATATTATTTTTAATATGATGATCAATCCAAATAATTTCTTTTCCTAAAGAAAATCTTTGATCACTGATTAAAGTTTTAACGCCGGTATCAACTATAATAACTAAAGCATCTTTATATAAAGCATCTGGTATTTGATCAAATATACCAATAAAAGATAAATCAGGGTTATTTTCACCAACAACATAAACTTGTTTTTCAGGAAAAGTATTTTTAATTATATTTTTTAAACCAAACTGTGAACCATAACAATCACCATCGGGCGTTTTATGACCATGAATAATAATAGTATTAAAATATTTTATTTTTTTTTCAATTAAATCCATTTTTACCTCCTTTTTTTGTAATAAACAAATAAATAATAAATACAAAATAGAAAAAATAAAGATATTGAATATATTTTTTAGAAATCAGAGTTTTTTTCGTTTTATAATTATTATTTTTATTACTAAAAATCACTGATATAATTTTTGTTTTGTTTTGTGTTTTTTTCATTTACACAGTAGTTAATTTTTATTTTATTTATTTTTAGAAATTTAAGAATTTATTTTTTTCTTTAAATTAGAAAAAGACATTATTAATTTTTTTATTTGTTTTTTATATGTTAAAACTTAAATAATAAGATATTTTTTAACTTTTTTTATATTAATTTATTTTTGTCTCTTAAATATCTTTTTATATAAAATATTTTTTTATTGTTTGATTATTAATGAAACAATACAACTGACACATTTTTACTATTTTCAATCGTTGATTCAATTTTTTTTATTTTTTATTTAGTTATATATTATATTAATCTTATTATTGAGATAACTTTTCAATAGAGACCTTAAATTTTATTAATATATTTGCATTAATAAAAATATTTTCAAATCAAATTACCTTTATAATTTTAATTTTTAGTTGATATCTATTCAAGGGATTATATATATTTTTAATTATATTTATTAAAAAAAATTGATTTAAATATTATTTATGAATAAATAATAAAATATAAGTTAAAAAAGATTAAATTAAATAATAAATTTTAAATTTCAAAAAATTAATTAAGAATTATAATAATTTTTATAAAAATTAATCTTTTTATTTATTTCTTCTTCATATTCATCATTGTTTTTAAAATTAATAACTAGACAATCAATGAATAAATGTCCTATTACTTCTCTAAGTATATTAGATTTTTCAAAAACTTTAGTATAAAATTTATTTTTATTTGTTGAATCCATTAATTTTAATAAATAATATTGTAAATCAGGTTTTTTTTCTTTTTTTTTAAATTTTTCTTCTTCTGTTGTAAGATGTTCTGTTACATATTGTTTGATAGGAGAAAATTTACCTGCTTTTAGTAATATATTACTAACCTTTTCAGAAAATAAATACTTAATAAAATACCAAGAAGCTAAAATTTCATCTATGTTTTTTTTATAAAAAAAACAAATACTAGGACCTTGTTGTAATGTTTTTAAATCATCTGTTGTATTTTGATCATTTTGAGGAAAAGAAGGTATAGGAGCAATGCCTAAATCAAATGCACCACTATCAACAATTGCACGATAATTTTCTAGTCTTCTAGAAGAATTAATCATCATATAAATTTCTTTATTTTTAAAAATAGATATATTATCTTTTAAACCAGATAAGTCTTCTGATGTTAAATATTGTTTGTCATAAAATTTTTCTTTAAAATATTTTAATATTTCCGTTTTAACTCTTGAATTATCAAAAAAACCATTGTTTTGAGAGGAAATGTTTAGAGATTGGGCTGAATCATAAAACATATTTTCTATACTTTGCACAAAAAATGGAATAACTTTTTTATTTTTTTTTTCTTCTATATCTTTGATAGTTTTACATAATATTTCTATTTGTTCCCAAGTAAAAGACGCTGTAGGCAATGTATCTGATTTTTCAAAATATTTTTCATATTTTTCCCAATATGTTGTAAAATCTTTTGTTTCCTTGTTTTTTTCTTTAAAATTTTTTTCAAATTCGTCCCTAAATGTGTTTTTATGTTCTATAAAATATGTTTTATTGTAGAATAATAATTCTTCGGTTTTGAAAACAGGTAAAGAAAAAATTTGTTCATTTTTTTTATCTAATTTTATAATACCTTCTTCCCAATAACTACTATAAATATCTTTTTTTATTGTTTCGTTTATATTAACTTTTTTTTCTTCATTTTCATTGAATTGATATAAATTAAATTCTGTAATTTTGTTTTCTTCTTTTTTTTCTTCTTTTTCTTTTTGTCGTGAATATTTAATAAATTCATCGAAGGGCAATAACTTACCGGAATAATAGTAAGAAAATAAATAATCTGGATAACAAAAAACTAAATTAGGATAATTATCAGTAGGTAAAACACCGCTAACACTTTTATAAAGCTCAGGCCAATTACTTTTATTAACGGATATAACTTTTATTTTAGGATGTTGTTTATTAAAAGATTCAATAATTTCATTTAACATTTGGTTTTCTGAATTAGAAACACTATTCCAAAAAATAATTTTAATATCTTTTTCTTCTGGATTAAATGACTCTAATTTTTTTTTTATGTTTTTTTGAAATTCTTGTACCTCGGTTTCCGTTTTGTTTGAATTAAAACTATTTAAACACATTGATAATATAACAAATAAAAAAATAATTAATAAATAAATTATAATTACAATATTATTTTTTAATTTCTTTTTTAAAAAAAAATTAACCTTTGATGCCACTTTGTAATTCTCCAGTTATAATATATTTTTTAAAAAATAAAAAAATTAAAATTAAGGGCAAAATAACTAAAAAAGAAATAGTCATTTGTAAATTCATAGTTAAATTTTCTGCTTCATGATAAAAAAATCTGCGAACTTTATTAGTTAATAATTTACCCCCTACTAGCTCAGGCCACATATAAGAATTCCAAGCAGCAATAGATCTAAAAATAATAGTTGTAACAATAGTAGGTTTTAAAATAGGAACCCAAATTTTCCATAAATAATTCCAATCATTAGTCCCATCTATTTTAGAGGCATAATACAATTCCCTTGGTACTTTTTTAGAATTTTCAATTAATAAAAAAATATGAAAAATATCTACTAAAAAAGGCAAAATCATAGCTAAATAAACTCCTCCAATAATAGTTGAACCATCGCCAGTATCAGTCATTTTTAAACTAGTTACAGTACGGAAATTAGTTAATAATAAAGATTCATTATTAATAATCATTCCTAAAAAAAGAAGTGTGTATAATGTTTTTTTAGATTTAAATTTTAAAATACTAAAACAAAAAGCGGTTATAATGGAAATAAAAGTTCCTAATAGGGTTGAAAAGAAAACCATTTTTACGGTATTTAAAAAATATTCAAAAAGGTTAATTTCTTTAAAATCTAATACACGATAAAAATTTTTAAAAGTAATTTCTTTAGGTGGAAAACTAAAATTTGAAGATAAAATATCTTGATCACTTTTTAAAGTACAAATAATCATAAAAACAAACGGAAAAACTAAAAAAATAGCACATAAAACTAAAAAAATATATTTAAAAATACAAATAAAAATTTCAATTATTTTTATTTTTTTAATTTTTTGTAAACAAAAATTAAATATATTTTTGAAATATAATAAAGCTCTTGTGTAACAATACATGGAAACATTAACCCTATTTCATTTTTTCTTAAAACAGTAAAAACTAATTAATGTAAATATTGCTGAAATAAAAAATAATATTATTGATGATGCCGAACCTTTAGCATAAGAATCTAAATGATGGCTTTGTAATTGTTTATAAATATAAAATGTCATAGTTTGAATTGAAGAAGTATTATTTTCACCAAATAGACCAACAATAGAATCGTATTCTTTAAAAGTTTGTAAAATAGACACAATAAACTGATAAAAAAAAACAGGAGATAATAAAGGTATTGTGATTTTAAATAAAATTTTTAATTTAGAAGCTCCATCAATTTTAGCAGCTTTATAATAATTTTTGTCAATATTTTGTAAACCTACAGTAAAAATAAAAATTTTAAAAGGAAGACTAGTCCAAATAGTATAAAAAATTAAAACAAAAAATTTTCTACCCCAACTAGAAGAAGGATTTAGCCAACCACCTTCAATTTTAAAAATTTTATTTAAAAAAATATCAATCAAACCGTCAGGTTTATTAAAAAAACCATAGCTATGATAAAAAAGAAAAGAAAAAACAATTCCCATAATAACTTTATTCATCAAAAAAGGGAGGAAAAAAATAGTTTTAAAAAATTCTTTTAATATTTTGTTGTAAACAGAATTTAAAAATAAAGCAATTACTAAAGAAATAATCATAGATAAAGGCACAGAAATAAAAACTAATAATAAAGTATTTTTAAGACTTTCAAGAAAATATGAATCATTAAAAACTTTTTGATAATTTTGAAAGCCAAAATTAAAATTATTAAAACTATCTGAAAATTTATTATAATCAACGCTAAAAGAAATAATTAAAGTTTTTATCAAAGGATAGAAAGTAAAAATAGTTAAAATAAATATTGCTGGTGTTAGATATAAAAAATGTTGATATTTTTTTTTATTATTTAAAAATAACATAATTAAAAAATCCTTTGACCATTATTTTTATCAAAAATAAAACATTTTTCTTTTTTTATATCAAATCTTAAAAAATTTTTTTGATTAGTATTGAAATTTAAAAATTCTTTTTTAATTTTATAAAAAATTATACGAAAAGTTTGTTTTAAACATTTATTATGAAATGCTAATAAAATTAATTCTCTACCAATATTTTCAAAATATAAAACTCTTATTTCTAAAATACCCTTAGAGTTTAAATTATATCCTTCTGGTCTAATCCCAATATAAACTTCTTGTTTAATTTTTTTTAATTCTGGAACGTTAAAAATAACAGCTTCACCAATTTTAACTTGACCATTATTGATTTCGCCATCAAAAACAGAAATAGCTGGAATACCTAAAAATTCGGCCACAAATAAATTTTTAGGTTGCATATAAACTTCTTGTGGAATACCTTTTTGTTGAATTTGACCTTGATTAATTAAATAAATTTCATCACTAATACTCATAGCTTCTTCTTGATCGTGAGTAACCAAAATAATAGTAATACCTGTTTTTCTTTGAATTCTTCTTATTTCTTCTCTCATAATCAATCTAAATTTTACATCTAAATTTGAAAAAGGTTCATCCATTAATAAAACTTCTGGTTCTTTTACTAAAGCTCTAGCAATCGCTATTCTTTGTTGTTGCCCACCTGAAAGTTCAGAAGGCTTCTTATCTAATTGTTCCTCTATTTTTAATAATTTAGAAATTTCTTGTATTTTTTGTTTAATATAATCCTTGGTTTTTTTTAAATTTTCTAAAGGAAACATAATATTTTGACGAGCTGTCATGTGAGGATATAAGGAATAATTTTGAAAAACTAACCCTACACCTCTTTTTTCTGGTGATAAATTAGTAACATCTTTTTCATCAAAAAATATTTTTCCAGAACTTACACTAGTTAATCCGGCAATCATAAAAAGAGTAGTAGATTTTCCGCAACCAGAAGGTCCTAAAATAGTTACTAAACTACCTTTTTTAATATTCATTTCGATATTATCAACGGCGTAATTTATTTTTTTCTTTGAATCAATAAAATTTTTAGAAACTTTTTTCAATATAATACTCATTACTATTTTTTCCTTTAAATTTGATGAAATTATTAAATTTTGAAAAAATAATTAATAATTAAAAAATTAAATTTCGTATTTAAAAATTAATACTTTTGCTGCTAAGAGGAAAAGCAATAACATCTCTAATGTTTTCGACTCCGGTTAAATAAATTAATAATCTTTCAAATCCTAAACCAAAACCAGAATGTACACAACTACCAAAACGACGTAAATCTAAATACCATTCTAAATTTTCTGAAGAAATATTTAATTCTTTCATTCTATTTTTTAAAATTTCTAAATTTTCTTCTCTTTGTGATCCTCCAACCAATTCGCCAACAAAAGGAACTAAAAGATCTACACAAGCAACTGTTTTTTTATCTGGATTAATTTTCATATAAAAAGCTTTGATTTCTTTTGGCCAATCAATAATAAAAACAGGACTTTTAAAATGAACTTCAGTTAAATATTTTTCATGTTCGGTATAAAAATCACTACCGTGAAAAGGTTTAAATTCAAAATCAACACCGCTTTTGATTAAAATATCCATAGCTTCTTTATATTTAATTTTTGGAAATGATTTTAATCCAATAAATTCATTTAATTTTTTAATCAAACCGGGAGATTCATTTTCATCTAAAAATTTTAAATCATTTTGATTTGTTAATAGACAAGATTTAACTACTTTTTTTAACATTCTTTCGATAATTTCCATATTTTTTTCTAAATTAGAGAAAGCCATTTCCACTTCTAACATCCAAAATTCTGCAACATGTTTAATAGTATTGGAGTTATCAGCTCTAAAAATAGGACCCAAACTATAAACTTTATTGAAAGATGTTGCTAAAGCTTCTAATTCTAATTGGCCTGTTACACTTAAAAAAGTTTTTCTACCGAAAAAATCTTTAAGATAATCAATTTTCTTATCTTTTGTTAAAACTAATTTTTCTAAATTCAAAGTAGTTATTTGAAATAAATCACCTGCTCCTTCACCATCATTAACAGTAATAATGGGGGTGTTGGTTAATAAAAAATCTTCATTTTTGAAAAATTCATGTATAGCTAAAAAAACAGCACTTCTAATACGAAAAACAGATCCAAAAATTTTAGTTCTTAATCTTAAATGAGGAATTTTTCTTAAAAAAGCTTTTGAGTGATTTTTAGGTTGAATTAAATATTCAAAAGAACTAGAACCTAAAATATTGATTTTTTCCGCTTCTAATTCAAAAATATCATTGATTTTAAAATTTTTAACTAAAAAACCTTCAATTTCTATAGATGCTCCTATTTGTAATTTTTTTTTAATTTTTTCAAGAAAAAAATTTTTATCTTTTTTACAAACAATTTGCAAATCATTGATAAATGTTCCATCATTAAAATCAATAAAAAATAATTTTTTTTGAAAACGACAATTTCTAATCCAACCTTTTAAAAAAATTTTTTTATTTTCATACAATAATGGATTATTAAATAAATCTTTTAAAAAAACTATCATAATAAATAAGTCTCCTAAAAATAAAATTGAGTTAAAATAAAAATATAAAAAAAATCATTCTTTTAATTAAAATAAGTATACATTAATTTCTTATTTTTTAAAAATAAATTATAAGATGCTATTGTAATAATGCTTCATCATTGATATAAATATTTTTTAATTTTCATAGAATTATTATTGTGTTGTGCTCCGATAACTTTATACAAAATTATATATTAAAAATTTAAATTTAAGAACAATTTTTAAAATTTATTTTAATTATTATTTTTAATTTTTAAAAATTTTTTTGGATTTTCGATTAGGTTTTATTTCAAATTTTTTAAAACAACATTCCACAATTATTATAAAGCTTTTTTAGATCATAAATTAGAAAAAATTTTTTTATTTTAAAACGCATTTTCAATAAATATTTTTTTATTTATTTTTAATATCTTTCGTATATTGATTAAAAAAATAAATTTTTTTTAAACAGATATAATTTTTTTAATTTATGTTTTTTAATATTAAAATTTTTAACAAATAAATTGAAGAAATATAAACTGTTGTTTATATAATTAATTTTTTTGACATTTAACAAATAATATTCTTTATTTATTGAATTAATTAAATTTTTATTTTTATTTAAATTAATTTCAAATTTTAAAATTAATTTAATATATTTTTAATAAATTTTTATTTATCATTTTATAAGTTTTTTTGCTTTAAAAATTATTCTAAAGCTTTTTCATAAGAAATAAATTTTAAATCTTTAAATTTATTTCTTAAATTTATTTCTTTAGTTATCTTTCCTTTTTCTAAAATAGCAACTCTATGACATAAATTTTTAATAACAGAAATATTGTGTGAAACTAAAATAATAGTAGTTTTAAAATTATTATTAATTTCTTTAATCAATTTTAAAATTTCATAACTAGCATAATTATCCAAACTGGAAGTAGGTTCGTCGCAAAAAATAATTTTCGGATGTATTGCTAAAGCTCTAATTATAGATATTTTTTGTTTTTGACCGCCAGAAATTTGATTAGGATAAGCATTTTTTAATTTTGTTAATTTAACATATTCTAATAAATCATTTATTCTAGAAACAATTTTTTGTTTAGGAAAATTTCTTAATTTTAAAGGTAAAGCAGCATTCTCGAAAACATTTAAATTATTTAAAAGATTAAAATTTTGAAAAATCATTGCACTTTCTAAACGATCAAATTTTCTTATAATATTATTTTCATCCGGCTGGATAAAACCACTCATAATTCTTAATAAAGTAGTTTTTCCACATCCTGTATTTCCCACTAATCCAAAAATTTCGTTTTTTTCAACTTCTAGATTAATTTTTTTTAGTATTTTAAAAGGTTTTTTTTTAATATAAAAGGTTTTTGAAATATTTTTTAATTTGATCATATAAATTTAACTCATTTCATTTATTTTTTAAACATTTGATTATATTAAATTAAAATTTATCGTGATTAATAAATTCATCACAAAATAATGTAATAATGTAATGTTTTAAAAATTATTAAAATTTTTGATTAATTTTGTTTTGATATTAAATGAATTTTAATATATACATGTTTTAATTTTCTCATTTTATTTTTAATTATATAAAAAAATAAAAAAATATTTATAAATTATGATTATTAAATAATTCAAGTTACAATTAATAAAAAATAGAAATTTAAATAATTAGTTAAAAAATAAAATATTTAATTTAATAAATATAATTTTTTTATTTTTTTATATAATTTTTCAACGTTAACATGTTATGATTATTATGAGCTTACAAAATAATAAATTTACTTAATAATGTAATAATTTTATATTGAATAAACAATATTGATAATATATCATTAGGAAACATTATTTGATTTTTTTATTTTATTGATCTATAAATAATATTAAAATTAGTATTGAGATTAAATTTATTTAATTATGATATAAAAATATTATAAGAAAATAAAATAATTGTTGTTTTTGACAAATTTAAAAATAAAAGTAAAATAATAATTATTATTTTTATTTTAAAAGTATATTTTTGGTATTATTAAATTATCATTATAATCAATAAATATGAATAAAAAAAGTATATTTATTTTTTTTAAAATAATAACTTCTTAGGAGGAAAATACTAAATAAATTAAAATAAATAAAATTAAAAATATTTATTATAATTTTTAATTTTAAAATTTTTTTACATAATTAAAGATTAAATTTTAAAAAAGTTGAGGAATTTTAAATGTTATTTAAGGAATATGATCCTTTAAAAGAAAAAAGATTACAAATTTTAGATGAACAAGGTAATTTAATTAAACCAGAGTTAGAACCTAAAATACCTAAAGAAATATTGCTGAAAATATATAAAACAATGATATTAGAAAGAATTGCAGATATTAAAGCTTTTCAATATCAAAGACAAGGAAGAATGTTAACTTATGTTTTAAATATTGGCCAAGAAGCTTGTCAGGTTGCTGCAGCTGCCGCTTTAGAAAAACAAGATTGGGTTTCTCCTTATTTTCGTGATATAGGTTTTTATTTATATAAAGGTGTTCCATTAAAAAATATTTATTTATATTGGTACGGAAATGAAAAAGGTTCAAAAATGGAACCGGAAACTCGTATTCTACCAGTAAATATTATTATTGGTTCTGGTATTAATATAGGGGCTGGTCTTGCTTTAGCAAGTAAAATACAAAAAAAAGATGAAGTTGTTGTTGCTACTATTGGTGATGGAGGAACATCTCATGAAGAGTTTTTTGCAGGATTAAATTATGCTTCTACTTTTAAAGCACCTTTGGTAGTTTTAATTCAAAATAATCAATATGCTATTTCAACACCAAGAAAAATTGCTTCAAATGCGGCAACTTTAGCTCAAAAATGTTATGCTTTTGGGATTCCAGGTATTCAAATCGATGGTAATGATGTTTTAGCTGTTTATTCAGCGGTTAAAGAAGCTGTTGATAATGCTAGAAAAGGTGAAGGTTCTTCTTTGATTGAATTTTATACTTATCGTATGGGAGCACACACAACTAACGATAATACTTCATTATATCGTACTAAAGAAGAAGAATTAGCGTGGAGTAAAAAAGATCCAATTTTACGTTTTGAAAAATATTTATTATGGAAAAAAGTTTTAGAAGAAAAAGATATTAAAAAAATAGCAGATGAAACAAATGATTATGTAACAAAAATACACCAAGAAATTTCTATTGATGGCGACAAAGTAGAACCTATTGAAGTTTTTGAAAATACTTATGCAGAAATGACACCACAATTAAAAGAACAATATGAAGAATATGTATCTTTCTTATCAAGAGGAGATAAAAAATAATGGCTTTAATGAATTTATTACAATCTATTAATAATGCTTTAGATATTTGTTTGAAAAATAATCCTAAAACAGTTGTTTTTGGACAAGATGTAGCTAAACTTGGCGGTGTTTTTAGAGTAACTGCCGGATTACAAGATAAATATGGTAAAGAACGTGTTTTTGATACACCAATATCTGAATCTTCTATTGTTGGAAGTTCTATAGGTATGTCTATTAATGGTTTAATCCCTATTGCAGAAATACAATTTGATGGTTTTTCTTATATTGGTTTACAAGATTTATTTTCTCATGCCGCTAGAATGAGAAATCGTACACGCGGAAGTAGAACTGTTCCTATGGTTTTAAGAATACCTGTTGGCGGCGGTATTAAAGCATTAGAACATCATTCTGAATCTTTAGAAACTATTTATGGTTCTATTCCAGGATTAAAAATAGTATTTCCTTCAACTCCTTATGATGCTAAAGGTTTACTATTAGCCGCGGTTAAAGATCCTGATCCTGTAATTTACTTTGAACCAAAAAAAATTTATCGTTCAGGTAAACAAGAAGTTCCTGAAGAATATTATGAAATACCTATTGGTAAAGCTAAAATAGTAAAATCAGGTAATGATATTACTGTTGTGGCTTGGGGTTCTATAATAAGAGAAGTAGAATCAGCTATTAAATTATTGGAACAAGAAAATATTTCTGTAGAATTAATTGATTTACGAACTATCAATCCAATCGATCGAGAAACTATTATTCAATCAGTTAAAAAAACTGGTAGATTTTTAGTAGCACATGAAGCTTGTAAAACTTATGGTCCAGCAGGTGAATTAATTACTTTAGTCAATGAAAAAGCTTTTGAATATTTACAAACTGCTCCATCTAGAGTTACAGGACATGATATTATTTTTCCTTTAGCTAGAGGTGAAAAACATCAATTTTTAACTCCTGGCCGTATTGTTGAAGCAATTAAAAAAGTTTTTTACGAAGTTTAAAAAATTAAAAATAAATCAAGGAGATAAAATAAAAATATGTTTGAATTAAAATTCGCTGATGTTGGTGAAGGCATTGATGAAGGAACTGTTTTAAAAGTATATTTTCAAATCGGTGATAAAGTTAAAGAAGGCGATATTTTAGTTACAGTAGAAACAGATAAAGTAAATGCAGATTTACCAGCTCCAATAAATGGTGTTATTACTAAATTAGGAGTTAAAGAAGGTGAAATGATCCATGTTGGTGATATGGTAGCTATAATAGGTGATGAAATTCATGAAACTGAATTAAAAAAAGCAGATAAAGAAGATGATGCAGGAGTAGTCGGAGATTTAGAAAATTCTTCTCAAATTATAGAAACATTTAATGATAACCATGTTTTAAATGAAATTAATTTAAGTGAAAAAAAAATTCTAACCACTCCTTTAGTACGTTCTATGGCTAAGAAGTTAGGAATAGATTTAAATAATGTTAATGGTAGTGGGATTAATGGCAAAATCTTGAAAGAAGATGTCGAAAGATATCAAAATGAAAATTTAAAAAATTCAACTTCAACAATACAAAAACAAAATATAAAAGAACAACAATCATTAAATAATCTTGATTTTAGTAGTTTTGATAGTGAAGTTATTAAAATTTCTCGTTTAAGAAAAGCTATTTCAGAACAAATGAAAATTTCAAAAAATGCTATTGTTCCTACTACTTTATTAAATGAAATTAATATTGATAATTTGATAGCATTTAGGAAAAAATTAAAATTTGAAGCAGATTCTAAAAATATTAAATTAACTTACATGGCTTTTATTATGAAGGCGATTGTTATTGTTTTAAAAGAATTTCCAATTTTTAATTCTAGTTTTAATGAAGTTAAAGATGAAATTATTATTAAGAAAAATATTAATTTAGGAATTGCTGTTGATACTGAAGATGGTTTAATAGTTCCTAATATTAAAAATGCTGATAAAATGAATATTTTAGAATTAGCAAAAGAACTAGAAATAATAGCAAAAGAAACAAGAGAAAGAAAAGTTTCTATAGAAAAATTAAAAAATGGTACTTTTACAATTACCAATTTTGGAGCTCTTGGTTTAATTTATGGAACTCCTATTATAAATTATCCAGAAACAGCAATTTTAGGCATTGGTACAATAATTAAAAAACCAATAGTTGAACAAGAAGAGATAATTATTGCTAATATGTTACCTTTATCTTTAACTATTGATCATAGAATTATTGATGGAGCAGACGGAGGAAGATTTTTAAAAAGATTTCAAGAAATTTTAAATAATCTTTCTTAATTTTTTTATTTTAAAAAGGATGTTTAGTTATGAAAAATTATGATATTGTAGTTATTGGTGGTGGTCCTGGTGGTTATGTAGCTGCTATAAAAGCTAGCCAATTGGGAGCAAAAGTAGCATTAGTAGAGAAACATAAAATTGGTGGTGTTTGTCTTAATTATGGATGCATACCTACTAAAACTTATTTTAAAAGTGCTAAAGTTTTTAAAGAAATAAAAAAATCTTCTTATTATGGATTAAAAATTCAAGGTGATATAAGTTTTAATTGGAAAGATATTTTATTACGAAAAAATAAAGTTGTTCAAAAATTAAATAATGGTGTAGAGTTTTTATTAAAAAAAAATAAAGTTGATTTATATTATGGTTTTGCTGAAGCTTTGACATCTAAAACAGTTAAAATTGGAAATGATTTGGTAATTAATACTCGAAAATTAATTATTTCTACTGGAGCTAGTACTTTTATACCTCCAATTGAAGGTCTTCAAGAATCTTATGAAAAGGGTATTGTTAAAACTAGTAAAGAATTGTTAGAATTAGAAGATTTACCTAAAAAAATAGTTATTATCGGCGGTGGAGTAATTGCCATTGAATTTGCTACTATTTTTAACGCTTTTGGTTCTGAAATTATTATTTTGGAAAGACAATCTAATATTCTAAATAATATGGATAAAGATATTATTGAAGGTTGTTATAAAAAAATAAAAAATGATGGTATAGATGTTTTAAATAATGTAGAAGTAATGCGCATAAAAGATAATAAAATTTTTTATTCATATAATAATCAAAATAAAGAATTAATAGCTGATACTATTTTAATAGCTACAGGCTTTAAACCAAATTTATCAGGTTTAGAAAAACTTAATTTAAATATTGAAAAAAATTCTATAGTAACTGATAATTTTTTAAGAACTTCTTTGCCTGATGTTTACGCTGTTGGAGATGTTAATGGTAGATATATGTTAGCACATGTAGCTAGTCATGAAGGTATAATTGCAGTAAATCATGCTTTAGGTAAAGAAGAAAATGCAAATGGAATAAATTATGATCGTATTCCTTCTTGTGTTTATTCTTTTCCAGAAATTGCTACAATTGGATTAACAGAACAAGAAGCTAAACTAAAAGGTATGGATTATAAGATATCTAAATTACCCTTAACTGCTATAGGTAAATCTTTAGCTGATGGAGAAACAGAAGGTTTTGCTAAATTGATAGTTGGCAAACAAAATTTAGAAATTATAGGTATGCATATTTATGCTTATAATGCAACTGAGTTAATTAGTGAAATTTCTGTTGCTATGGAGTTAGAGGGAACTGCTTATGAATTGGCTAATGCTATTCACCCTCATCCAACTTTATCTGAATTAATATTTGAAACTTATTTAGGAGCTATAGATAAACCTATACATATGTAAAAATATATTATATTTTTTTATGATTGATAATTTTTATTTAATATTAGTATTTTAAAAAATAAAATTAAATTTATAAAAAAATAATTTTAAATAAAAATAAAATAATAAAATATTATACTAATTGCAAATAAGATTAATATTTTTGTTTATTAACTTTGAAATAATATGAAAATATTTATTTTTTTAAAAATTTATCAAAAAAATTAAATTAAAAAAAAGGTTATAAAATAAAATGTTAATAGACACTCATGCTCATTTAAATCAATCAGATTATGATAATGATTTAGAAACTGTAATTTTAAGAGCTTTCAATAATGATGTTAAAAAAATTATTGTTGTTGGTATGGATGAAAAAAGTAATCAAAAATCAATTAAAATAGCTGAAAAATTTGATAATGTTAAAGCAACTATAGGCATTCACCCCTGTTATTATCAAAATGAAGATCCTAATAAATTAGAAAAATATTTAAAACATCCTCAAGTTATAGCTATAGGCGAAACTGGTTTAGATTTGCATTATAGACGAGATAATTTATTAGAACAACAAAATATTTTTAAAATTCATATTGAATTAGCATTAAAATATAAATTACCTTTGGTTTTGCATGCTCGAGATGCTTTTTTAGAAGTTTACGAAATGTTACTTCCATATAAAGAAAAAATTACAGGAGTTTTTCATTGTTTAGTGTCTAATTTGAAAGAAACAAAAAAAGCTTTAGAATTAGGTTTTTATATTGGAATTGGAGGTGTTGTTACTTATAAACAATCTAAAATTGCTCATGAAATTGCAAAATCAATTCCTTTAGAAAAAATTATTTTAGAAACAGATTGTCCGTATTTAACACCGAGTCCTTTAAATCAACAAAGAAATGAACCAGCAAATATTAAAATAATTGCTGAAGAGATTGCAAAATTAAGAAACATATCTTTACAAGAAGTATCAAAACAAACTACTCAAAATGTTCAAAAACTTTTTAATTTTTAGTTTTGATATATATTATAGATATAATATTATGTCTAGATTACTAATGTTTTAGTAATTTTTAAAAAATAATTATTAAGAAAGTTATTAATCCTATTTTAGGAGAGATAGCTTTTTTTCATTATTTTAATAATTGATTTTGATTAATATTTATATTAAAAAATTAATGTAATTTAAAAACTAAAGGAAATCTATAAAAATAATTTTCTGATTTTTATAAAAATTTTTATAAAATAAGTAATTTAGATAATCAAAAGCTAAATTGCTTATTTTTTTCATATATCTTAATTTTATAACTGGATTTAATTTTATTTTTTTTTAAATGTTATCTAAAAACTTGATCAAATTTTGGCTTCCTAATTATTGATAATAATTTTATAAAATTCATAATATTAGAGGAAGTATTTTATTATATTATTTACTATTTCCATTTTTATGGTTTACAATATTTTAAATTCAATATTCAATAATAAGAATTAAATAATTTTAAAATTAATAAAAAATTAAATATTTTTAAAAAATAATTTGTTATTATAATAGTGTATTATCAAAATTAAAATTTATTTTTTTAAGGTGGTTTTTATAATATGCATGAAAAGAAAAACATAAAAATTTGGGGTATTAATATTTTTATGTTTATATTTTTTATTATTACAATGATTATTAATGTTTTTTATATTTATAAAAAACCTAATTTAATATTTAAATTATGGCATCCTTTGTTAACTCCTTTATTTATTTGCATGGCAATAGGATTTTCTTTAAATTTTATTGGAAAAAATGTTCCAGTTTTAAATAAATTAGGTTTAAGTTTTTTACTTTGCATTATAGTACCATCGTTTTTAGTACATAAAGGTTTTATACCTAGACAAGTGGCTAATTTTTTTGATAAACTTTTTTTTAATAAAGTAACTAATGATCGATTAGTTGATGGATTGCCTAATGTTGGTATTAATTTTGCTCAGTTTTTTATAACTATTGTAATTTCAGGTAGTATTTTAAGTGTTAATAGAGAATTATTAAAAAAATCTCTTTTGAAATTTATTCCTTTGACATTAATTGTTATTTTTTCTTCTATTATTTTAACATCTTTTGTAGGTTTTTTGCTGAATTATCAATGTCCTAGTATATTTGCCCAACATTCTAAAAATTCTTTATTAGATTCTATTTTTTATATTTGTCTTCCTTTAACAAATGGAGGTACAAATTTAGGCATTAATGGTTTTTCAAATGGAATTTTCAAAGAAGCTTTTCCTTTAACAACAGCAAGTGAAATAAGAAGTTATTTATTGCCACCCCTACTTTTAGCTCGAATTTTAAGTATTATGTTTGCTGGAGCTTTGTATCTTTTATTTGATAAAACTAAATTTAGTGGTAAAGGGAATTTAACTAAAAATACATTTTCTATAAACAATAATTTAAAATCAATTCCCTCTTTAGAATATAAAAATATAGGTACAGGATTATTTATTATTCTGGGTTTTTATTCTTTGGGAGTTATTATTGATCTATTAATTAGTAGCGAAATCGTAATTTTACAATTAGATGCGATGGTTTATGTTATTATTATTTTATTGATGGTTAAAATATTTAATTTAATATCTATTAAAAATCAACTTTGTGTTGAACAAACCGGTAAATTAATGAGTACGATTTTTACTATTCCTGTTTTAGCCGGCTTAGGACTGACAACTAATTTTCAAAAATTATTAGAATGTGTAACGGATTATAAAATGTTATTTATGGTTGTTTTTGCTTTATTAATCAGTATTTTTATAACATTTATGCTTGCTAAAATATTTGGTTTTTACGAATTCGAAGCATCCTTGGTATCTGGAATTTCTGGATATAGTATTGGTGGTACCGGCAATGTTGGAGTAATGTCTGTAAGTCATAGAGAAGATTTATTGCCATTTTCTATGATTGCAACTAGAATTGTGGGACCCATTATGTTTGTTATTTATACTATTAGTTTTAGAATTATATATATGTCGTAATTGATTGATAAATTTTTTGTTTTTTGATAATGTATTGATATATAGAAAAATTATTAATTTATCAAAAATTTAATATTTTTTATTTAAATAATAATATGCTTGCGAATTTATAATTAAAAATTAAATTATAAAATTTATCTATATTATCATTTTAAACAGCATTTATTATAAAAAAATAATTGTTTAAAACATTTAAATTTATTATTAATAAATAAATATAATTAAATAAAAAAACTGAACTATTTATAAAAAAAAATAAATAGTTCAGTTTTTGTTATTATTTTCTGTTTTTGGTTATTAATAATAAATTTTCTTTTTGTTTTAAATCTTTGACATCATTTTGTAATTTTTCTGTTTGATTTACTAATTGTATAATTAAATTTTTATTTTCTTTGAATATTAAATTACCATTATAAGTGGTTTCCCAAAAATAAATCATGAATACTATAATGAATCCTGTTGTGATTTTGCTTGATGTTGCAATTGGTGTTGCCGCAAAATAATAATTATATAAAGTATTAAACAAAAATATTATAAATAAACATAAAATAATTATTTGTATAGGACCTAATGAAAAAATATTTTTCTTGCTTTTTATATTTACATCAATCATATTTTATCCTTTCTTTCTAGAAAATAAATATTTTCTTCTATTTTTTTAATTTGATTTTGTAAATCATTTATTTCTTGTAAAATTTGTTCTTGGATTTGAATTTGTGAATTTATATCACGATAAAAAGCGGCTGTCTTAAATAAAGGATAAAATACAAACCATCCAAAACCGACAGTAAAAATACTTATAATAATAATTAAAGTTAATTGAACATCACTTAATTTACAATTATAAAAATTTTCGTTGTTTATCATATTGATTTTATACATTGATATTACCCTTCTCTTATTATTTTTTTATTTATTTATAAAAAAACATTTTTATAATATATAAAAAAAAGAAATTTTATTTTATTTATTTTAAGCAATTTTTAGAACATTTTAAAACATTTTAAACAATTTTATTTTTTCTTTTTTTAATTAACATTATACTATTTTTTTTTAAAAAAAATAGTATAATCGTTTTTAATATTTTTAATATTTAGTGTTTCGTTTGTAATTTATTTTTTTTATGTTAACATGTAGATATAAAAATAATTATTATTGTTGTAAATATTTTATTTTTTATTCTTTTGGTCATTAAGTAATTAATTTAATGAAAAAATCTTTTTTTAACATAATATAAGTTCTTTTTTTTTATTTACTTTTTTATTTTATCATCTTTGTAATTGATAAGTTTAAGATTATTAAAAATCACAAAAAAATAATTCAAATAACTTAAATTTCAAGAAAAATTCTATCTTTAGATATTATTAAAAAATCTTATTAGATTAATATTTTTTATAAAGAAAGAAGGTAAGTATAAATTTGAAATTAAAAAATTTTTACCATCACAAGTAACCAAAAAAAAACCTAAAAGAAAAAAAAACAAAAAAAATAATAATTCTTTTACATTTAAAATCTTTAAAATAGTTAAAGGTATATTGATTTTATTTCATATTTTTTTATTTTCTTTTTTTAATT
The DNA here is from genome assembly GCF_000026205.1 of Candidatus Phytoplasma mali. GTDB lineage: Bacteria > Bacillota_I > Bacilli_A > Acholeplasmatales > Acholeplasmataceae > Phytoplasma > Phytoplasma mali. Next base: position 190,672 of record NC_011047.1, on the reverse strand, counting down.
TATATCTTTTACATAAAATGCCGCCTGTTAATACTTTTATAAAAAAAAATCCCATTTTTTTTATAAAAGCAATTGAAAAAATTGATCAAATATTAGAAACAGTCGGAAATGCAACATTACAAGATAAAAAAACAGCACTTTACAAAGATATAAACGAACTAGAAAACGAAAAAAAATCATTAGAAAAACAAATAGAAGCTATAGACAAAAGATTTAATAAACAACAAGAAAAAATTGATGTTCTGCAACAAGCAATAGATCAAAAAAAATTATCTTTAAAAAATATCAATAATCAAACTCAAAATGAATCTAAAAATGATAAACAAAAAAAAATAACTGAACCAACCAAACATTCTAATACAGAAGAGCAACATCCTACGTCTTTAATTGAAAAAAAATTAGCCAAAAATAAAAAAAAATTAAAAAAAATTAAAAAACAACTCCAAATAAAAGAAAAAACAAATCAATATATTTTAATAATTATAACTATTTCTTTAACTTTTATTGTCTCTATTTTTTTGCTTATTTTTTTTAATAAAATTAAAATTTTGGGTTATGAAAAAAATTAATTATTTTAATATAAAAATCATTCATGAAATAAAGAGTTATTATATGAATAAAATTAAAAAAATAAAATATATATTTATTTATTTTTTTTTATTTTCTTTGTTATTATTACAATCAGTACCTATTTTTTCGAGCAATTCGATAAATGATAATGCAACAAATTATAACAAAGTTATCCCATTGGAATTTAAAATTGATAAAATTCCTGATTCGTATTCTTCGTATTATACAACAATGTATCAAAAATTATGGGAAGAAATTTGCTTTCGTAAAGGTTATCGACAACCTTCTCGCGAAGGAGTTTATATAAAAATTTTTAAACACGGTCATCCGTATGATTCTAAAGAATTGTTTCAAGAAATGTCAACAATATTAAACGACAAAAATGTATCATTTTTTGAAGAACTTCTAAAATCAGACGCACCAGTCAATGATTCCGTTACCGACCAAACATTGAGAAAAATAATGCAATTTTTATTTTTCGAAAATAAAGAAAATAAAGAAAATAAAGATAACAACAACATTAATGACAAAGTTAACGAATATAATAATGTTAAGATAACAAATGCAAAAGGAGATTATACACCGCCTCCTAAACCACCTTATTCATATGTTTTTGAAAATGGTGTTAAAGACGACTTGAAGTCATTATTACCTAGATTATTAATTGATGTAAAGGATATAAAAAAAAACCCATTTAAATTTTTAATAAAAGGTCATATTAATTGGGCTAGTGACTTGAAATGTTTTAAATCAATTACGTTTCCGCATGATGTTTACATAAATTATGATAATTTTTCATCTTCGTTACAAAAAAAACACCAAATTACTAAGATTCCCGAATTAAAACCTGAAGATGCAAATAATATTAATAATAAATTTATAGGTACATTAACAAATCAATATAATGAACAAGAAGAAGTATATCATTTTAATACAATAGAAATAAAAAAAGAAATAAAACCATTATTAAAATATGAAGACATAAGAAAAATTTTGAAAGATCCTTCAAAGTCGCCAGAGTCAAAACAAAAGGAATTTAAAAATTTTCTTGATAAAATTTTTGATGAAAAATCATTAACAAATTCATAATAATCAATTCTTATTCAAATAAAAAAATGTTAAATAATAATTCATAAGGAGTGGTTTTTTCTTGAAAAAAAAATCAAAAATTAACATATATAACATTGTTTTGTTTTTATTATTAATTATTATTGCTTTTTGTGCCTTGTTTTATGTATTAAAAACATTAGGATTTTTAGATTTTGATACAAAAAAAAAATCTAAAACACTACTACCAACTAAAACCATAAAATTAGATGATGATACATTAGAAGAGATAGAAAAACATTTAAAAGAATATTCTGAACAATATTTTAACAATTCAAAGTCATTACAACATGCAACAAATGACAACTTGAAGACTCAAATAGCAAGAATTGTAACACAACTTGGAGGAGAAAATATTAATGAAGATTTAACAGAATATGAAACAGAACTAGATAAATTTATATATAAGGTTGGTACTCCTCAATATCAAAAATTAATGGGTTTAGAAGAATTAATAGGTTTAAAACAAGAAAAAGAAGCTTTAAGTGATTTACGAACTTGCATGTCTTATTCTATTGCTTTAAAAGAATTTAAACAAAAGCTTCCAAATGGAGTTATTTTTCATGGAGTTCCGGGTACAGGAAAAACAACACTTGAAAGAGCTCTTGCGAAAACAACCAATTTTCACTATATGGAAATTGATGGAACTAATTTTCAAAAATATAATACTAAAGAGGGTATTAAAATGGTTAATGCCTTATTTAAAAAAACATCAAATATGGACAGAGGAATTATTGTTTGTATTGATGAATGTGAAAATACTTGGGGTAGTTTAAAAAAAGCTGAAAACCAATCTACTAAAAATATTGTTACAAAATTTAAAAATTCTTTTACTTCTATTGAAAATCAAAATCATCAAAAACAAGTTTTTTGGATTGGAACAACAAATCATTTAGAAGATATAGACGATGCTATTTTATCTCGTTTTGATTATAAAATAGAAGTAAAACCTTTAGATTTAGAAGGTCGAAAAAAGTATTTTGATCACGTTCTTGTTAAAAAATTAAAAAACGATAATTTAATATCCGAAGGCGCAATTCGATATTTAATTGATCAATTAGCACCAGAAATTGAAGAATTTCCTGAATTACAAACATTTCGTGATATGGAAACATTTATAAGAATATCAATTATTACAGCAATTAAAAGATATAATCAAAATCCATCAACATCAAAAGCAATTATTAAAGAAGATTTACAAAATGTTTTTAATAACAAAAAGCAAGAAATAATCGATCAAAGAAATTGGCAAGCACAAAACAAAACAAAATAATTTAAAAAAATAAAAAAAGAAAGAAGTATAAAATGGTTAAAAATAATAAAAAAATTATTCAGCAAGTCATTATTATATTATTAATGATTTTGCCTTTGTTAATAATTATATCTGTTTCTGGTGCAATAATTAAACATTATGAGCGAATGGTTGACATTAAATTTAAAATAACAGAAAGACCTCTTATCAATGTTCCAAACAAAACAGAAGTAGAAAATTATTTTATTTGTACAGATTTAGATAACGAAGAGGTTGTAATTGGATGGGAAACAACAGGAAAGAATATATTCGATGCAGTAACTGATAACACTTTTGCAATAGTTGAGAACTATCCTCGACTTCAAAATAATGGGATAGTAACAAAAAGGTATGAAATAAAATTAAATGATAAGATTCGTGCTAAACAAGAATTAAAAGTTACTGTAGGAGATATAACTAATCATTTTATTAAACAAAATGCTGATTCACAACAACAACCAATAACTCCATACTTCCAATTGCATAACACACCGGAAAATAAATCAATACAACTTTTTAAGAAAACAAATGATTCAGCAGATCCAAATGACGCAGCATCTTGGGAATCTCTTAATAATGCTAAAGAAGCAATCTTATTCGAAGCTCCATCAGTTACTCCGGGTAAATCATTGATTAGTACACAAGAATTAAAAAGCGACTTGAATAAGTTTAATGATTTTGAACAACAATATAAAAAAAGTAACACAATAAAATTACAACTTCAATTTAAAATTAGTCAGGAGCAAATGGAAGCAGATGGACTTTGGGACTCACAAAAACAGGGCTTAACAGATCAAGGTCAAATACAATTATGTGCACAATTGAGATTATTTACTAATTAAATTTAATGAATAATAATTAATATATAAAAAAATTATTAATTTAATAATTTATTTTTTAAAAAAAATATAATCTGTAATATTAAGAAATTAATAAATAATTAAACTATAATAATATATTTAAATAATAATTTTTATATCATATAATAGAATATTTATAGAAAAAAATTATATTGATGATAAATTTTAATAGTTAAAAAAATTACTATTAGTAATATAAATATGTTTAATATTTATCAAAAAAATAGAATTTAAAAATTTTAAAATGGAATCAAATAATCGAAAATGTTTTAAGAGAATGATAAATATAATAATTATTAAATTTTTTTGAAATAAATGATATATTACATTAAAAAAGATATTTTGTTTCAGAAAAATTAGACTACTAAAAAGTAAAAAAATAAAACTAGATTCATTTTATAAAATAAAAAAGCTAAATTGTTTATTAAAAAATCAACAGTTTAGTTTTTTTGTTATCTAAATAGTGCAGATTATGTAAAATTCTTATTATTTAGAATTAATTGATAAATTGTTTTTTTAAAAAACATAATGAAACTGTATTTCCTTTTGATTTATCAATTAATTATCTGTTAATAAAAACTTGTATAAAAGAAATAATTTAAAATGTATCAAGTTTAATATGAATTTTTTATTTTTATATTAAAAAGAAAAAATAATTTTCAAAATTAAATTAAAAACTTTACAAAAAAAATAAAAATTTTAAATGGTAAATTTTAATACTCATAATTAATTATTCCGATTAGAATTAAATACAAAATATGTAATTATAAGGTTGGAATTTATAATAACAATGTAGCATATAAATAGAGCGTTTGAAAAATTATAAAGGTTTTATGATTTTCCAGAACGTTTTAATTGTAATTTTCTTTTAAAAAAATAAATACCCAAAACATATCATTTAATTCTATTAATTGGTTAATATTTAATGAATTTTAATTAAAAATTATTAAATATTTAAGCAAGTCTTTTTTAATTATTTTTTTGTAAATCCATTATTATGTATCAAGTTTTGTTATTTTTGATACTACATGTTATTTATATGTGATATTTTTTTATTTATCATTTTCTTAATTATTAAATTTTTTTAAGATTTAAAAATTAAAATTTCATGAATTACGATTTTTTAATTCTTGTTTTGATAGGTTATAGTTATTATTAAGGTAATTATTTGGTATTTCCTCAAGCTGTTAAAAATAATATATTTATAGATGTTTATTGAATTTTTTACCATTTCTTTTAAAAAATATTTATAGGGTCGATTTGTCCCTATTTATTGTCTTAGATTAATTACTCTAGTAGTTTTGAATGTGATTTTTTCACATTATTTACATTATTTTAATTTTTTTAGTTGTTTTATGATGTTTTTAAAATTATAATTAAAAAGTTATTATTAATATTTTTAATGTTAATTAGTTTTTTAATCAATTTTATTAAAGCTAAAGAGTTAAAATTATTAAATGATTTAAGTTTTGAGGGTTGACAAAATGATAAAGTTTTAAGTTTTAAAAAATCTTTACAATATTTGGTTTATGACATTACGAGAGATATACAAGAATGTGGTTATCAGGTTCATTCATTAAAATTTTATTCTAAAATGCAAAACAGTCATATACCAATATATATATACTTTATATCGTTGGAGTTGTGTGGTACACAATATGCATATTGTGTTTCAAAAGATGATTAAAAAGACTAAAGAATTGTTAAAAGACCAGAATATGGATGAATTCTTTGGTAAAGAAGCGTTTGGTGAATTATTAAAATTAATAGAAGGGGGGGATTTACCATTAGGAAATGAAAATTGTGCAATTATTAATGATTAACCAAATGAGGCGCGTTAGTTAATTCAAGCAAAAAAAGTAATTTTGATATTTTTTTTGGTTTAATATTATGATTTTTTTTATTTTGATTATTTGTATTATTTATATATTAATTTATAAATAAAATGAATGAGTTGAAATCAATTATTGATTAATATTAAAATGACAATTATTAAAATTTTAAATATTTTATTATTTTTAATATTAATTGTTTGTTAATATTTAAAAATTTAATTTATTAGTAAATAATTTTTTCTTTTTTTTAATTTCTTGATTTTTTCAATAAAATACTTTTTTAAAATTTTATATAATTATTTAAATTATTTTTTATATAAAATAAAAAAATTATAAATATAATATTATTTTTTATATTTGTTATTTATTAATAGCAAATTATTTCCAAAAGATAAAAAAAGATCATTGATATTTAAATGATCTTTATAATATATGGTTATCTTTTCGAAATTTATTACTTTCATCTTCATTAACGTGTCGAAATTGATGTATTAAAATTAAATTTTTTGGTTCTTCTTCATTATTGATGAAAATTTCACATTCTAGAACTTTAATAATTTGTTTTGGTTGTAAAAAGAATTCAGGATTATCTTCATCTATATGGGTAAATTTAACTATTAATTCTTTTTTTAAATTATTATTTATTGATTTTAAAGAAGAATAACAAGATTCAGGAATGCTATTAGTAAACCATTCTTTTTTTGGGATTTGATTATGATTATAATATCTTACTTGAATTTCTAAAAGAAAATTTTTAATTTCTTGATGTTGATTTTTTTTTTCTTTGTTGGGTAACATTATTTTAATAATTCTCCTTATTTTTATATTTATTTTATTATAAGATATAAATATTTTTTTTTAAATTATTTTATTTTTTTATTTTTGATGTCTTTCATTAATTTGAAATATATTTTATTATTAACACTAATGTTTAAAGCTCTTTGATTAAAGTTAGAATATATCTTGTTTGGCACATCTAAAAAACTATAAAACAAATAATGAATATAACTGAAATAATGATCTAAATAATAATAAAAAATATAATTTATGATTATACATGTAACTGATAATATAATAAGTATTTTTTGTAATTTATATTTTAAATATTTATATATAAAATTATATATACATAATCCCCCTTTTTATTTAAAAGTTTATATATTAATTATGGTTATTTAACTATTTTTATGATTTTAAATATATTGGTGAATTTTAAATAACTTATTAAATATAATTTTAACACATGAAGTTTAAAATTTCTATTAATTGGATTAATTTTGTTTAATTAAAATTATTTTTTTCGATATTTTTTATTTTATTAATATTGTATATTGTTATAGTTTTTTTCCAAATTTTTTTTCAATTTAATTAACTAGCTTTTTTGTTGATTAGTTTTTTTGCATTGGGTCGGAAAAATGTAACTGCTAGAAAGTACAAAAATAAAATCAAAAAAATCGTTTATTAAATTTAATTGAATAATAACTAAAAAAAATTATTTTGTCAAATTTTTATTAAAAATAAATTAATTTTTTTTAGAAAGTTATTTTTCCTTTCTGGAATTTTTAAATTTAATTTCTTATTTGTCATTAAACAAGTTGGATTTTGTTTGTCTATTGAAAAACCTTTCTTTTTTAAAACCCCTTTTTTTAATAAAAATAACTGATAATAACACCGGAAGAATTATTTTTAATTTGGTAGTATACTTATAATAATTTTCAATTATACAATTTAATCAACTACACCAATAATTTCTCGATTTTCAGAAAAAATTACTCCAAAATCATCAATAATATCTTTTTTAAAACCTTGTTTTAAAAAAAATCATTAATTTTATATAAGTTTTTTCATCATTTTTTAAAATAGATTTAATTTGGTTTTGGCAATATATCTCCATTTTATTTAACTTATTCCATTCTAGTAATTTATTTATCACTTTTCAATACATTATAACATTTTTTAAATAAAATTTAAATTAAATAATTTAATTTTGTTATAATATAATTGTTAAAACTCAATTATAAGATTTTAAATCCCTCAAATTTAAAAATAGAAACGAGTGTTATAAAAAAATTGAAAAATATTTTAAATAAAAATTTTCATTTTTTAATTAATTTTTTTATCATTTTAATTTTATTTTTTGTTAATTATGTTCAAAATATAAAAATTTATGGTGCAATAGAAGAAGAGGAATTAACAACCAACATTCATTTATCTACAAACGTAAATTTAGAAAAAGAAGAAACAAAACTTAAAAAACAAAAAATAAATCAAAATAATAATAAAATGTATACTTTTTTTGAAATTATTAGTAATACAAATAAAAATAAAACTATTCCTAGTGTAAATTTTTTATCAATGTCTGAATTACCTGAGTCATCTGATTCACTAAAAGCAAATAATTCTTCTTGTAATGAAACACATACATCTTCATTGAATAATACGAATCCAGAAATTATTGTTACAACATTGAATAATAATTTTAAATATAAAAAGTTTTTAAAATATTTATTGTTAGGTACGATAAATATATTTTTTTGTTCCAGCATTGTTTTTATTACAAATTATTTTGTATAAAAAAATAATGAATTATTATAAAATATCATAATTGAAAAATAATTTAATATAAAATTCATAATTTTAAAATTAAATAAAATATAAAAGACTATAAATATTTTCAATAGTCTTTTATTTATTTGTAATCTTCTAAAATATTTAATAAAATAAAAAAACAGTATTTTTATCAAAAAAAGAGGTTTTTAAGGATGAATCAAGAAATAAATAATTTTTATATAAAAGACCAAGAAATATTTGATCAAATTAAATTAGAAGAAAAACGTCAAAAAGAAAGTATAAATTTAATTGCTTCAGAAAATTTTGTTTCACAAGATGTTTTAAAAGTTCAAGGAACAATATTAACAAATAAATATGCAGAAGGTTATCCTGAAAAAAGATTTTACAACGGTTGTCAGTATATCGATGAAATAGAAAAAATAGCTATTGAAAGAGCAACTGAACTTTTTAAAGCTAAATATGCTAATGTTCAACCTCATTCTGGTTCACAAGCAAACATGGCTGTTTTTCAAGCTTTATTAAACCCTAATGATAGAATTTTAGGTTTATCTTTGTCAGATGGTGGACATTTAACACACGGAAGTAAAATGAATTTTTCTGGAAAATATTATGAATCTTATTTTTATGGATTAAACTCTAAAACAGAAACAATTGATTATGCAGAAGTTGAAAAAATAGCTTTTGCCATAAGGCCAAAATTAATTATTACGGGATATTCTTCATATTCAAAAATTATTGATTTTAAATCTTTTCGTAAAATTGCCAACAAAGTTAATGCTTATTTAATGGCAGATATAGCACACATTTCAGGTTTAGTAGCTAGTGGCTTACATCCTTGTCCTTTGGAGGCTCAAGCTGATGTAGTAACATCCACTACACACAAAACTTTAAGAGGTCCCAGAGGAGGATTAATTTTAACCAATAATAAAGAAATAATAAATAAAATTAATAAAGCTGTTTTTCCTGGCGGACAAGGCGGACCTTTAATGCATATAATAGCAGCTAAAGCTGTAGCTTTTAAAGAAGCTTTACATTCTGATTTTATTAAATATCAAAAACAAATACTTAAAAATGCTTGCTTTTTTGCTGAAAATTTACAAAAAAAAGGTTATCGAATAATTAGTAAAAGTACCGAAAACCATTTATTTTTAGTAGATGTAAAAAGTAAAAATCCAAATTTTACCGGTAAAAAAATATCTGATATTTTAAATAAAGTTAATATTGTAGTAAACAAAAATGTTATTCCTTTTGATAAAGAAACACCCCTTATAACAAGTGGTATTAGATTGGGTACACCCGCAATGACAACTAGAGGTTTTAAAGAAAATGAATTTGCAAAAGTATCTGATTTTATCGATGAAGCAATCACAAATCATAATGATTTAAATTATTTGAATAATTTAAAACAAAAAGTTATTACATTATCAAAAAATTTTCCTTTAAAGATATAAAAAAATAGTAAAAATATTTAATATTTTTTTAATTTAATATAAAATATCATTTATTATGTTATAATAAATTTTGATATATGATTTAAATATTATAATCATATTATTTATTTTTGAGAATAAATTTTCATAAAAATCTAACTAATATAAGGAGTTATTAAATGAAAAAAAAATTACACCCAATATTAAAAAAAATTCCATTAGTTTGCGCAACTTGTAAAAAGCAACATGTTATTGATACTACAGTAGAAAATATTCATATTGAGATTTGTGCTAATTGTCATCCTTTTTATGTAGGAAAACAAAACTTTACTACGGTTGCAGGTCGAGTAGATAAATTTAACAAACGTTATCAAAATAAAGTCAAATAAAAATGATTATTTAAATGACTAATTATTTAATAATAAAAGGATTTTAAAAAATGTCATATGATGAACATAATTTAATTGAAATCATTTGTGGCCCAATGTTTGCTGGTAAAACAGAAAAAATAATAGAAATTTTTAAAAAATTAAAAAAGTTAAATAAAAAAGTATTAGTTTTTAAGTCTAAATTAGATATACGTTTTTCAAAAAAACAAGAGTTAGTATCACATAATCTAAATACTATCAATTCTTTTGTTATTGAAAAAAGTAAAGAAATTTTAGATTTTATTAAAATTGACACAGAAATAATAATCATTGACGAAGTTCAATTTTTAGACAATCAAATAGTTGATATTGTAGATTATTTAGCTAATAAAAATATAAAATCTATCATAGCAGGTTTAGATTTAGATTTTAGAGGTAAACCATTTGGTCCGATGCCTTTTTTATTATCTATTGCGGATAAAGTAACAAAATTAAAAAGTATTTGTTCTATAAGTGGTCAACCAGCAAACAGGACACAACGATTAATAAATCAAAAACCCGCTATAAATAGTGAACCTATAATTATGACAGAAGATAATGAAATTGTAAAATATGAACCCAGAAATAGAAAATATCATGAATTTAAAAAATAAATAGAATATTGAAAAAAATTATGTTAAATGAAGATTTATTTTTTATGAAAGAAGCATTTAAAGAAGCAAAAAAAGCTTATTATAAAAATGAAGTTCCTGTCGGAGCTGTTGCTGTTTTAAATAATCAAATTATTGCAAGAACACATAATAATTGTGAAAAAAAGCAAATTTTTTTTGGACATGCTGAATTTTTATTAATGATGAAATTAAATAAAAAATTTAAAAATCGTCGTTTAAATAAAATTAATATTTATGTTACTTTAGAACCTTGTCTGATGTGTGCTGGTGCATTAATACAAACTCAAATAAATAAAGTTTATTATAGCGTTAATAATTATAAATCAGGCTCTATTGATAGCGTGATTTCTTTATTAAAATTTAAATATCCACACAAAATAATTACAGAATCAGGACTTTTAGCTAAGGAAAATAAAATACTTTTGAAAAATTTTTTTAAAAATTTAAGAAATTATTAGTAAAAATTTTAAACATAATAAATAATTTCTTGACATTTTGTCTTTAAATAAATGAATGATGAATCTGGTCAGAACTTAATTGAAGCAGCCATAAGTTATAAATTTATGTTAAAGACAAGATGTCAAGAAATTATTTATTATTAAAAAAAATAAGAGGTTTTTATATGAAATTATTTAATTTTAAAAAAAATAATAAAATAAAAATGTTAGATATTATATTTAATTCTGTTGAAGGAGAGCCTTTCAAAATTGAAGAATTTGAAAATGAAAAAGGTAAACATCAAATAGAGTTTTACTATATAGAACAAAGTAAATATAAAACCCCTTTAATAAATTCACGTCAATTTGTTGTTTATACAGCAGATAAAGGATTTTTTAGAGTATTAATAGATAAAGAATATTATAAAAAATTTAAAATTTTATATCAAAAAAAAATAAATATTATTTGGATTAATTTTATGATTTCTTTATTTGAAAAACAATTACAATTTCAAAAAAAATATTCTTTTTATGTTACTATTAGTTTTATAATAAGCGTTTTGTTTTTAATTATAAATTGGGTATTAAACTTTTTAGAACATTATCCTTTTATAATAATAATATTATCTATTTTATTTCCTATTTTAGGTACTATTTTTATAACTAAAAAACAACAAAAATATTTTATATTATTAAAAAATGATAATCTAACCGAAACTATTAATCAAATAAAAAAAATTATAGGTTCTAAAGAATATGAAGAAATTTTAGAACAACAAAAAAATTATCAACCTAAATCTTTTGATGATGCTAAATAATAATTAAAAGGAGAAAATTTTATAAAAATGAATTATGATAGTATTGTTGTAGGCGGAGGACATGCAGGAATAGAAGCAGCATTAATTTTAGCGAAAAAAAACAAAAAAACTTTGTTAATTACAGGCAGTTTAGAACAAATAGGTTGTTTACCGTGTAATCCTGCAATTGGAGGGCCAGCTAAAGGTGTAGTTGTAAGAGAAATTGATGCTTTAGGTGGTATCATGGGCAAAGCAGCAGATTTATCTCAAATTCAAATGAAAATGCTAAATAGTTCTAAGGGACCAGCTGTTAGAGCTTTAAGAGCGCAAATTGATAAATTAAAGTATCCAAAAGTTATTTTAGAAATATTAAAAAAAACTAATAATTTAACTTTATTAGAAGGTTTGGTAGAAGAACTAATCATTAATAATAATCAAATTGAAGGAGTTAAGTTAAAGAATAAAAGTATAATTTTCGGAAAAACAGTCATTATTACAACTGGAACATATTTATCTAGTAAAATTTTTATAGGCGAAGATAAAATATTATCGGGTCCCAATAATAATCCTACTAATTATGGCATTAGTAAACAATTAAAACAAAATAATTTTGAAATAATTCGTTTAAAAACTGGGACTCCACCTAGAATTAAAAAAAATACTATCGACTATTCTAAAACTAAAATACAATATGGTAATGATGTTTTTCAAACTTTTAGTTTTGATTCCCCTATTAAAACAATAGGGAAACAAGAACCTTGTTTTTTAACATATACTAATCAAAAAACCAACGATATTATAAATAAATATCTAAAACAATCATCTATGTATGGTGGTTATATTGAAGGTAAAGGACCGCGTTATTGTCCTTCAATAGAAGATAAAGTAGTTAGATTTTGTAATAAAAATCAACATCAAGTTTTTATAGAGCCGGAAAGTTTAAAATTAAATGAAATGTATCTACAGGGTCTTTCAACAAGTATGCCTAAACACGTACAACATAAAATTTTAAAAACAATTCCTGGGTTAGAAAACGCAGAAATTGTTAAATATGGTTATGCTATTGAATATGATGCTTTAAATCCTAATCAACTTTATCATAGTTTAGAAACTAAAAAAATAAAAAATCTTTTTTTTGCAGGACAAATTAATGGAACTAGTGGTTATGAAGAAGCCGCTTGTCAAGGTTTAATCGCTGGAATAAATGCTAGTTTAAAAATGGAAAACAAACCACCTTTTATTTTAAAAAGAAATGAAGCTTATATTGGTGTTTTAATTGATGATCTTATTAATAAAGGAACTCATGAACCTTATCGTTTATTAACATCAAGAGCTGAGTTTCGTTTATTATTAAGACATGATAATGCAGATTTAAGATTAAAAGAACACGCTTACAAAATGGCTTTAATTAGTGAAGAAAATTATCAAAAATTTAAGACAAAAAAAAATAAAATTAAAGATGTTTTAAAACAAATAGAAAATTTACAAATAGAACCAAATAAAAAAAATTTAAATTATTTATCAAATTTCCAATCTTCTTTAATTTCTGAAAAAACTAGTTTATCGCAATTATTAAAAAGACCAGAGATAAATTTTCATTTTTTAAAATATTTTTTTCAAGAAAATATTGATCATTATATTTTTGAACAAGTAGAAATTCAAATCAAATATCAAGGATATATTAAAAAAGCACAAAAAGAAGTTGATAAATTATTAAAATTAGAAGGTAAAATTATTTCTACTAATATTGAATATAGTAAAATTAATAACTTATCTAAAGAAGCACAAGAAAAATTAGATTTAATTAAACCGTATAATTTGGGTCAAGCATCGAGAATTTCAGGTATTAATCCTACCGATATTTCTATTTTAATGATTTATTTAGAAAAGTATAATCAAAATAAATTATCTTATTTTAAATAAAAATAATTTATTTTATTAAATAATTTTATAAATATTAGGCATAATTAATTGCCTATTTTTTTTATTATCATTTCTTAAACGGAGGTAAACTCTGATTTTAATATTTTTTAGATAATAAATCAATAAATATTTAAAGAAATTAATCAATGACTAAAAAATATTATTACTATTTTTAATTTTTAAATAAAAATTGGAAAAAATATTTTTTTTAGTTATTATACAATTAAATTTAATAAACAACTTTTTATTTTTTTTGTGTTTTTTATAATTCCTATTTGTATTATTCACTTCAATTTTATTTTTGTGTTTTTGATAAAGTTTTTTTAAACATTTTTTTTTCATCTTTTTTATGAAAATTTAAAAAAATAATTATTTGATTATATTATTAATTCAAAATACTTAATTTTTTATGATTAATTTTTAACTTAAAAAAAATTGAATACAATAAAAATGATTTAATCGGAGAATTATAAAATATTAAAATTAATGGTTAAATTAACTTTAATCAATTATTATTTAAAAATTATCATTATTTAGAAATATTAGTTATTTTAATCGTTAATTGCTTAATGATAGATAAATTTAAATTAAAAAAATCCTAATTTTAAATTAGGATTTTTATTTTGAGAAAGTGAAAATATTTAAATTTCAAAATTATTTAAAATAAATAAATTTGAAATTTAAATATTAATGATTATTTTTAATTAAAACTCAATAATTTATTTTTTTCGAATAGTTTTTAAAATTTTTGTTTGGATAAAAAATTTTACAATGAATCAAATATTAAAAAAATTAATATTTTTTTTACATTAAAAAATTTTATTATTTTAATAAATTTTATTATTTTTATTAATAATTAAAAGGAAAAATTAAAAAATTTACTGAATTAAATTTAGTTTTTAAAAAATATTTAAAAAATAAATAATATTTTTTAATATAATGAAGAAAATAAAAAAAACAAGTAGAAAGCTTTCTACTTGTTTTTTTATTCTATAATGTTACAATGTTAAAGGTTAAACATATTTAACTAAGTTATTTTTTAAGATAAATTAGAATAAAAGTTCATTAAATGAGCAGGTTAGGTGATATGTTATATTTTTATTGATTTTTATAAAAATTAAATCAATAATTAAATCAATTTTATTTAAAAATAAAAAAGAAAAAAATTAAATTTTTACTATTTTCTTGATAATATTACCTTAGTTAAGAGGAATATAATAAAATATGAAAAGGAATGATTAATTAAATGTTTCAATTTAAAAAAAATTTATTTTTTTTAAAAATTAGTTTGTTGACTTTTTTAGGATTTTTCTTAATTTTGAACATTAATATTATGGCTACGAAAAATGATCCAACAAAATCTAAGATAGATATGAAAAATAAATCATTAAGTATTGAAGACAAAGGTAAAAAAATTATACAAAATTCAAATTTAAGAAATAATCGAAAATTACCAGTTTTAAATAATTTTTTTTCAACAAATGATGAATTACCTAAAAATAAATCATTAAGTATTGAAGACAAAGGTAAAAAAATTATACAAAATAAAGAACAACCTCTAACTAATACGGATATTATTAAAATATTAACTGATAATGAAAACACAACTCCTGAAGATATTGAAAAATTAACTTATCATTTTAAAAAAAACCCAAAATTAAGAAATGATAAATCAATGCAACGTGTGATAAATTATTGTTTTGTAATGGATAAATTACCTTTAAAAGATTTTGATTTAGCATGTTTTAAACCTCAACAGTAATAATTTATTAATTACAAGTAAGACAAAAGACTCTCCATAATTTTTGTGGAGAGTCTTTTATAACTAAAAACACCTAAAAATTGATAAAAAAATCTTAATTAAATCGAATAAAATCAATATAATATATAATTTATTCATTCAAAGTTTATTTTAAAACTTGTATTAATTTTTTTAATTAAAAATATTCTAATTAGGATGATAAAGTTTTAATTTTAAATTTAAAATAAAATTTTTTTATAAATAAAACGGTTATATTAGTTTTTTTTCATTTTTCAACCAAATTTTTGTTAATTTATATTATAAAAATTATGCAGTTACCCACTTTTTTTAGTTCACTGCGCATTTTATTTTTGTGTTATTTAGTGTTATCAAAAAACTGGTCCAACCCCTCATTCATAGTTAAATGATATTTTTTTATATTTTATATTTTTTTCTAATTTGTTCTTCTAAAAAATTATAAATTTCTAAATTATTTTGTAAAAAAATTTTAGCATTTTCTTTACCTTGTGCAAAGTTTTCATTTTTATAGTTATACCAAGCACCATTTCTTTTGATTAAATTTAAATCTATCGCTAAATCTAATATTTCTCCTATTTTCGAAATACCTTTTCCATAAATAATATCAACTGTTGCCGTTTTAAAAGGTGTTGAAACTTTAGATTTAACTATTTTAATATTACTTTTAACACCAATAATTTCATCATTATTATTTTTAATTTTTTCTGCCGTTCTTCTTATATCTAAACGTAAAGAACAAAAAAACTTTAATGCTTTTCCTCCTGTAGTAACTTCAGGGTTTCCATAAAAATTTCCTACTTTTTCTCTTAATTGATTAATATAAATTACAACAGTGTTGGTTTTAGAAATTATACCAGATTGTATTCTCATTGCTTTTCCCATCATTCTTGCTTGTAAACCTACATTAATATCTTTCATTTCTCCCATTAATTCTGATTCTGGTGTTAAGGCTGCTACAGAATCAATAACTAATAAACTTATACTACCACTTTTAATTAAAGATGTAGCTATATCTAAAGCTTTTTCTCCACTATCTGGTTGCGATAAAACAAGTTCATCGATATTAACACCAATAGCTTGGGCATATTTTGGATCTAAAGCATGTTCAGCATCAATAAATGCCACATTGCCCCCTAATTTTTGAGCTTCAGCAATAGCATGCAAAGTTAAAGTAGTTTTACCTGAACTTTCAGGGCCAAAAATTTCAATAATTCTTCCTTTAGGATAACCACCAATACCTAATGCAATATCTAATGACATTGAACCTGTAGAAATAGTTTCTATACTTTGATTATTATTGGAGTTTAATTTAAAAATACTACCTTTACCAAATTGCTTTTCCACTTCTTTTATAGTTTCTTCTAAAATTTTTAAATTATTTTCTTTTTTATTATTTTCTTTTTTATTATTTTCCATAATATTCTCCTAATATTATTTTATATTTGTTTTTTATTATAATAATTATATAATACGATATTTTAAAAATTATTTTTAATAATATAAAAATTTTTTATTAAATAATTGATTCCAGAAATTAAAGTTAAAACAACTATAATTAATAGTAAAACTATTATTTGTTCTGTTTGTAAATGTTTCTTATAAATTGAATCAAATAATAAAAATCCAGTAATTACAAAAGTAAAAGCAGTTTTAAATTTTCCCAACAAAGAAGCTTCAATAATATAATTTTTTTCCGAAGCTAATAATCTTATTCCTGTTACTAAAAAATCTCTAATAATGATAACCATTATAACCATTATTAATATTGATTTTACTTTTATATTGTGTATATGTATAAAATGAAAAAAATTATGCAATGTCAAATATACTTCATTTTTGTTATTATCAGCATCATATATTTTGTATAAAAAAAAGAGAGAATTTATAACTAATAATTTATCTGCTATAGGATCAAAAAATTTACCAAAAGAAGTTTTTTGTTTAAATTTTCTAGCAAAATATCCATCTAAAAAATCTGTTATTATTGCTATAATAAAAAAAACTTGAAATACTATAATTATAATTGGGACTTGTCCATCATCCTTTAATTTTAAAAATTCATCATTTAGACATAGGAAAAAAGACATAATAATAATCAAAATTATTCTTAAAGTAGTGATTGAATTTGCAATCATTTATACAAGTACTCCGTTTATTAAAATTTTTTTTAGAAATTAATTATAAGATTATTTTGATAAATAATATGTTATTGTGTCTATTAATATATTTTAACATAATAGAATAAAAAATTTTTTTTTATATTAATATTTAAATTATTTTTAAAATATATTAAATATTTATTATTAAATTTAATATTTTTAACACATTTATTTAAATACATTTGATTTTTTTTTTGTTATTTGTTAGAATTAAATGTAAAATAAAATACGTATATATATAATCTTTACTAGATTTTTAAAAATTAAAAAATTACAGGAAGTGAATTTTATGGCAAATATTAAACAACAAATTAAACGTAATAAAACTAATGAAAAACGTAGATTAAAAAATGTTTCTTTTAAATCATCTGTAAAAACAGCTATTAAAAAATTAAATAAAGCAATTGAAAATAAAAATAAATCAGAAGCTTTATTATTATTAAATTTATCATATAAAAAATTAGATAAAGGTATTTCAAAAAAGGTATATTCTAAAAATTTTGTTTCTAGACATAAATCGAATTTATCTAAGTTAGTTAATAATATAAATTAAATAAATTATTTTTTTCACAAATTTTTTTAAATATAATTAAAAGGTAAATTATGTTAAATTTAAAATTTATTATTGAAAATATAGAAAAAGTAATAGAAAAACTTAATACTAGAACAGGTGATTTTTCATATTTAAATAAATTACTTGTTTTAAATATTAAAAAAAAAAAATTAATATTTAATATTGAAACATTAAGATATCAACAAAATAAAATTTCTAAAGAAATATCTATTTTAAAACAAAATAAAACAAATACTGAAAATATTTTTGAAAGAAGTATATTTTTAAAAAATGAAATTCATGTTTTGGAAAATGATTTTAAAAAAACAGATTCTGAAATTTCAGAAATTTTAAATAACATTCCTAATTTACCTCACGAATCAGTAATTTTACTTTCAAAAGATAATAATAAAATAAATTTTAAAAAATATTTATCTCCTAAAAAATTTAATTTTAATATTAAAGATCATGTTACTTTAGGGAGAAATTTAAATATTTTAGATTTTGATAGAGCTTCTAAGATTACTGGAAGTCGCTTTATTGTATATAAAGGATTGGGTGCGCGTTTAGAACGTTCTTTAATACAGTTTATGATGGATTTACATAGTGAAAAAGGTTATATAGAAATAATTCCACCTTTTATTGTTAATGATATATCTATGTTTAGTACAGGACAATTACCAAAATTTAAGAATGATAGTTATCGATTAGAAAATAGTAATAATTGGTATTTGAATCCTACTGGTGAAGTTCCAGCTATTAATTTACATCGTAATGAAGTTTTATCTCAAAAAAATTTACCATTAAATTACGTTGTTTTTACAACTTGTTTTAGACAAGAAGCAGGGACTGCTGGAAAAGATACAAGAGGTATCTTAAGACAACATCAATTTAATAAAGTAGAATTAATTAAATTTACCGAACCTCAAGATTCTTATTTAGAGTTAGAAAATATGTTACAAGATGCCGAATCAGTATTACAAAAATTAGAATTACCTTATCGGGTAATTATGTTACCATCACATGAATTAGGTTTTAGTGCTTCTAAAACTTATGATATAGAAGTTTGGTTGCCTGGTAGCAATAATTATCGTGAAATTTCTTCAATTAGCAATACAGAATCTTTTCAATCTTTAAGAGCTAATATTAAATTTTATTCTAAAAATAAAGGAAAAAATAAATATGTACATACTTTAAATGGTTCTGGTTTGGCTATAGGTAGGACATTAATTGCTATTTTAGAAAATTATCAAAATAAAGACGGCACGATTACTGTGCCCAAGGTTTTGCGTTCTTATATGAGAACTGATATAATTAAATAAAAAAATTACGCTATTAAATTTTTTTTTTATTTAATATTATTGATGATATTTTTTTGTATTTTTGTAAAATATTCTGAATTTAATTTACTATTTTTATTAAAATTAAAAATAATTTCTTTTTCATTAAAACGTGGTAATAAATGTATATGAAAATGAAAAATTGTTTGTCCAGCAATAATACCATTGTTATTAATTATATTTAATCCTTTAGGTTTTAAAGTTTTAATTAAAGTTTTACTTATTTTTTGTACTATTTTAAATAAATGTAAAAATGTGTTTTCAGGTACTTCAGTAATGTTAGTGTACTCTTGTTTAGTTACAATTAAAGTATGTCCTTTCGTAAATTGATTTATGTCTAAAAAAGAAATTACTTTATTATCTTCATAAATAATATAGCTAGGAATTTGTCTATTAATTATTTGAGTAAAAATAGTATCATTATTCATTTTTTAATTTTATTACCTTTTTTAATTTAAAATTTTTATGATATTTAGTTTTTAATAAATTGTTTTGTTATATTTTTAAAATTACATTTTGCGATTTTTTTTAAAATATTCATTCCGTATTTTTTATATATAAAGTTTATTTGTTTATCTACTTCTGTCGAAGCACCTAATTTTAAATTTATTCCTATTTTTTTACTTAAAGCAAAAATATTTTTTAAGAAAGCATAACGTGCAATTATAGAAGCTGCAGCTACGCTAATATGAACTTTTTCTGCTTTGTTACAAAAAAAAATTTTTTTATATACTTTTTTTTCATTTTTTAAGTAATTGAAATAATTTTTAGAACTCGTAAATTTGTCTAAAATAACATTGACATTTTTTTTTATTTTTATTAAATTTTTTAAAATCATATCGTTATGTAATATTGCCTTAATTTTATTTAAATTAAAACCTTTATTAGTTAAAATATTATATTTATAAGGATTTATAGAAATTAAAGAATAAGTTATTTTATTAATTATTTTTGGAACTAATTGAATAATTTTTTCATCTGTTAATTTTTTAGAATCTTTTATGTTAAGATTTTCTAAAAACGGAATATTTTCTGCAGATACATAAGAAGAACAAACTACAATAGAACCAAAAACATCTCCTGTTCCTACTTCATCCGAACCAATCGCGCTATAATCTTTAATATTTAATATTTCTTTAATATTTAATATTTCTTCTTGGATATTTTCTCCTTTTATAAAAAAAGTTCCATTATTATAAGCTATCATTTGTATATTATCTTTTTTTAAAAAAAAATAAATGCTATTATTATTGATTTCTTTTTCTATTAAAAAAGATTTATAAATTTTTTTTAATTTTCTTAACTGTGGTATGTCAAATGTAAAAGAATAATT
The DNA here is from genome assembly GCF_000026205.1 of Candidatus Phytoplasma mali. GTDB lineage: Bacteria > Bacillota_I > Bacilli_A > Acholeplasmatales > Acholeplasmataceae > Phytoplasma > Phytoplasma mali. The sequence continues at coordinate 169,647 of NC_011047.1, read as the reverse complement.
TTTCATATTTAACTCTTACCCCTTTTTTATATTATATCATAATCATAGAATCAATTATTTAAGAATATAGTAATTTTTATTATTAATTTAATATAAAGTTAAAAAAATATTTAATATTTAATTTTTTAAATATATTTTATTTTGATCTTCTTCTGAATTAAATAAATCATATGGATTAATATATAAAATTTGTTCTTCGACGTTATAATAAGTTTTTGTTTTTTTATCGTTTATAAGAGAAAAATGAATATCTTTTATATCTTGTTTCATTTCTTTCAAATGTTTTATAATTTCTTTGTTTAATTTTAAGTTAATTTTATCTTTATTTATTTGATTATTTTCGTTATTTGTATTTTCTGTACTTAATTTTAAATTATCAATTTTTTGTTGTATTTCCATTTCGAATAATTTTTGTTGTAATTTATTTTCCATATCTTTTATCATTAATTGTTGTTCAATTTTTTGAAAATTTAATTTTTGTTCTATTTCTAAATTATGATAATTACTATTATTATTTTCTTTTGATAATAATTCTAAAGTTTTTATTTCTATTAATGATAAATTATTATTAAAATTATTTTTATTATTGTTATTTTCTACATATTCTGAAATTAAGTCTTGTTTTTTTTTATTTTTATTTTCGGATTTCCATTGCATAATAAAGAGTTTCCATATCATATTTAAAAAAAAACTTATAGCTTTATATATAATTTTTAAAATATGATATAAAGTTCCTAAAAAAATTAGAATTATTATTAAAAATATTAAAAACATGTTTGGATGTTCTTTTATCCATGACAGCGCTGTGTGTAAATGTAAATAGTTTAAAATTTTATCATTCATATTAAATTTGACCTACTTTCTCTATTTCTCTATTTCGAAATTAATCTTAATTCTAAACTATAGTGTTTTAGCATTTTAATTTTTTAATAAAAATATTCTAAAATTAATTAAATACGACTTATATTATATTATTATTGTACCATACTTATAATAAATTGCATGATTTTAAGAAACTAATTTTTAAATTTATTTTGTAAAACAAAATTAATACTTACAATTTGATAATAAAATTATTTTTTACGGTTTATTTAATTTTTTTTTAAAAAAAATTATAATTAACAATTATGTTAAAAATAATAAATATTTAATAATCTCAATAATTTTTATATTAAATTATTCAAATACATTAAGAGTAAAAAAATATTTTATCAATAATAAAAGAAATAAAAAATTAAGTTAATAAATAAATATTTTCTAAAATATAAATCAAATGTAATTTAAAATCTTATAAAATAATTATAATATCTTTATATAGTTTAAATAAATTTATGCTATAATGATTTATAATACTAAATAATATTAAATTAAATTAATTTTTTTTTAATGTTTTTAGTATTTACATTTTTTATATTTTGTATTATTTAACAAGATTAATTCATATTATTAATATTACAACAAAAATGCAAAAAGGGTTATAAATAAATTTTATATGAATGATTTCAAAAAATTTTTTTTAATTTTTTCTTTGTTTATTTTTTTATTATTTTTTTATTTATTTTTTTGGCAAAAAGTTAAAACATTTTTATTTAAAGATGATTTAAGTAATTTATCATTAGAAGAAAATATTTCACATAATTTTATTAATAATAGTACGGATGTTTCACAATCTCAACATTATATTTCACAAAAAAAGAAAGAAATTGGTAATGCAGCTATTAGTTACTTTATGTCTTATATGAAAAATATAAAAAATTATTTTATAAATAATAAAACTGATAAAATAAAACAAAATAATTCTTCAGTTAATGAAAAAAAAGTTAGTTTAAAAAATGAAAATTCAAATACTGACAATAATGAAAAAAAAGTTAGTTTAAAAAATGAAAATTCAAATACTGACAATAATGAAAAAAAAGTAAAAATAAAAAAAAATAAAAAAAAATAAATTTAAATAAATAAGTTTTAAAAGCTAGAAATAATTAAATTTCTAGCTTTTATTATTTTTTATTTTTTAATAAATATTTTTTAAATTTTAATTTTTATAGTATTATTAAATATTTTTAGTAAAATTATATTTATTAATATTTTTAATAATTTAATTTTTTAATATTATAATTTATTTATTCCAATTATTAATTATTGAAAGGTGTAAGAATAATATACATGTCGTCAGATAACTCGTGTGCTTTGATAAATATGTTGACAAGAGATAATAATACATTTTTTGCTTTAATTCTTTTTTTAATGTTTTTTTTAGGAATTTGTACAGGAATTTTTGTATATGTTTTTTTAAATAAAAAAAAAATTAGCAAAATTTTTAAAGAAATAAAAGATTATAAAGATAATCAGTTATTAGAAGTGCAAAAACAAAAAAAAGAAATATTAACAGAAGCCAAAAGAGAAATTTATTTTTTAAAAAAGGAATTAGAGTTTGATTTAATTGAAAAAAGAAGAGTTGTTATTGATTTAGAAAATAAAATTATTTTTAGAGAAGAATTGTTGAGTAACAGAACAGAATATTTAAATAGAAAAGAAAAAGAAATAAAAATTAAGGAAAAAAATATTAATGATATTAAAGACAATTTAGAAAAGTTAGAAAAAAATATTCAAGATATCATTTTAAAACAAAAAATAAAATTAGAATCTATTGCTTTATTAACAGAAAAGGAAGCATATAAAATTATTATCGAAAAAACTAAAATTTCTGTTAACAAAGACATAAAAATTCATTTTAAAGATAAATATGAACAAATTCAAAATAATTTTCAACAAAAAACTAAAATGTTATTATGTTCAGCCATGCAAAAATACGCGTATGATGTTACTAATGAATATAATGTAAATATTATTCATATTACAGATGATAAAATGAAGGGCCATATCATTGGAAAAGATGGTAGAAATATTAAAGTTTTAGAATCTTTAACAGGTGTTGATTTTATTATTAATGAAGTTCCTAATATAATATTGCTTAGTTGTTTTAATCCGATCAGAAGAGAAATTGCTAAAAGAACTTTAGAAATTTTAATATCTGATGGGCGTATACATCCTAATAGAATTGAAAAAATCATAGATAATGTTACTTCAGAATTAAATAATTTTATTATTGAACAAGGTGAATCTGCTGTTTTTACTACTAATATAGGCGAATTAGAACCAGAATTATTGTTTTTATTAGGACAACTTTATTTTCGTAATAGCTATGGTCAAAATGTTTTAAAACATTCCATAGAGGTAGCTTTTTTATCAGGTAAATTAGCTTCTGAAATTGGTGAGGATGAATTATTAGCTAGAAGAGCCGGACTTTTACATGATATTGGTAAAGCTTTAGATCATGAAAATGAAGGTAGTCATGTTGAAATTGGTATTAATTTGGCTAATAAATATAATGAGAGTCAAGAAGTAATTGATGCTATTGCTTCGCATCATGAAGATAAAAAACCCGATACTATAATTGCGATTTTAGTGATGATAGCTGATACTTTAAGTGCTGCCAGACCAGGCGCTAGAAAAGAATCTGTAGAAAAATATGTTAAAAGGTTAACACAGTTAGAAAATATAGCTAATAATGTTGAAGGCGTAGAAAAATCTTATGCTATTCAAGCTGGTCGAGAAATTAGAGTTATTGTTAAATCTGAACAAGTTGATGATTTTAATACCTTTATGATTGCTCAATTGATTAAAAAAAAAATTAAAGAAAATCTTGTTTATAAAGGTATTATTAAAGTTACAGTAATTAGAGAAATAAGAGTTATTGAAAAATTTAAATTATAAAAAAATTCATTTATTTTATTTAAAAATTAATTTAAGAAAGGGAATTTTTGTTTAAAATGAAAATAATGTTTATCGGAGATATTTATGGGCAACAAGGAATAGATTATTTAAAAGAAAAAATGAGTTTTTTAAAAAATAATTATAAGCCTAATTTAATTGTTGCTAATGCTGAAAACGCTCATAAAGGTCGTGGTCTAAGTTATAAAAATTATAAAAATTTAACTAACAGTGGTGTTAATGCAATAACTATGGGCAATCATACTTGGGATAATCCTGAATTAACAAATTTTATTGATAATACTAATATTGTTAAACCAATTAATGATTTAGTAAATATTGGTATTGGTTATAAGATTATTAATTGCAAAGAACAAAAAGTTTTGATTATTAATGCATTAGGCAGAGTATTTATTGATGATAAACTATCTTGTCCTTTTAAAAAAATTGAAAATATTTTAGACAAATGTAAGTTACAATATAATTTTTCTTTTTTAGATTTTCATGCTGAAGCAACTAGTGAAAAAATATCTTTAGCCCATCATTTTGATGGTAAAATTGATGCTATAGTAGGAACTCACACTCATGTACAAACAAACGATGATAGAATATTACCTAAAAAAACTTTGTATATTACTGATGTTGGTATGACTGGTTGTTCTGAGGGTGTGATTGGTAAACAAAAAGAACCTATGATTAGATCTTTTTTAGATAGAAGTCTTAAAATATCCAAACCCAATGCTATCGGAAAAAGACAATTAAACGGAGTTTTATTAACTTTAGATAGTAGTAAAAAAATTGAAAAAATTAATTTACAAGAATAATAAAATTATTTTGAGGAATTTAGATTTGAAAAAAGTAATAGTAATAACTGGTCCTACCTCTTCTGGTAAAACTGATCTTTCTATTTATTTAGCAAAAAAATTTGATGGTGAAATTATTAATTCTGATTCTGTACAAATTTATAAAAAATATAATATTGGTTCTGCTAAAATTACTTTCGCAGAGCAAAAAAGTATTAAACATCATTTATTGGATTTAAAAGAACCAGATGAAGTTTATACTATTTATGATTTTCAAAGAGATTGTAGAAAAATAATATCAAATGTTCGTTTACCATTTTTAGTTGGTGGAAGTGGATTATATATTAAATCTGCTTTATTTAATTATGAGTTATCGAATAAAAAAAACACTTCTATTATTTACAAAAATGATAAAAAAGTTTATGATGTTGATGATATGGAATTTATGATAAGAGAAATAAGACAAAAAGATCCAAAATTAGTTTTTGATAAATATAATCCACGTCGAGTAGTAAGCGCTTATTTAGATTTAAATTCTGATAAATTAAGATCTCAAAAAAAATATAAAAATAATCCTATTTATGACATTTTAACTATTTATTTAGATATTGATAAAAATATTTTACAAGCCCGAGTTATTGAAAGATTAGAAAAAATGTTTAAAATGGGTTTTATTGAGGAAACTAAACAAATTTTACAAGAATATCCTTATGCTAATTTTAATATTATTGGATATCGTGAAATAAAACTTTTTTTAGAAAAAAAAATTAATTTAACAGAAGCTAAAAAATTAATTATTTCTAAAACAATGAATTATGCAAAAAAACAAAAAACTTGGTTTAAAAATCAAATGAAAATTAACGTAATTAATGTTTTAGATTCAAAATTAAAAATTAAAACTTTTCAAATAATTAAAAATTTTTTAAAAGGAGCTGTATATGATTAGTACTAATGATTTTAAAACAGGTCAAACAATTAAATTTAATAATAATTTGTTTCAAATTGTTTCTTTTTTACATGTTAAACCTGGTAAAGGTGCTGCCTTTGTAAGATGTAAATTAAAAAATTTAAGAACTGGAAGTATCATTGATAATACATTTAATTCTGGAATTAAAGTAGAATTAGCTTTTATTAATAAAAATAAAATTCAATTTCTTTATATAGATGGAAATAAATATATATTTATTAATATAGCTAATTATGAACAAATTGAAATTGAAAAACAAAAAATAAAAAATAAAATTAAATATTTATATGAAGGAATTATAGTTGATGTTGTTATTTATAATGATTATGAAATTTTAGATATTAATTTACCGGAGAAATTAAATTTAACAGTTACAAAAACTGAATTTATTGAAAAAAAAGATGTTAAAACTAATTATTATAAAGATGCAACTTTAGAAACAGGTTTGGTGATTAAAGTCCCCTTATTTATTCAACAAGGTGAAAAAATTATAGTCAATACACAAACAGGACTTTATGTTTCTCGCTGTAATAAATAGTTTATTAATAAAATTAATAAAAAAACTTCAAATATAAAGGTATTCAATGGAAAGATTACAGAAAATTTTATCTTATTCTAATGTGGCTTCTAGAAGAAAATCTGAAAAATTAATTTTAGAAAAAAGAGTGAAAGTTAATGGTAAATTAGTTACTAAATTAGGAGTAAAAGTTTCCAAAAAAGACATTATTTTGGTAGATGATCAAATTATTAAAAATTCTGAAAATTGTTATTATTTAATTAATAAACCAAGCGGTTGTATATCTACAGTTAAAGATGAAAAAAATAGACCAACAGTTATTGATTTAATTAAAGATACCGAAAAAAAGAGGATTTATCCTGTTGGTCGATTGGATTTCAATACTACAGGTTTGTTATTAATTACTAATGATGGACAATTGACTAAAAAATTAACACATCCTTCTTCTTTGATTGAAAAAGAATATCATGTAAAAATTAATTATTGTTTGAGCAGTTTAGAATTAAAAAAACTTCAACAAGGAGTTATTATTGATGAAAATTATTTATCAGTACCGAAAAAAATTAAAATTTTAAAAAAAAGGTTGTTACCCAAACCTTCTACTTGGCTTCAAATTATTATTACAGAAGGAAAGAATCATCAAATAAGAAAGATGATGGAAAAATTAGGATTCCATATATTAAAATTAATTCGTTATCGATATGCTTTTTTAACAATTAAAGGAATAAAAAAAGGTCAGTATCGTATTTTAAAAATTCACGAAATTAAAAAACTTAAAATTTTAAAATATTTTTAAAAATTAAATATTCATTAAGGAGTTTTTTATGAAAGGATTTAAAATAGCTATTGATGGGCCGGCGGCATCTGGTAAAAGTACCATTTGTAAATTAATTGCTGAAAAATTAAATTGTGTTCATATTGATACTGGTTTAATGTTTCGTGTTATTACATTATATTTGATTAAAAATAAAGTAAATTGGGCACAAATAACTGAAGAAAATTATTTAAAACTTTTATTAAATAATTGCAATATTTATTATGAAAAAAATCATATTTATTGCAATTATCAAAAAATGTGTTTAGAGATAAAACTAAAAAGAATAGAAATCGATAATAAAGTATCTTTAGTAGCTTCTTTACCTTTTATTAGACAAAAACTTTTATTATTGCAACAAGAAATTATAAAAAACAATCCTTATTTAATTATGGATGGTAGAGATATCGGGACTATAGTAATGCCAAATGCAGATTTAAAAATTTTTTTAACAGCCAATATTGAACAAAGGATTTTACGTAGAGTAAATGAATTTAAAAGTAACAAAAGTGTTAATGAATTACAAAAAATAACTAATAATATTAAATTACGCGATCACAAAGATTTTAACCGCCTTATTTCTCCTTTAAAAAAAGCTGAAGACGCTATTTTATTAGATACCACAGACATTAATATTATCGAAACAGTTAATCAAATTCATAATTTAATTTTACATAAAAAGAAATTATTAAATCAAAATGAATTTTAAAGTTGCTATCGTAGGCAGACCTAATGTTGGTAAATCCAGTATATTTAATCGTATTTTGAAAAAACGTTTATCAATTGTTCATGATAAACCTGGAATTACTAGAGACAGAATTTATGCTCAAGCAGATTGGTTAACAAAAAGTTTCGATATTATTGATACAGGCGGTATAGAAATTAAAAATACTCCTTTTTTAAAACAAATTAAATATCAAGTTCAATTAGCAATTGATGAAGCTAATTTAATTTTATTTGTTGTTGATGGACGTATTTTTGGAAATCAAGGTGATATTTATATTTCTAAAATTTTACTTAAAACAAAAAAACCTGTTATTTTAGTAATTAATAAGATTGATAATAAAGATTTATTATCTAATACTTATGATTTTTATTCTTTAGGTTTTAAAAATATTCAGATTGTTAGTGCCAATCATGGAATTGGTATAGGTGATTTATTAGATAAAATAATTTTTTTTCATCACAAGAAAGAATATTTTTCAAAAGATTCAGTTATTAAATTTTGCTTGTTGGGTCGTCCTAATGTAGGTAAATCTACTTTAACTAACATGATTTTATCACAAGAAAGAATGGTTGTATCCGATATTGCTGGAACTACAACTGATGCTGTTGATACTTTTTTTCAAAAAGGGGAAAAAATTTATCAAGTAATTGATACGGCTGGCATCAAAAAAAGAGGAAAAATTTACGAAAAAGAAGATAAATATAGTGTTTTAAGGGCTTTAAGTGCTTTAGGACGTTCTGATATTGCATGTTTAGTTTTAGATGCTGATAGAGGTATATCTGAACAAGATAAAAATATAGCAGGTTTAATTTTAGAATATAATAAAGCTTGTATTATTATTGTTAATAAATGGGATTTAATAAAAACAGAAGATTATGATCAAACTAAATATTTTATAAATAAAATTAGAAATGAGTTTCAATTTTTGAATTATGTTCCTATTGTTTTTTTATCTGCTAAAAATGAAAATAAAAATAAAAAAGAAAAATTATTGAATCTTTTGAACCAAATTTTTTTAAATTATACACAAAAATTTTCCAATTATATTTTAAATAATATTTTACAAGAGTCTGTTTTAATACATTCAATATCTTCTTTTAATAAAGGTAAAGCGAAATTTAATTATATTACCCAAACTAAAAATAAATTTCCAGAATTTGTTTGTTTTGTTAATAATCCTAAATTTATTCATTTTTCTTATGAAAGATTTTTAAAAAATCAATTTAGAAAAAATTTAAATTTAGAAGGAGTTCCATTAAAAATTATATTTAAACCAAAGGAAATAAAAGACTTATGAAAATATCTATTATTGGCGGAGGAGCGTGGGGTTCGACTTTAGCTCAACTTTTAACTGATAATAATCATCAAATATTAATTAATGAGATAAATTTAGAATACGTTAATAAAATTAATAATGGCATACATCCGATTTTTAATCAGATTTTAAAAGATGTAAAAGCTACTGTTTCTTTAAGCGAAACTTTAGAATTTTCAGATTTTATTGTTTTATGTTTACCAACTAGAGTTATGCGTTTAACTTTAAGAAAAATTAACAAAATTATATCACAACCTAAATATTTTATTAATGTTTCTAAAGGTATGGAAATTGAAAATTACAAAATTATTTATCAAATTGTTCAAGAAGAAATAACAATTCAAAATATTAAAAATTATGCTTGTGTCATGGGTCCATCTCATGCTGAAGATGTTATTTTAAGGAAATTAACTTTATTAGTGGCAGCATCTTTGGATTTTTCATTTGCTTGTAAGGTGCAAAAAATTTTTTATAATTATAATTATTTAAGAGTTTATTCTTCAAATGATTTATATGGTGTAGAAATTTGTAGCGCTTTTAAAAATGTTTTAGCTTTAATTAGTGGTGTTTTAGATAGTTTTGATTTTGGTTATAATTTTCAAGCTGGTTTTATTTCGAGAGGTTTATTAGAAATGGCAAAGGTAGTTGATTTTTTCAAAGGTGATAAACAAACTGTTTTTGGATTAACAGGATTAGGAGATTTAATAGTTACTGCTTTTAATGAGAATTCCAGAAATTATCAAGCAGGTAAAAAAATTGGATTAGGTATGGAGATAAAAGACATTATTAAAAATTCTTCTCAATCAATTGAAGGAATTAATAATTTAAAAGCTTTTTATAATTTGTCTTTAGAAAAAAAAATAGATTTGCCAATAGTAAAAGAAGCTTATCAAATGATTTTTAATTATAAGTCTATTAAAATAATATTGAATAATTTATTAAAAAGACCTTTAAAATTAGAAAAAATATTTTAAAATTGCTTTATTTTATTAATAATTTTTGAATTTAAATATTTTTTATGTTATAATCTATTTTGATAGTTTTATATATAAAAAAATATAAATAAAGGAGAATTTTATTTAATGAATAAAATTGAATTTATAAAGCAGTTATCTGATAAATTAGAAACTACTGAAAAAGAAGGAAAAAAAATTATAAACGCTGTTATTGATGTTATCAGAATAAATTTGTTACAAAACGAAAAAATTTTGATTACTGGTTTTGGTACTTTTTGTGTAAAAACAAGGAGTGAGCGTGAAGGAAAACATCCAAAAACAAGAGAGATAATTAAAATTCCTGCTAAAAAAATTCCTTCTTTTAAAATGAGTAAAAGATTTAAAGATGTTTTTATTCAAATTAAAAAAAAATTATAAATTTTATTTATTTTTATTTAATTTGTATTTTTTAAAAAAGTTTATTTTATTTTAAAAATTGATCTATTATTTTTTAAATATTGTTTATGAAGTTATAATTATTTTTAATGATGATTTAAAAAATTTTTAATAGAAAGGTTTTATAATTTAGTGTTAGATAATAAAAAAACTTTTTTAATAGGTGAAAAAGTAAAAGTTGATAATGAAAAAGAAATAGGGGTAGTTACTCGTATTGATTTTGAATCAGGCGTTATTTATGTTTTATTTAAAAAAATGAGAGAAAAATCTTATCCCTATCCGGAATCTTTAAATCAAAACGTTATTAAACCTGTATTTTCAAAAAATAAAAAGAATTAATTTATATTTTTACTATTAATTATTAATAATTAATAATTAAATTTATATCAATATTAAAGGAATTAATAAATGTTTTTTAAAAAGTTTTTATATTTAAAATATAAATATAAGAATCATATATTATTTTTTTTTGTTTTATTTGCTTCTCTTAGTTTTTTTTTAAATATTTGTAATTTACAAGATATTAAAATTATTAAAGATTTTGAGAAAACAATCAATAATAATAGATCTTATAATCAAACAGATAAAACAACTCAATTTAAATATGACAAAGGTTTTTATCCTTTTGATACTCCTATTTCATTAATTTGGTTTTTCACTAAACAAAGTAATATACTAATTTTTATCATTTATTTATTATATTTTTTTAAAACAAAAAATTATGATTGGTATATTTATTTAGTTTTTATTGGCTTGATTGATATTATGATGACTGGTATGATTTATCATTTTATTATTAATAAAGGAAGCAGTTTTGTAAAATTTTATCACCACCCAAATTTAAAAAATTTTTTATCTCAATTAGAACATACTATTAATCCAATATTTTTTTTGTTTTTTTATTTTGTTTATACAAAAAAAACAATTTCTTATAAAAATATTTGGATTGCTTTAATTCATCCTAGTATTTATGCTTTATTTTTTTTATTTTATGGTTACTTTAATTTTATTGAAAATTCTTTTAAGAAGCAAGAAATTAAAAAAGATCCTATTCAATATTATCCTTATTTTTTTTTCTCTCCCTTCGAAGGAAAAACAATTCCATCTTCTGATAAGCATAAGCAATTGAAAATAGTTGAATTTAAATATATAGGATATAAAAAAACTTCTAGATATATAGGAATTTTATTCAGTTTAACTACTTTTTTTACTTATATTTTTTTATTTATTAAAAAACACTTTTTAAGCGAATATGATTAAAATAAAATATTTATAAAATTTTTTTTAAAAAGGAAAATATTGTAATATGCGTGTTTTAGTGAAATTAATATGTATGGAATGTGGTAGAGAAAATTATCATACTGATAAAAAAAAATCTACACCTCTTTTAAAATTTAAAAAGTATTGCCCTTTTTTACGTAAATATACTATTCATAAAGAGAAGAAATAAAAAACTATATTTATTATTATAAATATAGTTTTTTATTTATTTTAAAATATTTGGAAATATTTTTTTTTTTTAATATAATACTTATGATAAAAGAAAAATAAAATTAAATCTAAGTAAAATTATAATAATCATTTTTAATATATTTATATTTTTTTTTATTTTTTTTATGTTATATTTATGAATATTAGGCCCTGTAGCCAAGCGGTAAGGCATGGCTCTGCAAAAGCTTGATCATCGGTTCGAATCCGTTCAGGGCCTCCATTTAATATTTTTTATAATTTTGGTTTTTATAATTACTAATATTAGATTTTTAACAAAAATTTAGACTTTTGAAAAAAACTAAATAAATTTATTTAATTAGAACGCTTTTATAGGTTTTTTTTTTATAAAATTAAATAAAAATTAAAAAAATAAAATCATTTAACTTAATTAAATGAAAAAATAAAAAAAGTTCAATAATTTTTATTAAATTTAAAAAAATATTATAAAATAAAATTGTAATAATTTATTTTAAGAATAATATCATAGAGGAAATTTAATAAAATGAAGAATATAAAAAAACATTTACGTCTTTTAAATGAGGATCCTTTGTCTGTAATAATTAGGACTAATGATTCTGATAATGCTAAAAGAATAATTCAAAATACTATTAACAGTGGTTTTAAATTTATAGAAATAACTTTAACTACTCCAAATGTTTATCAAATAATTACAGAAACTAGAAAAAAATATCCAGAAGTAATTGTTGGAGCAGGAACCGTTTTAATTTTAGAAGAAGCAAAAAAAGCTGTGCAGGCTGGAGCTCAATATTTGGTATCACCTGTTTTTACAAAGGAAATTTTAAAATGGTCTTTAGAAAATGATATTTTATATGCCCCTGGGGTTATGACTGTTAATGAGATGTATCAAGCTTATCAAAAAGGCGCACAATTATTAAAATTTTACCCTGCTGTTTCTTTATCAATAGAAACATTAAAATTAATTTCAAATCCTTTTCCTAATAATTTTAAAATTTTAGCTACTGGTGGCATTTATTTAGATAATATTGATGATTATTTTGATGCTGGTGTTTATGCAGTTGGTATAACTGGTAAATTAGGAGGAGCAAATATTCAAACTACAGATCAAGAAATTTTTGATTTAGCTAAAAATTATGTTGAAAAAGTCAAAAAAATAGTTTATAAAAGAGGTTGTTGTGATTGCATGTAAAAATAATGTTCCTATTTTAATAAAAAAAATGGCTTTTTGTGTTTATTGATATTCAAGTGATGTCTCTGTAACTATCGAAATTAATACAGAAAAAAATTAATATTTCGATCAAAACTCCTTTTATTATACAGTTTGAAAAAAGAATTTAAAAAGTAGTTTTAAATACTTTTAGAGACTTTTGTTATCAATCGATGTAATTTAATTATTAAAGATTCTTTAATTATGTTAAAAAAATAAATGTTACAAAAAAGGCATTTAAGTTTCTTTTTTAGGTGGAATTATTGTGTTAGAAATATATTTACTAAAAGAAGGTTTAGTAAATAAATTATTAGATGTACAATCTTTTGATACAATCGCAATAGAATTTATACAAAAAATAATAATTATTTAGAGAAATGTCTGCTTCTTTTTATGCTAATCGTTGTACTCAAAATTATGCATCTCTGTGTACTGCAGTGACCCGCTTTTTGGTATTACCAGAAAACACAAAAAATAAAATAAATTACGCTTTTAAAACAAGCTAAATTGTTTATTAAAAAAAACATTTTAGCTTTTTTTGTTATCTAAATTGAGTATATGTTAATTTTTATCACATAGAATCTATTGATAAATAGTTTGCTAAAAAGAATCACCTATCTTTTTATTATTTATTGATTGATTGTGTTTAGTAAAAATTTACACAAAAAAAGAGGGGAAATATATTATTAAAAATGATTAAAAAAATTTAAAATAAAAAAAATATTAATTAATTTTAAATAAAAAAAATAGATTTATATATTGGAATTTAAATCATTATCTGATTTAGAATGTGAAAAATTAGTAGAAAATTTAATTAATAAAAAATTTAATAAAAATTATTTAAATTATTATTTTGAAGATTTCGAAACTAAAAAAAAAAAAAATATAATCGCGAATTAAAAATTTTATTCAAATTACTAAAAAATTAATTTCTCAAATAAGTAATAATATTTTTAAATTTACCGAATTTTAAAAAACCATCAAAAATTTTAATCAAAAATTTGCATAATTAAATTATTTTATTAATTAATTAAAAATTAATAAAAAGGAGTGTTAAATATGAAAAATTTAATCGATGCAAATAAGATTAATCGAAACTTTAATTAATCAACAATTTGATGAAACGTTTGAAAATTTTATTAAAGATATTAATATTATTGATAATAAAAATCAAAAAATTTAACTTTTATTTTTAAAATAAAAAAACATCTTTTTTTTTATTTATGCAGCAAAAAAGCCAAATTTTTACAAAAAATAAAACAAATATTTTAACAGATAGTAAAATAATATTTTTTTATTTTATGATTATTTTAAATATTTTTTATTTGTCATTATTTCAATTATTTTTATTATGATTTTGAATATAATCTTTATTATTACAAATAATAATAAAGAACAAGCGGTTAATTTTTTTTGGTATCATTATTATTTTTAGTTTGGTTATTGATTTTGTAAACATTGAACTAATTATTAATTCATGGTTACCATTGAAATACTAATAACAATTAACTTTTGGTTTTCAAATTATTCTTTTTTATATTTTTTAAACTATTTTACAATTTATTTATTGTTTATGTTTGTTTAGAAATAGAAATTGATAAAAAACTATCTTACATAAGATAGTTTTTTAAAATTACTTCATTTTTTTATTTTAATTTGTTATAATAAATAAAGGTGTAAACTAAATTTATCTTTATTAAAGATAAAAAAATACATTTTATAAATATAAAAAAGAGGTAACAATGGATATTTTATTTGAAAACTTTAATATTTTACCACAAACACAAAAAGCTTTAAAAGAATTAAATTTTTTAAAACCTACCGCTATTCAAAATTTAGTAATTAGTGAAATGATTGAAGGTTATGATATAATCGGTCAAGCTCAAACTGGTACAGGTAAAACTTTTGCTTTTGGAATACCTATTATTGAAAAAATTGATCTTAATATAAAACAAACACAAAGTTTAATTTTGTGTCCAACGAGAGAATTAGCTCTCCAAGTTTTTCAAGAATTTAAAAAATTAATTAAATTTTATGTAGAAATAAAAATCGCTGTTATTTATGGGGGTGAATCTTATATTAAACAATTTAAAGTATTAGAGACTAAACCTCATATAATTATTGCAACCCCTGGGAGAGTTATCGATCTTTTAGAAAGAAAAAAAATTGATTTTTCAGGATTAAAAATTTTAACTTTAGATGAAGCTGATGAAATGTTAAATATGGGTTTTCAAGAAGCACTAGAAACTATTTTACAAAAAATACCAAAAAAAAGACAAACAGTTTTATTTTCCGCTACTTTACCGCCTACTATTCAAAAAATAGCTAATAAATATCAAAATAATCCTAAAGTTTTAAAAGTTTATCAAAAAAACATTGCTGTTAGTTCAGTACAACAATTTTATTTTTTAGTTAAAGAATTTGATAAATTAAAATTATTAGTTCGTTTATTAGATTTAGAAAATCCTAATTCAGTTATTATTTTTGCAAATACAAAAAAAGATGTTGATGAAATTAACGCTTATTTACAAGAAAATAATTTTTCAGTTGATTTTCTTCATGGTGACTTAAAACAAAATCAAAGACAACAAGTTATGAATAATTTTCGTAATCAAAAAATTAAAATTTTAATAGCTACTGATGTTGCAGCTAGAGGTATTGATATTTCTTCTATTACTATGGTTATTAATTATGATTTATCCCGCCAAAATGAAATTTATGTTCATCGTATAGGTAGAACTGGGAGAGCAGGTTTAAAAGGTTTAGCATATAGTTTTGTTGCTCCAAGTAAATTATCCCAATTGAAAAGTTTAGAAAATTATTTAAAAGAAAAATTAATTTTTAAAACCATACCTAAGGTAAAAGATATTCAAGAAAAAAAATTAAAAAATTTTCAAGAAAAAATTTTTGAAATGATTAAAAATAATCCGCAAGAAGATATTAATGATGAATTAATAAAAAATTTATTAGATAATTTTGATAATAAACAAATTATAAAAGCATTATTAAACCTTATAATGCCAATAAAAAGAAATTATCAAGAAATTTCTCAAACTAATAATTTTAAAAATAATTTTGTTAATAAAAATTTTAGTTCTTCTCGTAATATGTTACCTTTAAGTATTAATTTGGGTAAAAAAGATATGATTAATCCCGCTTTATTATTAAAAATATTACATGAAAAGTTTAACATTTACAGTAAATATGTTGGTAATATTAAACATTTATCTAATGAAAGTATTTTTGAAATTCCCAATCATTTTTGGATGAAAATAAAAAATAAAAAAAATATATTTTTTAATAATAAGATATTAAAAATTAACCAAACATATCTTTAATTTATATATTTAATAAAAAAATTTTTGTTAGTAGAAGTTTTAACTAACAAAAATTTTTTATTTTTTTTTAAACTGTTTATTTTTAATTAATTATTTTATATTTTAAAATAAAATTTTAATTTTTATGTTATAATTGTTATAATTAAAATAATTTAAAATTAATTTTATATTTTTTATTTTATAAGTTATTGAAATAACTTGATTGATTGTATTTTTATTTATATTTTATAAAAGTGAGTCGAAAACTCACTTTTAATTTTTATTGATATTCAAGTAATTTATTAATTAAATTATTAGGAGAATTTATGTGTCTTTATTTGAAGAATTAAAATGGCGCAATTTAATTACTGAATGTAGCGATGAAAAAAGAGCAAAATTATTGTTAGATGGTAATAAAAAGATTAAATTTTATTGTGGATTTGATGCTACAGCTGGTTCTTTAACTGTAGGCCATTTGGTTCAAATTATTACTTTTTTATTGATACAAAAAAAAGGTCATTTTCCTATTGTTTTATTGGGCGGGGCAACTAGTTTTATTGGTGATCCCAAAAAAATAGAAGAAAGAAAATTATTAGATCCTAGTCAAATTTTAGATAATTTTAATAAAATTAGTTTGCAATTTAAAAAAATTTTATCTTTTATATCTTTTGAAATTGTTAATAATTATGATTGGATTTCAAAAATAGATGTTATTAATTTTTTAAGAAAATATGGCAAACTTTTTAACATTAATTATATGCTTTCTAAGGAAGTAATTGCTAATAGATTAAAAAAAGGACTTTCGTATGCTGAATTTTCTTATATGGTTTTACAATCTTTAGATTTTCAATATTTATTTGAACATAAAAATGTTATAATGCAATTTGGTGGTTCTGATCAATGGGGAAATATTACTAGTGGATTGGAATTAATTAGAAAAATAAATAAAATTAAAGATAATGATAAACCTGTTGGCATGACAAATGCATTATTATTAAAATCCGATGGTACCAAATTTGGTAAAAGTGAAGATGGTGTTTTATGGTTAGATCAAAAATTAACCTCTCCTTATAAAATTTATCAATATTTTTTAAATACTGAAGATAAAGAAGTAGTTAATTATTTAAAATCTTTAACTTTACTATCTAAAAAAGAAATTATTAATTTAAAGGAAGAAAATATCGTTAACCCTCAAAAGAGATTAGCTCAAAAGATTTTAGCTAAGGAAATAATTACTTTAATTCATGGAAAAAAAATTTTTGAAAATTGTTTTAATACTAACCAAGCTTTATTTGTAGGAAAAAAAGATCAATTAAGCGAACAAAGTTTTTATTTTTTGAAATATACTTTAAATTATATTGAGGTTAATGATAAAATTTCTTTACTAGAAGCTTTAGTATTTACTAAATTAACTAATTCAAAAAATAAAGCTAAAGAATTAATTTCTAACCATGCTATTAAAATTTTTGATCAAATAGTAGATGACACAGAATTAATTTTAAATATCAAACACTCTTTATTTAATAAATATATTTTATTAAAAAAAGGTAAAAGATTTAACGCTTTAATCATTTTTAAATAGATTTTCAAAAAATAAATTTTATTAATTATTAATTAAATATCAATATATTAAATTTCTATAAGGAGAGGGGGATTTTTAATAAAATGATAAAAAGTGACTTTAAATACCTTTTTCCTATTTTTAACAATAATCCTAATTTGGTTTATTTTGATCACGCCTCTACTTCTCTAAAACCAAAAAAAATGATAATAGCATTAGAAAATTTTTATTGTAATAATGGCGTTAGCACTAAATCTTTTTATGATTTAAGTGAACATAATACTTTGTTAGTTGAAAAAACTAGAAAAAAAACAGCTTATTTTATTAATTCTTGTTCAGAAGAAATTATTTTTACTAAAAGCACAACTGAATCTTTAAATATGTTGGCTTTTGGATTATCTCATTTATTAAAAGAAGGAGATGAAATAATTATTTCAGAATTAGAACATAATGCTTCTTTTTTACCTTGGCTAAGAATTTCAAAACAGACTAAAGCTAAATTAGTTTTTATTCCTTTAAATGATAATAATCAAATTAATTTTTATAATTTTAAAAAAGTTTTTAATAAAAAAACTAAAATAGTTATTTTAACTCATATTTCTAATGTTTTAGGCTATAAACCCCCTATTAAAGAAATAACTAATTTAGCTCATAGCAGTAATGCTTTAGTAATTTTAGATTCAGCCCAATATGTTAGCCATTTTCGTTTAGATGTTCGTGATTTAGATGTTGATTTTGTTTGTTTTTCGGCTCATAAAATGTATGGTCCTTTTGGTTTAGGTATTTTATTTGTTAAAAATAATTTATTATATTTACTTAAACCCTTGTTACTTGGTGGTGGCATTATTGAATTATTTGATAGTAATGATTTTTCATACAAATTTAATGTTAATAAATTTGAAGCAGGAACTTATAATATTTCATCTATTATATCTTTTAAAGAAGTTTTAGAATTTATTAACGATATTGGTTTTGAGAAAATTATTGATCATGAGCGTAAAATTTATCAATATGCCATAGAACAACTAAAAAAGTTCTCGAATATTATTATTTATAATCCTGATTCATATAATATTATTACTTTTAATTTAACAAATATTAATGCTCATGATGTCGTTACTTTTTTAGCTAAAGAAAATATTTGTGTTAGGGTTGGCAAATTATGCGCTGACTTAATTTTAAAAAAAATTAAACAAACGAGCGTAATAAGAATTTCTATTGGTATACATAATAATAAAAATGATGTTGTTTTATTGATTAATGCTTTAAAAAAAATTATAAATTTTTTCAAAAGGTTTAAAAATGACGAAATTTTATGAAATATACCGTAATTTAATATTAAAATATTATCATAAAAAACAAAATAAAATTTTATTATCTGATTCTAGTTATTTTTGTTTAAAACATGAAAATCCTTTTTGCGGTGATGATTATATTTTTTTGCAAATTAAAGTTAAAAGTAATATGATTATAGATTTTAGATATGAAATTAAAGGTTGTGTTATTTGTATTTCTTCGGCTAATTTTATGTCGAATGAATTAAAAAATAAACATATATCAGAAGTAATTAAAATTTCTAATAATTTTATTAATATGTTAAAAGGTAAAAAATTTAATTTAGATAATATAAATTCTGATTTTCAACTATTTCAATTTTTGGTTAATATTAAAAGTAGAGTTAATTGTGCTATTTTATCTTGGGAAGCTTTATTAAAATTATTAAAAAATGTTGAATTTAAATAATAAATTTATTTTCATTCTATTTTATTTAATTAATTTATTATTTATAACAAATTATAAAAATAAATTTTAATAATGATAGAATTGAGTAAGTTATTAAAATAGTAAATTTAGTGATTTTAATTAATTTTTATTGTTTAATTTTATAAAATGAAATAAATAATAATGTATCAAAAGAAAGAATTAATGTTATAAAATATGAAAATTATATGGAAATATTTAAAAAAATATAAAATTTTATTATTATTTAATATTTTAGCTGCTTTATTGATATCTTTTTGTGAAATTGGCATTCCTTTTGTTATTGGTGAGTTTATTATTGATCATCAAAGTAAGGATAAAATTGGTTATGATCAACTTTTTTTAATATTTTTAATTTTAGTAGTTTTTGGTATTTTAGGTAATTTACTTATTAATTTTTGTTCTTCTTTTGTTTCATCCAAACTTTTTAATGATTTAAGTATGGATATTTTTAAAAAAGTCCAAACTTTTTCTCCTTATGAAATGCAAAAATTTGGTATTTCATCTATCATGAATCGTAATACATCAGATGTTTATCAAATAATGAGTTTTATGTCTACTTTTTATAGAGCTGCAATTGTAGCACCTATTATTGTATTATGCAGTTTTATTATGATATGTAGGATTAATTACCATTTAGTTTTTGGTATTTTATGTATTATACCTTTTTTGATTTTTATGATTATTTTTATGGTAAATAAAACTTATTATTTATCAGTTGAACAACAAAAACAATTAGATAAACTTAATTTAATAACTAGAGAAAATTTAACTGGTTTTAAAGTGGTGAGATCTTTGTGCCAAGATAAACATGAAGAAAAACGTTTTGAAGAATGTAATACTAAATATAGTATTTTTTCTATAAAATTATTTAATTTTTTGGTTTTAATTGACCCTATTTTTTATTTTTTAGTAAATTTTTCAATTATTTTAACCATTGGTTTTGGGACACATTATTTATCAACAGGTTCGGGTAATTTTACTTTAGGAAATTTATTTAAGTGTATAGAGTTTCAATTTCATGTTTTGTTTTCTATATTGAATTTTTTATTATTGTTTATGATGTTTCCAAAAACTTTAGTTTCAGTTAAACGAATTGAAGAGATTTTATCATATAAAATTATTATTAAAAATAATGATGTTAATTTAAAAATTAAAGAAAATATTAAAAAAATAGAATTCAAAGATGTTATTTTTAGTTATCCTAATTCTAATCAAAAAATATTAGATAATATTAATTTGATTTTTTATCAAAATGAAATAATTTCTTTCGTAGGTCCTACTGGTTCTGGAAAATCAACTTTAATGTATTTAATACCTCGTTTATATAATGTTACTAGTGGCACCATTAAGTTAAATGATATTGATATTTTTGATTATAATATTGATGATTTGAGAAGTAAAATTGGTTTTGTTTCACAAAAAAATTTTTTATTTAAAGGTACTATTTTAAGTAATCTTTATATGGGAAAAGAAAATGCTTCTGATGAAAATATTTTAGAAGCTATTAAGATATCTCAAGCGTATGATTTTGTTGAATCTAAAACTGAAAAAATAAATGAATTTGTTAGTGAATTTGGCAATAATTTTTCTGGTGGTCAAAAACAAAGATTAGCAATTGCTAGAGCTTTAGTTAAAAAACCCGATATTTATATTTTTGATGATTCCTTTTCTGCTTTAGATTATAAAACAGATTATGAATTAAAAAAAGCTTTTTATGAAATGAAAAAAAACTCTATTGTGATTATAGTAGCTCAAAGATTAAGTTCTATTTTAAATTCTGATAAAATTATTGTTTTAGATCAAGGTAGAATTTTAGATATAGGAAAACACGAAGAGTTGATACAAAGATGTGAATTTTATAAAGAACTTGCTCGTTCGCAGCATTTATTGGAGTTTTAAATGAATAAAATTTTTTATTATTTTAAATCTTTTAAAAAAGAATTAATTATTAGTTTTTGTTTAATATTTATTTCTGCTTTTATTGCTTCGTGTTTACCTCTATGGGAGGGTAAATTTATTATTGAAAAAGTACGTCAAATAGCATTGGGCAAAAATAGTTTTACAACGAAAGACATTATTTTTCTTCTTGTTTTAACTTTATTATTTTATATTGTTGTTGCTATTTTACGCATTTTTTATAATAAATTGTTAGTTACTTCTATTCATAAAGGAATTAAATATTTACGTCAAGATATTCAAAAAAAAATTCATTTATTGCCAGTAAGTTATTTTGAACAAAATACTTTAGGTAATATTATGAGTAGAATGACTAATGATATTGAAATTATTTCTAATAGTTTACAACAAACTTGTTCTACTTTAATTTATTCTTCTTTTTTTATTATTGCTTCATCATTTTGGATGTTTTCTATTAATTGGCGATTAGGATTAATTGTTATATTAGTTATTCCTTTATCTTTTTTTACTATTTATAAACTTTCTAAGAAATCACAAAATATTTTTATTCAAAGATTTGAAACTTTTGGTGATTATAATGGTTTTTTACAGGAAAAATATACTGGTTATAAAGAAATTATGATTTATAATCAACAATCTAAAGTAATAAAAGAATTTCAAATAAAAAATAATAATTTACAAAAATTAATTTTTAAATCTAATATACTATCTGGTTTACTAATGCCTATTATTAAATCTTTTACATATTTAATTGTAGTTTTAGTATCTGTTTTAGGAAGTTTTTTAATGAGTGACTCTAACAATCAAATTACTTTGATTTTTATGGGTTCTTATACAACTTTGAAATTAGGCATTTTTCAGGCTTTTATTAAATATGTTTGGTGTTTAGAAAGTCCAATTAGTGAGTTAACACAAATGTCTGTTTTATTTCAATCAGCCAAAGCTGCTTCTCAAAGAGTTTTTAGATTTTTACAAGAAGAAGAGGAATCTCCAGAATCAGAGCAACCTTTTATTTTAAATAATTTTAAAAATAAAGTTGTATTTGATAATGTTTCTTTTAGTTATGGAACTAAAATAATTTTACAAAACATTAATTTTGAAGTTAAATGCGGTCAAATGATTGCTATTGTTGGTCCTACTGGTTCAGGTAAATCAACTTTGATTAATTTATTAATGCGTTTTTATGATTTAGAAAAAGGTTCTATTACTATTGATGGCATTAATATTAATAATTTTAAAAAAGATAATTTAAGAAAAATTTTTGGCATGGTTTTACAAGATACATGGCTTTTTAATGGAACAATTTTTGAAAATATTAAATATGGAAATAATCAAGCTACAGATGAAGAGGTGTTTTCGGCCGCTAAAAAAGCTAACATTAATTTATTTATTGATTCTAAAACAAATGGATATTATACAATGATTAACGAAGAGTCTGATAATTTATCTCAAGGCGAAAAGCAAATGATTACTATTGCAAGAACTATTTTAAGAAATCCTAGTATTTTAATTTTAGATGAAGCTACTTCTACTATTGATACTAGAACAGAATTATTATTACAACAAGCTATAAAAAAATTACTTAATGATAGAACTTCTTTTGTTATTGCTCATCGTTTATCTACTATTATAAATGCTGATAAAATTTTATTTTTGAGAGATGGTAAAATTGAAGAGATTGGTAATCATCAAGAACTATTATCGAAAAAGGGTTTTTATTATCAACTTTATCAAAGTCAATTCAAACAAATTTAATGATTTTTTATTTTTTTATTAATTTAAAAATAATTTTAAAATTTATTTATTTTTTGAGGAGAAAAAATGTTAACCGCTAATAAAAAATTTTTATTAAATGCATATCAAAAAGGTTATGGTATTGCTCAAATTAATATTAATAATTTAGAATGGGCTAAAATTGTTTTAACAACAGCAAATGAATTAAAATCTCCTATTATTTTAGGTGTTTCTGAAAAAGCTGCCGATTACATGGGAGGATTTAAAACAGTTTTTAATATGGTTAAATCTTTAGATGAATTTTATAAAATATCTGTTCCTGTTTTGTTACATTTAGATCACGGCAGTTTTGAAGGAGTAAAACAAGCTTTAGAAGCTGATTTTAACTCTATTATGTTTAGTGCTTCTGGTTATTCTTTTGAACAAAATTTAACTAAAACTAAAGAAATTATAAATTTATGTCGTCAAAAAAATGTTTTGTTAGAAGCAGAAATTGGTGGTATTGGTAAGGAAGAAGATGACTTTAATTTTCAAGGTGATTTTTCTGATCCTAAACAATGTCATTTAATGTCTTTATTAGATATTGATATGTTGGCGGTTAGCATAGGCAACATGCATGGAGAATATTCTTCAAATTGGAATGGTCTAAATTTTAAAGTGTTAGAAAAAATAAATAAAATCACTAATAAAAAACCTTTAGTTTTACATGGAGGTACTGGTATTCCTGATGAAATGATTAAAAAGTCTATTTCTTTAGGAATTGCAAAAATTAATGTTAATACTGCTTGCCAGTTGGCTTTCGCTAAAGCCACAAGAGAACATATTTTTTATAATAAAGATTTTAATGATAGAGGATTTGAATTGAGCAAATTATTTAAACCAGGATTTTTAGCTATTAAAAATATTATTAAAAAAAAAATAAGGTTATTTGGTTCTGTTAATAAAATTTAATATTTTCAATAATATTATTTTTTATATATAAAATTTTTTAGTATAATTAATATAATTTGAATATTTTTAAAAAAATAAATAATTTTTTAATTTTAATATTTAATAAAATATTTATTATATATTATTTTATTTTAAAATTTAATTTTTTTTTAATATTTAAATTCAAATTTTAAAAAATTTAGAAAGGTTTCAGGAAATTATTAATATGTGTTGTTATATTAAAAAAATACGTAAAAAAATTGGTAAAGATCCTTTATTTAGCCCTGGAGCCTCTATTATTGTTTATGAAAAAAATAAATATTTACTTCAATTGAGAAAAGATTTTAATATTTGGGGTCTTCATGGTGGATCTATGGAATTAGGTGAAACAGGCCAAGAAGTAGCTATTAGAGAATTAAAAGAAGAAACTGGTTTAGATACTTTAAAAATTCATATTTTTAAAACATATTCCGGGAAGGAATTTAAAATTATTTATCCTAATGGTGATATTGTTTATCCCATAGTAATGGCTTTTATAGTTACTAAAACACAAGGTCAAATTACAAAATTAAATAAAGAAGTTCTTGAATTAAAATGGTTTCATGAAAAAGATTTACCAATAGAAAATATGATGACAATTGATAAAATATTTTTAAAAGATTTTTTAAAAGATAAAAATAAGATTTTAAATAATTAATCTTTTTATCGAAATATAAATTTTTATTTTTAATATTTATTAAGAGAGGATTTTTTAATTAATTTAATGACAGATATAACATTAGTAGAAAAAAATAAAAGAAAAATGATTTTAGAAGGTAATTTATTGAAGATTATTTTAATTTTAGCAATACCAATTGCTTTAACTAATATAGTTTTTAATTTATTACCATCTCAAATAGATACACTTACTGCAATTTCTAAACAAAAAACAAATAAAATTACAGATATTTTACCTATTTTAACTTCTATTAAACAAATTTTTTTTTATTTTGGAGTTTGTTTAGCTATAGCTTCTACTGTTGTAATAGGTCGTGAATATGGCAAAGGTAATTATTCAAAAGTATATATTTTGATAAAAAATACTTTAAAAATGGTTATCTTTGCTTCTTGTTTTTTGGCTTTTTTAGGTATTTTTTTTAAATCAATCATTTTATCGTATATTACTCATAACGAAACATTAGGCAGTGATATGAAAGAAATTTCAGGTTATTATTATTGTTTAATGTTTTCAGGAATTTTGATGTCTATTAATAGTGTTTTTTTAGGTTTATTAAGGATAAAAGGTAATATTAGAATAATTTACTTTTCTAATTTTTTATTTTTAATTTTTAAAATTGGTTTTAATTATTTATTTATTTTTTTAAAAGACACAGATCTAGCGATGTTTCATTTAGGTTTATCTACTATTTTTGCGATGACAATATCTAATTTGTTGCTTTTGTTTAAATTAATGATATTATTTAAAATAGATAAAAATAATAAAAAGTTAATTGATTTAGAAACAAAAGATAGCGTTAGAGAACAACTTTCTTATTTAAAAAAAATTTTTAAAATATTTTATCCTATTTTTTTAAGTAAATTTATTTATGAATTAGGTAAATTAATTATTCTTTTAATAATTGGCCGTCCTGATTTTTATGCACCAGGTTCTTTAACTACTATTTCAGTAGCTGATTTTATAGCTGGTTTTGGTTTACAATTTGGTTTTTCTTTAGAGGAAAGTTCTATATTGATTATTTCAGCCAATTTAGGAAATAAAAATATTTTGCGTTCTTTAAAATGTATTTACCTTTCTATTATAATAAATTTTGTTTTTGGTTTAATTTATACTTTTTTTGCTTTTTTTTATGGCGTTTCATTATTAAGTTTTTTTAATAATTTTATATTTAGCAATCATTCTTCACGCAATTATATGCAAAATGCAGCACAACTTAATTTTTTTGTTTTATTTTCTTGTATTTCGGGTTTTTTTACTGTTGTTGTTCAAGGTATTTTGTTAAAAAGTTTTGTAGCTTTTAAAAAACCTAATTTAGATATGTATTTTAATTTTTGTAGAATTTTAATTCGAATTCCTTTGATATTGTTATTTAGAAGAACTGACATTAGTAATTGTTTATTGGTTGTACCGCCACTTGGTTGGAATAGTTCTGAAAATGGTTGGAAAGGTTATGGCTTTATTAATTTTTTTTCTAACTTAATTTTATTATTTTTTATTATATATTTATTTTTTAAATTTGTGAAAAAATTAAAGAAAACAGATATAAATAATAATTAATAAATCATTTATAATATTTAAGTTTATAAAAATAAAATTAGAAGATGATGATATATGATAAAAATAAAAACAAAAAGAATATTTTTTTTTGATATTGATAATACACTTTTTAGTACTAAATATAAGAAAATTTGGCCTCAAACTATTAGGACTATTGAAGTTTTGTCTCAAGATCCTAATGTTATTTTAAGTATTGCTACAGGTAGAAATAAAAAAAGATTAAATGTTTTAGGTAAATTATTGCCTTTTTTTCAACATTTAGTTTTATTAAATGGAAGTGTAGTTATTATTAATGATAAGATTATTGATAAAAATTTTTTTTCCAAAGAAGAGGTTTTATATTTTACAAAACAAGCAAATTCTTCAGGTTTACATACAGGAATGGTGGGTTTGTATCAAGAAGCTGTTCTTTATAAAAAAGATTTATTATTTATTACAGAAAAATTAAAAAATTTCTTTAGTACGAAAATGAATATTTTAGACGATAAATTTTATCTTTCAAATAATGTTTATCAGATGTGGATTGTAGATGAAAATATTAATAAAATTAATAATTTTATTAATAATTATAAACAATTTCAATTTTTTTATTGGAATGATGGTGGTGTTGATGTAGTTTTAAAAGGTATTAATAAATTTTACGGAATTAAAAAAATTAAAAAAATATATCCAGAACACCAGTTGATTTGTGTTGGTGATGGTTATAATGATATTGATATGATTAAATATGCTGATATTGGTATTGCTATGGGTAATACTAAATATAATCAAATTAAAGAAAATGCTAATATCATTGCTCCACATATTGATGAAGATAAAATTTATGATTTTTTTAAAATGAATAATTTAATTAAGATTTAGAAAAGGATAATAAAATAATATGAATATAGCTGTTTTAACGTCAGGCGGAGATTCACCAGGAATGAACGCAGCTATTAGAAGTATCGTTAAAGTTGGCATACAAAATAATATATCAATTTACGGAATTAAATATGGTTATTTAGGTTTATATCAAAATCAAATGGATTTGTTAAAATTAGAAGATGTAGAAAATATTATTAGAATGGGTGGTACTTTTTTAGGGACTTCACGTTTTATTGAATTTATAGAAAATACAAATATTATTCAAAAATCAGTTCAAAATTTAAAAAATAAAGATATTTCAGTTTTAATTATTATCGGCGGTAATGGTTCTTATAAAGGTGCTTTAAAATTAATTGATTTTGGTGTTAAATGTATTGGAATACCAGGAACTATTGATAATGATATTTCAGGTACTGAATTTACTATTGGTTTTCATACAGCTTTAAATACTATTGTTGAATCTATTGATAAAATTAAAGATACTTCTAAATCACATAAAAGATGTACCTTAGTAGAAGTTATGGGTAGACAAAAAGGTGATTTAGCTCTTTATAGTTCTATTTGTAACGAAAATAATTTAGTTATTATTCCTGAATATAATAATAGTAAACTAAATGTTTTAAAAAAAATGCAATCTTTTCGAAATCAAGAACAAAGTCATGCAATTGTAATATTAACAGAACGTCAATTTGATATTAATGTTTTAGCAAAAGAAATTGAATTAGTTAGTGGTTTTGAAACTAAAATAACTATTTTAGGTCATACTCAAAAAGGCGGAATTCCTCTACCTCAAGATCGTATTTTAGGAACTTTAATGGGTTTTTATTCCATCGAAATGATTAGAAAAAATTTTTTTAATATTGCTTTAGGAATTAGAAATAATAAGATTATTTCTTATCCTTTTACAGAAGTTTTGGAAAGTAAAAAAGATGATATATTTCAATCATTATGGGAAATTAATAACCAATTAATTTAAAATTTTACTTTTAATTGAAATTTTTTATAATATTTTGATAATATATAATTGTATAAAATAATTATTTTAATATATTTTTTTATTTTTATAATCATTATAATATCAAAACATAATTTAATTATTATTATATATAATAATTTTAATAATTATTGATAAATTCAATAAAAGGAGTTTTATTTTATCACAATGAATGATAAAAAAAATTTACAAAAACTTTCCAAATATAAATCAAATATTTTAGGATTTAATTTACCTGTTTTAATCATTATTATGTTAATTTTAGTTTTTCAAATTTATTTTGGTTTTAATAAAAATAATCAAAATTCAAACATTGATTCATGGCATTCATTAATGACATCTTTATTGGTTGCAATGACTTTTGCTGGAATTTTACAATTTATAGGCAGTAAGATACCTTTTTTAAAAGACATTGGAGGAGGTTCTATTTTATGTATTTTAATTCCTTCTATTCTTGTTTCTTTACAAATTGTTAATTCTTTTATTAATACAAATCAAGGAAGTATTCATGAATTTAGAGAAATTATTATTACGAATTTTAAAAATTTTAATAGTGACAAAGGATTTGGATTTTCTTCTT
This sequence comes from Candidatus Phytoplasma mali, assembly GCF_000026205.1. Lineage (GTDB taxonomy): Bacteria > Bacillota_I > Bacilli_A > Acholeplasmatales > Acholeplasmataceae > Phytoplasma > Phytoplasma mali. The sequence continues at coordinate 140,729 of NC_011047.1, read as the reverse complement.
TTTTTGTAACGTCTTTAATTGTTTATAGTTTTTTAAGCATGGATAATAATTTATTAAAAAGTGCTTTTAAAAAATTTTTCCCTTTAGTTATTATTTCTTTAATTTCGGGAGCTTTGATAACTAGTTTATTTGGTTATTGTTTAGGATTGATGGGTTATCAACCCATTATAGGAATTCATGGTGTAGCAACAAGTAGTTATAGTAATTTTACTGATACGCTTTATTATATTTTTGTTCCTTTATCGAGTGGTGGTATGACTGCAGGGATTATGCCTTTGAGAGAATCTTATAGTTCTGTAATTGGTTGTGATGCTGATAAGGTTTTTGGACATATTGTTCCAGCTTTATTGGTAGGCGGTATTTTTAGTATTTTTGCAGCTGGTATTATTAAAAAAATCTTTATTAATACTAAATATAATGGTAATGGTAATTTAGAAATTAATAATGAGGCATCTTTACAAAATGAAAAAATTCCAAAAAAACAAATATTATCAAAACAAATTGATTATAATAGCATTACTACTGGTTTTATAGTTATTTTTTCTTTTCATTCTCTAACTGTTTTGCTACGAACAATATTTAAATCTATTATAGATATAAAATATCATAAATTTTTACCAGAATCTATTGTTTTTTTAGTTTTAGTTGTTATTATTATTAAATTACTTAATTTAATTAATGAACATTTTATGGAATGTATTAAGCAAGCTTCTAAATTAGTTACTACTCTTTTCACCTCTGCTTTGTTAGTTATTTTAGGTTTTACATTAAACATCCAAACGGCTTTAGATGCATTAACTTTTCCTTTCTTTTTAACATGTTTGGTTTCTGTAATAACAGTATCTTTAACTGCTGGAGTAATAGGTCATTTTTTAAATTTTTATGCTGTAGAATCTTCTATAACAGCCGGACTTTGTCTTAATAGTATTGGTGGTGCTGGCAATATTAATATTTTATCTGCTGCTAATTTAATGGAATTAATTTCATTTGCTCAGATTTCAACTCGTATAGGTGGTGCTTTGATAGTTGCTTTTGCTAGTATAACTTATCCTATTTTTTATGGGTTATAAATATTAATTTTTTTATTTATTATTAATTATTTTGTTATGTATATAATTTTATAAATGAGTAAGAAATTTTTTTCTGCATAAATAAGTATTTCATAAAAGAATACTTAATTTATTTTTGAAATAGAATCCTTTAAATTATCCTTTTTTTGACTTAGTTTCTAAAAAAGAGATTCTGTTGCCATTTAGATATGTATATAAAAACTTTTAAATTTTAATTTCAAGAAATTTATATTTTAATCATGAAAATCCTAATTTAGATTTTATCTTTAAGAAATTAGGTTAAAAAAAATAAAAAATGATGTTTAAAGTTACTAATAATTTTAACACTCATAAAGGTGTTTAATTTTCGTTTTTTAAATTATTTATTATATTTCATTATATAGTTTTTTTATAAAATATCTTTTAAACTTTGGAGTTTTTTAATTAAAAAAAATCACTAAACCTTTTATTAATGATTTTCAAAAATTAAATTTTTATTCCAAAATTGAACAAATATTTAAAAAATTAAAAATTTTAGGCGTTAGAGGAGAAGCTTTATCTTGTTATTCAGTAATTTTTAATAAATGTTTACCATTTTTAAAATATTATTAAAAAAATATCCTAAATTAGTACGAGAAAATAAATGTTTATTATTATTAATTTTTTATTTAACAGAAATTAATTATACTACTTGAATATTTTAAATAGGATATTATAAAAAAGCAAAATAATGGTTTAATATTGTATTTTTAAAAGACTGGAAAACTTTTTATAAAAAAAATAAAGTTTCTCCTTGAGTTGTTGCTAATTTATTTTTTGTGACTTTATTTTTATCACATTTTTATAAAAATTATAAATAAAATTATTATCATTTTTTAATTTAAAATATAAAATTTAATTTAATGCGTTTTATTTTTATATATTATTTTTAATTTTGTTTCCAAAAAATATACATTTTTTCAGCTTCATAGCCCATATTTTTTAGGTCTTCTAAAGTATAAGTATCATCTTTCCCATCTCTATTTCCTTTATCAAAAACAACAGCTAATAAATTAATTGGTGGATCTTTAATAAAAAAATATAATGAATTTTCTCCTTCTTGATTCGTATAACAAGGAGCAGTTAAGCTATAGTTGCTTAATCTATTTTTAGTTATTTGATTTTTTATTAAATCTTTTTTATTGATTAAAAAAATATCAATTATTGCCATATTTTTTTTATTATTATAATTATTGGATAATGATTTATTATAATTTGTTTCTTTTGGAATTAATGTATTATTAGATTCATTTTCGCATTCATTATTTTTAAAATATTTATTAATAAACTTAAATTCTTGATTATGAGGTTTTAATAAAGGTTTTTCTAAAGATAAAAAAACGTTGGATTGAAATTTAATATCAGACATTTGGTTATAAACAGTATTATTAATTTTAATTTCTGAATTTTGGTTTATTTTTTTTATTTTAAAAATTTTAATTTTTTCTTGTGATATTTTTTGATCATAAATATCTTTATTTTTAAATATAGTAATAATGATTGATTTATTATCTTGTATGATATTGTGATAAACATTTTCTGTTTGTGTTAAAATATTTAAAAATTCAGTAAAATTATATTGTATATTTGGTTTTATATTAGCTTCTATTTTCCAATAACATATATATTGATTATATTTTTCCAAAGCTTCTTGATATTCAACAATTGCTGTTTTATCATCATATTCTTTTATTAAATTTTGGATAATAAAAAATTCTTTATTTTTTTGTAAATTTGATGTTTGTAATTGGGTTTTTATTTTTTTTGTTTTTAAATTATTGTTGTCGTTAGATAAAAATTTATTATCATATTTTAATAAAAATATTTCTGCTTGATTTTTTTTATTTTTTTGTATTAAAACATTAATTTCTTTTTGTTTTTGATTAATATCGTTAGTACTTTGGATTATCATATTCATTAAAAAATTTATTTTTGATTGCAAGTTAAAATTTTCTTGTTCTTTTTGTTGTAAGCAATCTAATAAAGATATTTCTTTTATATTAAAATTTAAAATTTTATCATTTGATATATTTAAATTTTTATAAATTTTTATTAAAGGTAAAAAAAAGTTATTATAATTAATTTTATTATGCCAAAAAAGAAAAAAAATTGTTTCTGTTTCTTTTTTATGTTGTAAGAATAATTCATAAAAATTATATTCATTATTAATTCCTTCACGTTCTTGTTCATCATAAAAATAAAAAGCTTGTAAACCAACAGGATTTTGTTTTAATTTAAATTTACAATTTTCATAAATATTTTTGTTATAACCTTCAAAAAAACAATTATTTTTAAAATTTTCCCATTTAATATCCATTCCAAATTTACCTAAATTATTTAGTAATTCAATTACAGCTTTAGAATTTGTTTGACCTTCTAAATGAAAATTATAAATATAAATTATCTTATTGGTATTTTTTTCATCATAAAAAATATCTTTTTGAATGAAATTATTTTTACAATGTTTTTTTAAAATATCGTTTTCAATTTTTTTTTGTTGACAAATTTGTTTTTGAATTTTTAAAAAATTAAAAACATTATTATTAATTTTATTTTTAATATTTTTTTTAAAATCAATATTAATAATTTCTTTTAAATCATTTTTATTTTTTTGAGCGTATGAATCGTGATAAATATTTTTTGTGTCGTTTACTTCTTTTTTAGTGAATAATTTTTCGAATATTGTTATTTTATTATATTTTTTCAAGATAATTATAGAAATCATTTGAAAAATTATTATAAATATAATTGCAATTATTGATAAAGATAAAAAATATTTTTTTATTTTATGTTTTTTAAAAAACAATTACTAGTTTCTCCTTTTATATAATTTATTTCCAGTAATAATTTTATTTATATTTTGCATATTTTATTATTGTAATAATTAAAACCATAATATTTTAACATTTTTTTTATTATTTTTAAAAAACATTTATTTTATTTTTTAGTATATTGATTTTATTATTTTAAGAATAAGGTTGATTAAATGATAAAACAAGCAATTTTTATTAAAAGTATTGCACAAATTAAAGACACTTTTTCTTTAATTAAACATCCAGAAATAATTTTAATTGGTAAAAGTAATGTTGGCAAAAGTTCTTTTATTAATAATTTAACTGGTCAAAAAAAATTAGCTAGAGTTTCTAAAAATCCCGGAAAAACTATAACCTTAAATTATTATTTATTAAATAATTTTTTTTATTTAATAGATACCCCAGGTTATGGTTATGCTAGAATAAGTAAACAAATTAAAAAAAATTTTTTAATAATTATTTTTGATTTATTAAAAAATAATTTAAATTATCGAAAAATTTTATATTTAATTGACTTTAAAGTAGGCCCAAACGCAAATGATATTAATATTTGTGGTTTTTTAATAAAAAATGGTTTTGAAATCGTTTTAGTTTTTACTAAAAAAGATAAAATTAATAAAACAAAAATTCAACAACAATTAATAAAAATTCAAAATAATTTTAATAATTTTAATATTTCTTGTGATAATTTTTTTTTGATTTCTAATAAAAATAAAGAAGGAATAGTCGAAATAACAAATTTTATTTTAAAAAATGTTAAATAACTTTAATTTTTTTTAAAATCAATAAATTTGATAGAATTAATATAATATATTTATTATTTTTTTTAATTTTTTTAATAAAATAATTTATATTTTTTATCATATTTATTATAAGTATATTATATTTGATTGATTTAATTTTTGATTATTAATATAAATAATAATCAAAAATTAAATCAATTAAATGTCAAAAGAAAGTAAGAGAAAATATTTTTTATGATTCAAATAGTCAATTTAACTAAAAATTTTGCTAATAAATCTCAAATGCCGGTTAATGTGTTAAAAAAAATATCTTTAAATTTACCTGATAAAGGATTAATTTTTATGTTAGGTAAATCTGGTTCGGGTAAAACTACTTTATTAAATTTATTAGGTGGTTTAGATTTTTTTGATCATGGTGATATATTAATCAATGGCAATTCAACTGTTAATTTTAAACAAAGTGATTTTGATAATTATCGTAATGGTAGTGTCGGTTTTGTTTTTCAAGATTTTAATTTAATTGAAGATCTGAATGTTATGCAAAATTTAGCTTTACCTTTACATTTACAAGGTAAAAAAGCTGATCCAGTTATGATTAAGAAATTATTAAAAGATTTTGATTTAGATGGTTTTGAATTGAGAAAAGTTAATCAACTTTCTGGCGGTCAAAAACAAAGAATCGCTATTGCGCGTTCTATTATTAAAAATCCTTCCATTATTTTAGCCGATGAACCCACCGGCAATCTAGATTCTAAAACAGGCAAACAGGTTTTAGAAATTTTTAAAAAATTATCTGCGGATAAGTTAGTGATTATTGTTAGTCATGATGCGGAAAGTGCTTATCGTTATGGTCAAAGGGTTATTGAATTACAAGATGGAAAAGTGTTATCAGACTTATCAAAAAATAATGTTTCTCCATCTCCTCAACAGGGTTTTAATCCGAAAAGTTTCAAAATTGGACAAAAAATTACCCCAGAAATTTTGCTTCAAATGCAAAACCAAAACCAAAATGACTTTAAAGCTTCTTTTATAGCGACTAATCAAGTGGCGAATGATAATACCCACGAACATCGAGAAATGATTAAAATTGGTAGTTATTTACCCCTTAAAATAGCTTTTAAAATGGGCATGAGTTATTTTAAAGAAAAAAAAATTGCTTTAATATTTTTTTTATTAATATCTGCGTTGATGTTATATTGCCAAATTTTTACGACTGCTGCGTTTTTTGGTGTGAAATCATTAAAAAATCTACAAACTCATGCAAAAAAATTAGTTTCATTAGAAGACGTTTCAATAATTCACATTAAAAATGACATTAAAGAAATTATAGAATTTTTTAAATTATTTATAACTAATATTTTTCGAAATATGTTGTTTATTTTTTTAATTGTTTTTATAACTGTTTTTTTTACTGTTGGTCGATTTGTAAAACAAAGTATTCAATTTAAAAAAAAAGAAATTGGAATTTTAAGAGCTTTAGGCGCTAGAAGTAGAGATGTGTTTAAGATTTTTTTTAGTGAAGGTTTTGTTATTGCTAGTTTAATATCTATTGTTGGGATTTTGTTTTTTTATTTCATTCCTTTTAAAAATTTTTTTATTAAAAATATTATAAACATCATTAGTGATACTTATATTGGTGTTTTCAATCAATGGGTAACATCATCAATATCAGCACAATCAATATCAATCATCGGTGAAATGAAGGATGACTTGATTTCATTTAGAGAAAACATTATTTTTTGTTTACATTTAGGCATTGCATTTTTAAATATTGTCGTAATTACTTTTTTAATTGTATTTATTAGTATTTTTTATCCTATTTATAATTTTGCTCGAAAAAAACCTATTGAAGTTATTTTAAATAGATAATTATATTAATTTTTTCAAATATCAAATATTAATTTATTTGATATTTTTTTAATTTAATTTTTTAAAAAAACCAAAAAAAAGGAATAAAACTTATGTTTAATATTTTAAAAAAAATATTTAATTCTTCTAGAAAATATTTAAAAAAAGCTAAAATTTTAGCTGATCAAATTAATAAATTAGATGAAAAAATGACAAAATTAAAAGATGAAGATTTCAAAAAAGAAACTCTAAGATTAAAAAATATTTTTTGTCAAAAAAAAAATTTAGATGAACTTTTAGTTGAGGCTTACGCTTTAGCTAGGGAAGCTAGTTATAGAATTACTGGAATGAAACCTTATTATGTACAACTTTTGGGAGCTATTATATTGCATCAAGGTAATGTAGCAGAAATGAAAACTGGAGAAGGGAAAACTTTAACTGCTATTATGCCATCTTATTTGAATTCTTTAAGTGGTCAAAGTGTACATATTGTTACTGTTAATGAGTATTTAGCTAGTCGTGAAGCTGAAGGCATTATAAGTAAAGTTTTTAATTTTTTAGGATTATCTGTTGGTTTAAATACTAAAAATAAAAATAATATAGAAAAAAAACAAGCTTATGATTGTGATATTCTTTATTCTACAAACAGTGAATTATCTTTTGATTATTTAAGAGATAATATGCAAATTGATTGTAAAAATTTAGTTATGCAAAGAGATTATGGTTATGCTATTGTTGATGAAGTTGATTCTATTTTAATAGATGAAGCTAGAACTCCTTTAATAATTTCAAATCAAAATAGGCAAACTGAATTTATTTATCGTGAAGCCGATCGTTTTGTAAGAACTTTAAAAAACAATCATTATATAATTGATTTAGAAACTAAAACTATTGAATTAACTGAAAAAGGTATAAATAAAGCAGAAAATTTTTTTCAAATAAATAATTTATATAATGTTAATCATGCTCCTTTATTACATCGTATAAAAAATGCTTTAAAAGCTTTTTTTCTAATGCACAACAATAAAGATTATTTAGTTGTTAAAGATCAAATATTGATTATTGATGAATTTACGGGTAGAATTTTAAAAGGTCGTCAATTTAGTAATGGTTTACATCAAGCTTTAGAGGCTAAAGAAAGAGTTACTATTAAACCTGAGACTACTATTTCAGCCACTATTACTTATCAAAATTTTTTTCGTCTTTATAAAAAAATATCTGGAATGACAGGAACAGCTAAAACCGAAGAAGATGAATTTCGTAATATTTATAATATGGAAGTAATAGAAATTCCAACTAATAAACCTATGATTAGAATAGATGATCCAGATTTTATTTTTACAAATTTAAATGAAAAATGGAAATATTTAATTGAAGATGTTAAAAATAGACATAAAAAAGGACAACCTGTTTTAATAGGTACTATTACTGTTGAAATATCAGAACAAATTTCTAAAAAATTACATAAACACAATATTACACATGAAGTTTTGAATGCTAAGAATCACATAAGAGAAGCAGAAATAATTTCTAAAGCCGGCATTAAAGGTTCTGTTACTATTGCTACTAATATGGCAGGTCGTGGAACTGATATTATTTTGGGTAAAGGTGTAATTGAATTAGGCGGTTTGGCTGTTATAGGTACTGAAAAACACGAATCAAGAAGGATTGATCATCAGTTAAGAGGTAGAGCAGGTCGTCAAGGTGATCCTGGTTATTCTCGTTTTTTTATTTCTGGCGAAGATGATTTATTACAACGTTTTGGTGGTTCTAAATTACAATATATTATAGAATTGTTGAAAAAAATTAATATTTCAGAAAATAAAATGACTTCTTCTAAATTAATAACTAGATTTTTGATTAATATTCAAAAAAAGATTGAATCCAGTAATTTTGATTATCGTAAATATATTTTAAAATACGATGATATTTTAAGAATTCAAAGAGAAATTATTTATAAACAAAGAAAAGAAGTTTTATTTTGTGATGAAATAAAAAAATTAGTTTTTAATTTAGTAGAAAAAACTTTAAATTATCAAATTAGTTATTATTTTAAAAATTCTAATATAAATATTAAAAAACAAAATTATTTAGAAGATTTAATTCATTATTTAGAATTACATTTTTTTAATAGAAATGTTTTATATTTATCAGAAATCAAACATTTAATAGAAAATAATAAAAATGTTAATATTGAAAAAATAATTATTGATTATGTTCAAAATAAAGCTAAAAATATTTTATTATTACCACCTAAAGAATTAATTTCTGAACATCAACAAAATTTTATAGAAAGAACAAGATTAAAAATTTTAAAAATCATCGATTATCATTGGAGTTTACATATTAATAATATGGAGTATTTACGAAAAGGGGCAAGTTTTTTGAATTATGGACAACAAAACTCTTTGATTTCTTATCAAAAAGAAGGTAGATTGTTATTTAATCAAATGATACAACAAATTTCTTTTGATATTACTAAAATATTATTAAAAATTCCTATTTAATGTTTTGAAATTTATAAAGTTTTTAATTGTAATTATTTTTTTTATTTTAAATTTATTAAAATTATAAATAATTAATTAGATATGGAATAAATATTAATGGAAAAATATGAAATTAATTTGATTTTAGATAATTTAAAGAAAATTTTAGATGATTTAGAAATTGGAATGAATTTAAATAAACAAAAAAAACGTTTAAAAGATTTAAATCATTTGATTAATTTATCTAATTTTTGGGAGAATTTCGAAAAAGCTAAAAAAATTAATCAAGAATTTAAATCTTTAAATGAAAAAATTTATAAAATGCAAAAATTTCATGAAGAATACCGAGATTTATTATCTTTATTAAAAATAACTAAAGAAAATACCGATGATTTTTTATTTTTAGAACAAACATTATTAAGTTTAAAAAAAAATATTCAAGATTTTGAAATTAATATTTTATTAAATCAAACTTATGATAAAAAAAATGCTATTTTAATTTTACATCCTGGCGCGGGTGGTATTGAATCGCAAGATTGGTGCGAAATGCTTTTGAGAATGTATCAAAAATATGCTCAAAAGAAAAATTTTAAAATCGTAGTTTTAGATTATCAAGTAGGCGATGTTGCTGGTTTAAAAAGTGTTTCTTTATTAATTAAAGGTGTATATGCTTATGGTTATTTAAAGTCTGAAAAAGGAGTTCATCGTTTGGTTAGAATTTCACCTTTTGACTCAAATTCTAAAAGGCATACTTCTTTTACCTCTTGTGATGTTTTACCTGAAATTAATGAAAATATTGAAATTAAAATTAAAGAAGAAGAATTAAAAATTGATGTTTTTAGAAGCAGCGGAGCTGGTGGACAGCACGTAAATACTACTGATTCAGCAGTTAGGTTAACACATTTGCCTACTAATATTGTAATTAATTGTCAAAATGAACGCAGTCAAACCCGTAATAAAGAACGGGCGTTACAAATTTTAAAAACTAAATTGTTTCAAAGAGAGATTAAAAAACAAGAAATTAATTTAAAATTAATTCAAGGAGTACAAAAAGAAATTAGTTGGGGTAATCAAATTAGAAGTTATATTTTTCATCCTTATCAGTTGGTAAAAGATCATAGAACTAATGTTGAATCATATCAAATTGAATCCGTTATTGATGGTGATTTAGACTTATTTATTAGTTCATTTTTAAAAAAAAATATTTAAATTAATTTTTAATTTTATTATTAATAATTTTTATATAAAAATATAATATTAAAATTAATTATTTTTAATATTTTTAAATTTTATTTGATTATAAAAATAAAATTTGACGAATTAAAAATTCTAAAAAATAAATCAACACTGGGAAAAAAAGACCAATTAACATTCCTATTGTTGCGCCAGTAAAATATCCTAAAGTAATACCTATAGTTCCTTTTTTCAAACCTAAAATTAAAGCTCCTAAAAACATAAATATTAAAATAGATTCTATCCTTATTCTAGTTTCTTCCGATGGTTCTGTTTTTTCTAAATTTTGATTTATATCATTTTCAAAAGGATTTAAATCTTTAATAGAATATTTTTTTGCGTTAGGTAGTTTGATAGAAACAACAATTCCTATTAATATTATAGTTAAAATAAGTGTTGAACATAAAATGCGAAAAATACTTTTTTTATATAAAGGTATATTGTTTTTCGAAAATTGTTTAATGGGACTAAATTGAGATTGAGAATTATTATTCATAATGATAAATTATTCCTTTTTTTAAAATATTATTTATTATTTAATTAAAGATAAATCAAATTTAAATGCTTTTTTTTCTTCATTAATTAACTTTATTTTTGAAAATTCTTCATATTCTTTAGGTCGTTCACTATTTATGTTTTTATATTCATATAAAGTTCTACGATTTAAACCAAAAATATCTAAAGCTCCAGAAAAAATTAAATTATCTAATAAATTTTCGTTTTTATTTAAATTTAAACTTATTTTTAATCTTTGTTTAAAATTTTCATAATTTTCAAATTTTTTTTGTTCTTTTTCTTTTATTAAGTTTTGATAAAAATTATTATCAACCCCTTTAATTGAGATTAAAGGAATAATTAGTTTTTTTTCAGATAAAACATTATATTGATTTGAACTGTTGAAAATATTAGGTTTTATAAATTTCATTTCTGTTTTTATTTCTTTTATGAAATTATTGGTTGCTTCCCAGTCATTATTTTTTGCAAATTGGTTTAATAATACTAAATTAAATTCTTTTTGGTAATTAGTTTTTAAATAAGACATACGATAAGTTATTAAAGCATAGGCAACGCTATGACTTTTATTGAAACCATAATTAGCAAAATTGTAAATATGATCATAAATTTTATTCGTATCTTCGATTGAATTTCCATTTTCCATACTTTTTTTTATAAAAGTATTTTTTTCATTAATTAAGAAATATTGATCTTTTTTACTTATGGCATTTCTAAAGTTATCTGCTTCTATCAAGTTATAGTTTGCAAATTTAATAATTATTTGCATTATTTGTTCTTGATAAATAATAACTCCATGAGTAGGTTTTAAAATTTCATGAATTAAAGGATGTAAAAAAACTTTTTTAATATTTGTGTTTTTATTTCTTATATATTCATTAATAAAATTTATTGTTCCAGGTCTATTAAACCCTAAAACATCTATTAAATCTGAGAATTTGCATGGTTGAATTTTTTTTAAAACATTTTTAGCTGTTGTTGATTCTAATTGAAAAATACTTATAGTTTTTTGTTCTTTTAATAAATTATATGTTTTTATATCATCTAATGGAATGTTTTTTATTTCTAAATTTTTAATTTTTTTTAAAATTTTGTTCATTAAAGTTAAAGCTTTTATTCCTAAAAAGTCTATTTTGAATAGACCAATTTTTTGTAAATTTTTATCTTCAAATTGTGTTTGATAATTTGTTTGTTTATTGTTATTGTTTAATTGAAGTGGAAGAGTTTTTAATAAATTTTCTTGACTTAAAATAATGCCAGAAATATGAGTACCTGTAGTTCTTGGTATTTTTATTATTATATTTGCTATGCGTTCAATTTCTTTACCTTTATAATCTGTTTTATCTAATGTTTTTTTTGAAATTTTTTTTTTTAGGTTATCTGTATTTGTATAACCATATAAATTATTTGCTATTTTATCTATTAAAAAATTCATAGGAAAATGTAAAAAAGTAATTAAATTTGCAACATTATTATTTTTGTATTTGTTTTTTACATAATTTATAACATTTTCTCTTTGATTATCAGGAAAATCTAAATCAATATCTGGCATTTTTGTTCGTTGAGGATTTAAAAATCTTTCAAAAATTAAGTCATATTTTAAAGGATCGATTTCAGTAATATCTAAACAAAAACATACTAAAGAACCAACTGAAGAACCTCGTCCGGGTCCAACTAAAATATTATTTTTTTTAGCATAAGATATAATATCAGCCACAATTAAAAAATAATCTTCATATTTCATTTGAGAAATAATTTTTAATTCATGTTTTAATCTTTTTACATATTCAGAATAAATTTTATTTTCTTTTGTATTTATTTTTTTTTTAAAATTTTCCCAAGTTTTTTTTTTTAAAATTTTTGAAGAATCTAATAAAACATCTTTATTAATTTTTGGTAAATGAAATTTATCATCGAATATATTATTAGAATAATTAATTTTGCTAACTAATTCTTGTAAATTTAACATTAATTTTGGGAATTTATCATATTTTAAAATAAATTCTTCTTTTGTCAAAAAACTAAAGTTTAATTTTTGATTATTTTTTTCATTTTTATTATCAGTATTCAATTTAATTAATTGTTCATATACAATATTATCTTTTTGTTCTAAATATTTTGTTTTATGAGTAGGTAAAATTTTTATTTTTAATTTATCTGCAAAGTATGTTATATTATCTTCGATTTGTTCTAAATCGGGCGATATAATTGATAAATCATTTATTCCATATTCAATCATGTCAACATTAATATTAGCTTGTAAAGAAATACCGATATAAAAATTTTTTATTTTTTCTTTAAAATTTAGCAATATTGTTTCAATTATTTCTTTATTTGCATCTGTTGGAGATAAAAAATAATTATTAACTTTTTCAAAAAAAAATTTATCTAGAATGGAAATAATTACAAAAATTCCTTCCTGTAATTCTTGTAAATCTTGCAAATATACCTCTTTGTTTTCTGCTTTAATTATGTTAGATAATTTAATTAAATTATTAATTCCTATATCATTTTTAGCGTAAACTAAAATTTCTATTTTTTTATTATTTTTTGAAAATTCATTTTTTTTGTTTAAATTTAATTTTATTTTAATACCTATAACAGGTTTAATTTTATATTTATAACATAATTCTAAAAATTCTATCATACCGTATAAATTTTCATCATCGCTTAGTGATACAAAATCATAATTATTTTTTATTGCTGTTTTAACAATATCTTCTAATGAATTAAGACTTTTTAATAAATTATAATAACTTTGACAATAAAAATACCCCCTCATTTATGAATAAATACCTCCCTCTTGTAATATAATTTAAATATAAATTATACATCTTCTTTTTTTTGATTTTTAAAGTGTGGAAATAAAATTACATCATTTATATTATCTACGTTAGTTAAAAGCATTACTAATCTATCAATCCCCAAACCCATACCTCCAGTAGGTGGCATACCATATTCTAGGGCTTCAATAAAATCTAGATCCATTTCGTTTGCTTCTTGATTTCCTAATTTTTTTTGTTCTAATTGATTTAAAAAACGTTTTTCTTGTTCTATAGGATCATTTAATTCGCTAAATGCATTTGCAAATTCTTTTCCTACTATAAATAATTCAAAACGATCTGTTAATCTTTTATCTTTTTGATTAGTTTTTGCTAAAGGACTAATTTCTATTGGATGGCCATAAATAAATGTAGGTTGAATTAATTCTTTTTCAACATATTTTTCAAAAAAAGCTTCGATGATATGTCCTATACTAAAATGAGGTAAAATATTTATTTGATGTTGCAAACTTAAATTTTTAGCAGTTTCTAAGTTCATATCATTCCAAAAGTTAATTCCAGTTTTTTGTTTAATAGCATCTAAAATATGTATTTCTTCAAATTTATTAAAATTAATAATATGATTTTGATATTTAAATTCCAAAGTTTTTAAAGTTTTTTTACAAACATCTTTTAAACATTGTTTAGTTAAATTCATCATATCTCTCATATCGGCGAAAGCTAAATAAATTTCTAAGCTTGTAAATTCAGGATTATGACTTGCATCAATTCCTTCATTTCTAAAAACTTTTCCAATTTCATAAACTGCTTCTAAACCACCCACAATTAATTTTTTTAGTGATAATTCTGTTGCTATTCTTAAATAAAAATTACTTTCTAAATCATTATGATATGTTACAAAAGGTTTTGCTGTTGCTCCTCCTAAAATGGATTGTAATGTAGGTGTTTCTACTTCTAAAAAATTTTTATTATCAAAAAAATTTCTTATATTTTTAATAATTTGACTACGAAGAAAAAAAATTTCACGTGTTTTTGAATTCATTATTAAATCAATATAACGACGTTTTCTAATAATTTCTTTATTTTTTAATCCTTTGTATTTATCAGGTAACGGTAATAGAGCTTTTGTTAAATGTATAAAGTCATTAGCCTTAATAGTTAATTCATTAGTTTTAGTTTTAAATAATATACCGCTAATGCCAATAATATCACCTAAATCCGAATTTTTATATAATTCAAAAGCTTTATCACCTATTAAATCTAATTTTATATAAATTTGAATTTTATAATGATAATCTTGTAAATGTAAAAACCCGGCTTTACCTTGTTCTCTTTTTAAAATTATTCGTCCAGCTATAGTAACTTGTTCATTTTTTTTTACTAAATCTAATTTATCATAATTTTGAAATTCTTCTATAATATTTTTTATACAATGAGTACGGATAAATTTATTTCCAAAAGGATTTATTTTTAATTTTTTTAAATGATCAATTTTTTTTCTTCTTATAATATATTGTTCTGATGTTTTATACGTCATTTAATAAGCCTCTTATTTTTTATATTTTAAAATTAAATATTTTTTTCAATATTTATTATTTTTTTATAGGAAATTGGTCTATAAACATAGATATTGCGAAAGAATCATGTCCTAAATTAATACTAATGGAAGAACAATATTCGGAATTATAAATTTTTAATTTATCATTTTTTAAAGTTTTTAATTTTTTTTCAAATTCAATTATATGTTCATTTTTATTTAAATATTGAAAATAAATTTCTATAAATTGATGTTGGTTATGATAATCTTTAATATTTTCTATCAAATATTCAAAACATTTTTTTAAACTACGAACTTTTTTTTTAATTGATAAAACACCATTTTTTAATTCTATTATAGGTTTAATTTTAAAAAAATTACCTATAAAAGTTTTAACTTTACTAATACGTCCTTGATTTAGTAAATAATTTAAACTATCTACATAAACATAACATATATTTTTTTCAGCTGATTTAAAAATTTTATTTATAATGTCTTCGTATTCTGATTCATCATTATTATCTATATGATTTTTTAAATTTCTTAAAATATAATCAGTGCCAGGACCTATATTATTTGTATCAAAGATAGTAACATTTGGATTATTTAAAATATTTTTAGCAACATTAGCGCTGTTATTAGTGCCACTAAGTTTTTTAGATAAAGTAAAACAAAATATTTTTTCATAACCTAAATTTAATTGTTTTTGAAAAGCTTCCAAAAATAAATTAGGACTCGGTTGACTAGTTTTTATTTTTTTTTTTTGTTTCATAAATTCTAATAAATCTTTATTTTTTATATCATCTTTTTCATATATCTTGTTTTCTATAATGATTTGAATTGGTACTATTGATACATCGGGAAATATTTTTTTGATTTCACTTTGATTACAAGCAGAGTCTACAACGATGCCTAATTTTCTTTTATTCATTTTTTTAATTCCTTAATTTGTTTTTGTAAATTTTTTTTTTAATATATATTATTAATATAATTCAATAAAATTAAAAATTTAAAATACATTAATCAATTATTAATTTTTTAAATATTTATTGTCTTATATGTTTTTTCTTATAATATATTGTTTTGATGTTTTATACGTCATTTAATAAGTTTCTTATGTTTTAAAATTAAATATTTTTTTCAATATTTATTATTTTTTTATAGGAAATTGGTCTATAAACATAGATATTGCGAAAGAATCATGTCCTAAATTAATACTAATGGAAGAACAATATTCGGAATTATAAATTTTTAATTTATCATTTTTTAAAGTTTTTAATTTTTTTTCAAATTCAATTATATGTTCATTTTTATTTAAATATTGAAAATAAATTTCTATAAATTGATGTTGGTTATGATAATCTTTAATATTTTCTATCAAATATTCAAAACATTTTTTTAAACTACGAACTTTTTTTTTAATTGATAAAACACCATTTTTTAATTCTATTATAGGTTTAATTTTAAAAAAATTACCTATAAAAGTTTTAACTTTACTAATACGTCCTTGATTTAGTAAATAATTTAAACTATCTACATAAACATAACATATATTTTTTTCAGCTGATTTAAAAATTTTATTTATAATGTCTTCGTATTCTGATTCATCATTATTATCTATATGATTTTTTAAATTTCTTAAAATATAATCAGTGCCAGGACCTATATTATTTGTATCAAAGATAGTAACATTTGGATTATTTAAAATATTTTTAGCAACATTAGCGCTGTTATTAGTGCCACTAAGTTTTTTAGATAAAGTAAAACAAAATATTTTTTCATAACCTAAATTTAATTGTTTTTGAAAAGCTTCCAAAAATAAATTAGGACTCGGTTGACTAGTTTTTATTTTTTTTTTTTGTTTCATAAATTCTAATAAATCTTTATTTTTTATATCATCTTTTTCATATATCTTGTTTTCTATAATGATTTGAATTGGTACTATTGATACATCGGGAAATATTTTTTTGATTTCACTTTGATTACAAGCAGAGTCTACAACGATGCCTAATTTTCTTTTATTCATTTTTTTAATTCCTTAATTTGTTTTTGTAAATTTTTTTTTTAATATATATTATTAATATAATTCAATAAAATTAAAAATTTAAAATACATTAATCAATTATTAATTTTTTAAATATTTATTGTCTTATATGTTTTTTCTTATAATTAGTTTATTTTGATTATTAATTATTTTTATTTTAATATAGATTATAATAATATATATTATATAATATAATGACTATAAAAACATAAATTTTAATATTATTTTTATTAAATTATAATTATTATTTTTTTATGTTAAAATAACATTAAAGTATTTATTATTTATATCATTTTCTTAATATTATATTTTTTATAACATATAAAATAATTTTTATTTTTTTAAGTAATTTAACATCATAAAAAATTATAATGGAGAATTTTAAATTATTACAAAATGAATAAGATAGATTTAGAACAAAATACTTCTTTATGGCATAAACATAGGAATAATTATATTAATGCTTCAGAAGTAGCAACAATTATGAATTTAAATCCTTTTGAAAGTCGTCGAGAAATTTTAGAAAGAAAAATTTTTGGCAAAAAAAAAGAAATGAATGGAGCAATGAGGCATGGAAAAAGACTAGAACCGCAAGCTAGATTTTTTTTTAATCAATATAAAAAAAAACAATTTCTGCCAATAGTTTGTGTTAAAGATTTTATGTCTGCTTCTTTAGATGGTTGGAATGATAAAACTAAAAGTTTATTAGAAATTAAATGTCCTATTTCTTTTAAAACTAACACTTGGAAGTGTTTTTTTGAAAAAGAAAAAATACCAATGATATATTATACTCAAATTCAAGCACAAATATATTGTTCCCAAGCTAAAAAAGCTTATTTTTTAGTTTATCAAAATGATAAAAATTTAAAAATACAAGAAATTGAAAAAAATAAAAATTTTATTGATAATATGCTAGCTATATGTCAAGAATTTTATAATATTTTTCAACAAACTAAAATTTTTTTAAATAAAATTGTTTAATTATTTGATAAGATTAATTTTTATTATTTTATATAATAATATGTTTATATTTTTAAACTTTATTTTTTAAAAAATTATTATAAATTAATGTAAATATAAATTTTTTAATAAATATATTTTGATTTTTTTGATTTATTTTTTAAAAGATTTATTTCACCTCACTATAGAAAGGTTTAATTTTATGTTAAAAATAAATAAAGATAATTCTAAAAAAATATTAGTAACAGGCATTAAACCCAGTGGTGATATTACTTTAGGTAATTATTTAGGTATTATAAAACCCTTGACTGAAATATTAAAAAAAAATTCTAATTTAGAAATATATCTTTTTATAGCTGATTTACATGCTATTACTATTTTTCAAAAACCACAAATTTTAAAAGAACAAATTATAAAAATTATTAAAATTTATTTAGCCTCAGGATTAAATTTAAAAAATGTTAATTTGTTTGTTCAATCAGATATCAAAGAACATCCTTATTTAGGTTATTTAATGGAAACTAATTCTTATGTTGGTGAAATGAGTCGTATGATTAATTATAAACAAACTAAATTGGTTCAAGCTAGTAAAAAAAATCCAATTAGAACAGCTTTACTTACTTATCCAGCTTTAATGGCAGCAGATATTTTATTATATAATGCTGATTATGTTTTAGTAGGAGCAGATCAAAAACAACATTTAGAATTAACTAAAAAAATAGCTGAACGTTTTAATAATTTATATGGTAATGTTTTTAAAATTCCAACTGAAATTAAATTAAATTATTTAGGTAATAAAATTAAATCACTTTTAGATCCTACAAAAAAAATGAGCAAAAGCAATCATGATTCGGGATGTATTTATATTTTAGATGATGCTTCAACTATTCATAAAAAAATTATGCGTTCTACTACCGATTCAGATAATTGTATTTTTTATGATATAAATGAAAAACCAGGAATTTCAAACCTTTTAAATATTTATGGTATTTTAAAAAATATGGAAATTAAAAAAATAGAAGATTATTTTAAAAAATATTCTTATCAAAAATTAAAACAAAAAGTCAGTGCATCTGTTATTAAAGAACTTGAAAAAATTCAAAAAAAAATAGATAAAATCAATGATAAACAAATAAAAAAAATTTTAGAAAAAGGCACTATTAAAGTTCAAAAACAAGCTCATCAACAATTATTACAAGTTAAGCAAAAATTAGGATTAGGTTATATTCTATAAGAAAAATTCTATATATAGAAAATATTAAAATAAATTAATAAAATGAAAAAAAATATTATTTATAAATTTAAAAAAATTTTTGAAAATTTCATTAATTGAAAAATTTTTCCAATAATTTTTCAATTAATGAAATTATTATAAAAATTTTATTATTATTTTGGTAAAAATTTTAATAATGATGAATTAAAAACT
Source organism: Candidatus Phytoplasma mali (assembly GCF_000026205.1). Taxonomy (GTDB): domain Bacteria; phylum Bacillota_I; class Bacilli_A; order Acholeplasmatales; family Acholeplasmataceae; genus Phytoplasma; species Phytoplasma mali. Next base: position 121,255 of record NC_011047.1, on the reverse strand, counting down.
AATGATTTTCAAAAAATATCTTTATTAAATTATAAATTTAGTGAATTTTTATTTGACGCTAGATTTTATTTGTAATTATCTAATTTTTAATTTAAAGATTTATTGGAATTAACAGTAGTATTTTGATGTTATTATTCTTATTATAAATTTAAACCATTATTTAATTATTAATTGTTATGAATAATAACAAAGATTAAATCAAAATTTTTATAATTTTTAATTTCAATTAGATAATTTATTTAATAATAACGTTTTTAGGTTTTTTTTCTAAAAGATAATAAAATCAAAAAAATAAATTATTTGAATAAATTTAATAAAAAAAGTTAAAAAAACTTTAAGTAAAATAAAGATTATAATTGTTATTAATTCAATTACTTTATGAAAAAAAAATAAAAAAAACAATTATTGCAGTTGACCAGAAAAATGGAACTACTAAAAAACACAAAAATAAAAAAAAATCATTTATTAAATTTAATTTCTTATTTGTTATTAAACCAGAAAAAAATAAAAGTCAAATCAATTAATTATTTTTAAAAAATTTGACAAAATATTTTTTTTGTTTATCATATAGTTAAATTTAATAAATAATTTTTTTTTGGTACTTCTAACGGTTCTATTTTTCTCTCACAAATGACAACAAGGAACCAAAAAATGAACCAAAAAAATGGATAACCTTTAAATTGGAGTTATATCATATAATAAACTATTAAACGAGTTAAGAAGGAATTTACTATCTAAATTATATTATTTATTAAATTTTATTTTAATTATTTACATAGTTTTGTAAAATATCAAAAATAATTTGAGGTTTTATATTCATTATATGATGTTAAAAAATAAATTTGCTTTTTTTCAAAAAATTATTTTATTAATCACTATTTGTTTATTATTTTTTTTTAATAATCAAATTTTTGGCTTGCGTGAGAATGAATTTTTAGAAAGAACTATTAGACAAACAGAAATTATTCACATCATGTTAGAATCTGATGCTGATGAAAATACAGTTCTAAATTAGATTAAAACCCATATTAATCCTAATTTTAATGGTTCTGTCAGCAATATTTCATCATATAATGCTAATCCAGAAGGATCTATTCATTGGTCTATTAAGGATGAAGAAGACATTCTAGCCGTTTATTTTGATGGTGGTACCAGATACAAGAGAGATCGCAATTATGATTTTGTGGATTTAAGATGGTTAGGTAATGGTTCACCCCATATGTATTGTTTTTGGAAAATAAGAGAAGATGTGAATGTATTACAACATCATGATATTTCAAAAGCAAGACATGCTAAAGGTAATCTTGCAGTAGAATTTGCTTCCGCTATAACAGATAAAGCGTCAGATAAAGTGCCAAGTGTTAAAAATATTAAAAACAAAAAAATAACTATTAAAAAAATTATGACAAAAATTGCTGAAAAAGTATCTAAAAAAACTATTAATAAGTTATCTTTCGGTAATTTTTTAATTACTGGTGCTGCTGGGGTTGTAAGTGAAAAATTAGCAGATTTAGTAGTTGATATTTTCGAAAAAAATAATCCTGCCGCTTTAGAAATTGCCAGTTCATATATTAGCAATTTTGAAGATTTTGCAATGAATGTGACCGCTGTAATGGACGATGTTCCAGTAGCTCGTGATTTATTAAGAGGAATTTGGGAAGGTTGGGAAACTATAAATAAAGCAAAAAGTTATCCCGTTAACGTTTTTAATGAGGTAGGTAAAAACCTTTTTAATCAAGATAATTATAAAAAAGTAAAAGATCCTTTAGATTTCGCAGATAATATTGGTAGAGGCACCGTTTCAGTCATTAAAGGTGTTGGTGACGCAACCGTTAATACAGTTCAAGATATTTGTTACGGTGCTTATGACACTTTTACTAAAGGTTTCCGTTTTTTATTTTAAAAAAATATTTTTGAATTATAAAAAATATATAAAGAAGGGAGGTTATTATTATTCAATACAAACAAATAATTAAAGATATCATCGTCTTTTTAATTTTAAGTTCTATGTTGTTTATTACTTTACTAGAATTAAAAAGCAGTCATGTTGATTTTATGAAAAACAAAATAATATATGGGATTTTTAGTTTTATTTCATGCTTTATAGGAATTGGAATATTAAGTTATATTTCTTTTAAAATAATACGCGGAACAGTATTTATTTATAAAGATCCTCATAAAGCCAAAACCTTAAATAATATTGATTTTGGTGAATCGTTACCAGATGTTCCTATTGAAGGTGATATGTATTATTGTTATAAATCAGATATATATGGTAAAGAATTACCTGGGGAAAAAAATTATTTTTTAAGAAAATTCTTTCAATTAACATTTTGGATTGCTTTAACTACATTTATAGTGTTTTTAATTCCGAAATTTAAGCCCGCAATCAATCAAAATCCAATTTATAATCACATTTATTATATATCAATGTGGTTTTTAATTATTATAGGTATGTTAATGTCAATATATTTTTTTTGTGAAAGATATGCTTGTTTTTGGTGTTTTTATGTAAAATTATTTCAATTATTAGGGATTTTCCGTTTTTTAGAAAAAGATTTTAATAAAACTATTAATTCCCATAATTATTTTCCAATTAGTAAATTTTATTATGAAAAATTAAAAGCGAAAACGCCAAAACCAAAATCAAACCCAAAAGATTAATTAATAAAAAATATTAAATGACTCTCAAACTGAGAGTCATTTTTTTTTAAACAACCTATTATCACTAATTTTTAAACTTTTAAAATTCTTTAATAAAATTTTACCTATGTAAATTCTAAGTATATTTTTTTTAAATTTTTTCAAAAATCAATTAATTTGACTTTTATTTTTTCTGGTTTAATAACAAATAAGAAATTAAATTTAAAAATTCTCGAAAGGGAAAATAACTTTCTAAAAAAATAATTCAGTTAGTTTTAATAAAAATTTGACAAAATATTTTTTTAGTTATTATTCAATTAAATTTAATAAACGATTTTTTATTTTATTTTTGTGTTTTTTAGTAGTTCCATTGTTTGTTCCGTTGCATATATTAATTTATGTATTTTTCTATTTTTAATATTAGTTATTTTTTTTATAAAATTTTTTTTTGGTAATTTTATAAACTTTATTTGCATAAAATTAAATTATTGATTTTTCCTTATAATAAATACTGAATATAATAATATATTTCATTTCTATATCATAAATAAAACTAAATTGTTAATTTTTTAATAAACAATTTAGTTTTATTTGTATAATTTAGATTTAATTTGACGTTTCTATTTTACTTTATTTCTCAAAAAATTAGTCATTTTAAATTATATAATATTTATTTTTTAACTTTATTTTTTATTTTATTATTTTATTAAATTTAAACATTTTTTATTTTCATTTCTTTCTTTTTAAAACAAAAAAAAGATCGATAAATATCGATCTAATATTTTAAATTATTAAATTTTAAAAAAATTCTAAAGTTTTTAAATAATACTTTTTTTTATTTTAAGATTATTTTTTACATATTTTAAGATATTTTTATTTTATTTTTTTATATTTTATTTATTTTAAAATTCAAAAATATTATAATTTAAATTTTTAAATAATTTATTTTTTTAAATTGAAGTTTTTTTATTTTTTATAACAAAAAAACTTAATAAGAAAAAAATACTTATTACAAATAATAAATATAAAATGTTATATGATTCATTAACTTTAGAAAAAATAAAATTTTTTTCTAATTCTCTTTTTGAAAAAGCTTTTTCATCACTAGAAAATTTATCTTTAGTTAATTCTTTGATTTCTTCTAATCTATAACCTGCATCTTTTAATTCTTGTAGACTAAATAATAAAGTTTGTTTTTGTGGATCGGCATCTGTTTTTCTTAATTCATCCGCATTAAAAGCATATTGTTTAAAATCTTCAGCTTTAAAACCAACTTTTTTTAATTCTTCTACATTATAACCAATTTCATATAATTCTTTTGTTTTTAAACCAGCTTCTTTAAAATCTATTAAATTAAAAGCTTTTTCATGACTAGAAGCTTTATCTTTAGTTAATTCTTTGATTTCTTTTAGATTATAACCCGCCTCTTTTAATTCTTTTAGACTAAATAATAAAGTTTGTTGTTGTGGATTAATATCTTTTTTTCTTAATTCATCCGCTTTTAAACCAACTTCTTTAAAATTTAATACATTAAAAGCTTTTTCATGACTAGAAGCTTTATCTTTAGTTAATTCTTTGATTTCTTTTAACTTATAACCTGCCTCTTTTAATTCTTGTAGACTAAATAATAAAGTTTGTTTTTGTGGATCGGCATCTGTTTTTCTTAATTCATCCGCATTAAAATCTGATTGTTTAAAATCTTTAGCTTTAAAACCAACTTTTTTTAATTCTTCTACATTATAATCGTCCTCTTTTAATTCATTTACTTTAAAACCAGCTTCTTTAAAATTTATTAAATTAAAAGCTTTTTCATCACTAGAAAATTTATCTTTAGTTAATTCTTTGATTTCTTTTAACTTATAACCTGCATCTTTTAATTCTTGTAGACTAAATAATAAAGTTTGTTTTTTTGGATCGGCATCTGTTTTTCTTAATTCATCTGCATTAAAAATAGCTTCTTTAAAATCTTCAGCTTTAAAATCAACTTCTTTAAAATTTATTAAATTAAAAGCTTTTTCATCACTAGAAAATTTATCTTTAGTTAATTCTTTGATTTCTTTTAATTTATAACCTGCATCTTTTAATTCTTGTAGACTAAATAATAAAGTTTGTTTTTTTGGATCGGTATCTGTTTTTCTTAATTCATCCGCATTAAAAATAGCTTCTTTAAAATCTTCAGCTTTAAAATCAACTTCTTTAAAATTTATTAAATTAAAAGCTTTTTCATCACTAGAAAATTTATCTTTAGTTAATTCTTTGATTTCTTTTAACTTATAACCTGCATCTTTTAATTCTTTTAGACTAAATAATAAAGTTTGTTTTTTTGGATCGGTATCTGTTTTTCTTAATTCATCCGCATTTAAACCAGCTTCTTTAAAATCTATTAAATTAAAAGCTTTTTCATCACTAGAAGCTTTATCTTTAGTTAAATCTTTTATTTCTTCTAGATTATAATCCGCCTCTTTTAATTCTTTTAGATTAAATAATAAAGTTTTTTTTTGTGGATCTTTATCTGTTTTTCTTAATTCATCCGCATTAAAATCAGCTTCTTTAAAATCTTCAGCTTTAAAACCAACTTTTTTTAATTCTCCTACATTAAAAGCTTTTTCATTACTAGAAGCTTTATCTTTAGTTAATTCTTTGATTTCTTTTAGATCATAACCTGCCTCTTTTAATTCTTGTAGACTAAATAATAAAGTTTGTTTTTGTGGAGTGGTATCTGTTTTTCTTAATTCATCCGCATTAAAATCAGCTTCTTTAAAATCTTCAGCTTTAAAACCAACTTTTTTTAATTCTCCTACATTAAAAGCTTTTTCATTACTAGAAGATTTATCTTTAGTTAATTTTTTGATTTCTTTTAACTTATAACCCGCCTCTTTTAATTCTTGTAGACTAAATAATAAAGTTTTTTCTTGTGGAGTGGTATCTGTTTTTCTTAATTCATCCGCATTAAAACCAGCTTCTTTAAAATCTTCAGCTTTAAAACCAACTTTTTTTAATTCTATTACATTAAAAGCTTTTTCATCACTAGAAGCTTTATCTTTAGTTAATTTTTTGATTTCTTTTAACTTATAACCCGCCTCTTTTAATTCTTGTAGACTAAATAATAAAGTTTTTTCTTGTGGAGAGGTATCTGTTTTTCTTAATTCATCCGCATTAAAATCAGCTTCTTTAAAATCTTCAGCTTTAAAACCAACTTCTTTAAAATTTAATACATTAAAAGCTTTTTCATTACTAGAAGATTTATCTTTAGTTAATTCTTTGATTTCTTTTAACTTATAACCCGCCTCTTTTAATTCTTTTAGATTAAATAATAAAGTTTGTTCTTGTGGAGTGGTATCTGTTTTTCTTAATTCATCCGCTTTAAAACCAGCTTCTTTAAAATTTATTAAATTAAAAGCTTTTTCATCACTAGAAAATTTATCTTTAGTTAATTCTTTGATTTCTTTTAACTTATAACCTGCATCTTTTAATTCTTGTAGACTAAATAATAAAGTTTGTTTTTGTGGATCGGCATCTGTTTTTCTTAATTCATCTGCATTAAAACTAGCTTCTTTAAAATCTTTAGCTTTAAAACCAGCTTCTTTAAAATTTATTAAATTAAAAGCTTTTTCATCACTAGAAAATTTATCTTTAGTTAATTCTTTGATTTCTTTTAACTTATAACCTGCATCTTTTAATTCTTTTAGACTAAATAATAAAGTTTGTTTTTTTGGATCGGTATCTGTTTTTCTTAATTCATCCGCATTAAAAATAGCTTCTTTAAAATCTTCAGCTTTAAAATCAACTTCTTTAAAATTTATTAAATTAAAAGCTTTTTCATCACTAGAAAATTTATCTTTAGTTAATTCTTTGATTTCTTTTAACTTATAACCTGCATCTTTTAATTCTTGTAGACTAAATAATAAAGTTTGTTTTTTTGGATCGGTATCTGTTTTTCTTAATTCATCTGCATTAAAACTAGCTTCTTTAAAATCTTTAGCTTTAAAATCAACTTCTTTAAAATTTATTAAATTAAAAGCTTTTTCATTACTAGAAGATTTATCTTTAGTTAATTCTTTGATTTCTTTTAACTTATAACCCGCCTCTTTTAATTCTTTTAGATTAAATAATAAAGTTTGTTCTTGTGGAGTGGTATCTGTTTTTCTTAATTCATCCGCTTTAAAACCAGCTTCTTTAAAATCTATTAAATTAAAAGCTTTTTCATCACTAGAAACTTTATCTTTAGTTAATTCTTTGATTTCTTTTAAATTATAACCCGCCTCTTTTAATTCTTTTATAGTATAAAATAAAGTTTGTTTTTGTGGATCTTTATCTATTTTTCTTAAATCATCCGCTTTCACACTTGAATGTTTAAAATCGCTCACTTTTAAACCAACTTTTTTTAATTCTGCAACGTTAACGCTTAATTTTTCAATTTGATTATTTGTAAAAAGATTTTTTTTAATATCATCAGTAGTTATTAAAATCGGAAAATCAGGAACCAAAGTATTTTTTTTATTATTAAGATTATAAATTGGCATGCCTTTTATATTAATTATAAAATTGTAAAAATAAAAAAAACTTAAAAAAATAATTATATAAAAAAATATTTTAATAATTATTTTTAAAACAAATTTTTTTTTTTTTTGATTTTATTATATATTTCATTTTTATTTTTAAAAAAATACATCCTTTCTTGATTTTATAATAATTTAATTATTAAAAAAATTAAATACTACATTAATATTATATTATTTATTATGATATAAAAAAAATTTAAAATTATGTTTTTTTGTTTTATAATTATATGTATTATTAAAAAAATTAACTACTATATTAATATTATATTATTTATTATGATATAAAAAAATTTTAAAATTATGTTTTTTTGTTTTATAATTATGTGTATCATAAAAAAAATTTTACTTCTTATCAATAATTTATAAAGATGTCTAAAATTATTATTTAAATAATTCTTATTTGAAACAAGTTCTTTGATTATAATGGCGATAATGCTATATTATATTTTCTTGTTTCTAAAAACGAAATAATTTAGAATTAAATTAAATAATCAAATTGGATGATGAAAAAATTATTAATTTAAGATTAAAAGTAGATTAATAAGAACAATTAGAAAAAAATAGTTTAAGTTTTTGATCTTAGAATGTTTAAATAAATTTTAATCATAATATTTAAAATTATCAATCTAATAAAATATATGTTTAAAATATAATAACTCATTGAGATGAAAAATAATTTTTACATATATATATATATATATATATATATAATTTTTTTATTATTACATAATATCTTTTTCATTTCAGTAAAGCAAAGTTCTATCATTATTTTGCTTATAAAAAGTATTAAGGGTAGTAATTTTTATATTCAAAAAGATAAAAATAGTAATAAAAAGTAAAAATTAAAGTAAAAAAACGTAGTAATTTTGAATAATTAAAAATTAATTTTTAGAAAATTTTAATATATTTTCTTAAAAAAATGTGTAAAAAAACTTTTATAATTATAAAAGGAAAAAATATATAACTATCTAATAAAGAGGGTATTATTATACACAAAGACTAAGAAAAAACTACTTATATTTAGCAAATCTTTGAAAATTTTGTAATTTTAAAAATATTTTAGGTTTATGAAATGAACATTGATATTATGAAAATTTATAATGATATTAAACCGATAATTTATGATGGGATAAAAAAATTTATTATAGATGGAAATAAGAGAGAAATATGGAAACTTACAATTTTCTTCTTAATTTTTTAAGCTAACAATTTATTAGTTGTAAAAATTTCCTTTAATCAAAAAGCTAATAATTTTTCCTACTTAGAAGAAAAGATTTCAAATTCGTCTAATTTTGATGAAAAGAGATTTATAACATATAAGTAAAATATTTTATAGAAATTAATATTTATAGAATAAAAAAACTTCAAATTATAATATAAAAACCTTATGCTTGGAAACTTGCTTGGTATCTCATTAGCGTAGATATTTGTAAAGGGTAGTATTTTAAAAAATTAACTCCCCTTAATTCTATCGCGATTACTTTTAAAGGATAAAGATACAAAAATGATTAATTTTACAAAAGTTCTTTTTAATAAAAGAAATATTATTATATTAATAACTATAATATCTGTTATTATTTATTTATTTTTATTTGCTAAAAATAATAACAAAATTATTAATTTATCAAATCTGAAATTTGACAAAAAAATATATTTAAATCTATTAACATTAAATAATGATAAACATAATAAAAAAGAAATTACAGATAATCAAATTCAAACAGAATTTATAAAAGAATTTTCAAGACATCTTCAACAAACAACCGAAACATTTTATAAAAATATTTCTTTAGAAAATATAAATTTATTAGAAGAGATAGATTTTAAATTTAATAGGGATCAAAATTCTATTGATTTAAAGGCTAAATCAACATCTAATCATTTTGAAAATAAAAAAACTTTTTTATTTGAAATTGTAGATTACCGTAAAGATTTATCCAAATTGAATCTGAATTATATTTTTATAGAAAACATAAATCAAAAAAAAATTGATGATGAAATAAAATCACGGATAATTTTACCACAACTTCAAAAAGATTCTTATTTTCAAAATTTAAGTCTAGGTGATGTTTTTATTGATTTTGCCTCATCAAAAGAAAATAAAATTATTATTAAAGCCAAACCAACATCTTATAATTTTAAAAATGAAAAAGAACTATTATTGAAAGAATTATTAAAATTACCAATAAAAATTAATACAATTAATACAAAAAAATTATTTTCCAATTTAGAAGATTTATCGAAAGATATATTTGTTGTAAAAGAAAGAATTATTGAACAATTAAAAACAGAACCACAAATGCTTAATATAACGCCAGAAGATATTGACATAGAAATGAATTTACCAGAAAAAAAGATTATAATTAAATCTAAATTCACCAACCTTAATTTTCAAAATCAAAAAACTTTTGATTGGGAAATTTTAGATAATCGAAAAGATTTATCTAATATTATTATTGACAATATTTGGTTAATTCCTCGCAATATTATAAATACTTCTTCATCATTTATAAAAAAAGAAATTTTATCTAAAATAAAAAATTATTATATTTTTTCAGATTTAACTTTAGAAGATTTTGATATTGAACTGAAAACAGAAGAAAATAAGATTATTATTAAAGCTAAACCAACATCTTTAAATTTTAAAAATGAAAAAATTTTTAATTGGCAAAAGATAGATAATAGAAAAGATTTATCAGAAATAATAAATGAAAAAGTTTTAATATCTGGAGAAAAAATTCTGGAAAAAAACTTTAATTTGATTGATGAAATTATTTTAAAAATTAAACAAAAAAATAAAATTGATAATTTTAATTCTAAAGAAATTAATATTGAATTTCCATCATCTGATAAAATTATAGTAAAACCTAACATAAAATCTCTTTATTTTAAAAATGAAAAAATTTTAGATTACAAAACGGAAACACTTAAGACAAATTTAAAATACATTAAACTTAATAATATTTCTATTAATGAACAAAATTTAGAAAACATAGATGTTGTTAAATTTGAAATTCTTCAACAAATTCAACAATCAGATTATTTTTTTAGTGATTTAACTTTAGAAGATTTTGATATTAAACTTAAAACAAAAGAAAATAAAATTATTATTAAAGCTAAACCAAAGTCTTTCAAATTTAAAAATCATAAAAAATTAGATTTGATACTAAAAAAAGAGAAAAAAGATTTACAACAACTTAACATTGAAATGAATAGTTTAAAAATTAGTAAACAAAATTTAATGAATGCATCGGCTGTTAAGTTGGAAATTCTTCCGCAAATACAAAAATTAGATATTTTGTTTTTCAATTTAACTTTAAATGACTTTGATATTGAAATTTTATTAGAAGAATATGAAATTATTATTAAAGCTAAACCAACATCTTTAAATTTTCAAAATGAAAAAAAATTTAATTTTATCTTCAATTTAAATAAAAAAGATTTGCGAAGTATTAATATTGATAAGATTTATATACCAGAAGATGATTTATTATTTAATTATAAAATTAAATTAAAAGTTTTTGACCAAATAAAAGTTACAGAACCTCTTTTTTTTAATTTTACGTTAGATGATTTTGATATTAGTTTAGATAAAGAAAAAAATAAAATTTTTATTCAAGCTAAAGATACATCCACTAATTTTGAACATCAAAAAATTTTTCATCTTGCAAAATTTTCTTTGAAGACAGATTTAGCAGATATTAAAATTGATTATATTTTTATGGATGAGCAAGATTTATCTATTTATAGCAATAGTTTTAAAAAATTTATAAATAAAATACAAAATGATTCAGCAAAATTTATTAATTTAAATTTAAATGAAATTGATGTTGAAATAAAAAAAAATGAAAATAAAATTATTATTAAAGCTAAACCAACATCTTTAAATTTTAAAAATAAAAAAGAATTTTCTATTACTTATGATAAAATTTATTCCATTAGAAAAGATTTACAAAAAGAAGACTCTTTAATAAATCAATTTGATATTATTACAATTGAAAAAAGAAATTATCAAAATTATGAAAAAAATAAAGAAGAAGTTTGGAAACAATTGCTTCAAAATGATTTTTTTTCAGATTTAACTTTAGAAGATTTTGATATTCAACTGAAAACAGAAGAAAATAAGATTATTATTAAAGCTAAACCAACATCTTTAAATTTTAAACATGAAACAACTTTATCTTTATTAATAATTGATAAAAGAAAAAATATAAACGACTTGCCTCAAATTTTATTTAATTTAAGTCAAAAGAATAAAAATAATATTGAAGAAATAAAAAAATCATTATTGTTAAAAATTAAAGAATTACATTCTTTTTTTAATGATTTAACTTTAGAAGATTTTGATATTCAACTTAAAATAGAAGAAAACAAAATTATTATTAAAGCTAAACCAACATCTTTAAATTTTCAAAATGCAAAAATATTAAATTTTAAAATGATAGATGATAGAATAGATTTAATAAACATTAAAGATTTTGATATTGTCATTCAGGAAGAAAATTTAAATAATGATGATTTATTTAAACAAAAAGTTTTAGAACAAATTCAATCATTAGAACCACAAATTAATTCTCTTTGGAATAGTTTAACTATTTCTGATTTTAAAATTATAAAAAATTCAGAAAAAAAAATAACAGTTCAAGCTGTAGAGGAATCTAATAATTATAAAAATAAAAAACAATTTTCTTTGAAATTAGAAAAAACTAAAATTGATTTAACAAATTTAAAAAATTTACAACAAATATCTTTAGATTATCGAGATATTCCGACAGATAATTATCATGATCCAAGTGTTAAAAAATATATTAAAGAAAAAACTTTATTAGAAATTAAAAAAATAATTAATTTAAATGATGTAAATGAAGAAAATTTAACATTTGACATTAATATTGGACAACAATCCATCAATATAATAGCTAATGAAAATAATAAATATTTAAAAAATTCTCATTTTTTGATTTTTATCATTGATGATCCAAGAATTAGTTTAACAGCTTTAAAATTACCTAAATTAGCAATTAATTTAAGCGATAATAATGAAGTTGAAATAAAAAATAAAATAATTAAAATATTTAAAGAAAGATTGAATTTGGAAAATGTTTCTTCAACAGATTTTAAAATCAAAATTGATAGTAAAAATAAAATTATAAATATAAAAGCAGAGGAAAAAAATCTTATAATTAAAGAAGAAATTGATTTAAATTATTCAATAATAGATAATCGAAAAGATTTAGTTAATATTGATATTTTTAATATTGAAATAGATGAAGAAATTTTAATTAAAAAGGATATCAATATTAAAAAGAAAATATTTTCAAACATAAAGAAAGATCTTAATTTTAATGATTTAACTTTAGAAGATTTTGATATTGAACTTACAACAGAAGAAAATAAGATTATTATTAAAGCTAAACCAACATCTTTAAAATTTAAAAATGAAAAAATATTAAATTTAATTATTCAAAATATCAAAATTGACTTGAATAACATTGCAAATAAAAATATTAATATATCAAAAAAATATTTAACGAATTTACCAACAATATTACAAGAAAGTAATAATATTAAAAAAGAAATTATTTCACAAATAAAAACCGAATTTAATTTTACTGATTTAACTTTAGATGATTTTGATATTGAAATTTCTGAAGAGCATTTAAAAAATGAAATTTTTAGAGAATTTTGTTATATGACAGCTAAACCAACGTCTTTAAAATTTAAAAATGAAAAAAAACTAAATATTATTCATATATAAAAACCTAATTTAATTATTTTTATTTTTATAATTTATTTAATTTAAAAGTTATTATTTAAGAAACAGAATAATTTAAATTATTTAACATTTTTAATTTTATATATATATATATGTTAATATTGTTACTAAAAAAATAGATAATTAATTAAATGATCCCGATGTATTATAAAATAAGAAAATTATCTAAACTAACTATAATTTTTAAATTTTTTTATTATGATTTAAATATTTGTTTATTGATTTTTTTTCATAATTATGAAATCTTATATTAGGTAAAATACCAGTTATATTTCACTAGTTAACTGTATAGAAAGAATTAAAATATAAAAAAAACTATTTATTAATCATAAAATATATAAAATAAATTTAATATTTTGGGTTTATTATAAATAGAAGGTAAAAAATAAATTTTTTTACCTTCTATTTTATAATATTTTTTTCAATTATTGTTTATTATTAACTAAAATAAATTTTATTTTTTATTATAAAAATTAAATAATTTAATTAATTAGTTATTTTATTTTTTGTTTTTTTTGATGATAATATAAAAACTATTTCAGTTAAAATAGTAGATATTATCCCATCGATAATAAAATGTTGTTTTAAGGCGAAAGTTGAAACCCACACTAAAATAGTTAAAATTAGTTGTCCATAGATTATTGATTTTGGAATTTTACTATTAGAACGAAAAATAACAAAACTAATATAAGTAAATAAAACATGTAAACTAGGACATGAACATACTCTATCATTATCTATTTGATAAGTGAAATTTAAAAGATTATTAGTTAAATTGTTTCTAATATTAGGTTGTTTTGGAAACTCTAGAGACGAAATTATATTTGTTTCAGGGCTTTTAATTGGTAATATAATAAAAATGATATAAGAAATAATTAAGGTTTTAATAAATAAATCATATAATTGTTTTTTTTGTTTTTTATCTAAATATTGATAAAAAAAATACGGTAGAACCAAATACCAATAATAAATAATTCCTAAATATATATAAATTAGATATTTTAAATAATCATGATCTGGGAATTTACCATTTTCATCACAAAATCCTAAATTTAAAATTTTTTGTAACTGTATATTATTATTATTTATAAAACCAATTAATGAAAGATTACTATTATTTTGTTTCCCAGAATAATATAAAAAAACTATTAATTTGGTTAAACAGAAATAACTAATAAATTGTGTTCCAATAATTAAAAAATATATAAATATATATTTTTTAATTATTGGAATATTTTTTTTATTTTTTATCATTAACATATAAAAAACCTTTCATCATTTTTATTTTAAATAGAAAAAATTATTTCAATATATTTAGATATAAAATATTTTTTCTATTTAAATGATAAATATTTTATGTTTTTTTTTGAGTTGATTTTTTTAAAATAATAATTAACCATAAACTTAATAATATCATTACTAATGATAGAAAAATTCTCAATATTATAAAATGATCTTGCGAAAAAAATGCAAAATCATTGAACATTTTATAAGGATAATAATTTTTATCATAAGTTCCTAATAACATAATGATGGCTAAATAAAAAAAAGGATAAATTAAACCAATATAAGAATGATTTAAATTAATAATTTTTTTGTTGAAATAAAAATAAAATAAAATAAACATTAAAGGAATTATTTTATGTTCTAACAAATAACAATGAGGTTTTTTAGTTTCCCAAAAGCAAATAAAAAAAATAATTAAATTATTAATTAATAAAATAAAACTAGAATATAAATAATATTTAGAATTTTGGAATTTTTTATTCAAACATAGTGAAAGAAAAATATTTAATATTATACTATTTTGGCGAGTAAATAAACCTATAGAAAAAAAATTTCTTTTATCTCGTATGCCTTGTTTAATACCTTGGAACATTCCTATAATACAAATTATTAAATAATTCAATATTAAAGTTATTTTCATTTTTGGAGTTTTTTTGTTGTATAAAGATTTTTTTAAAAACATATTGATTTCCTCTTATTAACAAATATTTTGATGTCAATTATTGATAATTTTATTTTGGATATTTTTTCCTATTTGAATTTAATATTTTTTTTACTAAACTTAATTATAACATTATAACATTTAATAATCTCAAAAAAAACATTTTTTTAGTTATAATTAATTTTGTATTAGAAAAAAATTTATTTTTACTTTTATTTAAAAAAGTTTATATTATTAGATTAGAAAGAAAAATAAAATATTTTTTTTAAAAAAAATATATTATATTATTAATATTTTAAAAATAATTAAGAAGGAAAGTAAAAATTGCGTATAGGTTTTTTTATAGATGGTTATGAACCTCTTATTGGGGGAGTTATAGTTTCCGCTAAAGCTTTAAAAGAAATTTTAGAATCATTCGGACATGAAGTTTATATTATAACTGTTGATAATTCAAAAAAAGTTAAAATATCTCAATCTTATATTATTAGATTGCCAGGAATACGAATTCCGTTAAAACAATTTTCAGGATATTATTTTATTTTACGATATAAAAAATATTTGTCCTTAATTGCTGAACTGAATTTAGATATAATTCATATTCATACAGAATTCAGTATGGGTAAATTAGGACTTTATGCTCACCAGAAACTAAAAATCAGCACTGTTTATACATTACACTCTTTTTATGATCTATTAATAAATAAAGTTTTTTATAAATGGCCTCAATTTTTTAAAAATTTTGGTTTTAGACAAATTAGAAAATTACATTATAAATTTATTTCTCAATCCAACGTTGTTATTTTACCTTCATTAAAAACTTTACAACATTGTAAAAATAAGTATAAAATTAAAGGCGATTATCATATTATTCCGACTCAGTTAAATCTTTCTCAATTTTATAGTGAAAATTATGCATCCGATAAAATCACTTGTTTAAGACAAAAATTGAATTTAACCAATATGTTTGTATGTTTATATGTTGGACGTTTATCCGAAGAAAAAGAAGTTGATTACTTAATCCGAGTTTTTAGTTTTTTTATTTTAGATAATCCTCTTAGTAAGTTTTTAATTATTGGTGATGGTCCTATTAGGAATAAATTAGAACAGCAAGTAAAAAAATTAAATATTATTGAACATGTAATTTTTGTAGGTTTTATACCTTACAAAGAATTAGGTTTATATTATCAATTAGGAAATGTTTTCCTTAGTGCTTCCTTATTTGAAACTCAAGGTTTAACATATATAGAAGCTTTAGCTGCTTCTTTACCTTTGGTAGCTCGATATGATGCAGTTTTAGAAAATGTGTTATTACATGGTAAAAATGGGTTTTTCTTTACTTCACCTAAAGAATTAATTAATATTTTAACTGATTTATATCATCACCCAATTAAATGTCAAACATTATCACAACAAGCTAAATTATCTATTTTAAAATATAATTCTGAAGATTTCGCTAAAAAAGTTTTAGATGTTTATCGAAAAGCGATTAAAAAATCATCTACAAAATTTTTAATATCATAAATAATCATCAATAATGGAAATAATTAAATAACTAATATTATTATTTTTTTAAAAAATTTCATATATTACTCATTTAGTTTTAAATAAATTTCTTAAAATTAAACTTTTGATAATAATCATATTTAGTTTTTTATTTATATTATTGATCTTAATATAAATGAGGGTTTTTATTTTCTTATTATTATAAGAATTCATATATTTTACATTGAATTATCTTATAATTAATTTTCTAAGTATATATAGCGTTAATTATATATTTTAATTCTTTTTTATCGAAATTAGAGAGGGGCCACCCTACGCGTATATACATCATATTTTTTCCTAATTAGAAAAGAAGCCCTTAATTTGCCACATAAAGAGCAAAATTTATAATTTACGATTGTTATTTATTTAAATTAATTTTTATTATAAGTTTGCTCATTTATCTTTTGTTTTAATTATTGATATTTTTCTAAATTACAAGTTTTATACTTAAGAACGGCATAAATTTTCATAGTATCAATTTCTAACTTATAAACTTTAAAGTTTATAAATCTGTTAAATCCTTCGGTTTTATATATTCTAATTAATTTCTTCTTAGTTCTTTATTTCAATAATTTAGAAATTATATAATATTTAAAATATTTATTTATATTTATATAATAAAATAAAAATTAAATATATAAAAAAAAATTATTCAAAAATAATAATATAATATTTTTTGATTTTAATTATTAATATTTTAAAGTTTTAAATTAATGGAAAGTTTAAAAAATAATGAAAATTAATTTTTATAAATGGTTTTTTATCTTTATTAATATTTTCATTTTAGCTATAGGAATAAATTTATTTTCTTTTGAAAGCGATTTTGTAAATGGTGGTTTAGATGGTCTATGTATTATTTTAAAAAAATTATTTCCTCAACAAATTCTAAATACTCCTAATTTTTCATATAATTACAATTTATATGTAATATTAAATATTTTAGCTTTAGTTTTATGTTTTTTTAGAGAATCAAAAACTGTTTTTTTAAAAACTTGTTTAATTGTTTTTATATTGATATTAGATTTAATGTTTTTATCTTATTTACAACAATTTGAATCCATAAATAGAATAAAGACAATGATGATAGACTGGTTATGTAATTTTTTTAAATTTCCTAATGATTTTTTTTGTGGATTTTTAATTGATCATCAAACAAATAAATTTTTTTGTTCTGCAGTTTTTGGTGGAATTATTTTTGGTTACACTTTGGCTCAAATTAGAAATTATGGATATACTACTGGTGGTATGGATATTTATCAAAAATTTTTAAAAGAAAAATTTAAGTTATCTTTTATTTCGGTTTTATTTTTAACTGATGGAATATTAATTTTTATATCTTTTTTAAATGATTTTATTAAAGATCAAATTAAAACTCATATTTTAATTCATATTTTTAATAGAGTTTTTTTGCCTTATATTTCTTTGGTGATTATTGGTTTTATAATGAATAAAATTCTTTTAAAATCACCAAATATTAAAAAAAATTTTTAATATTTTTTATTTTTTCAATTTTTAATATTAATTAAATATTAATTAATATTAAAAATTGAAATAATTATTTTTTAATGTTATAATATTTATTAGTGATTAATTATATTTTTAATTATGTTTTTATGCTGATGTGGCGAAATGGTAGACGCATTTGACTCAAAATCAAACGAGGTAAAACTCATGTCGGTTCGAATCCGACTATCAGTACCAAATATTATTAATTATTTTAAAGTTAAATTATATATAAATTTATATTATAACAATCACATAATAAAATATGTGATTTTTTTTAGATATATTAATGATAAAAAGATAATGATAAAGAGATAAAATTATGTCTTCTAATAAAATTTCACAATTTTTAAATTCTTTAGTAGAAAAATATTCAATTTTAGATACTAATAAAATTAATATAAAAAAAGTTTGTATTTTTGAAAAATTAAAGAAAATTAAAATTAATTTATTTATAACGCAAAAAATTGATAATTTTGTTGCTTTGACAAAATGTTTGACAGAATTAAAAGAAATTATTCAAAAAGAAAATAATAATCAAATAAATGATTTAAAAATAAATTATTATTTTATTTTTGATAAATGCTATGTTAATGAACATGAATATAAATATATTTTTAAATTATTTAAAGAAGATATTAAAGATTATCTAAAATTTAAATATATAGATAAATTAGAAAAATATAAAGATAATGTTATATTAAATGGTGATTTTTTTGAAATTTTGGTTGAATCTTGTGATTTTATAGCTTTAATTAATTCTGAAGAATACAATAATTTAGAAAAATTTTTTAAAGATAATTGTAATTTGAAATTAAAATTAAAAGAATTTTTTTTAAAAGATGAAACCAATGTAATTAAAAAAAATATTGATAATATAAATTTATTATATGATCTTAATGAATTACCTTTTGAAAAACAAAATTTACAAAAATTTAAAGATAATTATGGTAATAAAATTAAAATTAAAGGTTATATTTTATTTCCTGAGTCTAGAAAGTGTAAAAATGGTTCTTATCAATTTAGTTTTTTTTTATGTCAATCTGATAATTCTATTAAAATTTTATTTTATACAAAAAATAAAACAAAGATTAAAAATCTAGAAACAGAATTAAAAAAAGATAAAGAAATTGAAATTAATTTTTCTTTAGATAAAAAAAATATAATATATAAAGAAAAAATATTATTAAATTTAACATTTAATGATAAAGAAATAGACTTCTGCTATAATATTTTGAATACAACTCCTTTTTATTTAATGAGAAAAGATGATTATCCCGGTCAAAAGAGAATTGAATTTCATTTGCATACTAAAATGTCTAATTTAGATGCGATTACTAGTGCTAAAGATTATTTAGAAAAAGCCGAAGAATGGGGACACAAAGCCATTGCTTTTACAGATCATAATGGTATTTACGCCTATCCTGAAATTTTTAAATATTCTAAAGATAAAAAAATTAAACCTATTTATGGCGCGGAGTTAGAATTTATTGAAGAAAAACCAATTTTTATAACTAATCATAATAAGCATTCCGAGTTTAAAGATTTTATTTTAAAAAATATGGAATATGTTGTTTTTGATATTGAAACTACAGGTTTTTCTAAGGTTAGAGATAAAATTATTGAAATCTCTGGTTTTAAGATTAAAAATAACATTGTTATTGATCAATTTTATTCTTTAGTTAATCCAGAAATAGATTTACCTGAAAATATTTATTTATTAACTAAAATAAAAAATGAAACATTAAAAAATGCTCCCAAAATTTTACAAGTACTTCCTGATTTTTTGAAATTTATTAAAAATACATGTTTAGTAGCTCATAATGCTTCTTTTGATGTAAGTTTTATTTTTGAAAAATCTAAACAATTAAATATTTCATTTCCCTTACTTCCAGTTATTGATACTTTAGCTTTATCACAATATTATTTTAGTAGTTTTATGAAATTTTTTTCTTTAAAAAGATTAGCAGCGAAGTTTAAAGTCAAATTAGAAGAACATCATCGTGCTAAAGATGATGCTAAAGCAACGACCGAAATTTTTATGAAAATTTTAAATCTTTTAGAAAATGAATATAAAGTTTTTACTTTTTATGATTTAGGTGACACACTTTCTTCTAAATATGAAAGAACTTATGATATTAATGTTTTAGTTAGCAATCAAATTGGTTATCGTAATTTATTTAAAGTTTTAAGTGATGCTTTAACTAATAATTTTTATAAAAAACCGAGAGTTTTAAAATCTGTATTGCATCAATATCGCGAAGGTTTGTTGATTGGTAGTGGTTGTTATAACGGTAATGTTTTTGAAATTGCTTTAAATGATGATTTAGAAAGCTTAAAAAAAGCTATTTCTTTTTATGATTACATTGAAGTTCAACCGCCTCAATCTTATAATCATTTGATTTATGAATTAGGAATTGAAGGAAAAAAAATTATTGAACAAACGATTTTAAAAATTATTCAAGAATCCAAAAAACAAAAAAAAATTATTATTGCTTCTGGCGATGTTCATTATTTACATCCATATGAAAAAATTTATCGTGAAATTTATATAAATGCTAAATTAATAGGTGGTGGTTTGCATAAATTATCTAAATATGAAATTGCTCAATTACCAGATAATGCTTTTTTAACTACTCAAGAAATGTTAGATTCTTTTAATTTTTTGGATTCTGAAATAGCTAAAGAAATTGTCATTACTAACACTAATATATTAAATCAAAAAATAGAAAAAATTAAAATTTTTCCTAACAAGCTTTTTTCTTTATCTGATGATGCTTTTAAAGAAAATTTAAATATTGATAGTATAAAATTAGAAATTAAATCTATAGTAAATTCAAAATTAACTGAGTTATATGGTAAAAAACCTCATGATTTAATTAAAGATAGAATAAACAAAGAATTTGAAATCATTAATGGTGATGAAAAAGATCCAAATTCTTTAAATTTTTCTCCTATTTATTACCTATCTCATTTATTAGTAAAAAAATCTTTATCAGATGGTTATTTAGTAGGCTCTCGTGGTTCTATTGGTTCTTCTTTAGTTGCTAAATTATTAGAAATTACGGAAGTTAATCCTTTAAAACCTCATTATATTTGTCCTAAATGTTTTTTTTATACCGATATTAAAATTATTTCTCAAGAAAAAGAACAACAAATAAAAAATTTAGAAAAAAATAAAAATAATTTACAAATTCAAATAAATAATTTAACTATCGAAAAAGAACAACAAATAAAAAATTTAGAAAAAAATAAAAATAATTTACAAATTCAAATAAATAATTTAAATCAAGAATTAAATGAAATAAGAAAAGTTTATTCTGGTTATGATTTACCTAATAAAGATTGTCCTAATTGTGGTAGTGGTACAAAATTAAAAAAAGATGGTAATGATATCCCCTTTGAAACTTTTTTAGGCATTGAGGGAAATAAAATTCCGGATATTGATTTAAATTTTGCCGGTGATTATCAATTAAAAGCTCATAATTATATTAAAGAATTATTGGGAAAATATAATGTTTTTAGAGCCGGAACTATTCAAACAGTAGCTGAAAGAAATGCTTATGGTTATATCAAAGGTTTTTTGAAAGACAAGCAACAATTTTTAAATGAAAGTGAAATTTCACGAAGAACTAAAGTAATACAAGGTGTTAAACGTTCTACAGGTCAACATCCAGGTGGAATTGTTATTGTGCCTAAAGAATGTTCAATTTATGATATAACTCCTATTCAATATCCAGCTAACGATAAAGATTCTGAATGGAAAACTACACATTTTGATTATCATTCTTTCGAGAATAATTTATTAAAATTAGATATTTTAGGCCACGATGATCCTATTATGATTAAATTTTTAATGGATTATGTTGAAAAAAATCCTCAAGAATTTGATTTTAACAAAGCTCAAGATATTCCTTTAGATGATGAGTTAGTTTATAAAATATTTTCTGAAGATAACGAAATAAAAGGTTATACTGTTTTAGGAATACCAGAATTTGGAACTGTTTTTGTTAGAAGAATGTTAAAAGATATTGTTAATAAAGATTCACAAAAAACAATATTAAAATTTTCTGATTTAGTAAAAATTTCTGGTCTTTCACATGGAACTGGTGTTTGGACTAATAATGCTGAAAAATTAATTGATCATAATGAAAAAAACCATCGTGAATTTAATGAAATTATTGCTTGTAGAGATGATATTATGATTCAATTAATTGAAAAAAAAATAGAACCTTTAAAAGCTTTTGAAATTATGGAGTTTATTCGTAAAGGCCTTCCT
Source organism: Candidatus Phytoplasma mali (assembly GCF_000026205.1). Lineage (GTDB taxonomy): Bacteria > Bacillota_I > Bacilli_A > Acholeplasmatales > Acholeplasmataceae > Phytoplasma > Phytoplasma mali. The sequence continues at coordinate 98,999 of NC_011047.1, read as the reverse complement.
TCTCAAAATAAAGAACAATGGTCTGAATATAAAAAGATTATGAAAGAAAATCAAATTGAAGATTGGTATATTGATTCTGCAAAAAAAATTGAATATCTTTTCCCTAAGGCTCACGCTGTTGCTTATGTTATTATGGCCATGAGAATTGCTTGGTTTAAATTTCATAAACCACTTTTGTTTTATAGTGGTTATTTTTCCAAAAGAGCTGATCATTTTGATTATGATACTATGACTAGTGATAAATATAATGCAATCGAAAATAAAATTAATTTTTTAAATAATAATATTAAAAATAGCGCTAAAGAAGCAAATTTATTAAGTATTTTAAAAGTAGCTAAAGAGTTTCGAAATAGAAAAGAAAAATTTCAATTTTTTCCTATTGACTTAAATAAATCAGAAAAAAATAATTTTATTTTAGTTAAAAATCAAGGATTATTAATGCCTTTTATAACTTTAGATGGATTAGGACCGGTAGCTGCTTCAAGAATTATAGAAGAAAGAAAAATAAAACCTTTCACAAAAAAAGATTTTTTAAAACGTTCGAAAGTTAATAAGACTATTTTTTCTAAAATAGAAAGCATGGGATTATTAAATTCATTATCTGATGAATGATTAAAATATTTTCAAAATTATTTATATATTAATTTTTGAGTTTTTTTTAATTTCAAATTGAGTTTATCAAAAATAAAGAGGTTTTTAAAATATGATTACACCAAAAATTCAAAATTTAAATAATTTATTATTAGAAATTGAATATAAATTTAAAAAAAAATTGGAAGAAGTTAAAACTTTAGATGATGTAATTAATTTAGAAATACAATTTTTAGGTAAAAAAAGTTTAATTAAAGATTTTTTGAATCATTTAAAAAACAATTCTTTAATTGAAAAAAAAAATTTTGGTAAAAAAATAAATTTATTAAAGCAAAAAATTATTTTAGCACTACAAACTATTAAGGAAAAACTAAAACAAAAATCTTACGATGAAATTAATTTTCAAAAAAATATTAATGTTGGATTACCTAGTTTTTTTTTACCTTGCGGTAGTATACATCCTTTAAATCAAGTGATAGAACAAATAGAAGATATTTTTTTATCTTTAGGTTATGAAATTCATGATGGATTAGAATTAGAAAAAGAATTATATAATTTTGACATGATGAATATGGGTAAAGAACATCCTTCAAGAGCAATGCAAGATTCTTTTTATATTGATGAACAAACATTATTAAGAACTCATACTTCTTCGGTACAAGTTAAATCTATGTTGGCAAGAAAATCCCAACCTTTAAAAGTTATTTCTTCGGGAAAAGTTTTTAGAAGAGATAATGATGATTCTAATCATAGTCATCAATTTATGCAATTAGAAGGTTTTGTTATTGATAAAAATATTAATTTAAAGGATTTAAAACAACACATTTTATTTTTTTTAGAAACTTTTTTTAATAAAAAACCAGAAATTAGAATTCGTCCTTCATACTTTCCTTTTACAGAACCAAGCATAGAAGTTGATTTATTAGTAACACCAAAAGAAAAACCGTCATTTTATTTAGAAATTTTAGGAGCTGGTTTAATTCATCCTCAAGTTATTGTTAATGGTGGTTATGATCCTTTAAAATATCAAGGTTTTGCGTTTGGTATTGGAATTGAACGTATTGCTATGTTAAAATATAGAATAGAAGATATAAGAAGTTTTTATAATAGTGATATTCGTTTTTTAAAACAATTTTAATAAAATTAAATTACAAGGTAGATTAAAAATGAAAATTAATGAAAATGTTATAAAAAAATATTTATCAATTATTCCTAAAGATATCACTAATTTAGTTAATAATCATATTACCGAAGTGGAAAAGTTTTATTTTTTAACTAAAAATCATAATTTAATAATAGGAAAAATTTTAAATTTTGAAAAAATTATTAATTCTAAATATTTGTATTTAGTTACAGTTGATATTGCTCATAAATTGTTAAATATTATTTGTAGCTATAATAATTTAATTATAGGAAAAAAAGTCATTGTAGCTCAAGAAGGTTCTTATTTAGAAGGGTTAAAATCTTTTATTAAAACTAAAAAAATTCAAAATATTAATTCTGATGGTATGTTGTGTTCTTTAACTGAATTAGGTATTTCTAATCAATATTTAACTTCAACAGAAAAAAAAGGTATTTATTATTTTTCTGATGACGTTGATCTTGAATTAGGTAGCGATGTTTTAAAATTTTTAAGTTTAAAGGGTTTTATGTTAGAATTAAGTTTAACTCCAGATAGAGTAGATCTTTATTCTCACATAGGCTTTATTAAAGATTTAAATGCAGTTTCTAAACAAAAAAATGATTTTTTAGAACAACAATTAATTGTTAAAAATCAAGAAATATCTAAATTAAACTATTTTCAAATAAAAATTGAAAATAAAGATTGTTATGAATATAATGTGAGATATATTGAAAATATAACAATTAAAACTTCACCTTTATGGATCAGAAATATTTTATTGAAAGCAGATATTTTGCCAGTTAATAATTTAGTAGATATTGCTAATTTAATTTTAATTGAATATGGTGTGCCTATACACTTTTTTGATGCTGATAAATTAATAAACTCATCAATTATAGTTAGAAATGCTAATTTAAATGAAAAAATAACTACTATTGATAACAAAGAATATGTTTTAAATTCTGAAGATTTGGTTATTGCTAACGATAATATTCCTATAGAATTAGCAGGTATTATAAGTTTAAATAATAATAATATTGATTTAAATACTAAAAATATTATTTTAACAACTGCTTATTTTGAACCTAAAATAATTTCTAAAACTAGTAAAAAATTAAAATTATCAACTAATATTTCTTTATATTATGAAAGAGGTATTGATCAAACTTTAATAGTTAAAGCTTTAGAAAGAGCTTGTCAACTTTTACAAGAAATAACTAATGCCAAAATAACTAAAAATATAGTTTCTAAAAAAATAAAATTAAGAAAAAATCCTAAAATTACTTTATCTTTAAATTTTATTCGTAATAAAACTGGTATTAATTTTTTATGGTCACAAATTGAAAAATTTCTAAAATTATTAGAATATAAAATTATTATTGATATTAATTCTTTTGTTTTTAATGATTTAAATCAAGTATTTTATGTTACTGCACCATTAAGACGTTATGATGTTAATATTCCTGAAGATGTTATTTCTGATTTATTAAGAATGTATGGTTATCATAATGTTTACGTGAATAATGATAATATTTTAAATACTGTCACTTTTAAAACTATTAAGCAAAATAAAATTAGAAATTTAAGATATTTATTACAAAATATTGGTTTTTGTGAAATTATTACTTATAGTTTAGTTAGTGATAAAATTTCTCAATTATTTCCTTATAACAAAAACAAAGTTAAACTTTTAAATCCTTTATCTCAAGATAAAATTATTTTAAGACAAAATTTAATTGCTAGTTTTATAGAGGTTTTGAGTTATAATCAAAAACGTAATAATGTTGATAATGCTTTTTTTGAAATAGGCAAAGTTTATTTTCCCGAAAGTGAATATTTAAATTTAGCTTTAGGATTAAGTGGTAATTTTATTAATTCTGGTTGGCATAAAAATAATATTAATAGTTCTTTTTTTGTTTTAAAAGGTATTTTAGAGAGAATTGCTTTCTTTTTAAAAATAAATTTACAATTAAAAAAAACTAATATTTATCATAGTTTTTGTCCAGGTATACAAGCTAATATTATTTTTAATAATCAAAAAATTGGTTTTATGGGTGAAACTAATTGTTTTATTAACAAACAATATCAATTAACAAAAAGTTATTTATTAGAAATAAGTTTAAATGATGAAATTTTAAATCAAAATACAGTTAATCATTATCAAGAAATTAGTAAATTTCCTTCTATAAGACGTGATTTATCTTTTATTATTGATAAAAAATATGATTTTTCTGATATTTCAAAAACTATCAAAGAATTTATTTCAATTTTATTTTTTAAATTCGAATTATTAGATGTTTATTATTCTGATAAATTATTTTCTCATCAATATTCTTTAACTATTGGTTTTATTTTTAATGATCTTGATGGTAATTTAAATAAAATAAAAGTAGATGATATTATGATAAAAATTAAAAATAAACTTTATGAAAAATATAAAATTCAAGTTCGATAAAAATAAAAAATTTATTATATATATTAATTTTGTTATAATAAAGATAATTTATTTTATAAGGAGATTTTTTTGAAAAAAGCTTTAGTAATTAAGTTTTTCATGGGTAATTATTTAATTAGCGATATAGAAACTAAGGATAAAATTACTGCTCAAGTTAAAGGTAAATTAAAAAATTATGATACTCATAAAAAAGAACTTTTTATAATTAAAGTAGGAGATATTGTAATTTATGAAAATTATTTAGATAGGTATTTGATTTCGGAAGTTTTGGAACGCCATAATGAGTTGAATAGGCCTAATATTGCTAATTTTAACCAAGTTATTTTAGTTTTTTCACTATATAAACCACGATTTCAATTTAGACTTTTGGATAAGTTTTTATTAATTTTGAATAAGTATAAATTAAAAATAATTTTAATTTTTACTAAAATTGATTTAATAACTAAAAAAAAATTTTTAATTATTCAAAAAAAAATATCTTATTACGAAAATTTTTATAGAATTTATTATGTAAATAGTAAAAATAAAAATAGTACTCATCATTTAATGGATATTTTTTCAAATAAAATTACTGTTTTAGCTGGTCAAACTGGCGTTGGGAAATCAACATTTTTAAATTCCTTAAAACCTAGTTTACAATTAAAAACACAAGAAATTTCAAAAAAATTAGGTTTAGGTAAACATACAACTAAAAACGCTCAATTATATGAGTTTAATGGCGGTTATATTGCTGACACTCCTGGTTTTTCTAAATTAGATTTAACTATTTTTGATTATGAAGAGTTAAAATTTTTTTACCCAGATTTCTTATTATATTCTGATAAATGTTATTTTAAAAAAGATTGTTCTCATATTAAAGAAATAAATTGCGGTGTTAAAAAAGCTTTAAAATTAAGTTTAATTCCTGATTGGCGTTATGATAATTATTTAAAATTTATTGAGAAAATTCAAGAACAAAAAAAATTAAATTATAACAAAAAATAATTTTATTTTTAATTTTTTTCATAATTTTAATTTTTCTTTGTTTTTTTATTTTTAAAATAATATTATTTTTTAATTAATTAAAAGATAAATTTTTCATTAATTATTTTTTTGTATATATTATTTTTTTATTTATATCGTTAATTAAAAATATGATATTTTTAATATCAACTAATTATTTTATATTTTTATTTAAGATAAAATTAATTATAAATAAAATATATGATTCGTAAATATTATATTTTTTGATAATTAATAAATTTTTTTATAAAAAATAATTTATAAATATATATTTTAAAGTATTATAAATTAAAAGAGGTTTTAAAATGAAGAATATTCTAGATGGGTTTATTCATTTTTTAATAAATAAATTTTTTCCTTTATTGCATTATTTTTTTGGCTTTATAACTGGTATTATTTTTTGTATCTTGTTTTATTTTTTATTTTTTTTAAAAAGAATTAAAAATGAGATACAAAAATCATCTGTTACTGAAACTAATTTAACTCAAAAAGAGGCTAAAATTTTAATTAAAAAATTTTCTGATAAATTTAAAACTGAAATTAAAATTAATAAAGATGAATATATGGATATATTATTAAATAATTTAAAAATTTTATCTTATGAAATAGTAGTTGGTTTTTATCCTAATTCACCATATCCTTATTTTGAATTAACTATTGAAGAAAGTTTGCTTTTATTTAAATATATTAATAAAAGATTAGATAAATTGTTTGAAAATAGAATTTTAAAATTTTTTCGTCATATGACTTTGAGAAAAATTTTTGTTTTAAGAAAAATGTTTATAGAAAAATCTATTATTAAACGTTATCAAAAAACTAAAAAAAAAATTAATACTTTTAGTAATGTTATTAATTTAGTTAACCCTTTTTATTGGTTTAAAAAGCTTGTTTTAGAACAAAGCATGCAAATTATTTTTTCTAAATTAGGTGAGTCTATTATTATAATTTTTGGTGAAGAAATGTATAAAATTTATAGTAAAAAAATGTTTTCATATCAAGAAACATCAGAAAAAGATTTAATAAAATTGTTAAAAGAAATAGAATTAAAAAATATAGATCCAAATATAGAAAATAATTTGAATAAATAATGATTTAAAATTAAAAAAAATAAATCAAATACAAGATCGGTTATTTTATGAATAAATTACAATGGTTTCCAGGACATATGAAAAAAACTTTGGAACAAATAAAAAAGAATTTAATATTGGTAGATGTTGTTTTAGTGATTTTAGATGCTAGAGTTCCTATTTCTAGTATGAATGAAAAACTTTTTGAAATTGTCAAAAATAAAACTTGTATAATTTTATTTAATAAGAAAACTTTAAGTGATTTGAATAAAAATAATTTTTTTTTGAATTATTATAAAAAAAAAGGATTTTATATTTTAGAAATTGATGCTAAAACAGGTTTTAATGTTGAATCTATTTACAAAAAAGCTTTATCTTTAATTAAATATCAAAAAAAACGTTTTTACAATCCTTTAAAAATGATGGTTGTGGGTATACCTAATGTAGGTAAATCAACTTTAATTAATAAATTGATAAATAGAAAAGTTGTTAAAACTGCAAATATTCCTGGATTGACTAAAAATTTTCAATGGTTAAATTATAAGAATGTTTTTAAATTATTAGATACACCTGGAGTTTTATGGCACCAATTTACAGAAGAAAAAACAGGCATGTCTTTAGCTTTAGTGGGCGCAATTAAAGATACAATTTTACCTTTAGAAATTTTACTTAAATATACTTTAAATTATTTAAAAAAATATTATTGTAACTATTTAAAATTATATTTAAATTTAAGTATGTTTGAAATAGAAAAAGATAATTTATTTGAAATTATAATGAATAAATATAAGTCTTCAATTATTTGTAAAAATATTGATATTATTAATATTTATTATATGATTTTAAAAAAAATACGCGATAAATGTTTAATTAACATTAATTTAGATTTAGATTTTTATTATCAATCTAAAATTAATCATTTAAACAAAAATTTTTGATTAGTATTTTTTTAAAATTATAAGGAGTTTATTATTAAAATGAAAAAATTAATTATTGTTGAATCTCCTGCTAAAGCGAAAACTATTTATAATTATTTAAATAAAGAATTTTTAGTTTTATCTTCTAAAGGCCATGTTACAAATTTATCTTTCACTGGTAAAGATGGTTTAGGAGTTGATATTGAAAATGATTTTAAACCTAATTATAAAGTTATTGCTGATAAAAAAAAAATTGTTCAAGAATTAATTCAATCTTCTAAAGGTAAAGAAGTTTTTTTGGCAACCGATCCTGATAGAGAAGGCGAATCGATTGCTTGGCATTTAGCAAAAATTTTAAATTTAGATCCTACATCTAAAAATAGAATTATTTTTAGAGAAATGACTAAAAATTTTATTGTTGATTCAGTGAAAAATCCTCAAAAAATTAATACAATGCTTGTATCATCTCAAGAAACTAGACGGATATTAGATCGTATTATCGGATTTAAATTATCTAAATTAGTTAAGCGTTTCCATTCGAAATCTGCTGGTAGAGTACAATCAGTAGCTTTAAAATTAATTGTAGATTTAGAAATTAACAGAAATAATTTTATACCAGAAGAATATTATTTAATTAAAGTTATTTTTGAAAATTTTAAAGTAGATTTATTCATTAATGATTCCAAAAAAATAAAAAAAGAAGAAGTTGATGAAATTTTAAAAAAAATTAAAGGTAAATCTTTTATGGTTAAGCATATTGATAAAAAAACCGTTTATAAGAATCCTTCTATTGCTTTTATCACTTCTACTTTGCAACAAACTGCTTTTAATGAATTGAATATGACTTCAGCATTAACAATGATGATAGCACAAAGACTTTATGAAGGTGAAATTAAGATTGAAGGAGAACGTACAGGATTAATTACTTATATGAGAACTGATTCTACTAGGATGTCTTTATCTTTTATAGAAAATACACAAAAATTTATCAAATCTAATTATGGCGAAAATTATTTAGGTTCTTATCAACAAAAAAAAAATGTAAATTCTCAAGATGCTCATGAAGCTATTCGCCCCACAAATATTAATAAAACTCCCGAAAGTTTAAAGAAATATTTAAAAAAAGATGAATACCGAATTTATTCATTAATTTATTATAGAACATTGTCAAGTTTAATGAAATATGCTATTTTTGAAAATACTAAAGTTTTTTTTCAATCTGTTGATTATACTTTTATTTTGGAAGGATTAGTTAGAAAATTTGATGGTTATCAAAAAGTTTTAAATATTGATAACAAAGATAAAATTTTATCTAATTTTTCTTTAAAAGAAGTATACTATCCTAAAGAATTTATTAATGAGCAATGTTTTACCACCCCTCCAACACGTTTTTCTGAAGCTACTTTGATTAAAACTTTGGAAAAATTAAATATTGGTAGACCATCAACTTATTCTAAAATTATTAAAACTTTAAAAGATAGATTTTATGTAATTTTAGAAAATAAAAGATTTGTTCCTAATAAACAAGGGATTTTAACTAAAAATATTTTAGAAAAATTTTTTTCTGACATTATTAATGTTAAATATACATCACAAATTGAAAAACAATTAGATCAGATAGCTATAGGTAAAATTACCCAAAAAAATATGTTAGAAAATTTTTATTGCGATTTTAAAAATTTATATGATATTGCTGATAAAAAAATAACTAAAATAGTTCCTAAAATTACAGATCAAAAATGCTCTTTATGTAATAAATTTTTATCTATAAAAAAAGGACGTTATGGTGAATTTTTAGGTTGTAGTGGTTTTCCTAAATGTAAAAATATAGTAAATTTAAAAAAATATTATCAAAAATAATATTTATATAAATAATGAAAAAAATTTTACGGAGCGTATTTAAATTATGTTAGATTTTTTAAATAAATATTTTTTTAAAAAAAAAGAAACACAACATAAAATTAATTTTAATCATAATAAAAATGATTTATATAATTTTAAAAAAATTTTAAATTTAAATTCTAAAATCAATGATAATTTATTAAAATCACTAGAAATTTTATTTATTCAAACAGATATATCAACTGAAACTGTTATTTATTTAATGACTGAGATTAAAAAACAAATAAAAGAAAAAAACATAATATATTCAAAAAATTTATCATCAATAATTTTTGAAACAATGTTGAAATTGTATCAAAAAGATGATTTTTTAATTTATCAAAACAAAGTAAATTTTTTGTCAAATGAATTTTTTCCTAAACCTGAGGTTTATTTATTTGTAGGCGTAAATGGTGTTGGTAAAACTACTACTATTGGTAAAATAGCTCAACAATTTAAAAATAAACAAAAAAAAGTTCTTTTGATTGCAGGCGATACTTTTAGATCAGGAGCAATTGAACAATTAAAAATTTGGGGTCAAAGAACTCAAAGTACAGTTTTTTTCAAAGAACAAGCTAAAAGTCCTTCTAATGTTATTTTTGAGGGACTTCAATTAGCAAAAAAAGAAAACTATGATGTTGTTTTATGTGATACAGCAGGTAGATTACAAAATAAATTAAATTTAATGTCAGAATTGTCTAAAATCAGAAGAGTTATCTTAAAAGTTTTAAATTATGAACCACAAGAAACTTTTTTAGTTTTGGATGCTATGATGGGTCAAAATGGCATCGATCAAGTATCTATTTTTCAAAAAAATGTTTTTATAAATGGTGTTATTTTAACTAAATTGGATGGTTCTTCTAAAGGAGGATTAATTTTCACTATTAAACATTTATATAATATTGATATAAAATACATTGGTGTTGGTGAAAATGTTGAAGATTTAATTCCTTTCGAAATAAAAAATTATATTTTGAATTTTTTAAAAGATTTTTTTTAAATATCAAAAATTTAAATTAAAACAAATATAAGGAGAAATAGATCATTGTGGATTTTTTAAGTAATAGTTTTCAAAAAATTATTAATAAAATAAAAGGTATTAAACTTATTAAAGAAAAACATATTGAAGAGATAATGGAAGAAATTCGTTTATCTTTATTACAAGCTGATGTTAATTATGAAGTAGTAGAAGAGTTTAATTCCAAAGTTAAATCTAAAGCTTTAGGACAAGAAGTTTTAAAAAGTTTAAATCCAAGTCAACAAGTAATTAAAATTTTAAATGATACTTTGGTTGAAGTTTTAAATTCAAAAAATATTCATCTTAATTTTGCTAATAATAATGAGATAACAACTTTTATGTTGATAGGTTTACAAGGTAGTGGAAAAACAACTACTGCAGGTAAATTAGCTATTTTAGCACATAAAAAGTTTCAAAAAAAAGTTTTATTGATTGCTTGTGATATTTATCGTCCAGGAGCTATTGAACAATTACAAGATATTGGTAACCGAATTAATATTAATGTTTTTTTTAAAAAAGATGTTACTGTGGAAAATATTATTTCGGAAGGTTTAAAATATGCATCATTAAATCAATATGATGTGGTTATTATTGATACTGCTGGGACTTTAAGTATTAATAAAGCTATGATTCAAGAATTAAAAATGATTAAGAATTTATCTAATCCTTCAGAAATTTTTTTAGTTGTTGATGTATTGTTTGGTAAAGAGATTACCAACGTTGCTAAAACTTTTAATGAAAAACTTCAAGTCACGGGAGTTATTTTAACAAAAATGGATGCTGATGTTAAAGGAGGCGCTGTTTTATCTGTTAAAGCTACTACGAACTTGCCTATTAAATTGATGTCTTCTTCTGAAAAAATTAATGATTTAGAATTTTTTGATGCTAAACGTATGGCTTCTAGACTTTTAGGCATGGGTGATATTTTAACAGTCATAGAAAAAGTAACTGATAATATAGATAAAAAACAAGGTAAAAAAATGATAGATAGATTGTTAGATGATGATTATAATTATTATGATTTTCAAAAACAATTAAAAATGTTAAAAAAAATTGGTTCGATTGGTAGCTTATTAAAACTTATTCCTGGTTTATCTTCTAAATTTGGTAATTTAAATTTACAAGATTTTGAATTAAACAAATTTGAATCTATTATAAAAAGTATGACTAAAGAAGAAAAATTTAAAACCAATTTGATTTCTTTAAGTAGCCGTAGAAGAATGAGAATTGCCAAAGGTTCAGGAGTTAAACAAAAAGATGTTTTAAATTTAATTTCTTTATTAGAACAACAAAAAAAAATAGCTAAACAAATGGGTAATTTTGAACAAAATAAAATTAATTTAGAACAAGATCCTAATTTTATTTTAGAAAAAATATTAAATCAAAATAAAGATAAATAAAAATTTATTAAAAAGTTTAAATTACAGGAGATTTAAATGAAAAATTTAGTACTAGTAGATGGTAATGCTTTGATGTTTAGGGTTTATTACGCTACAATTAATGCTAATAATTATATAATGAAAAATAGAAAAGGTGTTTATACTAATGCTTTACTAGGTTTTATAAATATATTAGAAAAAATTATTGCCAAAAGTAAAGATTATATTTTTATTGCTTTCGATGCACATCATTTAACTAAAAGACATGCAATATATGCGGATTATAAAAAAGGGCGTCCGCCAACACCTTTAACTTTAATTAGTCAAATTCCATTAATTAAACAATATTTAGAACTTTCTGGAATTAAACATTATGAACAAATTGGTTATGAAGCTGACGATATTATTGGTACTTTAGCTAAAAAAGCTAGTAAAAAAAATATAAAAGTAGAAATTTTTTCAAGTGATAAAGATTTATTACAATTAGTTGATGAAAATATTACTGTTTGTTTAATGAAGAAAGGAATTTCTCAAGTTGAATATTATAATCCAACTAGTTTGCTGTCTAAATATGGTTTGAATGAATGTCAAATGATTGATTTTAAAAGCATGGTTGGTGATAGTTCTGATAATATAAAAGGAGTTTTAGGTATTGGTCCTAAAACAGCTACTAAACTATTACAAAAATTTTCTAATTTAGAAAATATTTTTTCTTCTTTAAATATTATTAAACCTTCTATTAAAGATAAATTAATATTATTTAAAGAAAAAGTTTTTTTTAATCGTTTATTATTAACTATTGATTTATCAGTTCCTTTGCCTTTTGGTTTATTAGATACTAAGATAAAAGATGTTGATTTAAAAGAATTAATAGCTTTTTATAAAGAAATGAATTTAGAAATATTAATTTTTAAATTACAAAAAAATAAAACATATTTTAGATAATATAGTTTAAATACAATATTTTAAAAAAAATTATTATTTAGGTTAATAGAAAATGCCAGAATTACCAGAAGTAGAAGTTGTTGTTAGATCTTTAAAAAAAAATTTAATAGATAAAAAAATCATTAATATAAAAGTTTTATATGAACCTATTGTAGGTAAATTAGATATTTTTAAAAAAATTTTAAATCAAAAAATTTTAAATTTAACTAGAAAAGGTAAATATTTGATTTTTTTCTTTAGTAATGAGTTAGTTTTGGTAGGTCATTTAAGAATGGAAGGTAAACTTTATTTTAAACCTTCTGATGAAATTATTGTAAAACACGAACATTTTGTTTTATTTTTGGAAAATAATATTTCTTTGAGATTTAAAGATACTCGTAAATTTGGTCGTTTTATAGTTTATGAACAAAAAAATTATTTACAATCTAGTAAATTAGAACATTTAGCTTTAGAACCATTTGAAATTTCAACTTTTGATTTTTATCAAATTTTGAAAAATAAAAAGAAATCAATTAAGAATAGTTTACTAGATCAAAAAATAATCGCGGGATTAGGAAATATTTACGCAAATGAAGTTTTATTTTTATCAAAAATTCATCCAGCTAATCGTTCTTGTGATATAACTTTTGAACAAACAGAAAAAATTTTAAATTACTCTAAACAAATTTTTAAACAAGCTATTTTATTAGGTGGAACAAGTATAAACACGTTTGATTCTTTAGGCATTCAAGGTTCTTTTCAAAAAAAACTTTTAGTTCACGGTAAAGAAAAACAATCATGTTTAGTTTGTTGTAAACCAATTATGAAAATTAAATTAGGAGGACGTGGGACTTATTTTTGTTCTAATTGTCAAATTAAAATTTAATTAATGTAAAAGGATGTGCTGATTTTGTCATTAAATAAATATTTTCAAATTAAAAATCATATTAATTTATCTTCTAAAGATTGCCAAGTTTTAAATTTATTATATAACCCTTTGATTGGTTTAGAAGCAATTGGACTTTATCAAACATTTTATTCTTTGTCTTTAAAACAGAGTTTAGGATTTTTTAAAAATTATCAATATTTATTTTTGTTTGATTTATTAAATATTCGCGAAAATGATTTTTTAGAATTAAGTTATAAACTAGAAGCTTTTGGATTATTAAGTACTTATAAAAACACTAAAGAAATAGTTTATGTTTTAAATTCTCCCTTAGAATATCAATGTTTTTTACAAGATCCTATTTTAGGAGAGTTTTTATTAAGTGAAATAGGAATTAAAGTTTACACTTTATTAGTTAATTTTTTTCAAGTAGATGAAATTAGCACTAAGGAATATAAAAATATTAGTAAAAAATTTCAAGATATTTATGAATTTAAAAAAACGAATTTAAAAGAAGATTATATGTTGTTTAAAAATAAAAAAAATTCAGTTCAAGGTTTTTTTGAAAGTGATTTTGATTATGAAATTTTTTTAGATTTTTTGCCAGAACGTTGTAAAAAACCTATTTTAGTGGAGTGGAATACTATTGATTATTTAAAAAAGTTAAGTTTTATTTACGGCTTAACTCCTAAAGCTTTAGCGGAACTTTATGTTTTAACTTTTAAAAATAATGATAAAAACGTTGTAAATTTAAATATGTTAAAGATTAATTTAAATAAAAAAAATTATCAAAAATATTCTAATACTAAAAATATTTTTTATAAAAAACATAATAGTGATGAAGAAGAAATGATTAATTTTTTAAAAAACGTTTCACCCCAAAGAATTATTAAAAAATATTGTCAAAATAATTATCGTTCTAGCGTTAGTGAAACAGTTTTTAGTTTAATAGAAAGAAATAATGTTGAAACTGGTATGATTAATGCTTTATTAATATATATTTTAAAATTTAAAGAAGGAATTTTACCAACTGTTAATTATTTGGAAACAGTTTTAAAAAATTGGTTCAAACAAGGTATTATTTCTACAGAAGATGCTTATGATTTTTTAATTGAAGATGAAAAAAATATTAAAAAAGTTAAAAAATATGAAAAACATAAACCAGATTGGTTGAAAAATGTACAAAAAGAATTATCTTTAGAAGATGACAAATCCAAAAATTCAAATTATAAGGAAAATTAAATTATGACTTTTTTAGAAAAATTAAGAAAAGTTATTTCCGAAGATGAAGAAACCAAAAAATTAAAAGTTAATGATAATGATGTTATTTTAGTGTATAATTATATTCAAAGCAAAAAACAAAAAAATATTTTTGGAAGTCGTTTAATTTTAAAAACCGAACCTTTTTTTCATACTGTTATGGTATCTACTAAACAAACACATCAAATGGAATTTGAAAAAAAATTAGAACATCAACACAATTGGTTTAATTATGATTTAAATTTTGATGATATTTCTTTAGAAAATTTTAAAATTAACGAATCTAAAAAAGAAATTTTATTAAAAGATTTTAAAAAAATTTCAAATAATTTATTATCAAACAAAAGAGGTTTTTTTTTACACGGACCTTTTAACACTGGCAAAACATATTTTTTAAAAATTATTGCTAAGGAATTGATTAAACAACAAATACCTTTTATCTTTGTTCTTATGTCTGATTTAGTTAGACAATTTAAAATTATTTCATGGCATAATGAAGTTTTAGAAAACAAATTAAATTATTTAAAAAAAGTACCTTATTTATTTTTGGATGATTTGGGATCTGAACAAATGAATTCTAATTTTCGTGATGATATTTTATTTTCTTTATTAAATTATCGTTTAGAAAATAAAAAACCATTATTTATTACTAGTAATATGAAATTAAATGATTTAGTTGAACATTTTAAATTTCAAGAATTTAATAGCGATGTCAAGGCTAATAAAATTGTTGTTAGGATTTATAAATTAACTAATTCTTATTCATTTAATGAAGTTTTTATTTAAAATTTTGATTTTTTCAATTTAAGTATAAAAAATATAAATTTTATTATAATTTTATATATTAATTTAATATTTAAAGTTAATTTTTAATGATAAAATTAAAGTAAACACAAAATAATTTTAAATTATTTTTTTTTATTTATTGATTTTTTAATTCATATTTATTTTTATCATATTAATTTATTTTATTTTTAATTTATGATAACGTACAATAATATAATTAAATTAATATAATTATAAATAAAAAATAAAAGGTGTGGTTTTTAAGTGTGATAATAAGTTTAAATTTATGAAATTTTTTAATAAAAATTTTTAAATTTAAGTTATTTAAAATAATAATAAAAAAATAGGAATGGTGATTATAAAATAATATGTTATTAAAAAATTATGTATCTAAAATTAAAAATAATAAATTTATAATTATAATGATTTTATTATTATTTTTAGTTTTAGGGATTGGTGCTTATTTATTTTTTTCTTCTAATGAATCTTCTCAGAAAGATTTAATTATTTACCAAAAGTCATTAATTGATAATTCTGATTGTTATTCAAAATCAGGCAACTTATATGATCTACGTATGCATGATATAATACACGAAAGTTTAACAAAATATAATTATGATACCAAAAAATACGAAATACGAGGTTTAGTTGATAGTGTCGAAGACATCTCGGAAAATAATATTATTGTTGGAAAGAAATTTATTTTAAAATCTAATATTAAATTTCATAATAATAAAACCTTAAAACCTTCTGATATTTTGTTTACTTTTAAAAGGGGTCTTGAAAAAGATCCAAATAATGTTATATTGAATAAATTAAATATTGATAAAATTGCTTCAAAATGCGATGACCATAATAATGTAATTGAAATTTATTATAAAGATAATTTAGATACATCAAATATGTTGTTGGAATTATCTCGTGTTTATATATTAAACCAAGAAGCGTGTACAAAAGATGCAAACAATGGATTTACGATAGGTTTAGGTTTTTTTTATTTAGCAGAATTTAAAGTAAACGAAGCAGATGACGTTGTTTTAAAACGCTTTAATGATTTTTATGATCAATCAATTAAAAATAAATTTAGTCGAATTATTTTTAAAAAATTTGCAGATGATGCGTCAGCTATACAAGAAATAAATTTAACTAAAGATTATACAATCTCATTGGATATAAAATCTAGTAATATTACTCCCGGATCATTGAATGATAAAGTTAAAAAAATGCCAGTTCATGGTTATTCATCATATATTTTAATGTTAAATTGTCACACTACACCATTAAATGTTAGAAAATTAATTGCTCAAAGTTTAGATATGCAGAAAATTTTTGTAGAATTAGAAGTAGATCCAGAATATAATTTCGTACCTAACAATTTGATTCATGATCCAGATTTTATAGGATATGAAAAAGAGCCAAAAATTTCTTTAAGAGATCCACAAGAGAATTTTAAAGATACCCAAATGAAAGTTCAGAATTTAGCACCAACAGATAAAAAAATTAAATTCATACAATCTTCTCAACTATCTGGCGTTCACAAAAGGATTTCGGAAAAAATAGTAATTGTTTTAAAAGAAGTTGGTTTTGAGGTAGATTCTCAAATGGAAGATTTCAATTTAATGTTGAAATCTTGTCAAAACCCCGATTCTCAACATAATATTGTATTTTTGGGTAATAATTGGGATAATATTGATCCTTCTGGAGACATAAAAGCATACTTTTACGTTTCAGAACCAAAATCAGAAGGTTTTGATAAAATTCCTTTTTTTCAAGATACCGAATTTGAATCATTAATCAAAAATATAGATGAAATAGATCCAAATATTTCTAAACAAGAAAGACTTAAAAAAATAGGGGAAATATTATCTCAAAAAATGCCTGTTTATCCTATCATTGGAGAAAAATCCGGAGCAAATCAAATATTATTTAATTCAGAAATTAAAGATATTAAAAGTTATTTAGGTTTAATAGATCTAAAAAATGTTTTTATTTAAGAAAATACATTAATTCTTCAAACAGAAATTATTAAATTAAATTTTAATAATTTCTGTTTATAATATAAATAAAGTTAATAAATGTATAAAAATAAATAGTAATTAGGTGTTAATTAATGAATTTTAAATATATTTTAAAAAAAATATTATATGCATTCATAATGTTTATTTCTATTTGTCTTATTATTTTTTTAATGTTAAAATTGATGCCTACTGATCCAGTAGATACTCTTTTAGGTCATAAAGGAGTTTCTGAATCAACTAAAATTGATTTAAGAAAAAAATTAGGATTAGATAAACCTGTTTTAATACAATTAAAAAATTATTTAATTAAAATTTTTACTAAATTTGATTTTGGTGAATCTTATTATGGTGATCGCAAACCAGCTTTATCATTATTTTTGAAAAAATTTAAAGAAACTTTGAAGTTATCTTTTTTTAGTATTTTATTAGGATCTTTTATAGGAATTTTTTTAGGAATTAAAGCAGCAATTTATCAATATACAAAAACAGACTATTTTATGATTTTTTTTTCAGTCATAATGATTTCTTTACCAACCTTTATTATTGGTTTTTTACTAAAAGTAATATTTGGAGTGTATTTAAAATGGTTGCCTTTGTCTGGTTTCAATAGTATCCCTAAAATGATTTTGCCTATTATGACGATTTCTTTATCGTTAAGTGGTTCTATTTTAAGAATTACAAGAATCAATATGATTAAGACTTTGGAACAACCTTATATTTTGACCGCTTATGCTAAAGGTTTAAATAAAAATACTATTGTTTATAAGCATGCTTTAAAAAATGCAGCTATACCTATTATTTCTTATATTGGTTTAAGTTTTAGTTTCTTAATTAGTGGTTCAATAATTACTGAAAAAATTTTTAGTATTCGTGGGATAGGTAGTTTAATTATTGAACATTTTAATCAAAATGATTTGTTTGTGGTTTCTTGTTGTGTTATTTTACTTTCTTTATTCGTTATATGTGTAAATTTAATTTTAGAAATTATTTGCT
Organism: Candidatus Phytoplasma mali; assembly: GCF_000026205.1. Lineage (GTDB taxonomy): Bacteria > Bacillota_I > Bacilli_A > Acholeplasmatales > Acholeplasmataceae > Phytoplasma > Phytoplasma mali. The sequence goes on along the minus strand of NC_011047.1, from coordinate 80,699 downwards.
CTTTTTTAGATCCTAAATTAAAATTATAATAGAAAAGATTAAGATTAAAATGTTAAAAAAAATAAAAAATAAATTTAAAATTTTTTTAAAAAATAAATTAGCTTTTGTTAGTTTCATTTTTTTAGTTTTTTTAATTTTAATGAGTTTTGGATTATCTTTATTTAATATTTCACATAATCCTTTAGAAGCTAAATTTCGTCCTTTTTTACCAATTAGTGCTAAACACCTTATGGGAACAGATGGATTAGGTCGGGATTTATTTAGTAGATTAATGGCTGGTTCAAGAAATTCTTTTACAATAGCTTTTTGTTCTGTTACGATTAGTTTATTTTGTGGAAGTTTTTTAGGAATCATAGCTGGTTATTTTCGTGGTATTTTTGATTGTATAATTAATTTTTTTTGTGATATTTTGATTGTTATTCCTAGCATCTTGATTATTATTTTATTTTTGTTATTTTTTCATAATGGTTTTTCTCAATTAATTATAATTTTAAGTATTTTTAATATTTTATCTTTTATTCGGGTTGTAAGAAATAACACTTTGACGATTTATCAAAACGATTTTATAAAAGCCTCTAAAGCTTTGGGTGCAAGTAATAGTAGAATTATTTTTAAACATATCTTACCTGGAATTATCCCAAATTTAATGATTGTTATTAGTATTAGTATGTCTTCTGTTATTTTATCAGTTGCTGGTTTAGGTTATTTAGGCCTTGGTTTGGATAAAAGCATTCCTGAATGGGGCTCTATTTTAAGTGACGGTCAAGAATATATTCAATCTTATCCTAATTTAGTTTTTTGTCCAGCTTTCATGATTTTAATGACTAGTTTGTCTTTTAATTTAATAGGCGATGGTTTATCTGATATTTTTGATCCCAAAAAACAAAATATTTAAAGAAAGTTTGGTTTATATGATTTTATTAAAAACTCAAAATTTACAAAAAAAATTTGTTGTCAAAAAAGCTTTTTTATCTAAAAATAATACTTTTTTAACAGTCAATAAAAATATTAATTTAAATATTTTTACTAAAGAAACTTTAGGAATTGTTGGAGAATCAGGTTCTGGTAAATCTACTTTGGGTAAGTTAATTTTGCAATTGTCTAAATCAACTAAAGGAAATATTTTTTATTATGGTTTAACTTTAGATGATTTTGTGCCTTATTATGTAAAAAAAATAATTTATCAATTACCTAAAATAAATTTAAATTTACAAGATTTTTCCCAACAAGAATTATATGTTAAAGACGTCAAAAATCATCATTTTTTAAAATTACTAGGTATTTTATGTTTATCACCTGAATTATTAGAAATTAAAAAACTATGGTTATTAAAAATAAAACTTCAAAAACAAATTGATGGTTTTAACAAAACAAAATTAAATCAAGAATTAAAAAATATTGAAAAACAATTTCAACAAAAAAAAGATATTTTTAAAAATCATACTTTATTTGATTTATATGAATCTTTTGTTGAAAAAGGGATTGATTTAACACTTTTAACTGAAAGTGAAAAAAGATTTTTAAGAAAAGATTTACAAATTATTTTTCAAGATTCTTTTTCTTCTTTAAGTCCTTATTTAACTATTGGTGATATTATTGGTGAAGGTTTATTAATTCATAATATTGTTATCAATAAAAAAGATCCTTTTTATAAAAAAAATATTTTAGATATAATGGAAAAATGTGGGATAAATAAAAATTTTTATCATCGTTATGCTCATGAATTAAGTGGCGGTCAAAGACAAAGAATTAACATTGCTCGTTCTTTGATTTTAAAACCTAAGTTTGTGGTTTGCGATGAAGCAGTTTCATCTTTAGATGTTACTTTACAATCACAAATTTTAGATTTATTAAATTCATTAAAAAAAAATTATAATTTAACTTATTTATTTATTACCCATGATTTAGGAGTGGCCAATTACATTTGTGATAGAATTGCTGTAATGTATTTAGGTCGTTTTTTAGAAATGTCAAGTTCAGAAGAAATTTTTAATAACCCTTTGCATCCTTATACTAAAAAATTAATTAATTCCATTCCTGCTTTAGAAAATCAAAATTTTATATTAAATAAAAATGTTTCAAAAAAAACAAAACAAAATTATATTTTTTCTAATAATTTTTTAAATGATAATGATTGGTACGAAATTAAGCCTAATCATTTTATTGCTTGTACATTAAAAAGATAAAAGGAAAATTAAAAAAAATGAGTTTATTAAAAGTTAATAATTTACATACTTATTTTGAAACTAATAAAAAAATAATTAAAGCAGTGCAAGGCGTTTCTTTTACTTTAGAAAAAGGTAAAACTTTGGGCATTTTGGGAGAATCAGGTTCAGGCAAGAGTCAAACAGCTATGTCTATTTTAAAGTTATTTGCTAAAAATCAAAAAATTCATCAAGGTGAAATTATTTTTAATAATCAAATAATTTCTGATTTTTCAGAACAAGAAATGCAGAAAATTAGAGGTAAAGAAATAGCTATTATTTTTCAAGATCCAGTTGTTAGTTTAAATCCTAGTTTTAAAATTAAAAATCAAATTATAGAAATTTTAATTTGTCATCAATTAATGACAATCGAAGAAGCTTTACAAAAAACTTTGGAAATATTAAAAAAATTGAAAATTAATGATGCCGAACGTGTTATGGAATTATATCCGCACCAATTATCTGGCGGCATGTGTCAAAGAATTATGATAGCTATGGCTCTAGTTTGTGAACCTAAAATTTTAATTTCTGATGAAGCTACAACAGCATTAGATGTTATTGTACAAAAAGAAATTTTAAGTTTAATGAAAATTATGCAAAAACGACATCAAACATCTATTTTATTTATTACTCATGATTTAGGTGTTGTTTCTGAGATATCAGATGATGTTATTGTTATGTATAAAGGAAAAATTGTAGAAAAAACAGATATTAAAAAAATTTTTAACAATCCTTTACATCCTTATACAAAATCTTTACTTGCTAATTTTTTAAAAACCGGTTTAAATTATAATAATAAGATTGATACTAATTTTTTTAGCGCTGAAAATAAAGTTTTCGATTTTTTTAATTTTAAAAATTATAAAAAAGTTGATCCAGATTTTTTTGAAGTAAATAAAAATCATTTTATTTCGTGTAATTTAAAAAAATAATTATTTTTTTAAATTTAACAAAAAGGAAAATAAAAAAAATTATGAAAACAGAAATTAAACTTAAACAAGATTCTAAAGAATGGCACGAACATCGTAAAAATTATATTAATGCTTCCGAAGTTGCTAGTTTAATGGGATTGAATCCTTTCGAAAGTAAAGAAGAGTTAATTAAAAAAAAGATTTTTGAAATAAAATTTAAAACTAATGAAGCTATTGAACATGGTAAAAAAACTGAAAAAAAAGCTAATTTATTTTTTAGTTTAAAAATGAGAAAAAATTATGTGCCAACTGTTTTTATTAATGATATTTTTTCTGCTTCTTTAGATGGTTATCACAATGAATCTAATAGTTTATTAGAAATTAAATGTCCTTTTAATAAAGAAAGTAAATCTTGGGAAGGTTTTTTTAAAAAAGATATTATTCCTATTTATTATTGGGTTCAAATTCAATGTCAAATTTTTTGTAGTGAATGCGATAAAGCTTATTTTTTGGTTTATTTTAATGATAATGAATATAAATTTACAGAAGTAATTAGAGATGATAAATTTATTCAAAAAATGATTTTTGAATCTAAATTATATAAAGTGGAAATTGATCGTATTTTAATAGAGTTTAAACAGAAATAAAAAAATTATAAGTAATCATAAAAAGATAAATGATTAATATTTAAATTAATTTTTTTTATATTTTTTATGCGTTTATGTTCTAAATTTTTTGAAAAATAATTGATTTTTTTGTTTAGAATGGCAATAATTTTAATTTTGATTTTAAGATGCTATATTTATATAATTATTCTTTTTCTCTAAAAAGTTAAAATTGGATGAATTTTTTTGAAAAAAAATTAAAAAGATAATAATTACATATTTTTTTAGTGTTTTCTAAAATAAAAATTGAATGAAAAATTTTAATTAACTAGTTATTTTGGTAAAATAACTTGTGATTATTTAATATTTTTTTAATATTTTTTTTTATATTTAAGCGGTTTGAGTTATAGTGTGCGATACGACTGCGGCGATCAGCTTTTATTACCATTAAAAAGCCAAAAAAACAAAATAAATTAATCTTTTAAAAAAAGCTAAATTGTTTATTAAAAAAATAAACAGTTTAGCTTTTTTTTATCTAAATTGAGTATATGGGTTTTTATTATATAGAATGATAATTTTTAAAAAATTTAAACTTTTTTAAAAAATTAATAATTTAATTCATTAGATCAATGTTTCGTTAATTTTTTTTTTTAAAAAAAATAAAAGGAACAAAAATGTTTAATGAATTAAATTGAATAATTGAAATTAAAGTTCAAGAATTTTTCTTAAATTTTTAAAGTGAAAAAATATATAATGAAATTTTTAAACTTTATGATTTAAAAACTTAAAAATTCGTATAGTGATTAATCCAAAAAAATACTTACTAATAAAAATTTTATGCAAAAAATTATTAAATATATTACTAAATATATCTCGAAATCGGATAACAATGCGACTAATAATATTTTAAAATTATTTAATAAACGGATTTTTATCAGCTCTCGAGCTTGTCAAAAACCACCCATTAATTATTTTCAAAGTTTTGACAATGAAATCGTTAACCACAATAGTTTAAAAGGTTATCAAGTTGACCGTCGTTATTATGGTGTTTATAATTTTGTGGAGTCCTCAATTCGGAACCCAATTAAAAAATATTTAATTAATTGTTATTTAACGGAAAATAATAAATTTGCTTTGTTTCCTGTTAAAGATAGTCATACTATTTTTGAAAAAATCGCCATTTTAACCTTAAAACAAGGCGACCGGCGTGTTATTAGGGATTATCAATTAAATCCCTTAAAATACGTTGAATTTCAACAATATAATTTATATTTTTATCAAGATTAAAAATTAATTGTTAAAAAAAATTAAATCAATTAAAAGCAGGCATTTTTTAAATTCCTGTTTTAAGTGTTTTGTTTGCAATCTTAAAAAATTTATGTTATCATTCAAATATAAAAATAAATCAAAAAAAAATTAATTTTAATAATATATATATAATTTAATCGTACTTAAATAATAGGTAAATACATTTAATATTTAATGATATTTACCTATTATTTTTTTATTATTTGGGTTTTTGGTTTATTTTTATATATTTGCCGGTGGAGGATATAAACAAAAAATATATTTTTTGCCTCATGCATTTTTTTTATTTTTTTTTAGTAATGAAACGATATAAAAAGGTAAAATATAATATGATTGAAAGTACTTCTGGATATTTTGATTTTTTGTTTGATAGTCAATTTCAATTTTTTGCGTTTGTTGGATTTGTAACGGTTTTTTTGACAAAGCCTGTTATTATATTTTTTTATTTTTATCTTAAAAAACATATGAAAAAAAAATGGGATTTTTGGCTTACTATTATATTTTTTCAAATAGCTATTAATATCGTAACTTTCTGTTATTTAAGAATTTTATTTTATAAATTTTTTAAAGTTCAAATAATTACATCAGTAGGAAAATCTTTCTTTGACTTTTTCAAATCTCTAAAATAATTTTTTTTGAGGGTTGTTATATTAGTTTAGTTTCAACAATTGAAGTAATTGGGATTATTTTAATTAGATTAATTTTTTAGTTTTTTGTTATTACTTTGTTAATTTGTTAAGTAGAATTAATTAGTTTTGTGCTAATGTGGTGTTAGCTGCCTACCTAATTAATTGCACTTAACAAACGAAATAAAGCAAAAGAAAGAGCAGTCAATACCACATTTATTATGAATAAAAAGAAAAAGATTAGAATACAATATAAAAATATTAGTATTATTTATAATAATTGCTTTGATGTCGCTTTAACGGATATCAAGTTTTTTTTATTAATTTATTTAGACAAAATTACTCAAATAATTCAATTAAATATTTATTAGTTACTAAAAATAATTTTGAAAAAAATATAAATGTTATGTTATTGTTAGAAAAAAACTAATTTTAAAAGTGTTGATAAATTTATTATTAATAATGATAAACCTATTTTTGATAATGTTGCTTATCCTCAAACTTTTTATGAAGAAATAAAAGACGATGATGATATTGAATTTTTAGAATATGGTAAATTAGGTAATAACGTTGTCGAAATTTCAAATAAAACACAAAAAGAACAAGAAGCCGATTTTTATTTTTTTTTAAATGATTTATGTACAAGTTTTAAACAAGATAAACAAATGACAACCAAAGAGGCTATTGATTTGATTGATAATTGGTTAGATGAAAATAATGACTCAAAAAGATATAACGCTATTAATCAAGTTGATAAAATTGTCTCTAAATATTTTTTAAGACCTATTGACCCTTTAAAAAATATATATGATTATGTTTTATTAATTTTTAAAAGTACAGAGGATTTACAAAATATTAAAAAAATAATTTTACAACAATTAGAATTATTAAAAAAAATATGCGTCCTTGATAATATATATATATATATATATATATATAATTTAATCGTGCTTAAATAGTAGGTAAATATTAAATGTATTTACCTGCTATTTTTTTATTATTTGGGTTTTTTGGTTTATTTTTATTTTTTTTTAATAATTTTAAGAATTAAAGAAAGGATGGGGATTAAAAATGGTTTTTATAAATACAAAACAACTTTTAACATTTTTCGGTATATTTTGTGCTATGACATTATTTTATTTGTGGTTTGTTTTTGATTTAACACCTTCAAAAGTTTTAAAAATAATATCAAGAGAAAGTAGAACATCAACAGAGGAAACTGTAGTAAAAAAAGATAAAGATAAAGATAAATAATTTTTTATTTTTCTTTATCTTTCTATAAATTATTAAAAAGGAGGAGGTGAAATAATGGCAAACAAAAAATAACCGCTTAAATTGTTTTTAACTGGTAAACAAGTTGGATTTTTTAAAAAAAATAATGGTAAAAAACAAAATAAAGTATTTTTAACTGATAAACAAGTTAAATATTTCGATACTATTGTTAATAAACAAAAACAATATTCACAACAACAAGCAAATCAAAAACAAATTAATCAAGCAAATCAAAAATTCAGTACTGAAAACTGAGTTATGATTGGTCATAATATTAATAATCTTAAATTTAACAAAACTTTATTAATTTGTATTTTTACTAACAATAAAATTAATTTTTATTTATTCAATTCCTCAAATCAACAAAAATATTTAACTAGTTTTAAACAAATTAAAAATTGTACTATTTTCAGATTATAATTATTAAAACTTATTTAAAAAGGATTAAAATCAATTTTAGAAATCGCAATTTTAGAACTAAAACCGTTTTTAATTTTTAATGAATTTTTAAAATTAAATTTAAAATACCAATTTATTCAAAATAAAGTTAAACCATTAAATTTAACTTCAAAAATCGAAACTTAATTTAAAAGTTTTATTAATCATAATCCAAATATTTTAATTGATTATTTAAAAAAATATCAAAAATATCATCAAAAACATTGTAATAGTCATGAATTAGAACATGTTATTTTTGATTTTTTAAATCAAAATCGTAACTTAACTAAAGATATTTTTAAATGTGAGGTATTGATAAATTTTACTATATTGTAATTAATTTTTTAATTTAAAAACTAAAATTAAGCAGGTTTATTATTTAGATATTCAAACCACTAATCTTATGTATGTTCCGTATACAATATCAAAATAATGGTTTAAGTAATTCTAAAATTTCAATTTAAGATCCTACATATTTTTAATAAATCAAAAAAAGTTATTAATTTTTGTTACGAAAAAAACTAATAGTGGTTTATTATTTTTAATTCTCGAAATAAAAATACTTTTATTATTTATTTTTTCATTAATTTTAAAAAAATACAAAAATATCGATTTTCTAAAATAAATTATTATTTTTAAAAAATCTTTTTAATTACTAAAATTAATAAAATAAAAAAATAATTTAAATTAAAGGTTAAAATATTCAATTCTAATACGAAAAAACATCATTATTTTGTCTTTAAAATTTAATTTAAGGTGAATATAATATTATTATTATTTATTTTTAAAATTCCTTTTCTAATAAAGATTAATAAAAATGTTGACAATTTAATTTTTATTTTTTTAAAAAATTAAAACTATCACAAACTTGAACAAAAAAAAATAATAAACTAAATTATTTTTTTTTAAAAAATTTCATTTGTTTATTATTGTAATTTTGTTTCGGTAGTATTTATTTTAGATTTTAATATTTTTTTATCTGATTCTAATTCAAATACTTTATTTTCTTTTTCCATTGAAGTTAAAGTTTTCAAATCTTTTAAATATTTTATTTGTTCTGATAAATTATTGTTTTTTTTAACTAAATTTATTTTGATTTTTTCTCTATTTAATTGGTCTAAAGTTGTATTTTTTTTTAAAAATTCTATTTTAAATTTTAAAATTAATTCATTTTCTTGTAATTTTTTTTTTTGTTCATTTTTTATAAATTTGGTTAAATTGATTGTTTGATTATTTAATTCTTTTAATGAAATTTCTTTTATTTTTTTATTTTCTTCTAAATTATATTTTATTTTTTCTCTATCTTTTGGATCTAAGTTTTTATTTTCTTCTAAAATAGATAACTGAATTTCTATTTTGTTATTTTCAAATTCAAATTGTGTTTTTTTAGAATTTGCTTCTGTTTCGTTTAAATCTTTTAATGATTTAAAAAGATACATTTTTTCTGTTAATTCTTGTAAATTTTGGGCTAAGATATTTTTATTTGACTTTTTTTCCGATGCATCTGTTAAAACTAATAATTCTTCAAATTTTAGTATTTGAAAATCTAAATAGTTTTTTTCTTCTTCTAATTCATATTTGGTTGTTTCTTTATTTTCTTCGTCGATAAGATTATTATTTTGGTGTAATTTTAAAAATTCAATTTGAATGTTAAACTTATGATGATTGTTTTCTAATTCGTTTTTTAAATATTTTTTAACATCTTCATCTTTTAAAGCTAATAATTCTTCAAAATTTATTATTTTAAAATTTAAATCTTTTTGTTTTATTTCTAATTCTGATTTTATTGTTTCTTTATTATTATTATTTTTTAATTCATCTTTAATTGATTTTAAGAAATTTATTTGTGTTTCAAATTTTTTTTCATCAGTCTGTTTTATATTTTTTTCTTTTTGTAAATCTGTTAATTCATTGATTTTTGATTTAATTTCTTCTATTGTTAATATATCTTTTAAATCTGATTCATTTAAAATAGCTATTTGATGTTCTAAATCGGTTTGTTGTTGTTTTAGTTTTATTAGTTGTTCTTCTTGGTCTTGTGAATTTAAAAATTTTATTTTACTTTCTGTTACAAAATTTAATTTTTCTAATATTTTTTTTGATTCAAATATTTTTTTGATTGATGTTGTGTCTAATTGATTATCTTTTAAAATATCTATTTGATATTCTAATTTTGTTTTTTGTTCTCTTAGATCTTTTATTTGATTATTTTTTTCTATTAAATTAAAAGATAAAAATTCTTTTTCTAATATTTTTTTATTTCTTAATTTTTTTAAATCATTAAAATGTTTTATTCTATCTTTATTAGGTAAAATTAAAAAATTTATTTTAGTTTTTAAATCATTTAGATTTTTTGTTAATTTTTTAATTTTATTTTCAATTTGGTTTTTTTCTAAATCTTTAATTTCTTCTAAAATTTCTATTTCGGCAGTTAATTTTGTTTTTGAATCTATTAAATTTTTGATTTGAGCACCTTGTTCTTCGGCGGTTAATTTTTTTTCTAATGTTTCTATTTGAGTTGAGATGCTATTTTTATCTATTTTTAATGTATTTATTTTTGATTCTATTTCTTTTATAGTTTTAAAATCTTTAATTTCTTCTAAAATTTCTATTTCGGCAGTTGATTTTGTTTTTTGCTCTGTTAAAATGTTTATTTGGATAACTTTTTCTTCGGTAGTAATAGATTTATTTAATTTTTCTAATTTATTGTTTATTAATTGTAAACTGTTTTTATCTTCTAATAATATAGGTATATTATGGACATAGTTTTTAAAATTTTGATTTTCTTCATTTATGGAATATGAATTATAAATTAAATAAATTAAACTAATAGTAAATAAAGGTAAAAATATGATAATAAACAAATAATTTAATAATTTTTTTTGATTTTTAATCATTTTATATTTCTTTCGTTATTTTTATTGTTGTTCGAATTAATTTGTTTTAAGATTAATTTTAAAAATATTTTTTAAAATTTAAAGATAAAAGTTTATTTTTGATTTTCAAGTTGAATAATAAATTTTTTGTAAAGACTTTTTTTAAAAATTAATTTTAATAACATCATTATTTTCAAGTTTTATATTTTTATTTATAATAATTTTTATTTTTTAATTTAAAATTATTACTATTTTTTAATTAAAAAAAATTATATAAAAAATATTTCAAATTTTAAATAATAGTAATATTTTTAAAATAATTAAAATAAATATATTAAGTAATACAAAAATGATTAATTACTAAATACATTTACTTTAATTTTAATCTTTTTTATAGTTTTTTAAATTAAAAAATAATATTTTAAAATTTTTTTTTAATAAAATATTAATTATTTCTTTTATTTTTTGATTTAAAAAATAATTTTTAAATTAATTAATATTTGATAAAATAATTGATAATTATAATACAAATTAATATTTTTTCTTTTTTTTATTTTCTAAAATAAAAAAAAGAACGTTAATAACGTTCTAATTTAATATTTTTTTACTTAGTTTTTATTTTTAAATATTAATTTATTAATTATTCATGTGTAATTTTTAAACAAATAGTAACTTTATGATTCATTTTATTTTCTGATGGTTTAAATGCTTTCAATTTTTTTAATAAAGCATCATTATTTTTTAATGCATCATAACAAAATTCATATAATATAATTAAATATATTTTTGGATTTTTGTTTTCATTAATATTTTCGAAAAAATCTTTTCCATCATAAAACAAATATGTAACTTTTAAATTTTTGTCTAATATTTCATTAAGATTTTTTTCTAAAACGAACCATTCACTTGGTTCAATCATTGGTTTTATTTTTAAATTTTTACCATCTAAAACTGTTTTAACTTGTGGATTTAAAGAAATTTCATATTCATTTTTAATTATATCTTCTTCTAAAACAAATTCTCTTTTGGGAATATAGATTTGTTTAGCTATTTCTCTTTTTACTATTTTATCTTTGAATATAAATTTTTCTAATTTATTATTTTTTTCTATTTTTTCAAATTTTTTTAAGTTTAATTCATTGTTTTTTTTAGAACTAAATTTTTCTGAATTTATTTTTTTTATTGTAACAACATTTGAATTATTTAAATTATCTAAATTATTTTCATTTTCTAAAGTTGAACCAACGTGTACTTCTAAACCTAAAATTTCTTCTTGTTTAGCTTCTAAAAAATCAGGCACTTCAATATTTTTTTTTTGATTTTCTTGATCAATATCATTTTGTTTGTTATTACTTTTTCCTTTTGTTGCTAGTATTAAAGTACCAGTTATTAAAAATAAACTGATTAAAATTATAATTAATATTATTTTATGTTTATGAATATTTTTTTGATTTTTAGTTGTTTTTAAATTCTCTCTTTCTTTACTTTTATAAAATTAAAATTTTAAATATTTTTTGATTATAATTTTTTAATTTTATTTAAAAAAATAGATTTATATTGTTTTGTTTTTTTATTTAAATTATTTTTATGATTTTATCTTATTAATTTTATTTTTTTTTAAAATAAATTATAAAAAACAATAATTTATTTTAAATTAACATAATATTATAATTTTCTTAATATAATCAATTGTTTAGATTAATTTTTTAACAATATTAATACAATTAATACATAATCATTTTATCATATGATTTTTATTTTTTTAAATAATTTTTATAATATTTAAAAAAATTACTATGATTAAATTATGTTATAATAAAAAATGAATTTAATTAAAATAAAAAAATATAATACAATTTATTTTTTTTATTTTAATTAACTTCATTAATATTTTTTAAAAATAATTTAAATATAAATAATCTGAATTCAATTGATATAAATTATCAAAATAAAATTTTTAAATATTTTATTATTTTAAAAATTATTTATATTAATTTTTATATTGAGGCTTAGAACGTGATTAATTATTTTAATAAACCAATAAACTCCTCTAATTTTATTTTAAATTTGAAATTAACACAAAATAATATAAAAAAATTTATTGATTTGATAAAACAAAAGCCTAAAAAATATGAAAATTATCTTTTAACTGAAATTAACAACTTAGAACATCAAAAAGATGTGATGATTTATGGTAAAATAGCGAGTTTACCAAAATTATTCAAAAAAAAAGTTTTCCGAATTCATTTTAAAATTTTTTTAGAGAATAATATTTTAATTGAAGTAATAACTTTTAATAATTTATATTTGTTGGATATATTGAAGATAAATCAAATTATTATAGTTAAAGGTAAGTATTATAATGATAAAAAAACCATAATAGCTAGTTTAATAAGTACTAATTTAGAAATTGATTTTCGTATAAAACCTATTTATAATTTTAAAGATATTTCAGATAAAAATGTAACCAAAATTATTAAATATATATTAAATAAATATCCCCAGTTAATTAAAGAAAATTTACCTTTAAAGATAATAAAAAAATATAATTTTATGACACGAATAGAAGCTTTTAAAAATTTACATTTACCAGAAAATAATCAAAAATTAAAATTAGCTTTTAAAAGATTAAAATATGAAGAAGCTTTTATAATTAGTAAAAAATTATTTCAAATTAAAAAAAATTTGCCATTTAAAGATCCTTTAGAATATAATATTAAATTAGTAAAAAAAATTATTACTACTATTCCTTTTGAATTAACTTTGAGTCAAAAAAAAACCATTAATTCTATTTATAAAGATTTTAAAAAACAACATCAAGTTCAAAGATTAATTCAAGGCGATGTAGGATCTGGAAAAACTATTATAGCTTTTTTATCTGCTTTCGGAGTAATTACTGCTTATAAACAAGTTTTAATGATGGCTCCAACAGAAATTTTAGCTCAACAGCATTATCTTAATTTTAATAAAATGTTTCCAGGAGTAAAATCAGTTATTTTAACTTCTAAAAATAAAAAAAAAGAAATTTTAAAAAAACAAATTAAAAATAATGAAATTCAAATGATAATTGGAACTCATATTTTGGCTAATATAGATTTTTTTTCTTTAGGTTTAGTTATTATTGATGAACAACATAAATTTGGTTTAGAAATTAAACAAAAAGCTATTTTTAAAGATCCAACAGCAAATATTATTTATTTAACAGCTACCCCTATTCCTAAAACCTTAGCTTTAACTTATTTAGAAAATATTGAAGTTTCTTTTGTGGAAAAAAATGAAATGTTAAATAAAAAAGTTATTACTCAACAAATTAAAAAAAGGCAAATGTTAGAAATTTTAAAAAAAAATCAACAAAACAACTCACAAACTTATATAGTAGTTCCAGCAATTAAAGATAATAAAAAAAATTTTAATATTGTCCAAATAACTGATTATTTAGAAACGGCTAATATTGATAATTTATATATTTTACATGGAAAACAAAATAAAGAAAAACAAGAAACATTAATTAAAAATTTTATTAATAATAAATGTGGTATACTTTTAGCCACTACTATTATAGAAGTTGGTATTGATATTCCAAATGTTAATACTATTATTATTTTAGGTGCTAATTATTTTGGTTTAAGTCAATTACATCAATTAAGGGGCAGAGTGGGGCGTGGATATAAACAAGGATATTGTTTTTTAATTACTGAAAAAGAAAATGAGCGTTTAAAAATTTTACAAAAAGAACATGATGGTTTTGTATTGAGTAACTATGATTTGAAAAAAAGAGGCCCGGGAGAATTTTTAGGCCTTAAACAAAGTGGTTATTTTAAAAATAGATTTTTAAGATTACCGCAAGATTTTAAAATTTTAAAACAAACTAAAAAAGATATAGAAGATTTATATTAATTAAAATATAAAAATAATATTAATTAGTTAATTTAAATTAAAAAATATAATGAAAGAGGTAAATATTTTTGTTATGACTCGATTAGCTATTGATGCCATGGGTGGAGATTTTGCACCAAATGAAATTATTAAAGGTACCATTATGGCTTTATCAAAAACTTCTAATTTAGAAGTTATTTTATATGGAAATCGAAATATAATCGATGTTTTATTAAAAGAAAATATAAATAATAATTTTTTTAAAAATATTACCAAAAAAATAAAAATAATTCACACTGATAATTTTTTAAGTATGGATGTTCAAAACTTAAGGGAACAATTGAGAATTAAATCTGACGCTTCAATGTTTTTAGCTTTAAAAGATGCTAATGATAATAAGGTAGATGGAGTTATTAGTGCTGGCCCTTCTCAAGCGTTAGTTTTAGCTTGTCATTTATTTATTAAAAAATTTGACTTTATGAAAAGAATTGCTTTCTCGCCTATTTATAATTCTTTTGATAATAAAACACGTATTTTATTAGATGCAGGAGCTAATATTGATTTAAAACCGGAAAATTTATTATCATTTGCTATTTGTGCTACTGTTATAGCTAAAGAATTATTAGATATTAAAAATCCAGAGATAAAATTACTTAATATAGGTTCCGAAAGTTCTAAAGGAAGAAGTTTAGAATTAGAAACTTATAAATTACTTAGTCAAGAAAAAAAAATTAATTTTTGTGGTAATGAAGAACCACAAAATTTATTAACTACCACAGCTGATATTTTATTAAGTGATGGTTTTACTGCTAATATTGCTTTAAAAACTTATAAAGGTGCTATTAATAATTTAAGTAAAGCTTTTAAAAAAATTTTGACTGATGGTTTTTGGGTTAAGATTATTAGTAAATTATTTTTTCATAAACGAATTCAAAATATGAAAAAAAAAATTGATCCTAATGAAGTAGGTGGAGCTATGATTTTAGGTTTAAAAAAGATCGTAATTAAAGCTCACGGTTCTTCTTCTGCTTATGCTTTTTGTAAAGCTATTTTGCAAGGTAAAAAATTAATTGAAGCTGATGTTATTTATAAAACATCAAAATATTTTAATGATAATAATAAATTAAATGTTATCGACACTAATTAAAAAATTAAAAATTAAACCCAAGCAAATATCTTTATATAAAATGTCTATTACTCATAGTTCTTATGCAAATGAAAATAAATTAAAGAAAAAAGACAATGAAAGGTTAGAATTTCTAGGTGACGCTGTTATTAATCTTTTGATGGCGGATTATTTATATACAAAAAAAGAAAAAGAAAACGAAGGTTTTATGAGTAAAAAAAGAGCTCAATCTGTTTGTGAAGATTCTTTAGTTATTTACGCTAAAAGTATTCAACTTCAAAATTATATTTTACTTGGTAAAGGAGAAAAAAATAAAAATATTAATAACTCTATTTTAGCCAATGCCTTTGAAGCTTTATTTGGTGCTATTTATTTAGATTTAGGTTATTATATAGCTAAAAAGGTATTTATTTTGATTGTAATTCCTCGCTTATCCAATATTATTGATAATATTGATTTTAAAACTCAATTACAAGAATTAGTTCAAAGTCAAAAAAAAACAATTAGTTATTATATCACTGAAGAAAAAGGATTGGATCATTCTAAAGAATTCACAGCAGAAGTTTTTTTAGAAAAAAAAAATGTTGGACGTGGTTTTGGAAAAACTAAAAAATCCGCTGAACAAGATGCAGCTAGATATGTTTTGAATATCTTGTCTAAAGGAGAAAAAAATGATTAAAAAACTTTATGAAGAAGGTAATTTATTAATTGAAAATATTTTAATTAAAGAATATCATAAATTAAAATTAAATATTAAAGAATTAACAGTTTTACTTTTTTTATTTAATTCTTATAAAGAAAAAACTTTTTCTTCATCAGAATTAGCCAAAAAAATTGGTTTTTCTAAAAATGAACTAGAAGAAATTTTAGAGCAATTAATAAAAAAAAATTTTTTTCATTTATTTTCAGAAACTAAAGGAAATAAAATTATTGAAGTTTTTAGTTTGGATAAAACTTTTGATAAAATAAAACAACTTTATTTACAGGAAGAAAATAAAAAAATATTTGAAAAACAAAAAAATCAGTTATCAGAGACAATTGAAATGATAGAACAATTTAAAGGTAATTGTTTAACTTCTTATGAGTTGGAAATTATTAAAGATTGGTATCAAAATAAAAAATATAATCATTATAATATTTTAGAAAATATTCAACAAGCTCAAAAATTAAACAGATTTTCTGTTAATTATATAGAAAAATTATTAAATCAAGAAGATTTTTTAAACGTAGAACCAAATGATAAAGCTGATCAAATTTTAGATAAACTTTTTAAAAAAATTAAATAAAAAATGCAATATTTATTTGATTTTTTGAAAAATTAATTTAATATGTTGTTTTATGTTATAATAAACAGTGTATTAAATTAACAATTGTTTACTAAGTAGATTATTATAATTTAATATAAAAAATTATTTAAAAAAAAGGAGAAAAAAATAATGGAAGCAAATCAACAAAAAAAAATACTTATAGGTGTTGGTTCAGTTGTTGGTGCTTTAGTTTTATATTTAATTTTAGCTTGGTCTATTAGTTTCTGGCCTTTTTCATCACAAAGTAAACAAGAAATTTTTGATGATCTTAGCAAAATAACATTTGAAAATGAAGTAGCAGAAACAAATACCATTTTTAGTAAAACAGCAACTGAGAGAAAAAAATTTAAAGAAGAATTTATAGATAAAAAAGTTAATAAATTGGTCGAATTGGCTAATAAATTAATAACACCAAAAATTACTGAAGGCGATAAAACAACATCTTATAATTCAGCCGTTGAATCATTGAAAAAAATTACAGACAACCAAAAATCATTAGTAGAACATAACGACGATTTTTGGAAAGCAGACACTAATAAAACCGCAGTTCAAAATGAAATAAAAATTATCATTGAAGAATACCCAAAATTTAAAACACAAATAAAAACTGCTTTAGATTTGAAATAAATTTTTAATATTAATATTTAAAATAAAAAAATACTAACTAAATATATATTTATTTTTAATAAATATAGTATTAGAATAGTATTTTTTTTTTATTTTAAAATGCTTTAATTTTAACTATAGTTTGAATGAAATTTTTAAATAAAGGATGTGGCCTTAAAGGTCTTGATAAAAATTCAGGATGAAATTGAACTCCTATAAACCATATATGATTTTTTAATTCAATAATTTCAGGTAAATTTTCTTTATTATAAAAACCAGATATTATAAAATTTTCGTTTTTTTCAAATAATCTAATATATTTAGAATTCATTTCGTAACGATGTCTATGTCTTTCATAAATTATTTCATTTTGATAAATATTAAAAATCTTACTATTAAGTTTTAAATTACATTGATATAACCCTAATCTTAAAGTTCCTCCTAAATTTAGACTATCTATTTTAGGTTTAATAACTGGTTCAGAAGTTTTTTCATTAATTTCGGTAGAATCAGCATTTTTCAAATTTAAAACATTTCTTGCATATTCGATAACTGCTAATTGCATTCCCAAACATATTCCAAAAAAAGGAATGTTATTTTCTCGAGCATATTTTATAGCTATTAATTTACCGTTGGTGGCTCTAGAACCAAAACCACCAGGAACTAAAATACCATCACATTTTTCTAAAATTATTTTTATATTTTTGTCATTTATATTTTCTGAATTAATCCATTGAATGTTAATATTTACATCGTAAAAATAACCAGCATGTTTTAATGCTTCTACAATTGATAAATAAGCATCTTGTAATTGGACATATTTTCCTACTAATCCAATATTGATATTTTTTTTTAAATTTTGAATACGTGATATTAGTTTTTGCCAACAAGATAAATCTAAAGAAAATATTTTTTTTTCTATTTTAAAGTGTTTTAAAATAAAATTATCAATACCTTGATTAGATAAATTAATAATCATTTGATATAAAATATTTACATCTAAATTTTCGAAAATAGCTTCTTTTTTTACATCACATAAAGAAGAAATTTTTTTTTTGATATTTTCTGAAATAGTACTATGACTTCTTAAAACTAAAATTTGTGCTTGAATTCCTAATGATCTTAGTTCTTTAATACTGTGTTGTGTAGGCTTGGTTTTAATTTCCTTAATTGAAGGTAAATAAGGAATTAAAGTATTATGAATATATAAAACGTTATGATAACCACAATCATAACGCATTTGTCTAATTGCTTCTAAAAAAGGTAAAGATTCGATGTCTCCAACAGTTCCGCCAACTTCCACAATTAATATGTCTGCTTTGGAAAATTCAGCTGCTCTAAATAACCTTTTTTTGATTTCGTCAGTAATGTGAGGGATTACTTGAACAGTATTTCCTAAATATTCTCCCTTTCTTTCTTTATTTATAACTTCTTTATAAATTTTACCTGTAGTTATACTTGATTCTTTAGATAAATTTTCGTCTAAAAATCTTTCATAATGTCCTAAATCTAAATCTGTTTCAGAACCATCATTTGTTACAAAAACTTCACCATGTTGATAAGGACTCATTGTTCCTGGATCAATATTAATATAAGGATCGAATTTTTGAATAAAAATTTTTAAACCTCTATTTTTTAAAATTTGACCAATTGAAGCTGCCGTAATACCTTTACCTAAACTAGAAATTACCCCACCAGTAATGAAAATAAATTTAGTATTATTAGTTTTTAATTTTTTCATTTACTGTACCTTTTTTCTCCAATTGCTTCACCTATATTTATTTTAGTTTCGCATTTATTTAATGTATTTTTAAAAAAAATATCATCAAATTTAACTATATTTTTTTTAATTAACAAAATAATAGTGGAACCACCAAAAGCAAAAAATCCTTTTTCTTGTCCCTTTTTAAAAGATTTGTATGGATGATTGAAAATTTTTCCAACAAATAAACCACCCACTTCAATTTGTATAATTTTTCCAAAATTTTTTGTAAATAAAACGTTATATTCTCTATAATTTTCGCAAAAAACGTTAAATTTTTTAAAAGCAATTGGATTTACTGTATGGAATTTACCTTTTATTTTAACAGCTTGATGTTTAAAAATACCATTATCAATAAAAATATAACGATGGTAATCACTGGGCTCTAATCTAAAAATTAAACAATAATCATTTTTATATTCTTCAGCTAATTTTTTATTTTTTAATAAATTATTTAGACTATAAATATTATTTTTAATATGATAAACATCATTTTTTTTAATTTTATAAAAACTTAAATTTGATTCACAAGGACTAATAAAAATTTTATTATTTTTTTCAAAATTAATTTTTTTATATTTACGAATAAAAAAATCATTATAAGAAAAAAATTTTTGTTTTTCAAATAAATTTAAATCTATTTTATTTTGTTTTATGATTTTTTTAATATGTAGTTTAGAAAAAGGTGTTTTTGCGTATAAACCAAAAATAAAAGAAATAATTTTAGATGTTAAAACTTTTAAAAAAAATCTTTTTAGAAAATTTTTTTCTAAATTATAATATAAAAATTTTTGATTTTTACTAGATACTTCTTTTTTAATAATTTTTCCCTTTCGATTTACTATTTTCATAATTTATCGATTTTATTCTATTGCTGTAAATAATTGTAAAAATATTAATAAAAAAATCACCAAACAAGAAAAAAAACTTAAAATATTTATATATTTTTTTGTAGGTTTTTTAATTTTAATTTTAGGGAAAACGAATAAGAAGGTTAGAACCATTACTAAAATAAAATAAATATTAATAATTATATAATTTAAATTAATCAGTATTTCTTGATTTCTTTTGAATATTTTTGATATTATGGTTTTAATTAAAATAATAAAAGGAAAAATAATAGCTGAAAAAGTTACTGGAATTCCTATAAAAAATTGTGGATTATTATTAGGAATTTTATCTTGTAATTTTTCTTCACTGATTGCATTAAAATAAGAAAGTCTAATTAAAGCTGCTAATACATAAAAAGAGCTTATAAACCAAAATAAAATATAAATTTGTGGTTCTCCTCTTATTGATAATAAACTTTTTGGTGCTTGAATATCATCATTTTGTATTAAAGCATAATTAATAAAAATAGGTAAACAACCAAAACTAATGATATCTGCTAAAGAATCAATTTGAATTCCGTATTTTTTTTCAAAAATAGTTCTATTTTTTTTACTACGACTTACTAACCCATCAAACATATCACAAATGCCTGCGATTAATAAACAAATAGTAGCCAATAAATACTTGTCGCCTAAAGCCAAACCAATACCTAAAAAACCCATAAACAAATTTAAATAACTTAGAATAGTTGTATAATTATATATTCCTAACAACATATTTAATAGCCTCATTTTTCATATAAAAAAATACTGATAATTGAATAAAAATAAAATATTATTTATTTTTTTTCATATATCCCATAATTCTTTATCGTATTCATCATATTCTTCTTGTTCTTCTTCTAATATTATTTTTTCTTTTCGCTACTATCATCATTATCATCATTATAAAAATAATCTTTACTATCAATATTTTCTTCTTCAATTATATCTTTTTTATCATTAAAAAAACAATCTTTATCCCATAATTTTAAATTATTTTCTTTTAAAGTCCAAAGTTCTTCTCCGCAAAAAATAAATTTCGAACTTAAAGTAATATCTAAATATAATTGAGAAATTTTTTCATAATCTTTTGAATCTATTTTATTAATCACACAAATTTGATTTATTAAATCATTAATAGTCATTGAAAATTTATTTTTTTTTAAAATTTCTTCGGCAAGTTCTAAATGATTTTTGTGTTTTAAAATTTTCATTCATTTTCTCCTTTAAAATTATTTCTGTTATTGATAGCGTTACATAATGTTTTTTCATCAAGATAATTAAAATCTAAACCTATTGGAATTCCATAAGCTAATTTTGTGATTTTAATTTTTTCATCTTTTAAGTATTTTTTAAGAAATTTTTTTGAATATGTAGCAGTTATTTCACCTTCCAAAGTGCTATTGGTGGCAATAATAATTTCTTTAATTGTTTTTAATCTATCTTTTAAAGAATTAAAATTTAAGTTTTCAGGTTTGATACAACGAGAAAAATCGATTAATCCTCCTAAAATATGATAAAGACCATGATAATGATTTATTTTTTCAAAACAATAAACATCACGATTATCAGCCACTATCATAATAGTAGAATGATCTCTTTGTGAGTCAGAACAAAAATTACAAATATTTTTTTCTGTAATATAACCGCAAATATTACAACTTTTGATGTTATTGACTAGTTCTTTTAAATGCTTTGATAAATATAAAATTTTATTTTTATTTTTTTGATTAATTAAAAAAAATGTATATCTTTCAGCTGTTTTTTTTCCTACTCCAGGAAGTAAAGTAAAACTTTCTATTAGTTTTTCAACGGTTGGCGAATTTTTCAAAATTAAAAACCCCCTGTAATTTTATTAATCATTTTTTTAAAATCTATATCAATTTTTTCTAAAGCATCATTAAAAGCTAATAAAATATTTTCTTGTAGTAAATCTTTGTCTTTTAAAATCATTGGTGATACAATTTGAACATCAATTACTTTTCTAGTTCCTTGTAACACTATTATTATATCTCCGATTTCACTATGAAACTCTTTTTTTTCTAATTTGCTGCGAACGTTATCAATTTCCATTTGGAATTTAAGTATTTTTTTAATAAAGTTTGTATCTGTACTCATTTTTAAACCTTTTTTAAATCAATCCATTTCTTCTTTTATTTCTATTATATCTTTATCAAAAAGTTTTTCTGTTAAAGATAAAACACTTTTATTTTTAGGTAAATTTTGATCAGTTATTTTTTTTTCATTATGTAAATATTTATTAGATAAATTGTTTTCTGCTTTATTTAGATTTTCATTATTTGGTAATTTTTCTTTATTTAAAATTAATTCATTATTAATATTTATTTTTTTATTTAGTAAATTTTCTTTATTTTTAGTTAAATTTTTATTAGAATACAAAACTATTTTATTTTTATGTTGTAAATAGTAAGTTTCATATAATTTCCAATTTTTTTGTAAAATGACAACAAAATCTTTGATGATATTTTTTTTACTGTTTAAAATAGTTAAAATTTGTTTTTTAATATCTTTTTGTTTTACATTTTCTAAAATTTCAGACTCTTCATAAACTAACAACATTTCGTTGTTTAATCCTACAGCTATTAGTTTTCCTTTAAATAAAAAATTAGCTGCTTTTTTGAGTGTATTATTTTTATATGATTTTAATTTATACCAAGCATTTAATATTAATTGTTTTTTTGATTCATCAGAATTAAACAAAATATCAAAAATTTTTTTTTGATATTTTTCTTTTTGATAAGGTAATTGTTGTGATATTTCTATATTTTGTTTATAATTTAAAAAAACTTTATTTTCATGATTTTTGAAAATTTTCGATGATAACATTTGAATAAAAATTATTTCTAAAAAACTTTCTTTTAAATCGCTATTTTTTAAATTTTGTTGATAATCAATTAAAGTTTTTAAAACATAATTTGCTAATTCTAAAGAAAAATTTTCTAATTTAATTTTTTTATCATGAGGCGATAATAATTCTTCTAATAAACAATTTTTTAAAATAATAATTAAATCATTAAATAAAATTAAAATATTTTTACCTTCATTATTAATTTTGTCTAATAAAGATATTATTGAATTTAAATCTTTATTAAATGTATATTGTAATAATTTGATTAAATTTGATTCTTCTACTGCACCCTTAATTTCTTGAACACATGTAACTGTGATTAAATCTGTTTCATAGGAACTAATTTGATCTAATAAGTTTAAAGCATCTCTTAAACTACCTTGAGAATAAAAAGCAATTTTTTCCAAAGCTTCTTTATCGATGGATATTTTTTCTAAATCCACTATTTCTGTTAGTTTTTCTATTATATGTTGTTTTTGAATATTTAAAAGATGAAAATGTTGTGTACGAGATAAAATTGTTTCAGGGATTTTATGACTTTCGGTTGTTGCAAAAATAAAAATAACATGTTTTGGTGGTTCTTCTAATGTTTTTAATAAAGCATTAAATGCATTTCCTGTTAAAACATGTACTTCATCAATAATATAAATTTTGTATTTTAAAAAATTAGTTTTATAATTTATTTTATTTTTTAAATCTCTAATTTCTTCAACACCATTATAAGAAGCGCCATCTATTTCGATAATATCAGAATTTTGTTTATCGATTATATTGCAGGCTTCACAATATCCACAACAATCACCATCTTTATTATTCAAACAGTTAATTGTTTTAGAAAATATTTTAGCTAAAGTTGTTTTTCCAGTACCTTTATTACCACTAAATAAATAACAATGGCTTAATTTTTTATATATAATAGCATTTCTTAAAGTTTGAATAATAATTTTTTGTCCAACAACATTTTTAAAAAACTTTGGTCTATATTTACGGTAAAAAGCTATATAAGACATATAATTCTCCTTGAAAAAAATTAGTAAATAGAGAGTATTTTAATAATTATTTCAAATTTGAATATATTTAAATAATAAAAACAATTGTGTTATAATCGTACTATATTTAATTTAAATATTTAAATAAGGGTAATTATACCTATTAAATATTATAACATAAAAAAATAATGATATGAATAATTACTTTGCTTAAAATACAAAGAATATGATTAATAAATTTTTTTAAATTAATAATCATGTTTTTATATTGGGTTTAAATATAATTTTAAAATTTAATTTTTCTATGTTATAATTAGTTTAATTTATTTTTTATTGTTATTGAATTCTTATTATAGAAATGTATGTTTTCATTATTTTTAAATATAAGAGTAAAATTTTTAAGTTATTTAAGTTAAGGGGTTTTATTAATGTTTTTACAAAATAGAAATAATTTTATTAGTCAAATGAAAAATAATACGATAGCTTTATTTTATTCTGGTGTTAGTGCATTTAAAAATGGTGATCAAAAATTTCCTTTCGAAGTTAATCGTAATTTTTATTATTTAACTGGAATTAATCAAGAGAATACAATTTTATTATTGATCAAAAAAAATAATCAAACTCAAACTTTTTTGTTTGCTAATGTTTCTGATCAATTAACTTTATTATGGGATGGAGAATTTTTAAGTTTTAAGGAAATTGCTGAAATTTCTCAATTACCATTATTAAATATTTTAAATATTTTAAGTTTTAATAAATTTTTAAATCAAAAAATTAATTTTATTAAAAATTATCCTCAAGAAATATTTAAGGGTATTTATCTTGATTTATTTTGTTTGCCCTCAGAAATTTCTATTAATTGGGCTTTCAAACAATTTAAATTTTTATCAAATTTATATCCTTTTTTAAAGATTTATAATAGTTCTTCTATATTATTTTATTTAAGAAAACAAAAAAAACTGGAAGAATTAGAAAATATTCAAAAAGCTTTGCATGTTAATCATCATGCTTTAATAAATATGATAAAAAATATTAAAAAATGTAAATATGAATATCAAACAGATGCTCATTATAATTATTATTTAGAGAAAAATCAAACTAAAAAATCTTTTGATACTATTGCGGCGTGCGGTAAAAATGCCTTGATTTTACATTATAATAAAAATAATAATTTATTAAATAAAAATGAACTTTTATTATTTGATGCTGGTGTGGAATATAAAAAATATTCTTCCGATATTACTCGTTGTTATCCTATTAGTGGTAAATTTAATTCTTTTCAAAAACAAATTTATAATTTAGTTTTAGAAACAAATAAAAAAATTATTGAATGGGTACGACCTTATCACACTTTTGGTGAATTTAATACCTATGGTAAAGATATTATGGCTAAAGGATTAAAAAAAATAGGATTATTTAAAGAAAATACCAATATTAATCAATATTGTTATCATAACTTCGGACATCATTTAGGTTTAGATCTACATGATTTAAATTTTTCTCAAGATGATATTTTAGGAGAAAATAGTGTGGTTACTGTCGAACCTGGTTTATATTTGCCTGAATTTAATATTGGAATTCGTATCGAAGATAATATTTTAATTAAAAATAATGGAGCAATTAATTTATCACAACATATTCCAAAAGAAATTTTTGAAATTGAAAATTTAATGCAAAAATTTATTAATTAATAAAATTTTTATTTTTAAAATATAATTAATTTTAAGAGTTTATATATTTTAAATTTTAAATGTTAATATTAATTTTAAATTTAAATCTTTATGATTTTTAAAGATTTTTAAAATAATAAAGATTTATTCATAAGGTTGAAATAAATAATTTAAAAACCATATTTCAAAATTTTTATAATTTTAACTTTTTAAAAACATTCAGACTAACAATTTATGTTAGTCTTTTTTTTATTGCTAAAAACAATAATTATTGGTGTCTTAATGAAAGATAAGGATACTAATAATACTTTGATGATCATTTGAGAAATTTACATAGATATTATTTTTGTAATCTATAAAAATTACTTCATCACACTTTATTACAATGATTCTTTGATATTTTTTTATTTTTTTATCATTTTTGATCATATTTCCTTTCTTTTTTTGTAATAAACATCAACATATTTTTTAATTTAGCTTTTTTTAAATTTTTTATGATTCTAATATTTTATTTGTTTTATTTGTTTTATTTTTTAAATTATATTATGATTTATGTAAATATTATTTTTTTAATTATTAAAAATTATTAAAAAAGGGGAGGTTATGAATTTTCAAATTTTCAAATATGATTTCAATAAAAAATTTTTCTAAGAGAATTAAAATAATCATTTTGTCATTTGTATTATTAATTATTTCCTTAATTATTATTTTTTTAATTTGCTGTTTTTATTATAAAAAAAATAAAAAAACTAATTATGAAGTGCAAGTTGATTATTCAATTCTACTTAAAGAAGTTGAAACAGAAATTAATGATATTCATCGTAAAGATATTTTTAAAAAACTTTTATCTTTTTGCGAAGCTAAAAAAAATAGACAACAATTAATATTTAATTGGGAAACTGATGATACTACAATTAATAAAATAAAAGAAGAATTAAGAAAAATAATAGTTATCCCAATTAATTACAATTTAAATACAAATAATCAACGTTTTGAACAAGAACAACATTTACAAACAAATTTTCAATCTATTTTAAAAAATTTCTTTCAAAAAATAAAGCAAGAATATGTTAATTATAGCGACGACAATAATTTGAGTGAAAATAAAAAAAATAGTTGTATAACAATTTTTTTTGAAATGCAAATAGAAGATTTATTATCTAATTTGAACCAATGTGTTCAATCAAATACAACAATAAAAAATGATTTGGATTCTAAATTAAACGAATTAATAAAAAAAAATAAATTTTATAAAGAATTTCAAGAAAAACAAAAAGAAGTAGAAAATTCACTTTTAGGTTTTGAAAAAGAGGTAAATCTCAAAGCTTTTTTTATTATTAAACAACATTTTTTAAAATATAAACAATTTTTAGAAATTATTTTTAAAAAAAAAGAATTTATTTTAAATAATGGTTTTTCTCCCAATTCCTACCAAATTTTTCAAGAAAAAGCATTACTATTAACAGAACAAGAAAAACTACTATATGATCAATATGATCAATTAAATCCGAATTTACAATTACAAATTAATCAATTAAAATATATAATTACAAGCATTACTTCTTATTTAGGTCAAATAGATGTTATTATAAAGAGAATAAATACTTCTTTTGATGAAAAACGAAGTAAAACAACAGAAGAAATCAGAGAATGTAACAAACAAAAAATTATTATTCCATATTTGCGTCAATTACATACAGTTTTATTTTCGTATTTTCGATTACCATCGAAAGTTATTAATGACTTAGATAGTGGCTTAGAACATAAATGGGGTGAATTACCAAATTTATCAACGTTTCAACAAAACAGTTATAATAACATCATCATTGATTATATGAAAGATATGACTAACGAAAAAACATTTAGACAATTATGTCAAAAGTTATCAAATGATAATATATCATATTATTATGATAAATCATTTTCAACATTTCCTTATGAAGAATCTAATTTTATTTTAAATTCGGATATAGAAAACGAAAATTTAAAACACAAATTTGACAACGAAATAATATTGAAAGTGTTTCAAGAATTACAAAAAAAAAATAATCAATTACAAGATATTTTATTATAGTTTATTAGAAAATTCTTTATAAAAAATTAAATAATAAATAAACAGAAAGTGAAAAAAATGGAAATAAAAAAAAATCATTCATCAGTAAATCATATTGATAATAATTCTAATAATATAAAAATTAAATTCATTGCAATAATATTATTTTTTTTTATTTTTATAAATTTATTTCTAAGTATTTACTCTTTATATAAGGTTAATAAAATAAAAAATTTAGCACCAAAAACAGATATTCCAAAAGAATCTAATATTATTACTAATAATAATGGTACATTAGTTGTTAATTCATTAGATTCATTGAATAAAATACAAGAAATGTGTTTACAACAATCTTTAAACAACGATATAGACTCAAAATATTATCAAAATTTAACAACAGTTATTGAATCATTAAAAAAATACCAAAATAATGAAGAAAATGATCAAAAAAATAGAGATATTTTTGAAAAATCACTTCAACTTTTTCAGTCGGATAATTTAGAACCGGATCAAAATGTTATAGAATCATTTAGTGAATATAGAGAACAACAAGAATTAATAAATCTTATGAAGGGTTTCATAGAATGTTGTCGTAAGCATGATGAATTTAAAATTACTTTAAATAGTAATATAAATTCTTTAAGTGAATTAAATACATGGGAAAAATTAGAGGAAAAATTAGGACAAAATAACAATAGTGTAATTGTAAATTTAATAAAAGATATAGAATCTGGCAGAGTTTTTTTAACTTTTTATGCTAATTTATTAAATATTTTACTTATACAAAAAGAATTTCAGCAAAAAATAAATAATTCATCAATACCATATGAAAAATTAATATTAAAAAGCATAGATCGTAATTACAATTTATTTTTCTTGAAATCAATTAGAAAAATCATTAGAAAAATTAATACAACAAAAGAAAACAAAATTCCAAGACAATTTTCTAATTTGATAATGGGCATAAAATAATTCTAACGATTAAAGGGATAAAAAATGAAGATAAAAAAAATAATATTTTTAACTTTAAGTATTTTGATTATAATAGTTGCAATAATTATATTAGTTTTTGTCAAAATAAGTAATTCGACTAGTGTTAATAATAATCAAAGCACAAATATACATAATTCTGAATCAGAAGAAAAATTTTCAGAATTAAAATCCAAACCTTCTTCTGTCGCTACTAATTATAATAAAGATAATTTATCAATTAATGATGATTACCACAACAGAATGATAAAGATAAATAATAATATTGGATTAGTAGAATTAATGACTCCTCCTGATATTAATTTCGAAGAATTTGATAAATTTGAGCAAGTTTATGGTTCATTTCCTCAAAAAAAATTTTTAGAAAAAATACAAGATATGTTTAATAATAGTGATAATTATCAATTAAGAAAAGCAGATAATCAAGAATTCTTTTTACGTGCTACCAAACATAAAACAAATAAATTACCTAAAGGTGTAGTTTTTTATGGTCCTCCTGGTACTGGTAAAACTTATTTAGCTAAATGTTTTGCTAAAGAAGCTCAAATGAGTTTTTATACCATTACTACTTCAGATAGTTTAGAAAAAATTGAACAAATATTCAAAAAAGCACGTAAAAATAGCCCTTCTATCATTTTTTGTGACGAAGCAGAAGAATTAATGAAATCAAGAGTTTCAACTAATCTTGAAACAGGGGATGCTAAAAAAACTAATCTTTTTTTACAGGAATTAGATGGAGTTAAAACAGATCCCGAATATCCTATTTATTTTATTGCTGCTACAAACTATATAGATCGTATTGATTCTGCAATTCTTTCTCGTTTAGAAAAGTTATATTTTGGTTATTTAAAAGAAGACGAAAGATTGGGTTTTTTAAAAAATTCAATGAAAAAATATGAATGTGATCCAGCAGCTTATGAATATTTAACACAAATTGTAGAAATGTTTAATAAATCTTTACGACAACCTGAACATTTTTCCGATTTAATAAAAAATCAACATTATATGATTGATGCAATCGGAATCAAAGAATCTAAAGGTAAATTAGAAAGTGCTAATGATAAATTATTAAAATATAAAAGATTTTTAGAATTTTATAACCAATACAAACAATATAAAGATGCATATAATACTACAGATAAAGAAAAATACAAAACAAACCCAAACATGCAACAAAAGACTGTTATGCCAGAAGAAGCTACTTTTGATGAAGATTTAGAAATGGTTAAAACACATTTTTATGATATTCAATCTCATCGTAAATTAGATATGTTAATCGATAAAGCAGCGAACTTAGCATCTGGTCATGGGCATTCAAGAATTTTAATAAGTGATTTAAATGAAGCTTTAAGTGAATATTTAGGTCCTACAATTTTTGATCAATATTTGAAAATAAAAAATAAGAAATGATTGGGTGGGAACTTATAAATTGGATGAATAATTTAATAGCTTTAAAAAATAAATAAAATTAAAATAATACATAATGAGGTTAAAAAATTAATGATAAATTCAATAGATTTAAAGAATTTTTTAAAAATCAATCTTAATTATAAAAATAAATTTCAATTTACTATTATTTATTGTTTATTTTTTATTATTTTTTGTTTCCAAGTTTTAATTTTTTTGAATTATTCTATAACATTATCAGCATCATCATTATCTTTTGATAATTCGTTAATTGAAACACAAAATCAACAACGTCGAGAACAAGAGGAATCATTTAACGAAAGATTAAAAAATAATTCTAATGATTTTAATTCTGCAATACCGAAAAATAATGAAAATAATATAAATTTAGTTGTTCAAAACATTGAAACAAAAAAACAACAACAACGTGAAGAACAAGAGAAAGAATTTGATGAAAGACGAAAACAATTTATTGAAGATTATAATAATCAAGGTTATCAAGATTTATTATCAGAATTAAAAGAACCATTGATTCAAGAGATTTATCAAAAATCATTACAAAAATTAAGTACAACAAATTCGGAAAGAAACAATAGTATTCAACCACCGCAATTTAATGATGATGATTATAAAAAAATTGTTTTATCTTATGGTGGTTATGGTGGCTTTGTTGATAGTAATAATATTGATTATATTCGATCTAAACAAAAAGATAATGATAAGCAAAATTTAAAAAGAACTCAAATTTTTAGTCAAACACCTCGTATTGCCAATACACAATTTAGAATTGAAATAATGAATGATTATCATGACGATATTTTAATACCTTTAATAAAGCAAGATAAAGAAAATTTAAAAACTTTTCAGGAAATTATTCTTAAATTACAAAGTTCAACCAATAATCAGAAATCATTAGATATTCCTTCTTATCAATTTAAAGGTATACCAATGGAAGAAATGGAAAAATTTAATACTGAACTTGCACTTAATGATAATAATAATTTTGATATTCAAAAATTAGATTTTCCCTCTTTAACTAAATATATCGTGGATCAAAGTGATTCTAAATTTTTACAAGCAATACAAGAAATTAATCAAAACATAAACATTGATATTAATAAAGAATGTTCTTTTTTATTCAGTGTTGAAGAAGAGACAGAGACAAAATCATCATTACTATTAAAACAAGTAATAGAATATTTAAAATTGGAAAATAATCCTATTAAAAATAGAGAAACTCTTATTAAGAATTTAACAAATAGAATAAACGATTATTATTCAAAAATACTTGTTCA
Organism: Candidatus Phytoplasma mali; assembly: GCF_000026205.1. Lineage (GTDB taxonomy): Bacteria > Bacillota_I > Bacilli_A > Acholeplasmatales > Acholeplasmataceae > Phytoplasma > Phytoplasma mali. The sequence continues at coordinate 49,637 of NC_011047.1, read as the reverse complement.
TAATAAAAAATTAGAACATTTGTTAACAGAATCATCATTTTTAACAACAACAAATGATGTACATGAACAACAATTTCCAACCTTATATTCTTTATATCATAGATGGCATAATAAAAATTATATTTTAAAATCAGAGTCAGATTTACAAACACCAAATCATATAAATGCAGAAATAAAAGATATTTTTCAGGGTTTATCTGAAAGATTTATTCAACAATATACAAAGATATTGAAATCATTTGAAGCTAATAAAAAATATATTTTATTAGATTTAGAAAGACAAAAAAAGGAAATTGAAAATACGTTTACTTCAAATAACAACAATGGCAATAATTTTTTTTTACAGGATAAAGATGTATTAATTAGATTATTAGAAAAGGATATTAAAACGATAAATGATGACATAAGCGAAAAAAATACATCGTTAGAAAAACAATATAATATAATTGATGCAAAAATTAAAGACTTTATAAAATTTTTGTCTTCGGTTCCGAAAAATTCAATTCAATCATTATTTAATTCAACAATTAATGACTATTATATAACAAAAACTTCAACATTCATAAAAGAAAATTCACAATTTATAGAGACAATAAGAAAAGAAAATGATGAAAAATCATTAATCAAATCACAAATACAACAAAATATATGCCGATTAGAAAGATTAAAAACTCCGCATCCTTTTCAGCAAGATCAACGAACAACATCGACTATAGAACATTCAAAAAAATTATTGAATGATAGTAGTAAGAAATTATTAGATGACATAAATGATATGATAAAAAAAATAAATAATAGTTTGAATAATAAACCACAAGAAGCAATTTCTATTTTAGACACTACATTAATTAATAATACTTTTAATGATATCACGCAAAATTCAGAACATTTTTTATATCAAAAAATTAATTCATTGAGACATCATGATGTTTTAATGCTTAATGTTATTGATCCATTGATATTGAAATATAAAGACATTTTTGAAACAATTGAAAAAATTATACAACAAAATAATGATATAATTAAGCGAAGACAAAAAGATATAATTTCATTATCGAATATTATAAAGGAAGAATCTTTAATATTATTTGATGATGAAATAAAAAATCGTGAACAAGTATTACAAAAATTTAAAGATAAATACACAAAGAAATATGATTCCATACAAAAAAATTTATTAAATGATAAACAAAACTTTCAAAAAAACAAAACTACGAATGACTACTACTTGGTTCAAGTTAAAAATTTAAATAATCTATTAGAATCAAATAACAAAATTGAACAAAAAATACAGTCGATTCAAAACTTAATTTCAAAACAATTAACACAAGAACAGGTATTAGAAAAATTTTTTGATCAAAAAAAAGAGGATTTCAACCAAATAGAACAAAAATTATCATCAAATGAATTATTTAAAATACATAATTCATCATTATTGTCTTCACCAGAAAATATTCAAAACTTGAAAAATCTCATAACAAACACCAAAAAAGATATTAATGCAATAAACCAAGAAATAAAAAGTAATATAGATAATAATACAGAACAACCCTTACGTAGCTTTATTCAAAATAATGATGAATATTCATTATGTCAAAACTGGATTATAGAACTATTAAACTTTAATCATAATGTAAATGATATTAATATATTACAAAATTTAGATATTTCAAAAACAGAAGGGCATAAAAAATATTTATATGTTTAATAACAACGAATATTGTCGAGATACAATAAATCGAAAAAAGTATAAATATATTTTTTTAATGATATTATTATTGGAAATATTATTTTTGATTTTGATATATTTAACTAATAAAACAGATATTGATAATTTTTTTGATGAAGTTTATCAAAATGTATTTCCCCAAAAACCACCTTATGAAATAATTTCTGATCAAGAACCACAAAAAAATCTTATTGATTATAAAAAATATCACGCAGAAGAATATTATACAGCTTATCATGAAGCAGGTCATTCTTTAATTTCTTTATGTTTGTCATCAAAATCAAATAATGCATGTCAATTTATCAAAGCTGATATTTTACCCGAAAAAAACACTTTAGGTAAAACTTATACTAGTTATTTTTCAAAAAACCCTATGTTACAAGTTTTTGTTGCTTTGGGAGGTGCTGCAGCTGAATTAATTTTAAAAGATGATCACAAGATTCCTTTCTATAAAGTGGGTGAAGGTTGCGGTTCTGACTTAATATCAATTAAAAAAAAATTATTAAAATATCAATATTCTGAATTTCAAATGAATCAATTCATTCATGCAAATATTAAAAAAGTTAAGTTTATTTTAAATCAAAATAAAAAATATTTAGAATACATTGCTGATTTATTATTATCTCGTAAGAAAATTACTCATCAAGATGTAAAACACATTATTCCTTATTTAAAAAAACAATTTATTTTAAAATAAAAGACGCCGATGAGTTTTTTTTAAAAATAAAAAAGAAATTAAAATTTAGAAAATCAAAAAAAATTTATATTACTTTAATCATTTTTATTTTAATATATTAATTTTTGAAATTTAAATAATTAATAAAGTTACATAAAAAACAAGTAAAAAGCTTTTTACTTGTTTTTTTATTTTATGTTGCTATAATATTGAAAATGTTTAATTAATTTATTTTTGAATGAGGTTAAAATAAAAATAATTTTTACGAAGTGTTGCATTTTTTTTATACTTTTAGAAAAAAAATAAAAAACCATTTAGATTTTTGTTTTATTTTTTTTATTTTTAAAAACGATGATTTTTAAAAAAATCCCTACACTAATATATAGCCAATTTTTTGCGAAAACTTTATAAAATTTTTTCATTTTGTTAAGTTTTGAATTTTAATATTGAACAGTGCGTTTAGCATATTTATCTATTATTTAAGTGCGATTAAATTATATATATATTATCAAGATACAATTTTTGAGTAAAAATATATAAATATATAAGAAAATAATAATTAAAAGGTGGTAAAAAATTTGGATTTACAAACATTTTTATTTAAAAAAAATAAAAAAATCTTTATAATTGTTATTTCAATATTATTTTTAATAATATTAGTAATTGGATTATATAAAATTTATAATAGTAACTATTTTTCGACTAATAAACCTATTAGTTCTGAATCAAATCAAGAAAAAGATGAATCAAATAATTCTGAATCAAATCAAGGAAAAGATGAATCAAATAAATTAATTCATGAAGTTTATGTTAAAGAAGGCGAAGAATTAAAGCAAATTAAAGAATATTTGCAGCAAAATATTTTTAATAAATATTCATATCTTAAGTCAAACAAATCAACATTATGTGAATTATTTAGTTTTTCAACTTTTAACCCTCCTACTTATAATTCGATTGATAAAACAATAACAGGTAGTTCTGTTGTAAGTGAAGAACAAACAAATTATATCGTACAACCAGGGATGTTTGATTGTCCTATTAAAGATCCTCCAGGTAATTTAATAGCTGTTTATTTTGATGGTGGTTTAAGAAGAGGTGGCGATGAAGAAGAAGATGAAGAAGGTAATGAAATATCTAGATACACTTTAGAGGACTTAAAAACAATGCATAATGGAGGAACTATTTATATTTTTTATAAAAAATAATATAAAGTAATTATTAAAAAATAAATTATGATTTAGTTCTTGAAAAATTCTTAAGAGTAAATATTAAAATAAAATTAAATTTATAAATAATTAGTTAATTTAAAATATTATTTAATTTTCAAAAATGATAATTAAAAAACTAGGAGATTATAAATATGAAATTTAATTATCGTCGTATTATTTTAATTTTTTTAATAATTTTAATTGTTTTATTTTCGGCAACTATCATTATATTTCAAGTATTAAACATTAATGATCCTTCGCTTCCGAAAAAAGAAATTTTTGATTTCGATTCTAGAATTACTTACAAAAAAGCTTTTAATTCTTTGCCTTATTGTTTAGATCCTTTAAAAGAAGTTAACGTCAATAAAAAAAGTTTTGAGAAAAAATATCAACGAGAAATATTAAATTTTCTAACAAAACCTTTTATTAATTCAGAACCAGAAATTGTAAAGGATAATGAAGATAATGAATTAATAAAAGTTAATTTTGAAATAAATCAAAATTTAACTTTCGAAAACGGAGAAAAAATTAATTCTGATGCTGTTTATAACACTATAAAAAATTATTTAGATCATAATAAAAATAAATTTTCTTCAGAGAATAAAATATTTCATTGGTTATTAAGATTAAAAAATGCTTTGTTGTATTATAATAATAAAAGTAAAAGTCACAAAGATAAAAAATTAACTTGTTTTGAAAAAAAAGATGATTTAAAATTTACTTTAATTTTTCATTCGACTTATTTGAATTTTGATGATGATCTTAAAAAAATTATTACTAATTGGGTTAATAATTTAGTTTTATTACCATCTGAATATGAAAATAATTTTCAAAATTATGGGGAGCCTCGAAATAATTTTGTTTCTTATGGTGAATATAAAGTGAAAAAATATATTCCAAAGGAAGGTTTATTATTAGAAAATATAAATCTTGATAATAAAAATATTAAAAATATTTTTTATCAAGTTATAACTGATGAACAAAAAAAAGTTGATGATTTTTATTCCGGAAGTTTAAATGAAATAGAATTAACTTCAAAACCGAAAGAAGAATCGTTAAAATTTATTCCTATTTCTGCTTCTAATGATTTATTAGCTTTATTTTTAAATCAAGGCGAAAGAAATGATGCTTCTTTTTTTAGAGATGAAAACATTAAAAAAGAAGTGCCAACTATTATTAGAAATGATAATTTTAAAAAAGCTTTAATTAAAATAATTCAAAAAAATAGAAATAGTGAATGTATTTCAATAGAACATATTGATAATGATATGAAAAAAATTTATTTAGAAAATATTCCTGAAGATATTAATGATTTATTACAAAAAGCTTATGATGAATGTTATGATGAATGGCAACAAAAAAATCCTTCGCAAAGTATATTAGTTTTAGAATTGGTTTGTGAAGATGAACCACAAAAAAAAGCAATAGCATTTTTTTTAAAAGAACAAATAGAACAAAATTTAAATTTAGATATTAAAGATAAAATAAAAATAGAAGTTAAATATTTTCCGTTATATACCGATATAACTTTAGCGGAATTTCAATGTGTTTATGATTTAATTATTACTAGTTGTCGAACTAAAGAATATTTTTCTTTATTAGAAAAAATAAATTTATCTGATCTAATTAAATTTAAGTTAAATTTTTCAAAAGATATAGAACCTAATCAAATTGAAAAAATAAAAAATAAATTTAATTTACCAAATGATTGTGAGTTTAATACATTAGAGATAAAAAATATTTATGAAAAATGTCAACAAGAAATTAATCAAGATAAAGAATTAAATAAAAAATTATTAATATCTTTACAAAAATGTTTACAAGAAACTATTCAAAAAAACAAAAGTTTTTTACCTTTATCGGAAAATAAAAAATATATTGTTTATCAAACCAAAAGTAATGAATTATTTAATAATGATGATATTTCAGAACTATTAACAAAACTTAATAACAAAACTTAATATTTTTTTTAAATAGTAGACAAAAATTAAAAATATAATAAGGATATAAAATATGAAAACTCATTATTTTAAAAAAATATTTAATTTAAAGTTTTTGGTTATTTTTTTCAGCATTTTATTTTGTATTTTGTTAATTCTAGATTTAACATTTGAACGAAGAATTAAAGGTATTAAAAAAAGAACTGATGAAATTATAAAAAAAATTAAAGACGATAATCATTTAGTGGAAGAGATTGTTTTTTACGAAACAAATTCTACTATTTTTGAAAAATCATTTTATAGAGTTGAAATTTTAGTTAAAAATAAAAATAATTTAACCACAAAAGAAAAATGGTATGCTGTTGTAGATTCGATTTTTTTTCATGAAATTCATTCTTTAATTAAAGGTAGAGAGAATATTCAAATAAAAGATCCTAAAACTGATTTTCATTTATCAGAATTAATTTTAAGTTTAGTGCCAATTGTTTCTAGTACTATTTTTATGTTTTATATTATTTCTAATATAAAAAAATCGTCAGGTAAACTTAATTCGAATGCTAAAGTTTCGGCCAAACAAAAATCCCTTTTCACTTTCAAAGATGTGGCTGGGAATACGGAAGAAAAAGAAGAGATGACCGAATTAATTGATTTTTTAAAACAACCACAAAAATACGAAACCATAGGGGCTGCCATTCCGAAGGGCGTTTTATTAGAAGGACCACCCGGAACTGGTAAAACTTTATTAGCCAAAGCTTTAGCGGGCGAAGCCAGTGTTCCTTTTTATGCTGTTTCAGGTTCGGAATTTGTGGAAATGTATGTAGGTGTAGGCGCTTCCAGGGTCAGAACATTGTTTAAAGAAGCGAAATTAAATGCTCCTTGTGTGTTATTTATTGATGAAATTGATGTTCTAGGTGGTAAAAGAGGTGGTAATTCTTCAGGCGGTAATCAAGAAAAAGATCAAACTTTAAATCAACTTTTAACCGAAATGGATGGTTTTACCCAAGCAAAAGGTATTATTGTGATTGGAGCTACTAATCGCGCCGATATGTTAGATGCAGCCTTATTACGACCAGGGAGATTTGATCGTAAAATTCTGGTTAATTTACCAGATATTAAATCACGTGCGGAGATTTTAAAACTACACGCCCAAAACAAAAAATTATCTTCTGATATTGATTTTCATCAATTAGCACAACAAACTCCAGGGATGAGTGGGGCCCAATTAGCTGCGGTTTTAAATGAAGCTTCGATTTTGACTGTCCGTAATCACAAAGATTTCATTACCATGACTGAATTATCCGAAGCTCTAGACCGCGTTTTAATGGGACCCGCTAAGAAATCGATTAAATATGACCCTGAAGAACGCCGTATGGTTGCTTATCATGAAGCAGGACACGCAGTCATTGGGATTAAATTAAAACACGCTCAAAAAGTTCAAAAAATTACGATTATCCCTCGGGGTAACGCTGGTGGTTATAATTTAATGATGCCAGAAAAAGAAACTTTCTTTTCTTCTCGAAAAAGAATGTTAGCACAAATCCAATCCTTTTTAGGAGGACGTGTCGCGGAAGAATTAGTTTTTGATGATATTTCTTCTGGTGCCTTTGACGACTTTCGACAAGCGACTAAAATTGCCCGGTTAATGGTGACTAAATACGGGATGAGTGATTTAGGAGTTAGTCAAGATTCCGAATTTTCGGATAAAAAACTGATTGATACCGCAATTAAAAAAATCATTGATAATTGTTATGCCCGAACTAAACATTTAATGTTAGAAAATAAAACCTTATTAGATCAAATCGCTCATTTATTATTAGAACAAGAAACGATTACTCAAGCAGAAATAGAACAATTAGTTGTAAATACTAAGAAATAAGAATTTAATCAAAAGACTTTTTGGAGTCTTTTTTTATTTTATTAGTGCTAATTAAAGTAAAAAAATATCAAAATAAAAACATTGTGATGAAAAATTAACAATTAAAACAGAGATTGAAGTTAAAATATAGATTTCAAAAAAATAGTTGGTTCAGAAGAAAAAATTATTATTCATACACGCAGAAAAAGAATTTAATTCGTTAGCAGAAGAAAATAAATTAACTATCTTGATCTTTTGTTTTTTTCGGTTGATTTGATTAATGTTTGGAGATATTTTTTGAATATTATTTTTGAGATTTTTAATAACATGATATTAATTATTTTATAGATTAAATTTGGTTAACGGTAGTTAAATAAAAAAACTCTCTTAAAAGAGAGTGGGATCATAATGTTTGAATTTAATTTTTACTTTCGATAGTTTCATAAATAGGTGGTTTTATACTGATAATTTGACCTTCTCGATTGTATTTAGTATCTTGTCTTTGACTATAAAGATTATATTCAGTTATTTCTAATTTAGGTTTGGTTTTAGGATCATTAGGATTAATATTAAATATCATATAATTATCATCCATATGATAATAAGTTATTATTTTTTTAAACTTATTAGCTTGATAATATTCATTCAACCTAATAAGTTGTTCAAAATTGAGTGTTTTAATATAATATTCTTTTATAACTAATTCATCATTTTGATTAAATTTACTAATTATTTTACTATAGGTTTTATTAGCTTCAATTTTGGTTTTTTGTGGATCAATATTTTTATCTAAAATTTCGTACCGAATTGGATAATTAGTATTAATAAATTCGGATGTTATTTGTGGTAATTGAACATCATAAAATTGTTTTTCTTGAATATTAAATTTATTTTGATAAGGTGCCATTTTTTCCATTATTTCAACTAATTCATGATAAAAATTTATTTTTTTATCTTTAGCTTCGGTTTCAGTAGTCGCATTTAAAATAGAATTTTTAGTTTCGGTAAATTTTTTCATTATGCCGTTAATATCCCAATTATTAGCAGCATCCGAATCATTTAAAGCTTGATCATTAGGTAAATCGTGATGATTTAAAAATTGTGAAAAGTTATCTAGATTTTTTTTCTTATTTACAGTTTTAAAAAATAACCATCCAATAACTAAACTAATTAAACTTAACGCACTTATTATGAATAAAAGTTTGTTTATTTTTGACATTTTTATGACTTTCTAATAAAAAAATCACATTTTTATTATACTTATTTTTTTTCGCTCTTAAAAAAACTAGTAGTTGTTTATTTATATTTTAATTAATAGAAGATAAATTTAGCCTTAACTATTGAGTAATAAAGCTATTTCAATTATTTTTTTTTATTTAAAATATTATTTTGATCAAAAAAATACTAAGTTGCTAAATTAGATTGAATTAAATTCATTATTACTGGTAAATATTTTGCATAATGTTAGACATGAAAAATATAAATTTGTATATTACCTTAAATCTTAAAATTGGACAATAAAATACTTTTTAAAATTAAATATTTAATTTTTAGTTTTGTTATTTAAGTTGAAAATATATTGATTATATATCATAAAAATTTACACAAGAAAGCAAAAATCACTTTTTAAAAAAAATAATTAATTTATTTTTAATAAAAATTTGACAAAATTTTTTTTGTTTATCATATAGTTAAATTTAATAAATAATTTTTTCTTTTGGTATTTATAATAGTCCTATTTTCTGAGATTTATATTGATTAAAGTTCCCTCCTCCTATTTTATTAATTAAAACTAAAATTACTTATAAAAAAAATAAAGAGACAATTTAACCACTTATAAAATCACAAATTATAACAAGTAACCAACAAATAGATAACCTTTATAAATCGGAGTGATATCATATAATTAAATTATTAAAAGAGTTAAGAAGAAATTGCTATTTAAATTATATTATTTATTATTTTTTTATTTTAATTATTCATTGGAAGTTTAACATTGATTATATGTTAAAAAATTAATTGGCTTTTTCTCAAAAAATTATTTGAATGATGACTATTTGTTTATTATTTGTTTTTGATAATTAAGTTTTTTTGGGCTGCGTGAGAATGAATTTTCAGAAAGAACTATTAGACAAATAGAAATTATTCACGTAATATATTAGAACCTAATGCTGATCATTTTTAAAGCATTAGTAAAGCAACAGTTAATGCAGTTAAAGATATTACTTACGGTGTTCAAGATACTTTTTTAAAACTTAACCGTTTTTTATTTTAAAAAAATATTAATAAATTATCAAAAAATATAAAAAAAAGGAGGTTATATGATGCAACGTAAACAAAGAATTAAAGATATAATCGTTTTGTTGATTTTAAGTTCTATTTTTGTTATTACGTTACTAGAAGTAAAAAATTTACTAAAAGTAAACAAAAGTTATTTTGATTTTATGAAAAATGAAATAATATATTGGATTTTTATTTTTATTTCATTCTTTATGATAATTGGATTATTTTTTTATATTTGTTTTAAAATAACAAACGGAACAGCATTTATTTATAAAGATCTTGATAAAGAAAAAAACTTAAATAATATTGATTTTGGTCAATTATTTTTGTTTTTGGATATTTTTATTTTTCGTAAAAAAAGAGATTGTAATAATAAATTAATTAATCATGGTACAGAATCACATTCCGAAAAAAATTATTTTTTAAGAATATTTTTTTCATTATTATTTTTAATGATGTTTTTATTTATAATTACACATTTTTTAATTCCAGTTTTTTATTGTTCTATAGATAAAGATAAAATTGAGATTTATTATAATATTTGTTATGATATTTTATATCGTATTTCACTTACTGTATGTTTTTTATTAGGAAATGGAAATATATATAAATTTTTGGAAAATTTTGCTATTTTTTGGTGTTATTATGTAAAATTATTTCAATTATTAGGAATTTTCCATTTTTTAGAAAATGATTTTAATAAAACTATTAATTACCATAATTATTTTCTGATTATTGAGTAGTATTATAAAAAATTAAAAGCATAAAACCAAAAAACCAAAATCAATAAAAAAAATGAATAAAAAATATTTAAATGACTCTCAAACTGAGAGTCATTTTTTTTAAATAACTAAACGTCATAAACTACACAAACTATTGATTTTTTAATTAATAATTTAGTTAGTTTTAAAAGTTGAATTTATTTTATTTTTTTAGTTTTTTTATATAAAAAAATTGTTTACAACAACTATTTTTTTAATAATTATAAAATTTTTTAAAAAATTATTTTTGCTTTTCGCATTTGTATTAAAATTAAATTGGTTACTTCCGAAATTGAAGTTTTCAAATCATCTACTTTAATTTCTAAAAAATGCGTCGGTGTTTGATTTTTAAAATATTTAACTAAAGGTAAAGTTTCTTTTTTATAGACTACTAAACGTTTTAAAAAAGTTTCTTTTTGATCATCTTTTCTTTGGATTAAAGGGGTTTGATCATCATCACAAAACCATAATTTTCGCGGAATTTTTGTTTCAATATGATAAATATTACCACACTTCGGACAAATTCGACGGCCAGTAATTCTTTTTTGTAAACAATCTTCTGAAGTATTTAAATAAATTACTGCGGTTAAATTAATTTTTTTAGTTTGAAAAAATTTTTTTAACATTTTGGCTTGAGCTAAATTGCGTGGAAAGCCATCAAGTAAAAAGCCTTTTTTAAATTTATCTTCAGATAAGTAATCTATCACCATTTTGTTAGTGATTTCATCCGGAACTAAAAGTCCTTTTAAAATATAAGCTTTAGCTAAGTTTCCTAGCTCAGTATTTTGACTAAAATTTTTTCGAAACATATCTCCAGTAGAGATATTGTAAAGTTTAAACATTTGAGAAAGAAGAGCAGCTTGAGTTCCTTTTCCAGTTCCTGGAGCTCCTAATAATATTATTTTCAATTTCTTTCCTTCCTGAAAGTTAACTTAGTGAAATTTAAGATAACTTTTAAGCCGATTTATGGTATATTTTTTCCAAAAGTTTTTCAAAAATTTTTAAATGGTTAAAATTTAAATCCAACATTATTGAACTTGATTTTTTAACTATTTATCATTATCTTTGGATTCAATTATTTCAATTTTTAAAACTATACTTAATATTTATAACATATAAAATAATAATTTTCAATCTAATTATAAAAAATTAAAATCATGTTATAATTATGTGTATATAAGATATTTATTTTTGTGTATAAATATTTTAAAAAATTTTAATTTTAAAAAAATATTTTCCGAAAGGGAAGCTATAACGTGTTAAATTTTAAATTACCTGAATTATCTTATAATTATGATGCTTTAGAACCATTTTTCGATGCTAAAACGATGGAAATTCACTATACTAAACATCATCAGACTTATGTTGATAATTTTAATCAAGCTTTAAAAAATTATCCAAATTTAAATTATTCTTTAGAAGCAATGTTAACTGATTTAAATTTAGTTCCAATTGCGATTAGAACAGTGGTCCAAAACCACGGTGGTGGTCATTTTAATCATTCTTTTTTTTGGAAGATTTTAAAATTAAATTATCAAAAAACTCCGAAAAATGAACTAGCTAATTTAATTAACCGACATTTTGAATCTTTAGAAAATTTTAAAAATGAATTTATTGCGGCTGGAAAAAAACTTTTTGGTAGTGGTTGGGTTTGGTTATTATTAACTTTCGATCAAAAATTAATAATTACTACTACTATTAATCAAAATACTCCTTTGCATTTAGGAACACCGTTATTAGGTTTAGATTTATGGGAACATGCTTATTATTTAAGTTATCAAAATCGTCGTCCTGATTACATTGAAGCTTTTTTTAGTGTTATTAATTGGTCTCAAGTGGAATATAATTTAACTTCAGTTTTAAAAAAATAAGAATTTCTTCAACTGATTTTAAATTCATAAAGGAAAATAAATCTTTTGTTATGAAAAAACCAAGTTTAATACGTATTGAAGTACTTATTTTATTATATCAATATGATTTTTACCTCCAGGATTTAAAGTTTTTGAATTATACCACCAAACCTCAAAGTTTGGTTTTTTTTCAAAAAATTATTCCTAAAATAACTTTAATTGATGAAATTATTCAAAAAAATCTTTATAATTATCAATTAAAACGTTTAAATAAAGTAGACCAAGCTATTTTACGTTTGGCTACGTTTGAATTATTAGAAAATAAGATCATTGCTCCTATTATTATTGATGAAGCTTTGGAATTAACTAAAAGATATTCAGAATTAGATGATCAAAAACAACATAAATTTAATAATAAAATTTTAGATCAAATTTATCATAGTTTAAAATCTCTCAAAACTAATTTGGAGGTTAAAAAAATCTCTGAAAACCATATTTAAAGTTATTTTTCTCTAATTTTTTAGTTAGAGATTTTTTTATCTTTAATTAAACTAAAAAAAATTAAAAATAAAGATCAACCAAGTTTTATTTTTAGAAAGAATGGAATTATTTTGAAAAATTATATTAAAGATAAATTACAAAAATTAAATTTTTCTTATTTAACTCCTATTCAAGAAGAAGTTTTTAAAAATTTCTCTCAACCACAACATTTAATTGGTTTAGCACCGACGGGTACTGGTAAAACTCATGCTTATTTATTAGCAATTTTAAGTCAAATTGACGTTAACCAAGCTGTCGTTCAAGCTGTTATTATCGCACCAACAAATGAATTAGTTTTACAAATTTTTAAAATGTTACAAGCGATTCCTGAAAATGCAGTTAAAGTACGAATTTTTTATGGTGGTATGGATAAAAAAAGAACTAGTTTAAAATTACAAAAACAGCAACCTCAAATTGTGATCGCTACTCCAGAAAAATTATTTGAATATGCTATTTCTTTAGGACAATTAAAAATTAACCGCACCCTTTTTTTTGTTTTAGATGAAGCTGATATGTTGTTAGATCGAAAATTTTTATCTTTTTTAAAACCATTAATGATTACTAAATCAAAACCTAAAATAATGCTATTTTCTGCTACTTTTAAACCATTTTTAACTAATTTTATTAAACAAAATTTTGGTCCTACTTTATTAATTGATTTAACTAAAAATTATTTAAAAAATATTAAATATTATTTATTAAAAAGTCATGATAAATTAAAAACTTTATTAACTTTAACCCAAAAATTAAAACCTTATTTAGCTTTAATTTTTGTTTCTCGTAAGCAAGATCAATTACCGATATTTGAAACTTTAAAAAAACATCAGTTAAATGTTTTTAATTTTTCATCAGATTTATCAGTTAAACAAAGAAAACAAAGTTTAAAAGCTATTGAAAATTTAAAATATCAGTATATTATTACGAGTGATTTAGCTGCTCGTGGTTTAGATTTAGATATTTCTTTAGTGATTCATTATGATTTACCTTTACATTTAGAATTTTTTCAACATCGCTCCGGTCGTACTGGTCGCATGGGAAAACCAGGTGAAGTAATTACCATTTACAATGAATCAGAAATAAAAACAATTAATAAATTAAAAAGTCAACATTTTAATTTTCAACAAATGATTTTAACTTCTAAAGAAATTGAAATTTTAAAACCTAAACCGGATCGCAACCACAAACCGCATTTAATTAAAACTCCTAGAAAAAAAAATAAAATTCGATCAATTCAAAAATATTCCCAAGGAAAGAAAAAAAATGCTTAAAATTGGTTGTTTTGTTTCTTTAAAAAAACCCGATATGTTTTATGGTGCGGTTCAAGCGGCTATTGCCTTTCAAGCGAATACTTTTATGGTTTATAGTGGGCCACCCACGAACACTCAACGTGTGGCTTTAAATAATTTTAAAATTTCTGAAGCTTTAACGTTATTGAAACAACATCAAATTAATCCGGATGATTTAGTTGGTCATGCTCCTTATATTATTAATTTAGCGAATCCTAATCCAGTTAATCGGTCATTCGCCATTGATTTTTTAACTCAAGAAATTATTCGTTTTAACGAAATGCAAATTAGTCAAATGGTACTACATCCTGGAAATGCTCTTCGACAAACTAAAAATACCGCCATTGAATTAATTGCTCAAGGAATTAATCAAATTTTTAAAAATACCTCACATTGTCGAACTAAAATTGCTTTAGAAACTATGGCTGGTAAAGGTACAGAAATTGGGCGCGAATTTCAAGAACTAAAAGCTATTATTCAATTAATTCAGGATCAAAGTCGAATTAAGGTTTGTTTTGATACTTGTCATGTATTTGATGCGGGTTATGATATTAAAAATAATTTTTTAAAAGTGATTGAACTTTTTGATCAAATTATTGGTCTGAAATATCTTTCTTGTTTGCATATTAATGATTCCAAAAACTGTTTAGGTAGTAAAAAAGATCGTCACCAAAATTTAGGCTTAGGACAAATTGGATTGAAGGCATTAATGGAAATTATTTATCATCCTTTATTTTTATCTTTGCCAAAGATCTTAGAAACACCTTATATTGATGGTCAACCGATTTATAAACAAGAAATTATTATGATTAGAACCGAAAATCATTTTGATTAATTAAGCGAACTGTTGCATTTTTTTAGACTTTTTAAAAAAATAAAATAACTACTTAGATTTTTTGTTTTATTTTTTTATTTTTTAAAAAAAGTCTAAAAAAATGCAACACTTCGCTTTATACGAAGAAATTTAATCCAAAAGAAAATAAATAAAAAAATAAAAAAAGGAAAATAAACAATAATGGTAAATGAAAGGAAAACTGAACAACTTGTACGAAAAATGTTAAAAGAAGCAGGATACTATAATAATCCGAATATCATTATTGAAGAACAATCATCAGACAATCCTCGAATAAATAAATTACTTAAAACAGCTAGTAAAAGCGGTGATGGAAAAGGTTATCCTGATTTTATCATATCATTTGTAAACCAACAAGATAAATTAATATTAATAGAATGTAAAGCATCTACAACTAAACATGAAAGTTTAGATAAAAAACAATATAAAGATTATGCTTTTGATGGTGTTTTGCTTTATGCTAATTACTGTAAAAAAGATTTTGATGTGACTGCTATCGTGATAAGCGGAGAAACAGAACAAGAAAAGAAAATATCTACTTTTTTATGGATTAAAGAAAGTTATTATTATAAAAATATTCAAAATAAACTAATATTAAATCCTCAACAATTAAACGAAATAATAACAGAACAAAAAAAACCTATTAGCGAAGAAGCTTTAATAATGAAAGCTGTTGAATATAATAAATTATTACATTCTAACTCTATCCCTGAAGTGGAAAGGTGTATTATTATTAGTTCTATTTTAGTAGCTTTACAAAACAAAGTTTTTATTAATGAGTATAAATTATATACTCATAAAGAAAATGACAGACTGATCGATGATATTGTAAAATTTTGTAAACAAATTTTAGAAGATAAGCAAATTTCAAAAGATAAAATTCAAACTATAGTAACTGAATATTCTAAATATAAAAATAATAAGCAATTAACTTCGCCATTTATTAAAGATAAAAAAACTAAAACAAATATACCTAATAATTTATTAAGAAATTTAATAGATGATGTAAATGATAATATTTTACCTTATATTCGTGATAATAAATTTGATATTTTAGGTAAATTTTACACTCAATTTATTAAATATGCTGGCGGTGATAAAAAAACAGGGCTTGTTTTAACACCGATTCATATAACTGAATTTTTTTGTGATTTAATAAATATACAACCAAATGATATTGTTTTTGATCCTTGTTGTGGCACTGGTGGTTTTTTAGTTTCAGCAATGAAAGCGATGGTTCAAAATGTCAAATATGAAAAAAATAAACAAGCAGAAATTAAATTAAATCAATTGATAGGTATTGAAATTAGACCAGATATGTTTAGTCATGTATGTTCTAATATGATGATGAGAGGCGATGGGAAAAGTAATATTTTTCATGGAAATTGTTTTGATGATGAATTAATAAAAATAGTTAAAAAGAAAAAACCCAATATTAGTTTTTTAAATCCTCCTTATAGTAATGGAAATGCTGAAGAACAATTAGAATTTATTGAAAATAGTTTGAATTGCTTAACCAAAGGGGGGGAATGCGTCGCTATTTGTCAAATGAGCACTGCCTTAAATACTAAAGGATTAACCATTAAAGAAAGATTATTTCAAAAACATACTTTAAAAGCAGTTTTATCGATGCCTGAAGATTTATTTTATCCTGTGGGAGTAGCTACTGTCATTTTAATTTGGGAAGCTCATATTCCTCATGATAGTAATATTAATACTTTTTTTGGTTATTTTAAAAATGATGGTTTTGTGAAAACAAAATATAAAGGAAGAATTGATATTAACAATAAATGGCCTTCAATTAAGAATGAATGGTTAATTACTTATAAAAATAAACAAGACAAAGAAGGTTTATCTGTTAATCATCCTGTTAAATATCATGATGAATGGTTGGCCGAAGAATATTTGACAACTAATTATGATGATTTAACTGATGATATTTTTATCAAAAAAATAAAAGAATTGATCGCTTTTGAATTTTTAAACGTTCATAATAATACTTTGTGTTCTTTAACAAACGAAAAACAATTACTTCATCGATTAAATTTAAATATAAATAAAATGAAATTTTTTTCCATTCAAGAATTATTTATGATTGAAAGAGGTAAAGATATCATCAAAGATTTAGAACAAGGAGACATCCCTTTAGTAAGTTCCAGCAGTTTAAATAATGGTGTTAAAGATAACGTCCAAAAAGGAAAAAAACTTTTTCCAGCTAATTGTATTACAATAGCTAATAACGGCTCCATAGGTTCTTCATTTTATCAAAATAAATCTTTTTATGCTACTCCTGATGTAACTATTTTAAGAAATAAAAAACTAAATGTTTATAACGCTTTATTTATTACTATTCTTCTTGAAAAAGAAAAATATAGATTTAATTATGGTAGAAAATGGAGCAATGATAAAATGAAAAATAGTCAAATTAAAGTTCCAACCAACGATAAAGGGGGGGCAGATTGGGAATTTATGGAAGAATATATCAAATCATTACCTTACAGTGAAAATTTTAATAAATAAAAGTTTTAATAATAAATTTATATACTGATAAAATAAATATTAAAGATAGTAAACAAACAAAAAAATAAAACAAAAAATTTAAGTAGTTATTTTATTTTTTTTAAAAGTTCAAAAAAATGCAACACTTCGATATATATATCTATTATGGTATTTTTATTTTTTTGCTTAAGCAGGGAAGAATATTTTTTATTTTTGGTTCAATTTTATCTTAATGAATTAGAGATATTTTGAAATCATATGAATGAAATAATTATTATTCAGGTCTCATTTGATTAAAACTATCACTAATTTTTTTACTTTGATAAAATTTAAATTACTTCAAATCGAAACTTAATTCATGCAGTAGTAATTAATTAGGTTTTAATTTTAAAAATAATTTTTTATTTAAGTAATGAAATCAATATTGATTATGATAACAAACAATAAATTAGTTCTTCTCATTAATCAAATTACACAGAGAAATTTTATTTCACTAATTTTTAAAAATTTAATAGTGTAAGGAGTTTTATAAATTAAAATTAAGGAAGTTAGATATGATAAAAATAATTTTAGAAAAATTTTTAGCTTTAATTGGTTTGATTTTTTTATTAGGTTTAGCTTTTTTTTGGGCTGATGGTATTTATCCTGAAGACATTTTACGAACTGTAATTAATATTCCTACAAGTACAACTTTTAAACCAGATTCTGAAAAAGATCAAGATCAATTACCAGTTACTTCGCCATCGTCAGTTCTTCCACAAGATGAGAAATTACCAGTTACTTCGCCATCGTCAGTTCTTCCACAAGATGAGAAATTAACAGTTACTTCACCATCGTCAGTTCTTCCACAAGGCGAGGAGTATTAATAACGAAATTATTTAAAATATTATTTTAAATTTGCAATTAATTGATATTTTTATTAAACCAAAACGTTTCGTATATAATATTTTTTTTGATTTAAAAAAGTTTTTTTAACTTATTAAAATTAAAAATCTATTTGTCAGGTTTTAAAAATGAAAAAACAAACTAAAGAACAAAAAATTAGAAAAATGTTAAAAAACGCTAATTTATTAACTTTAAAAATTGTAATTTTAAAAAATTTAAATACTAAAACCAAATATATTAAAAATAAAAATATTTTGTTTGTTAATCCTCAAGTTAAACATTTAGTTTTTCAATTCTTAGTGAAACAAAAAAAGGACTACTTTTTATAAAGATATTTTTAAAGTTTTTTTAATTTTAAAATTTAAATGAATAATATTTTACTAAATTTTTAAAATAATTTAAAAATTTAGTATTTTTTTTCTCTAAAATTCTTTTTTAATTTTAAACATGCTAAAAAAAGTTTAAAATTAAAGTAGGTATATTAAGTATTTTAAATATATTTTTACTTTATATATTTATTTTAATTATTTAAAAATATTACTATTATTGAAGATTTAAATATTAATAGTAATAATTTTATTAGAAAAAAGGATATTAAATTTGTTTATCATTAATCAAAAATTTTTATTTAAGTTTATAATATTTTTATTGATTGTCAGTTTTTTAAATTTTATTTTTATTAAAGGTGAAGAAAGTGCGACTGTTTTAAATAATAATAACCATTCAGTTGGTTTATCGCTTCCTTCTTCTTTCGTTGAACAAAATAAAGATTTAAAGCATGAAGACTTTACTTTAACACTATTTGTGAGACAACCAAATCAATTTATAATTGAAGTGGAATTTTCGCCAGTTTACAGATATTATTTAGATTTAAGAATTAACCAAGATCAATCATCTTTTACGAAAGTTATTAATATAAAAACTAAATTTATGGATGATACCGAATCTAATCATGTGAACCCTGTGCCAGTTATAATCTTATTTAAGTTGAAATTAATTGAAATTGAATTTGAAACTCATGATAAAGTTATCTTTTCGAACGAACATTTAGAAGAAAAAGACCCTGTTACTCATGAAAATAAAATTTTTAATGGTTTTTATAAAAAGTTGTATAGAGATGGTGTACATTTTACTAATAAAAGTTTAAAAGAACTGATATTTCCGAATAGTATCACCTCAGTAACTCAAATATCAACATTGGAAAAAAATAATGATCAAACACCACACCCTTTTAACAGTATTCCAGAATCATTTTCATATTCGGTAAATGAAAATAATGATCATAATCTTCAACAGCTTAGTAGTATGCATCAAAATCAGTTTCCTCGGAAATATTATTTTTTAATTATTCCAGTAGCGATGATTTTGATTATATGTTTGATTATTTTTCTATTTTGGTTTAAAAAATAATTTTAAATTAAACTATTTGGAACATTAAAATAGTTTGTTTTCTATAAATAACTTAAGTTTAGTTAAAAAGTATTTTGAACACCAACTTTGAGTTATTTAAATTAAATAATGTCATTCAATCAACAACTCTGTTTGAGTTTTGTTGATTTTTTTTATTTTAACCAATTAATTCAGTTTTAAAATTTTAACAGATATCAAAGAAAAAGAAAACATTTCATTACCGGAAATTTTTAATTGCTTTATATTTGTAAAATTTTTTTTAAAATGATATATTTTAATAAGTTAAATATTTAATTCGGATTATGGTTTTTTGTATGATAAAAAAATAATATTGTTTGGTATTAATTTTTTTAATAACTAAAGTTATATATCTTTTGAATATTTAATTAATTAAATTTATTTTATTAGGAAAAAAATCGATATGAATAAAAATAAAAGTGATAATTCAACACCAATATTTTTTAGTTTAGATTTAAAAATTTTAATTTTTTTAAATTTTTTACTTTTAATAATTAACGGTTCTTGTATTTTGTTTAGATTTCAAGCTTTACCTAAAATATTGTATTATTATAATTTTATAGAATGGATAGAAACAAAGACTTCCCCAAAAAAATAATTACTTTAAATAAAAAAATCATATTATATAGAATTTGAATTCTTTTATATAGAGAGATGTTTTTGTGGTTATAGATTGTTATTTAAATTGATGATAAATAGAGGTTTGGTGGGATATGACTTTATTTAAAATTTTTTTAAAAAAAAAGATTTTTTTATTTTTTTTAATGTTTTTATTTTTGATGCTTTATATAACCATTAATGGTGTTCAACAACCTGCTCATAAACGGGAAACAAAATATCAATTATCGGTTAAATTGCCTTCTAAATTGCCTTCTCCTTCTATTAAATTGTTATATAAAAAGGATAAAGAGGAACATACAATTGATAATCCAACTATTCAACAAGTTGTTGATGTTGTTTGGGAAGATAAATTATCTGTCTGTAAAGTTTATACAGATACAAAAAGGTTTGTTAACGGTAGAATTGATCTTGTCAAGAAATGGAAGGATAACGATGACAACATTTTACAAATAGAAGAAATGGATTCAGAAAACTCATCATCATTCAAAAAAGCTTATAGGACTAATGAAAAAGATTCCTACAATAAAATACTTGAATTTATTATTTATCAAAATCTTGATTCTAAAGAAGATTATAAATCACCTACTAAAACTATAGAATTTACACCTATACAACCACGTACTCATCATTATTTAGAATCAAAATTTTTCGATTTCAAACAATTTTGATATTACAAAATAATTCAGCAAAATAAAAAAAACGAAGTGTTGCATTTTTTTAGACTTTTTAAAAAATAAAATATTTGTTCAAAAGTAGTTAAATTTGATTAATTAAAGTTTTTATAAAATTTAAAAAAAATATAAATATGATTTTGATAATTAAATAGACAATATTATAATTTTAAAACTACATTAACAACCAAATGCAATTTTTAAACGTAAAAAATAAAATAAAATAGTGGTTAATATCGGTTATTTAGTCTAAATTTATCATCATAAAAACAATTAATTCAAACATGATTTGATAATCATTAATTAAAAAACAAAGTTTTAAATTGAAAAAATTTAACAGTGAATATCAAGACATAAAGATATTTACTATCAAAGTGTTTTAGTTTATCATAGGTGTCTTATAAATAACATTTGGACATTTTTTTAAATCATTTACAATATCAAAAAAATTAGATCAAGTTTAAGTTTTCTTTTTAGAAGATTAAAAAATAACAAATAAAAAAATAAAATATTTGTTCAAAAGTAGTTAAATTTGATTAATTAAAGTTTTTATAAAATTTAAAAAAAATATAAATATGATTTTGATAATTAAATAGACAATATTATAATTTAAAAATTATGTTTAATCAGGGAAAGTCAAATATGATCTATAGTCAAAATAAATTATTAAAATTATTTTTAATAATTCCTTTATTTATTGCTTTCACAATTTTTTGTTATGGTTTACAAAATCATAAAAAAAGTCTTCAATATAAAGTGAGTGTTAAATTACCAAAACCGATACAACCACCGACAGACACAGAGATTTCAGAATATTTTAAGGTAAATCTAACTAATAACCCCGTTAATTTAGAAAATTTTCAACCATCAGAAGATTCAAATAAAACTGACTCAGAATTAATACCAATTACAACAAAAACTTCTATTTCAAAAACAATACCACAAATAAAAGATTCAATAATTACGCGAGAATATGAAGTTTTTTTAGATGATCAAGTTTCTTCTAAGGAATATATTAAAGTTCATGTAGATTATTTTGCAATAAAAAACATTTCATACTACGACAAATCATCAAATGAAAAAAAAAATATTTCAAACAATTTGTTTAACCAACACTACATATACGATTGGTTCTTAAAAACACCATTATTTAAAAATTCAACAAATCAAATCGATGATGTTATTTTAAAAGCTTCAAAACAACCAGGAGAAACAAATCCCAAGTTAAAGTTAGACCTTAAACAAACTTTAAATTATCAAATATTAAAAGAATATCCTATAATTAAAGAATTAATCTCAAAAAATGTTGATAACATCGAATTAGAAATTGATTTTACAATCAAAACTATAGAAGATTAATATTTTGGATTTAATTGACTACAAAATTTAATTATTTTTACTAATGGTTAATTTTGTAGTTTTTTATTTAATGATAATGATTTAATTTTTCATTATTAGTTATCTTTGATATTTTTTTAAATTCTTTATCAATTATTTTTAAGTTTAATTGAACAGTATTTGATGAATTTTATTTTCATATTTTTCAATTAAAGTTAAATTATTTTTTTTTTCATTGACAATATTTTTAAATTTTTAATTTTAAAAAATTTATTTAGAAAACCTAATGTTAAAGATGAAGATTATTTGTTATATTGTGATGATAAAAATTAAATATTGTTTTTTTTAAAAATTAAATGTTATCATATAATTATTAGTAAGATATTTTGAATAAGATCTTATTAAAATTTGAATTTTTAAAAAAAATTATTATAAAAATCGAAAAGGTGAAGAAATTAAAATGAAAGAAGCCAATATTATAAAAAATAAAAATAACAAATATGAAATTTTTAGTTTAAAATCTTTATTTTTTTTAGGTTTAATGTTTATTTGTGTTTTAAATGTTTATATGTTTAAACAAAATACTGCTTCATATTATCAACAATTATTTACACCTTTATTATTATGTATGGTTTTAGGTATTTTTTTACATTTTGTCGGTAATATGATCCCTTTTTTGAATAAATTCGGACTAAGTTTTTTATTATGTGCTTTAGTTCCTTCTTATTTAGTTTATCAAAAGGTAATATCACCGAAATTAGTAGAAAAATTTCATGAAGATTTTTTTAATAAAGGTATTAATTTTCCTCATTTTTTTATTCTTTTAGTAATTGCAGGTAGTATTTTTAGCATTGATAATAAATTATTAAAAAAATCTATGAAGAAATTTCTTCCTTTAACTTTAATTTCTGTTACGGTTGCTTTTTTATTGGTTGGAGGAATAGGACATTTATTACACTTTTCAGTTCCTAAAGGATTTATTTCCAAAGGTTCCTTCTTAGATGCTATTTTTTATGTTTTTGTTCCTATAACTAATGGGGGAGTTAATTTTGGTGTTAATGGTCTGACTAATGGTCTGTACGGAAGAGTATCATCGAAAATAAATAACTTTGAATTACGTGCATTTTTAATTGCTCCTTTAATTTTAACTCGTATACTGGCGATTGTTTTCACGAGTTTATTGTGTAATTATTTAAATAAAACGAAATTAAATGGTCAAGGTCAATTAGAATATATTAAAAATAAAAATAAAAGTGATTTGACAAATAAAAATAAAAAATTATTTGAACTGTCCGATATCAGAACAGGATTGTTAATAGCGATTGCTTTTTATATGTTGGGACGTGTATTAAGTTTTGTCTTTTTTAAAAATAACGATTTTGTTTTAGTATTTATGATAATTTTATTATTTATTTTTAAATTATTTAATTTAATGCCTATCAGTTTTCAAGGGAATTTGATTCAAACTGGTAAATTTATGACTACTAATTTTGCTGCTCCTATGTTGGTTGGTTTTAGTTTAACTACTAATTGGAAAATTTTATTAGCAGCTTTAACGGCATCCAAGATAATTTTATTAGTTTTAACTTCTTTATTAACAGTAACTTTAATTTCTCTTTTACTGGCGAAAAAATTTGGTTTTTATGCATTAGAAGCTGCCTTAACTGCCGGTCTAGGTTCTCACAGTGTTGGTGATTCTCCAGAATTTGGCGGAATTATCACTATTAGTAAAAAACTAGATTTATTGCCTTTAATGAACATTACTACTCGTATTATTGGACCAATGATTTTTTTTATTTCGTCTTTAAGTTTTCAATATTTTTATACATCTTAATAAAATTAATTAATAACAACAACATTGTTGATAGTTAAAATAGTATGATGATGTTATTAATATTGATAAATTTTTTGATTTGTTTGAGATTTTTTCAAATTAAACCATTAATAATTAGACTAGCTATGATCGAGCTAGTCTTTTTTAATTTATTATTTTTTTATTTGTCAATGATGATTAAAATATGAAATTGAATCTCGAAATCAGTGTCAATTAAATTGGTTTCGGAAAAATAAATTTATTAAATAAGAAAATATTTTTTAGAATTGATAATACATCATTAATTTATTTTCATAAAGCATCATATATATAAACAGTTAATAATTAACTAATCTTCTAATTTTGAAAATATTTTTAATCAGTCTTATAATCCATAAAAAGAAGATAATCAATATTACTTTAAAAAATTTCTTTACTCCAATATTAATTATTTGATAGTTGAGTAAACAGGAGATTTCTTTTTATTTTATCTTCGGAAAAAAATATCATTTTTTTATTTACCAGGTTTATTTTTTTTAGTTTTTCTTTCAATCAGAGTTAATAAAATAACTCAATTATAAATATAAATATTAATATTTATTATTATTGATTTTTTTTATTTTAGCATTATTTTCATTTTGATTTCATTAATTGATTATAATAATTATAATTTAAAGAAATTTTTTAAATGATAATTTTTTATCTTTAATTATTTTCATTGGGAAAATAAAAATATATTTGATGAATTTGGAGGTATAAAATTTGATTTTAAATAAATTTAAAAAAATCTTTTTTATTAATTTATTTTTGACTTTAATGAGTTTGATATTGATAGGTCTGAAGTTTTTTGATCCATCATTTAATGTTTTTCATTTTTATTTAAAATTATTTTTTTTATTAACTTGGACTTTAAATGATGTAATTGTTAATCACAGATGTGATGAATTAAAAAAAAAATATATGTTTTTAGATTCTAAACGTCTCTTTTTTAAAAGATATTTGATTAGTTGGGGTTTATTTTTACTAGGATTTATTTTGATAATTAAAATTTGTTTTTATGCTCCTACTGAAGAATTGGCATTAAATAAATTTATTTTGCAGATGATGACGACTGATACTCTCAATATAGATCGTATTATTATTTTAGGTTCTATTTTATTGATCATATTTTTAATTTTTTTAATATTGATAGTTTCTTGGGTATTATATGTTTATAATAGATTAAAAATTTTTATTTTTTTAGATTATTTAGAAAAAAAAGTAATCTCCAAAATTATTCGTCAAGAAGAGCATGATATTCATTTTTCAGAATTTCAAAAAAGACATTTTTTCGTTATTAAAATGTATTTTTTAACTTTTTTGGTATTACCTTTTTTATTTTTGTTTATTATTTTTTTTATTAATCATAATTTAATTTTGAATGCAATGTTTTTAAAAATTTATTATTTCATTTTGGCACTACCTTTATTAATTGGTAATTTTTTTAGTTGGATTAATTTTTATAAATTAGCTGTTCTTTTAGATGAAATTTAGTATAATTAACTATTTTTCAGATTTTTGATGAAAAATTTTTAAAATTAATAATTGATCGATGGATTGGGAACAGATATTAAAAAAATAAGATCAATTTATTTTTTTGCATTTTACTTGAATTTTTATTTTTTATAATTATACTTAAAGAATATAATAAAAAAATTAGTATGTTTATTTTTTTATTTGTTATTTTGTTAATAAATAATATATTTAAATTTTTTTTATTAATAATAATATTATTAAGAAATATAAAGGAGTAAAAAAAAGTTTTATGTTTACATCGAATTTTAAAAATAAAAAAAATTTAAATATATTATTTTATTTTTTTGCGATATGTTTAATGTTTTTGGCATTTATTGTTAGTGTTCCAATAAGTGCTGAAAAAAAAGATTTTAAAGCATTAGTTGATGCTCGAGCAATAAAAATTAGCCCTATAGAACATAAGGTATTTGATGGTAAATCAACACCAAACACATATACAATAAAATCAGACCAAATAGATGCAATAAAATCATTATTAAAAACAGAATTTGACCAAATAGATGGTATAAAAGACAATTATGACCTTTCAGTAGAAATCGCTGAAGGTGATGCAGCAGGTGTTTTAAAAGTAACTGATGGAACAATTAAAGATTTAAAAATTGTTGCAAAAGTGAAAGAAGACAAAAAAACTTTATTCTTAGAAGGAGACGATGCAAAAACAGCATTTACCTTTTCTAATGATCTTACTAAACTTAGAGTTCCAACAACATCAACAGACAAAAAAACTGTATTAGCATTTGCAGACTTTGAAATATTGGAAAAAGGTCTACTTGAAGATTTAGAATCAACAGAATCACAAAAAAGAAAAGCAAATCAAACACACAATAACAAATATAAAGAAATAGTTAAAACAATTATTCAGGATATAAATAAATTAAATCCTTTTACAAAATTAGATGACCAAGAATTTAAAAATTTTACAATAATTACTGTTAATAACAATGGTGTGAAACAAGTTAAATTATCAGGTAAAACTCAAGGAAAAGCAGACGATAAAAGTGAATTTTTAAATTTTAGAGGAGAAAAAACTATTGATTTAAATGTTTCGCCCGCATTACAAGATGCAGAAACATTTATTAAAGCAAAAAATAACAATAGTTTATATATTGGTCCTATAAAAAAAGAGACAACAGACGCAAACGCAACACTAACAACTGAAGCACAAAAAGAAAAAATTAAAACATATTTGATAACAAAAATATTACCAACAAAAGACAATCAAGATAAATTACTTGCAATAACAAAAGACGATTATGGAATTACATTTGACGACACAAATAAAAAAGTTAAAATAAAATTATTAAATACAGGCAAGAAAACAACAATTTTGTCTGCAAACAATGATCTAGTAGAATTATCATTTGATAATGATCTTGAAAGACTTAAATTGTTAGACAATTTCGAAATAGACACAAAAAAATATGAAGAAATAAACAATAAAAGTATTAAAAAATCAGCAAAATACGAATTTATTTTTCAAAATATTAAAGAATTAAATCCTTTTACAGAATTATTAGCGAGTGATTTTGATGTAGATTTTGATTCATCAACAAAAAACGTTATATTAAAAGGTAAAAACACTGGTACACCAGAAAATAAAAGTTATAAATTGATTAATAGTAAAATGACTACATTGAAAGTTAAAGTAGTTGATGAAGATTCAACAAAATCATCCCAATCAAAAAATAACAACAGGGACGATAGACAAAATCAAAATACATCAGGCGAAAATCAACAATCATTACAAAAAACAGATTTAAAAAAATTAATTGAAAACAAAAATCATAATTCTTTAACTGTGGGACCTGTAAGATTTGAAGCATGGGATGTTTCAACAGACCAACAAACAGTTAAAAATGACCAATTTTCATCAGTTATTACTAATAATATACCGGCAGCATTATCAGGTAAAGTAGAGATAGGAGACTGGAATTATAGATTAAAAACATTTAAATTAAAAGTAAAAACTGAAAATCAAAGTGATTTTGTTCAAAATGAATTACAATTAACATTTAGTAATAATCTTAATGACATTTTTTTACCGTCATCAACAACAAAAATTACATTAACAGAAGAACAATTTAACACAATGAAAAACTCAAACAACTCAGATCCTAACAAATATAAACTTATTGTTGATTTTATTAAAACACACAATCCTATGATATTATTAGAATCAAAAGATTTGGAAATAAAATTTTCTGAAACAAAACAAGATTTAATTTTATCAGGTAAAACAATAGATATAGACGGAAATCGTACAGGACTAAATTTTAGTAATACAAAAGTAATTCCGTTGGAAGTTACAGAAACTAAAACAAAAACTAACCAAGAACAAAAAACAACAACTCAAGACCAAACAACAGCAACAACTCAAGACCAAGGAATTTCTTGGTGGATATATGTTATAACTATTGTTTTTGTGGTTACTATAGGTTTTATCGCTTTTAAAATTTTTAAAAATAAAAATAGACAATAATATAATATTTTAAAATTAAAAAAAATATTTTTAGTACGAAAATAAGAATATAAATGTTTAAATTTCTTTCAAATAATTAAAAAAAATTTAAACATTTAGTTCTTATTTTTTTATTTATTTTTCTTATTTATTATTAATAATTTCTAAAAAAGTAGTTTTTTTATTTATTTTTCTTATTTATTATTAATAATTTCTAAAAAAGTAGTTTTTTTTATTTTTTTATTTGTTATAGTTGAAATTTTATAAAAAAATATATAATATTTATAATAATGATTATTTTTTTGATTTAATAATCATGATTTTATTTTTTAGGTTAATTTTTTTTATTTAAAAAAAATGTAAATTAAAATTTAATTTCAGGAGAAAAAAATGAATTTTTATTATCATAAATTAGAACAAAGATTTGAAGAAATTGGGCATTTAGGTAATATTTTAAATTTATTAAGTTGGGATATTGCTTGTAATATGAAAAATGGTTCAGAAAATAGTCGAACTAAAGAAATTATTACTTTAAATAATATTATTCGTAAATTATTGATTTCGAAAGAAAATAAAAATTGGCTTTTAGAAGCTCAAAAAGAAATTAAAGATTTAGATCAATGGCAACAAGTTAATTTAAAAGAAATAGCTTTAACAATTAAAAATAAAGAAATTATTTCTGAAGAATTACAAAATAAATTGATTTTAGCCACTAATCAAGCTGATTTAATTTGGCGTAAAGCTAAAGTTAATAATGATTATGAATTATTTAAACCTTATTTATCAGAAGTTATTAAATATACTAAGGAAATTGCTCAAGTTCGTGCTAAAGCTTTGGGTTTATCATTATATGATGCTTTAATTGATCTTTATGATACTGGAACGACAGTCCAAAGTATCAAAAAAACCTTTGCGGTTTTAAAAGAAAAATTACCTCCTTTAATTAAAGAAATTTTAAAAAAACAACAATTAAAAAAACATTTATATCAACAAATTTCTTTACCAATTAAACAACAAAAAAAAATTAATTATCAAATTATGCAAACTTTAGGTTTCGATACTAATAAGGGTCGCTTAGATGAATCCGCTCATCCTTTTTGCGGTGGTACTCCTCATGATGTTCGTTTAACTACTCATTATTCTGCAGACAATTTTTTGAATAGTTTTTATGCTACCGTACATGAAACAGGTCATGCTTTGTATGAACAAAATTTACCTGAAAAATATAAAAATCAGCCTGTTGGTAATGCTCGAGGTTTTCAATTTCACGAAAGTCAATCGTTATTAATGGAAAAACAAGTTGGTAAATCGAAAGAATTTTTAAATTATTTAACTAATTTATTAAGTCAAAAATTTAATTTAAATGATGATTTATTTAAAACGGAAAATTTATATTTAGCCGCTAATCAAGTTAAACCTGATTTCATTCGGATTTATTCTGATGAAGTTACTTATTGTTTGCATATTATTTTACGTTTTGAAATTGAAGAATTATTAATTAATGATCGATTATCTTTAGATGAACTACCAACCGTTTGGAATCAAAAAATGCAAGATTATTTAGGTATTTCACCCAAAAATTTTACTGAAGGTTGTTTACAAGATGTTCATTGGTCAGCAGGTTGTTTTGGTTATTTTCCAAGTTATGCTAACGGTATGATTATAGCCGCGATGGTTATGGAAAAAATTAAAACTATTTATCCTAACATTAAAAATGATTTCATTCAAGGAGAATTTAGTAATTTAAATCAATATTTAAATCAAAACTTTAGAAATTTTGGTTCTCTTTATTCTAGTGAAGAAATGTTATTTCAATTGACAGGTGAAAAAGAAGTTAATCCATATACTTTTTTAAAATATTTAGAAGATAAATATTTATTTAATTAAAGATTAATATTTTTAATTATTTAATATTTGGATAGAAAAATTTAATTTCATAATTTTTATATTTAAAGTTAATTTTAAAAAAAATAAAGAAAGAAATTTAATGAATATGAAAAATCAATTTAAAAAATTATTTAAACATCGCGCGGATAATGTTTTTAAAATATTATTTGCAATGGGTTTAATTTTAATAGTTTATATTATTTTTACTATACAATTAAAAAATATTTATCAAAAATCATCTATTAAAGGTTCTAAGACATGGTTGGATTTAATTTATTATTATACTAATCAAAGTAATATTTTAGTTTTAATTACAATGACTTTATTTTTTACTTCGTTTAGAAAAAATCCTAAATTTTCTTGTTTAGCTTTTATTACTTTAACATCTATTTTATTTACTGCAATTATTAATCATACTATTGTTTGTCCAACAGAACTTAAAGATTTCAGTTTTTCCTTAGAAACTTATTATCATTATCATCACACTATAATTCCTATTTTATATACTATTTTTTATTTTTTTAAAAATATTCCACCGATAGATATGAAAAAAGTTTATATTAGCTTAATTCAACCTTTAGTTTATTTTTACTTTTTTTTATTTCAAGGTTTATTTAACAAAAATACTAAATATCCTTATTCATTTATTGATCCTATGAACAAAGGTATTTTTAATATTACAAGTGAAGGTGGACAAGGTTATTTTTTAGTTTTATTAATGTCTATCATTTTAACAATTTTATTTTACTTTTATAATTATGTATTAGCTTTTATTAAAAATCGATATTTTTCTTATAGGGGTTAAGATGGTTTTTATCAAAAAATAATGATAATGGCTATTTTTAAATTAATTTTAATAAATTAATTATTGTTATTAAGAAGTTTATTAGAAATTATATTTTTTATAAAACATTAAATACCAAATTATTATTCCGTTAAATAAATAATTTTCAATAAAAAAATGTAACACTTCGTTGCAACATAAAGATTTTTTAAAAATATTTTAAAAAATCAATGTTTTAAAAAATAAAAAAAAATCTAAGTAGTTATTTTATTTTTTTTAAAAGTCTAAAAAAATACAATATTTCAGGGAGTAATAATGAATCAAATTCAAACTATTAATATAAATTTGGATAAAAGTAAATTAAGTACAGTACAATTAGTTTTCGTTACTGTTATAAGTGTTTTGACTTTAGGTCTAGCATGGTTTAGTGTTTATCCTTTTTTTAAAGTTTTTGCTTTTAAACGCGATATTGAATTACAAATTTCCATAAAAAAAAATTTTTTACAAGAAATAAATAATTTACAAAATAAAATTCAAAAAAATATTAATTTTAAAGTAGAAAATTATGATATATCAAAAAATAATCCAAAAAAAGAAAGATCTTTATTCGCATTAGGAAAAATACAAATAATTTTTACATCTATAATCGCAACTATTTCTATTATATGTATAATATTTAATAATATTATTGATTTACCAAATCATGAAGAAACATATCCTTTATTTAGTTTGTTCTATATTTATTGTTGGGAAGTTGTTTATAATGGGAATATAATATTCCAAAAAAATAAATATTCAATTATTCAACTAGAAAATGAAAAAGAAAGATTATATGAAGATATAAAAAATTTTGAACAAAAAGAATTTTTATTATCACAACAAAACAAAAAATAATGATAAAATGCACTATTTATTTTTAAAATAAATAGTGAATTTTTTAAATTATATTTTTATTTATTAAAAATAAATTTTATTATTTTTAAAAAAAGTCTAAGGTTTTAGAAAACTTCGGTGTTCAATGTTATTTCTTTCTTGTAAACTTTTAAAAACTGTTTATTTTATTGAGTTTTAATTTTTGATTATTGTCCATCATTTTTAAATATGAAAATATTTTAAATAAATAAGAAATTTTGATTCAAAAAAAATTCTAATTGGTTAATAAGTTAATATGCAATGAAGAATAATAATTTAATGTTTGTTATTTATTTTTTAATGGTGTTTATTAGAATTTAATTGTATTACTAGAATTTAAAAATTAACGGATTTAAAAGCTTTTTCAGAATGCAAATTATATATTTTGATGAAAAATATAGATATTATTTCTATATATATAAACATCAATCAAATGTCAAAAGAAAGTAAGAGAAAATATTTTTTATGATTCAAATAGTCAATTTAACTAAAAATTTTGCTAATAAATCTCAAATGCCGGTTAATGTGTTAAAAAAAATATCTTTAAATTTACCTGATAAAGGATTAATTTTTATGTTAGGTAAATCTGGTTCGGGTAAAACTACTTTATTAAATTTATTAGGTGGTTTAGATTTTTTTGATCATGGCGATATATTAATCAATGGCAATTCAACTGTTAATTTTAAACAAAGTGATTTTGATAATTATCGTAATGGTAGTGTCGGTTTTGTTTTTCAAGATTTTAATTTAATTGAAGATCTGAATGTTATGCAAAATTTAGCTTTACCTTTACATTTACAAGGTAAAAAAGCTGATCCAGTTATGATTAAGAAATTATTAAAAGATTTTGATTTAGATGGTTTTGAATTGAGAAAAGTTAATCAACTTTCTGGCGGTCAAAAACAAAGAATCGCTATTGCGCGTTCTATTATTAAAAATCCTTCCATTATTTTAGCCGATGAACCCACCGGCAATCTAGATTCTAAAACAGGCAAACAGGTTTTAGAAATTTTTAAAAAATTATCTGCGGATAAGTTAGTGATTATTGTTAGTCATGATGCGGAAAGTGCTTATCGTTATGGTCAAAGGGTTATTGAATTACAAGATGGAAAAGTGTTATCAGACTTATCAAAAAATAATGTTTCTCCATCTCCTCAACAGGGTTTTAATCCGAAAAGTTTCAAAATTGGACAAAAAATTACCCCAGAAATTTTGCTTCAAATGCAAAACCAAAACCAAAATGACTTTAAAGCTTCTTTTATAGCGACTAATCAAGTGGCGAATGATAATACCCACGAACATCGAGAAATGATTAAAATTGGTAGTTATTTACCCCTTAAATTAGCTTTTAAAATGGGCATGAGTTATTTTAAAGAAAAAAAAATTGCTTTAATATTTTTTTTATTAATATCTGCGTTGATGTTATATTGCCAAATTTTTACGAATGCTGCGTTTTTTGGTGTGAAATCATTAAAAAATCTACAAACTCATGCACAACAATTATCCTTACAAGAATCATTAAAAAAAATAGATTTTTTAGATAAGTCGATTCAATTTTTTTTGCAATTTGCTGAAACAACGATAAGTAATGGCACAAAAAATATGTTATATTTAAATTTAATTGTTTTTATAACTGTTTTTTTTACTGTTGGTCGATTTGTAAAACAAAGTATTCAATTTAAAAAAAAAGAAATTGGAATTTTAAGAGCTTTAGGCGCTAGAAGTAGAGATGTGTTTAAGATTTTTTTTAGTGAAGGTTTTGTTATTGCTAGTTTAATATCTATTTTTGCGATTTTGTTTTTTTATTTCATTCCTTTTAGAAATATTTTGATTGAAGATGTAGTAAAAAAAATGATTAATTTTTATGTTGTAAGGTTAGAAAACTGCGAACAAGTAAGTATTATACAAAAATTACCCTCAGAATTAATATCAATCATCGGTAAAATGAAGGATGACTTGATTTCATTTAGAGAAAACATTATTTTTTATTTACATTTAGGCATTGCATTTTTAAATATTGTTGTAAGTACTTTTTTAATTGTATTTATTAGTATTTTTTATCCTATTTATAATTTCGCTCGAAAAAAACCTATTGAAGTTATTTTAAATAGATAATTATATTAATTTTTGCCAATATCAAATATTAATTTATTATATCTTAGTAACCATATAGTTTTTGTTATCAAAAAGTAAAATTTTCTACCTAGTTATTTCCTTAAAACTATTTCGAAACAGAATATGAACATCATGGTGAAATTTTTTAGGAGGTAATTGAAAAATAATTAATCAACATTTATCTCAAAAAGAAATTATTATCATTATTACTAAATTTATTCATCATGATAATCATTTTCTACCCCTCCAAAAATATTGAAATTATCATATTCTCTCAACTTTTAAACTTCAAAACTGGGTATTGTAAAAATTAATCAATAATAAAGGTGAGAGTTGCAAAAAATACCCTCTATTTAATCGTAAATAAAAAAAAATTACTATTATATATATTATATATAATAGTAGAGGTAAAAGAGATTAATATAAAAAAATTTTTCAAGTTAATTAAGGATATTTAGCATTAGATTTTAGTTTTTTAAAAAATTTTTTAATTTTTTTCTGATTTAATTACCCATCAAAATTAAATTTAAATAATTTTGAAAAAAAATAATTTTCTTAAAAATTAATTAATTTAGTTTTAATAAAATAATTTTTTTAGTTATTATGAAGTGAAATTTAATCAACAATTTTTTATTTGATTTGGTGTTTTTTAATGGTCTCATTTTTCTAGCTAATATTAAATAAATATTTTGATTTTTTAATGTGAATGTTTTCAACAGAATAAAATTTAATGTATTCTTGGAACTTAAAATTATTGATTATATAGAATCAAACGTTTTTATAAACATTTATTAAATTATCAAAATTAACTCAAAATAAATATGATGATTAAAAAAATAATTACGATAGTTGATATACCGAAAAAACTACTTTTCCAATCCTCTCGCATAAATTCATATAAACCTTTGAAAAAATAAATTGTTCGATGAAAAAAATTACCTTCTCGTCTTTTTTGTAAAATAAAAAATCTATTTCCTTGATCTTTTTTTAATTCATATTCATTTTGTTTTATATCTCTTTTTAATGTTAAACTTTTTTTTTCTTTTTGGGATAATATTTTTGATTCTAATAATTCTTTATTTGGTTTTTCTTCTAAATTTAAAAAATGCTTACTATCTGATTGAGCTTTAATAATATTACAACTTACTAAAAATATCAAAACTAAATTAATAATTAAAATAATTAATGTTTTAATATTTAATTTTAAATTATGCATAAAATATTCTTTCTTTTAATGTTTTTTTTATTTAAATTTAAGTATCTTAATAATATTATATACATAATTTGTATATTTAAAATTAAATATTAAAAAAATAAAATCATTATTAATCATAAAATAAAAAAATTCATATTATTAATAACTTTCTAACAATAAATATTTTTGAAATTAAAAAAAATTGCCAAAATGGTGAAATAATAAGTTAAATTATTTAATTTTTAAAAAAATTTTAGATTTTAAAAAATTCTAAAGATAATCCAAAATAATAAAAATGTTAAATAAATAATTAGTAAAAAAAGGAATTGAAATCAATGTCAATTGAAAAAAATAATTTAGAATTTGAAAAAGAATTTAATAAATCAAATTCACCAACCGTTTTAAAATCTTCAAAATTAATTGTAATGAAATTATTTTTATTAGTTTTATTTTTATTGTTAATTATAATTTGGGTTTATATGACCATGATGTCCAAGGAATCGAAAAAATTTGATCAGAGAATTGTTTCGATAGAAGAAAAATTATCAAAAATAAATACTGAACACTCCGGCTTCCATTCGAATGAAAAGTTAGAAACTAATTCCAGTGAAAAAATTAATTCAAATTCAAAAAATGTAAAAAGTAATCCACCCAATTCTCCAGAAGAATCAAATGAAGAAGATAGATTACAATTTCAACCCGCAGATACCACTAAATTTTTACCATTTGATAAATTAATCGGTTTTAAAGAAGAAAAAGTGGCAGTTGATGGTTTTATTGATTATATGCGTAATAAAACTAATTATGAAAATATTGGTGATGTTGAGCCGCCTTTAGGAATTTTACTCTATGGTTGTCCTGGTACAGGTAAAACTACCTTAGCCAGAGCTGTAGCTAAAGAAATTAAATTACCTTTTTTCGAAGTTCCAAGTTCAATGTTCTCCCAAAAATATCGCGGAATTGCTACACAAATGGTAAAAGATTTATTTGATAAAGCTCGTGAATTAGCTGAACAAAAAGGTGGTGCCATCATTTTCTTAGATGAATGTGAAACCATTTTCGTTAATATTAACAATCTTGAAGCTAATGCTGAAGTTGCTAATGTTGTGAATGCTTTTAAAACTGAAATGACTTCAATTGATAATAATCCTAATAAACCAGTTTTCGTAATTGGGGCCACAAATCATATTGACCAATTAGAAGAAGCAATTAAATCACGTTTCACTTATAACATTGAAGTAAAACCATTTGAGCGTAAAGAACGTGAGGAATTCTTAAAATTTATGATTAATCGTCGTAAAAATCCTTATAGTGATGAAGCGAAAAATTATTTATTCAAAGTAATTAATGTGGCTTTAGATGATTATCAAGGTGAAAATAGTTTTTTAAAATCAAATCGTACTTTAGAAAATATTTTAAAAACAGCTGTCAATATTTTTGCTAAAAATCGTAAAATTGTTGACCCTAAAATTTCAGAAAATTATAGAAAACCAAAATTACGCGATAAAATTCAAATATCAGATTTAAAAACTGCTTATTCAATGGTAGTTTCTAAAGATACCGCAATTTTAGATAAAATTGAAAATTCGAGCAAAACTTAATTAATTTTAAGTTTTCTGATTTTTTTGGTGATTATCAAATTTTAGTGAAATTTTTATTAGGTCTGACTATTTTTATGATTTTGACATTAATTATTTATAAATTAATTTAAATGTTTTATAAATCATTATAAAAAAGTTTTTATTGAGTAGTTTTAAAATATTTTTTTCTATGATTAATATTAAATTTTTTTTGTTTTAGAAAGGGAAAAGATATGTTAAATGATCCGAGTTAAATTATTTGTTAAGTTTTTTTTATTGATATTTTTAGCGTTAATATTGGTTTTTAATCAATTTATTAAAGCTCAAGAAGAACTTAAATTAATCGATTTAAAATATACTGATTTAACAGATGATAAAGAGTTAATTTTTTCTAAACCTTTGAAATATTTGGAAACGAAAAAATTTCATGAATTTAAACCTACTAGTATTTTTCTGCAAGTTTTTTTAAAAGGAGATAATATAAGAAAACCAATTTTGATAATTAAATTTAAACAACCTAATAATGAATTAGAATTATATTATTTAACAAAACCAAGTGAAGTTTTATGGGAAGGTTCAACGTTAAAAACAGTTAGTATTGTTAGTAGTCAAAGAAATAATCAGGAAAATCAAAAAATAATAAAAGAAAAATATCCTTATAATATTTCTATAAATAATGAAAATGATTTTAGAAAAAAAATGATTAATGATTATGGTCGAGAGGTATTTAATGAACTTCAATATTTAATTTATGGAAATGATCAACAACATACTTCAACATTTAATGAACAACCCATTGAAAATATGAGAGATAAAACTACTAATGATACGATATTGAATCAAGTATTGAAAAAATTTCAAGATTTATTCAGTGATAAACTAACTTTAGTGAAATTTTTCATTGGTATTATTTTATTTTTAAATTTTATAATATTTGTATATAAATTTATTAAAAAAATTATCAATAGTGATAAATAAATTTAAAAAAAATATTAATTTTTAATTTTTTTAAAAATAAAGCAATTATATTGTTTAATATTTAAATCAAACAAATTAACAATTTATTAATAAATTGTTATAATTATAGTAATAATTATATTTTTTATTATTTCAATAAAAATGATTTAATAGTAATAACAACACAAATTGATTAGATATCAGATATAATGATGTATCATCAAAAATATAATTAAATTAAACATAAAAAATAGGAGGATTAAAAAAGATATTGTTTTAAATAAATAATCTTATTATATTGTTTATTTTATATATTTATATTTTTTTAGCCAAAATCAAAAAAATAATTCTTATATTAATATTATCTAAATTAAAATTTAATTTTTTTATGTATAATATATATAATTTTTATAAATAAATATAAACTAAAAAATCAAATAATATAATTTTAAAAATTAAAAAAAATTTAATCTTAATAAATCATAAAAAATAATTTTAAAAGGAGTTTTAAAATGAATAAAAACATAATTTTAAATGATGTTTTAAATAGTGTTAATACAAAAAAAAGTATTTCCATATCTAAAAATAATGTTTCGAGAAAAAGTATTGCTTTAAAAACTATCACGCTTTTATTAGTTACTATTGCAACAACTATCATTACTTTTTTTCTTTTTAATGGTGGTTTAACTGTGCAACCTGCTAAAATAACTGCGTTAAATGATCGTAAAGTTTCTATTATTTTAATTTTGTTTGTTTTACCAATCATTTCTTTTATATTAATTATAGGTTCTAGGTTTTTGCCTGTTCAAATGGTTAAATATGTAGCGATGACATATTCTATTTTTGAAGGCATGTTTTTTGGTGTTTTATTTTGTTTATTAAATATCGTTTATGATAATGTTTTAATGTTGGTAGCTATCGATCTTCTAAGTGTTTCAATTCTTTTTATATTAATGAATTTAGCTTTTTACAATAATATTATTAAAGTTACTAAAAAGTTTGTTATTTTTATTATGATATCGATGTTTATGATTGTTCTATTCGACTTAATAATCCTTTTTTCTAGGGTTTACAGTGGTTATAGTATTAAGCAAATGAACCCATTTTTAGGTGCATTCGTTTCTATTTTTGCTATTATAATCGGTACTTTGAGTTTAGCGATGGATTTTAAATATGCCGAACAAATTATTCAACAGAATATTTCCAAAGAATACGAATGGCAAGTGGCTTTAGGTTTTCAAATCACCCTTATTTATATTTTTATTCGTATTTTAGAATTAATGTATTATGCAGGACTATTTAGAGAACGCAAATAATATTTGGAACTTTAAAAAAATTTAACGGATATTTTAAATAATAGATAATTTTTGATTTTTTGATATTACTTGAGGAAATAAGATTAATAACTTTGATAAAATTGATGTTATTAATCTTATTTATTTATCAAAGATTGTATAATTTACAAAAACATTTCGAAGATATTCAAAAAATTTTAAATAAATATCAAGATAATGAAAAATTAACAGATATCGAGACAATATTATTATTAACATATTGCAGTGGACCAAAAAAATGGAACTACTAAAAAACACAAAAATAAATAAAAAAAATTGTTTATTAAATTTAATTGAATAATAACTAAAAAAAAATATTTTTTCAAATTTTTATTAAAACTAAATTATTTTTAAAAAATTTGACAAAATATTTTTTTTGTTTATCATATAGTTAAATTTAATAAATAATTTTTTCTTTTGGTACTTCTAACGGTTCTATTTTTCTCTCACAAATGATAACAAGGAACCAAAAAATGAACACAAAAAATGGATAACTTTTAAATTGGAATTATATCATATAATTTTAAACTATCAAACAATTAAGAAGGAATTTACTATCTAAATTATATTATTTATTAAATTTTATTTTAATTATTTACATAGTTTTATGAAATATAAAAAAATAATTTGAGGTTTTATATTCATTATATGATGTTAAAAAATAAATTTGCTTTTTTTTCAAAAAATTATTTTATGAATCACTATTTTTTTATTATTGGTTTTTAATAATCAAATTTTTGGGTTGCGTGAGAATGAATTTTCCGAAAGAACTATTAGACAAACAGAAATTATTCACGTCATGTTAGAATCTGATGCTGATGAAAATACAGTTCTAAATTAGATTAAAACCCATATTAATCCTAATTTTAATGGTTCTGTCAGCAATATTTCATCATATAATGCTACAAAAGAAGGGTCTATTTATTGGTCTATTAAGGATGAAGAAGACATTCTAGCTGTTTATTTTGATGGTGGTACTAGAAATAAAAGAGATCGCAATTATGATTTTGTGGATTTAAGATGGTTAGGTAATGGTTCACCCCATATGTATTGTTTTTGGAAAATAAGAGAAGATGTGAATGTATTACAACATCATGATATTTCAAAAGCAAGACATGCTAAAGGTAATCTTGCAGTAAAATTTGCTTCCGCTATAATAGATAAAGCGTCAGATAAAGTGCCAAGTGTTAAAAATATTAAAAACAAAAAAATAACTATTGAAAAAATTATGAAAAAGATTGCTGAAAAAGTATCTAAAAAAACTATTAATAAGTTATCTTTCGGTAATTTTTTAATTACTGGTGCTGCTGGGGTTGTAAGTGAAAAATTAGCAGATTTAGTAGTTGATATTTTCGAAAAAAATAATCCTGCCGCTTTAGAAATTGCCAGTTCATATATTAGCAATTTTGAAGATGTTATAATGAATGTGACCGATTTCGTGGACGATGTTCCAGTAGCTCGTGATTTAGCCAGAGGATTTTTTGAATTTAGTAAAACTATAAATAAAGCAAATAATTATCCAGTTAACGTTTTTAAAGAGGTAGGTAAAAACCTTTTTAATCAAGATAATTATAAAAAAGTAAAAGATCCTTTAGATTTCGCAGATAATATTGGTAGAGGCACCGTTTCAGTCATTAAAGGTGTTGGTGCAACCGTTAATACAGTTCAAGATATTGGTTACGGTGTTTATGACACTCTTACTAAAGGTTTCCGTTTCTTATTTTAAAAAAATATTTTTGAATTATAAAAAATATATAAAGAAGGGAGGTTATTATTATTCAATACAAACAAATAATTAAAGATATCATCGCTTTTTTAATTTTAAGTTCGATGTTGTTTATTACTTTACTAGAATTAAAAAGCAGTCATGTTGATTTTATGAAAAACAAAATAATATTTGGGATTTTTATTTTTATTTCATGCTTTATACTAATAGGAGTATATTCTTATATTTGTTTTAAAATAATACGAGGAACAATATTTATTTATAAAGATCCTAATAAAGCCAAAACCTTAAATAATATTGATTTTTATGAATCGTTGCCAGATGTTCCTAGCAAAGGGAGAGGGAACAAATTTTATAAATTAGATACATATGGTACAGAATTACCTTGGGGAAAAAATTATTTTTTAAGAAAATTATCTCAATTAAAATTTTGGACTGTTTTAGTTACAATTATAATATGGTTAATTCCAGTTTTTCTTCGTGATCCTTCTATATATAAAACCTCGATTTATAATCAAATTATGCATATATTAATTTATTTTTTAGTTATTATGTTTTGTATATTGATAATATATTATGTTTGTGAATTGTACGCCAGTTTTTGGTGTTACTATGTAAAATTATTTCAATTATTAGGGGTTTTCCGTTTTTTAGAAAATGATTTTAATAAAACGATTAATTCTCATAATTATTTTCCGATTAGTATAAGGTATTATGAAAAATTAAAAGAAAAAAATCCAAAACCAAAATCAATCAAAAAAATATTAAAAATATTAATAAAAAAAATATTTAAATGGATCCTCTCTGGATGGCTCTCGAAATGAGAGTCATTTTTTTTAAATAACCTATTATCACTAATTTTTAAACTTAAAAAATTCTTTAATAAAAAATTTGACAAAATATTTTTTTTAGTGATTATTCAATTAAATTTAATAAACGATTTTTTATTTTATTTTTGTGTTTTTAGTGGTTCCATTTTCTGGTCCACCGCATATGATCCAACTGTGTTTTTTACCACACAAATATGGCCAAGTAGAAAGGTGATTATTTTTTAGATCATGATTTTGAAGAAGATAATTCTATCATTAAAAGTTCTCATGAAGGTTTAGATATTCATCATATATTTGAATACGAAGCGAGAAGTTTATCGAAATTCCCAATATGTTGAAAAAGTTTTTTTCGAATATCAAAAATCTTATAATTTATTTTATGGCAATTTATTAGAACATTTTGTTTTACACTTAAAAATTTGTGATTATGCTATAAAAATCCTGGAATATATCATCCTCATGTAGGAAAAAAAGGTGCACAGAAATTATATTTAAACGTTTACCAAATATATATATATATTAAAAATATATAAATATCATTATAAAAATTATGAAAGAAAATTAGCATAAAAAATTTATTATCTAAGATCAGATTTTTGGAAATGTTAATTTTATATGACAAAGTTTAAATCTTTATAAATATACCAATTTTTTGAAGTTTCTCACTCTTTTATAATATTTTATCATTTAAGAAAATATGGTATAAAATTCAATTACATATAAAAAAAATCTAAGTTTTTAAATAAAATTTGATTTTTTTTATATGTAAAAAAATAAATAAATTTCTTTAATAATTAATACTCTTATAAAAGGGTATTGTATTTTTGTTTAATGACGTGTTTTTGATTAATTTTTTATTTATATTTCATTTTTGATAATAATAAAAATGTTTGTGATAGGTTGATTATCTAGAAAATTTGGCTTTATTTTTTTTCAACTATCCTTATTGAAAGAATAAAAAAATACAATTATAAAATTTATTAATTGATCTTTATTTTTTAAATATCAGTTATCAATAATTATTTTATTTTTAAAAAAATTGAAATTAATATAATAATTAATTCTCCATTGTTTTTTTAATTTTTTGTAATCTTAAAATAAAATTCCATCATTAAAAAATAAAAAAACTTCAATAAGTATCGATTTTTTATATAAAAATTAAATTAAATAAAAAATTTAAACATTGAAATATTGATTAATATTGTTATATAATGTGTTTGAAATTATTTAATTAAAAAAATTTAATTTTACGAAAAAAAATATATTTTAATTATTTTTTTAAATACTAGTTACATTAAATATCAGTTATAATAATAATATTAGATAATATTTATTTTTTTCATTATATTTAAAATTTAATTACACTTTG
The DNA here is from genome assembly GCF_000026205.1 of Candidatus Phytoplasma mali. Taxonomy (GTDB): domain Bacteria; phylum Bacillota_I; class Bacilli_A; order Acholeplasmatales; family Acholeplasmataceae; genus Phytoplasma; species Phytoplasma mali. The sequence continues at coordinate 6,679 of NC_011047.1, read as the reverse complement.
ATGATTTTTATTTCAAATTTTTATTTTTTTATTGATATTAATTGTCATTATTTGAAATGAGTTTAGAATAATTAAATATAAAAATTTAAAATATTTGAAATTATATGATAATTTTAAAATTAAAACCTAATAAAAATAAAAATTTATTTTAAATTTTTTTCATTATTTTCAATTGATAAAAAATAAAATATAAAAAGGAGGAATTGGTAATAATCAAATGGAATTAAAAAAAAAAAAAATTTACTTCATTAGCATTTTATTATTAAGTACTTTTTTATTGGTATTTTTAAGTATTTTAACTTTTTTAAAGATTTTGAAGGCTGATGATTTTAAATCTTCTAAAAAGATAGTTGCTACTACTACTATGTTAGGTAATTTATCTCAACAGTTAACCCAAGGGATTAAATTAAATGAAACAAATGATGATTATTTTGAGGTTAAAACTTTAATGACAACTGGAGTTGATCCACATAATTATCAAGCTAAACCAAGTGATTTAAGGCATATTATAAGTGCTGATTTAATGGTTACTAATGGTCTTCATTTAGAAGCGCAAATGCAAAAAGCTTTTCAAACTTTATGTCAAAGTGAAAATCATGCATGTGAGTTTTTTTCAGCAGGTGAATATTTAACATCTAACAATAATCAGGACATAATACGTGGTAAAAGTGACTATCCTGATCCGCATATTTGGTTTAATGTTGATTTATGGCAAATAGTTTGCGAAGGTTTAAAAAAAGAAATTAAAAAAATTATTAAACCTCAAGATAAATCAAAAATTGAAGTTCAAATAGATCGTAATTTTAATATTTATTATGAAAAATTAAAAAAATTAAAAGAAGATATTATTCAACAAATTACTGACACAAATTTTGGTCAATCAGAAGTTTATTTAATTACAGCTCATGATGCCTTTTCTTATTTATGTGATTTTTTAAATAAAATACAAGATGGTGGATCAAAAATACAAACAGAAAATAAAAAAATATTTAAATTAGAACCTATACAAGGAATTTCTACTCAAGATGAAGTTAGCTCGGGTCGGATTTTAGAATTGATTCCTATTATTAAAGCTAATAGTGTTAAAGCTATTTTTACTGAAAGTTCTGTTCCTGAAAATACTATTAAATCTCTCAAAGAATCATCATTAGAATGGGTTAAAATAGTCCATCCCACTACAGACGATAAAGAAAATCTTTTATATTCAGATTCTTTAAATGATAAAAATGATTACATAGAAACATTTCAACATAATATAAATATTATTTTCAAATATTTAAGCAAAAAATGAAAATTTATTGTAAAAATATAATATTTTTTTATAAGAAAGGAAAAATTAATCAATATGAAACAAAATTTCATTGATATTAAAGATTTAACTGTTGCTTATGAATCAAAACCAGTTTTATGGGATATTGATTTAGAAGTACCACAAGGTGTTTTAATGGCTATTATAGGGCCAAATGGTGCTGGAAAATCAACTTTATTGAAAACTATGTTAAATATAATTCCTAAAATATCGGGAAAGATATTATTCAACGGTCAATCTTATAAACAAGTTTATAAAAAAATTTCTTATGTTCCACAAAGAAATTCGGTAGATTGGAATTTTCCCACAACTGTCTTAGATGTTGTTTTAATGGGGCGTTATGGCCATTTAGGGTGGTTCCAAAGACCTGGTAAAAAAGATAAAGCCATTGCTTTAGATTGTCTGGAAAAAGTTTCAATGACTACTTTAAAAGATCGTCAAATATCTGAACTTTCAGGTGGTCAACAGCAAAGAATATTTTTAGCTCGAGCTTTAGCACAAGAAGGTGATATTTATTTAATGGATGAACCTTTTCAAGGTGTAGATATTAAAACAGAAAAATCTATTATTGAAGTTTTAAAGTCTCTTCAAAAACAAGGGAAAACATTAATTGTAGTTCATCATGATTTAGATACAGTCCCTGTTTATTTTGATCATGTAACTTTAATTAATTTACAAAAAATAGCTAGTGGAACTATTGCTGAAAATTTTAACGAAGAAAATATTAAAAAAACTTATGCTGATAATAAATTTCAAAGAAAAGTAACTGAAGTAGGTTTATGAAATGAATTCTATAGATGATGGATGGATATATATATTAAAAATACTTTTAGGAACTTCTTGTTTGGCTATAACTGCTGGTTTTTTAGGGGTATTTTTAGTTTTAAAAAAGCAAGCTTTAGTTGGTGATGCTTTATCGCATTCCTGTATTCCTGGAATTGTCATAGTTTATTTAATTACAAATGAATTTGATGATAAATATTTATTTTTAGGTGCCTTTATTGCTTCTTTTTTAGTTTTATTTTTGATCGAAATAATTAAAAAGTATACCAAAAAAATTAAATATGACGCTATTTTAACTTTACTTTTATCTTCTTTTTTTGGTTTAGGTAAGGTACTTTTATCATATGCTCAAATTCACGCTCCTGATACTAAAATTTCTCGTTTAGATAAGTTTTTTTTAGGTCAAGCAGCCTCAATATCACATCAACAACTTAAAATAATTATAATTATTTTTATAGTAGTATTTTTTATTATTACTCTTTTTTGGAAAGAACTTAAATTATTTATTTTTAATGAAGAATATGCTACAATAATAGGAATTAAACCCAAAATAATGAATTTTATAATCAATTCTTTAACTATTTTGGTAGTAATTATTGGTTTACAAATTGTAGGAGTAATTTTAATTAGTTCTTTAATTATTGCTCCCGGATTAATTGCTAGAAATTGGAGTAATCGCTTATCTTTAAATTTTTTAATTGCTGGTTTTTGTTCTATTATTGCCAGTATTTTAGGTGTTTTAATTAGTTCTTTTAAAATTAATGAATCCACTATACCAACCGGACCTGCTATTACTTTAATTTTAAGTATTTTTGTTTTTTTATCTTTACTTTTAGCTCCTCAAAATGGTATTATTAAAAACAATTACAGACATTACCATTATAAAAAGAAGATTATTATTTTTAAAAAATTAATTCATTTTTATACAAATAAAAATGATTTAAATAATTTAAATATTGAAAAAATTAATCCTTTATTTTTTGAGCAAGGTTATTTAATTTTAAAAGAAAACAAAATTCATTTTAGTATTAAAGGAAAAAAATTAGTCAAAGAATTAATAGAAGGGAGAATATAAAAAAATATGTTTAATATAATACTGATATATCCTTATTTTGCTATTGTTTCCACTTCTATTGCTTGTTCTATTTTAGGTAGTTTTTTAATTTTGAAAAAAAAATCTATGTTAGTGGATGCAATTAGTCATAGTGTTTTATTGGGAATTGTTGGGTCGGTTTTATATACAAAGGATTTATCTTCGCCGTTACTTATTATAGGAGCCACATTGACAGGCCTTTTGACTGCTTATTTATCAGAGTTATTGAGTAGTAATAAAAAAGTTAATGAAGATGCTTCAATTGGAATTGCTTTTTCTTTTTTATTTTCTATTGCGGTTATTATTATCGGCCTTAATATCACTGGAATTAAAGAAGCGCATGTGGATGTTGATGCCGCACTTCTAGGCGACCCTAATTTAGTAACTTTACCAAGGATTTTTAATATTTTAGTAGTTTTATTTTTAAATATTATTTTTGTATTAGTTTTTTATAAAGAATTAAAAATTGCAAGTTTTGATAAAGCTTTGGCATCTTCTTTAGGTTTTTCTGTAGGTTTAATTAATTATGCTTTAATTACTTTGGTTTCTTTAACAACGGTAGTTTCTTTTGATGCTGTTGGTTCTATTTTGGTAATTGCTTTAATGATAGGACCAGCTGCAACTGCTCTTTTATTTGCTAAAAATTTATTTCATAGCGTTTTATTATCAATATTATTAGCTTTTTTAAGTGCTCATATTGGTTATTGTTTATCTATTTTAACAGATTTACCATTATCTGGTTTAACATCCTTCATTACTTTAGTTTTGTTCTTATTAGTGCTTTTTTTTGCACCTAACAACGGAATTATTTCTAAAATATTTAAATATCGTTTTCAAAAAAAGATTTTTTTTTCAATTAGTTTATTAATGCATATTCAAAATCATAATAAAAAACAAAAAAAAATCGATACTGAAATAATTCCCTTAGATTTAAAGTGGTCTTTAAATTTTTATAAAAAATGTCTTAATTTTTTATTTGAAAAAAAATATATTAGATTTAAAGGTAATTATATATTTGTAACTTTAAAAGGGAAAGAATTTTTATATAAAAAGAATGAAGAATTTGGAGTTATTAATAATTAATTTTTATTTATATATATATGTATATATATATTAGAAATATTGGGGGGTTATAATAAAATTTATTTTGAAAATGAAATTAATAAATTTACGTAAAATAATCATAGTTTCTCTTTTAATAACTTCATCTTTTGTTTTAGAAATATTTTCAAAACACATATTTTTATCTAACATTATGGTACCATTTTTTCATATTAAATTTTTTATAATTTCAGGTATACCTTTAATGTTGATGGTAATTATTTTAGAATTTAGATATAGTTTTTTAGGTATAATTATTTATTCTATGATTTGTTTTTTTGTTAACATTTTACCCGGTTCTTATCAATTATTTGCGACATTTGGTTATAAAAGTGATTTTTCTCAATTTCAGTGGATATTTTTAAATTCTTTAACAAATTTTTTTATTCCTTGTTTTTCTTATTTATTTTTATCTTTTTCAAATAATAAAAATATTAATAATTTCGATAAACGTTATAAAATATTTTTATTTTTATTATTAATGATTGTTTTTCAAACTATTTCTAAAACTTTTAATGGTTATTATTTATATTTTGATACTATTAAAGAAAAATTAAATTTACAAAATAAATATTCTATTTTTTTGATTATTATGTTGTTAAATTTATTTCCCAATTTGACTACTAACTCATTTAATTTATTAGTTTGTTTAAGAATTTTATTTTATTTTAAAAATTTCCATTATTTAGATAAAAAATAATATAATAATGAATTTATTTATATTATTTTTTATATATTTTAAGTTAGTTTTAAAAATTATTTATATTTATACTATGATTATTATTTTTAAAATTGATAGAAACAAATAATAGATACTTTTTATATAAAATTATATGTTTTTTTAAAACTATCATTATTATTATAATCCCTTTTTTAAACTTTTTTCTCTTTTTGAGTAAAATATATTTTATTTTTCATAAATAAAGAATAATAATTAATAATTATTTTAGTAAGTTTTAAATTTATTATTAAAACTGATTTGTTGTTGATTTTACAAAGTTTTCTATTGATTGTTGTAAATTGTAAGGTGATGATTCATTATTACTAGAATTTTTTTGTATTTCATTTAAATTTTTTAATAATTGTTCTTTTTCTTGAGTTAAAATATCTATTTTAGTTTGTAATTCGTTATTATATGTTTGTGTTTGGGTTATCATTTCTGTAGCTTTTAATTGTAAGTTTTGTAATTCTTGATTTAAATTATCAATTTTAGCTTGTAAATCTTTTTTATCTTGTTCTGATTTGGTTATTTGTTGTTCTTTTTCAATATTTAAATTATTTATTTTAGCTTGTAAATCTTTTTTATCTTGTTCTAAAATTTTTATTTGTGTGGTTTTTTCTTGTTCTTTTAGACTTAAATTTTGATTTAAATTATCAATTTTAGCTTGTAAATCTTTTTTATCTTGTTCTGAATTAGTTATTTGTTGTTCTTTTTCAATATTTAAATTATTTATTTTAGTTTGTAAATCTTTTTTATCTTGTTCTAAAATTTTTATTTGTTGTTCTTTTTCTTGTTCTTTTAGGCTTAAATTTTGATTTAAATTATCAATTTTAGTTTGTAAATCTTTTTTATCTTGCTCTGATTTGGTTATTTGTTGTTCTTTTTCTTGTTCTTTTAGACTTAAATTTTGATTTAAATTATCAATTTTAGTTTGTAAATCTTTTTTATCTTGCTCTGATTTGGTTATTTGTTGTTCTTTTTCTTGTTCTTTTAGACTTAAATTTTTATTTAAATTATCAATTTTAGTTTGTAAATCATTATAATTTTCTGAATCATTTTCTTTTAAATCAATTATTTCATTTATTTCTTTTTTTTCTGTTTTATTTATTGAATTTAAGATAAAAAAAATTAATAATATACAAATTATGTTAAATAAAAATAAATAGTAGTAATTTTTATTTATTTTTTTATTTTTTTTAAATTTATTTTTTTTTCAATTTTTTTCTTTCTAATTTTTATTGATAAAATATTTTATTTAAGGCATAAAAATAATGATAATCTTATTTTTTTTATACTTATCTTTATGCTTTCAATTATATTTTAACATATTTTTTTAAAAAATATTTTAAATAAATAATTTATTATATTTTAACATATTTTTTTTAAAAATAGATAAATAAATATTATTTACTTAAAAAAAATAATTATAATTAGTTATTTATTTATGTTAATAATATATATAATATTTAAAAATTATCTTGCAATTTCTTTATATATATAATGATTTAAAAAAAAGATTAATGAGATTATTTTGCTATTTTTTTTGTAAACTAAATAATAAAGGGAGGTGCGCCCCGCTTTTCGAAAACCCAAGCAGAGCCCTCCCTCTTTTGTTTTTCTTTTGAGAAGCTTAATAACGATGTGCGCGCCATGGTCTAAGTTATATATATAT